>NZ_JAWJBL010000008.1:0-863558 GCF_032842965.1 Psychrobacter sp. CAM01
TTCGCTATCCGTGAAGGTGGCCGTACTGTAGGTGCTGGTGTGGTAGCTAACGTTAAAAACTAAGCGATACTGATCTCAGCACAAGCTGACACCGAGTATTGAGTAGTGAAAAGCCATCCTTTATAGGGTGGCTTTTTTTTGGGTGCTTATAAGGGTTTATGGGAGTTATGAGAGAAAGGGGAGGGAAGGATGCTTCATAAAACCATGTTTTTTAAAGCTATAACTATCAATAACTGCAGTAGGGAAAAATACCGTTATTTTTGTTTTTAGTCTATTGTATTTTTTATGAGAGCTTGCTATATTAACGCTACTTCTAAAAAGTCAGTTGGACCATCAGTTTTTATCTAGTTAAGACTGATATAGCCGAAAAATGACTAAGAGCAAAGCTCGGTAAAAATGATGATTTTACCGCTAAGGGCTTGCATTCTATGCTAAATATTGTATAATGCTGTCCTTTACACCCATAGGCGATTGGCTCAATTGGTAGAGCATCGGTCTCCAAAACCGAGGGTTGTAGGTTCGAGTCCTACATCGCCTGCCATCTTCTTATCACATCTTTGTTGTACCTCACCATCTCCGAAGCGAGTTCTTTATGAGCAATAATCAAGATAACCTCGAGAATAAGTTATCTGATGCCAAGGCGACGGCGAGCTCGATGCTGACTAAAGGTAAGCACGTCTCAGCAGGCAATAAGACCACTGCGGTCGAGGTTGCTAAGACAGGCTCAATCAAAGATTTGATTTTGTGGCTTATAGCCGCAGTAGTATTAATTGCGGCAACATTGGTCAATCAGTATTTACCCGGTTATTGGCAGCCTGCCAATGATATCTGGGTGCGTATTGGTATCATTGTTGCTTTGGTTGTGGTTGCTTTTGTGTGTCTGGTCTTAACCCATCAGGGTCGTGCTTTCAAAATATTATTAAAAGACGCCGCGGTTGAGCTACGCCGAGTGACCTGGCCGAGTAAAGACGAAACCTTTCAGTACACATGGCAAGTGCTTGTCGTGATTGCGATTGTTGGGTTTTTTATTTGGCTGTTGGATAACTTTTTTAATTGGTTCGTTGGTATCTTTATTGGCTAGTCACACGTATTAGTGGGCAAAACCAAAATGGATAGATAACGACTTATTTATAATGATCAGGAGCGTGATATGCGTTGGTATATTGTCCAAGCATTTTCAGGATATGAAAAGCAAGTACAGCGTTCATTAACTGATCGTATCAACCGCAGTGAGTTTGCTGATTCGTTCGGTGATGTGTTGGTGCCGACAGAAGAAGTCGTCGAAATGAAAGACGGCAAAAAGCGTAAAAGTGAGCGTAAGTTCTTTCCAGGATATGTATTGATCCAGATGGAAATGAATGACAATACGTGGCACATCGTCAAAGACTGTCCACGTATTATGGGCTTTATTGGCGGTACGCCAGAGATGCCAGCGCCCATCACGCAAGCAGAAGCGGATCGTATTTTGAACCGTCTAAATCAGACTGAAGCTGACCCACGTCCTAAGACGCTCTTTGAGCCAGGCGAAGAATTATTGGTCATCGATGGTCCATTTACTGACTTTAAAGGGTTGGTAGAAAAAGTGGACTATGAAAAGTCTAAACTACATCTGACGGTAAACGTATTTAATAGGCCGACTCAGGTCGAGCTTGAGTTTAGTAAAGTTGAAAAACTAGACTAAACCTATAAAGTTTATTAACCGGGGAGCTGTTTTTCGACGAGGTTTATATCGCGTTGATTTGGCGTTATCACCCATTTAGGAGAGTATCATGGCTAAGAAGATTGATGGTTACATCAAACTGCAAGTGCCTGCAGGTAAAGCAAACCCTTCACCACCGATTGGTCCAGCTTTGGGTCAAAAAGGCGTGAACATCATGGCGTTCTGTAAAGAATTTAACGCTGCGACTTCATCTCAAGAGCCGGGTCTGCCGATCCCAACTGAGATCACTGTCTATAGCGATAAGTCTTTTACTTTTATCATGAAGTCACCACCAGCTGCGTTTTTACTACGTAAAGCCGCTGGTATCACGAAAGGTTCTGGTACGCCAAACACCGCAAAAGTCGGTAAAGTTGACCGTGCACAACTAGAAGAAATCGTGAAGACTAAAGACGCAGATTTGACTGCTGCTGATCTTGACGCTGCTGTTCGTACCATCGCTGGTACCGCTCGTTCAATGGGTATTACCGTGGAGGGTGTGTAAATGAGTAAACTTACTAAGCGTCAAAAGCTAATCGCTGATCGCGTTGAAAACGAAAAGCTATACACTCTTGAAGAAGCGGTTCAAATCCTAAACGATTTGCCACCTTTGAAGTTCAAAGAGTCTATCGACATCGCAGTAAACTTGGGCGTTGATCCACGTAAATCTGACCAAGTCGTTCGTGGTGCTACCAATCTACCTGCCGGTACTGGTAAAACCAAACGCGTTGCCGTATTCGCTCAAGGCGCTGCTGCTGAAGCCGCCAAAGAAGCTGGTGCAGACGTTGTAGGGTTTGAAGACCTAGCAGAAGACATTAAAGCCGGTAACATGGACTTTGACGTCGTTATCGCAGCTCCAGATGCGATGCGTGTGGTGGGTCAACTAGGTACAATCCTAGGTCCACGTGGCCTAATGCCTAACCCGAAAGTTGGTACAGTAACGCCAAACGTTGCGGAAGCTGTGACCAATGCCAAAGCTGGTCAAGCACAGTACCGTGTTGACAAAGCGGGTATCATCCACACCACTATCGGTCAAGTTGGTTTTACAACTGAACAAGTTGCCCAAAACGTTCAAGCATTGATCTCAGATCTAAAGCGCGCCAAGCCTGCTACGTCTAAAGGTACATTCATTAAGAAAATCACATTGTCTAGCACCATGGGCCCAGGCATCACTATCGATCCTGTTCCTTATCGCGTGGCTAAATAGTTTTTTGCATAAAAATTACTCGATATTCGACGATTTTGAATAAAGAGCATATATTGTTTTAAAGAATTAGGTCAGCGTAGCAAACGCTATGCTGTCTAAGACCGTAGGTAGAAAGCGGTTTCACGTTATTATTAAGTGGTCTTTTGACAGCTAGTGATGACGATAAGCTGCTTTTGTTAATCGACGACAGATGAAAATCTTAGTTGTCCTACGCAGACGGTGACCCACCCAGTTGTTGATAAGAGCCGATAAACCGGTATTTATACCAAGCTATCACTCGATGTCAGTCTGATAACGGTGCCGTAATCAGTCGTTATGAATAAACTTTATTTTTAGAAGTTATGAATAACGTGTCGTATCAAGTCAATCTTAGCTGATCGTTTTTAACTAAAAGATGAGCGGATTGATAAGATTAAAGGAGTCAACTTATGGCATTAACGCTAGAACAAAAACAACAAGTTGTGGCTGAAGTGTCTGAAGTTGCTGCTAATGCTTACTCAGCAGTAGCTGCCGAATATCACGGTATTGGTGTTGCACAGCTTACTAAGCTGCGCGAACAAGCTCGTGAAAAAGGCGTCGTTTTAAAAGTGGTGAAAAACACCCTAGCAAAACGTGCGTTTGAAGGCACTAATTTTGAGAGCATGTCAGACCGTATGACTGGTCCACTACTTTTGGCTTTCTCTATGGAAGACTTGGGTTCTGCTGCCAGAGTCGTTTTCGACTTTAGCAAAGAAAACAAAGCGTTAGAGACCAAAATAGTATCAGTCGGTGGTGAAGTTTATGGTCCAGAAGAGCTAGAGCGCGTATCGAAGCTACCAACTCGCGACGAAGCAATCTCTATCTTGATGGCAACTATGAACGCACCAGTGACCAAGCTTGTCCAGACTATGAACGCTGTTCCTGGCAAGTTCGTTCGCACTGTAGCGGCAATCAAAGACGCAAAAGAAGCTGCTTAATTGCTTGTTTTAACGTAACTTTGACATCGCTGGTTGTACTGTATTGCCAACTCTATTTGCATATTTGGCAAACGACCAAAGCGATATTAAAATCAATTAATTTTTATCAGATAACGGAGAGTTCCCATGGCACTATCTAAAGAAGATGTGTTAAACGCAATCGCTGAAATGTCAGTAATGGACATCGTTGAGCTAATCAGCGATATGGAAGAAAAATTCGGCGTAACTGCTGCTGTTGCTGCTGCTGCACCTGCTGCTGCCGCTGGTGGCGCTGCTGCTGCTGAAGAAAAAGACGAGTTTGACGTTGTTCTTGCTAGCTTCGGCGACAAGAAAGTTGGCGTTATCAAAGCTGTACGTGAAGCAACTGGTCTTGGCCTAAAAGAAGCGAAAGATTTGGTTGAAAGTGCTCCAGCACCAATCAAAGAAGGCGCATCTAAAGACGAAGCTGAAGAGTTGAAAAAGAAACTTGAAGAAGCTGGTGCAACTGTTGAACTAAAATAAGTTTAACGCTGTACGAAAAAAAAGCTGGTAATGCCTTGCATTGCCAGCTTTTTTTTACTATAATTCGTAGCTTGACCTTTTGTGTCTGCCAACATACGTATGCAACATCACGGTGGATACCCATCAAAAGGACAGACGATATACATGCAAGCACACATGCCAGTTTTTAAAATCAGTGATATGAGCTAAACGTCTTGAGATGTTTGGCGTTTTTTTGTGTCTGCATGCTTTTCCATTAACGCTATAGTTTACACTGATTCTAAAAGTTATAGTTATCCCCAATATTATTAGTTCTAATAAGCTGTTGATCTTAGGTTATTTATTTTGCATGGTTGTACTGTCAGTATGTAGGCTCGTAGACGGTAGATATCAGCGACGATATTGGTTTTGATGAGTGACAGCTGATGGGGTTTTGGCTGGGTGATTTAGGTAAAAGACCTAGATACTGATGACAAAACTTGATAGAGGTGCTAAGCCGGCACTGGTAGTAAAGTAGTCATTAACAAAAGATATAAACTGAACACGAACACCTGTTTTATATTAACGTTTACGTTGCTATGTTTGCATAGTATTTATGCACACATGTCACGCTTTTAATTTGTTTCCACGTTTACTGTAAGGACTCTCGATGGCATATTCTTATACTGAAAAAAAGCGTATTCGCAAAAGTTTTGCTGAATTGCCCACTGTAATGGACATTCCCTATTTACTGTCTATTCAAGTAGATTCTTATGAGCAATTTTTGCAAGAGCACAAAAAGCCGAAAGCTCGTGAGAATACTGGTCTGCAAGCTGCCTTTTCATCTATTTTTCCGATTGAGAGTCATTCTGGTAATGCAGAGCTACAATTCGTTGAATATTACTTAGGCGAGCCTGAGTTTGATGAGCGTGAGTGTATCTTGCGTGGCTCAACGTTTGCAGCACCGATGCGTGTCAAGATCCGTTTGATTATCAAGGACAAAGACAGCAAAGACAAAGACAGCAAAGCGGCGATTAAAGACATCCGTGAGCAAAGCGTCTATATGGGCGAGATACCACTGATGACTGATAACGGTACCTTTATTATTAATGGTACTGAGCGTGTCATCGTATCACAATTGCACCGCTCGCCTGGTGTGTTCTTTGATCATGATAAAGGTAAGTCGCACTCAAGTGGTAAGGTGCTTTATAACGCTCGTATCATTCCTTACCGCGGCTCATGGCTTGACTTTGAATTTGATGCCAAAGACTTAGTTTTTGCTCGTATTGACCGTCGTCGTAAGTTACTTGCGTCTATTATCTTACGTGCGCTTGGTTTGACGACCTCTGAAATCTTAGACTTGTTCTTTGATAAGGTAAAAGTCTATAAAGGTGAAGAGCAGTTTGAGATTGATCTGGTCGCTGATCGTCTGCGCGGCGAGATGGCTCAGTTCGATATCGTCTCACCTGACGGTGATGTCATCGTCGAGCAGGGCAAACGTATCAATGCTCGCCGTATCCGTCAGCTAGAGCAAGCAGGTATGACCAAAATTGCTGTGCCTGATGAATATCTATACGAGCGCATCTTGGCTGAAGATATCGTGGTCAACGGTGAAGTGATTGCTCATGCCAATACGCTCATCGATCATGAATTACTGGTCAAGCTCAGTGCGTTTGAAGCCAGTGATGCGCTCAAAGAGTTTAGCATTTTGTTCACCAACGATATCGATCAAGGCAGTTATATCGCCGATACGCTACGTGCTGATACCACTTCTAGCCGTGAAGAAGCATTGATTGAGATCTACAAAGTCATGCGCCCAGGTGAGCCACCAACGGTTGAGACCGCTGAAAAGCTGTTTGAGAGCATGTTCTTTAACGCCGATCGTTATGACTTGTCAAACGTCGGTCGTATGAAGTTTAACCGTCGCCTAGGTCTTGAGTTTGAGGACACTGACGACGCTGATATCCAGCGTGCGCGTAGTGTGTTAACCAATGATGACATCATCAATGTGTTAAAAGAGCTGATTGAGATTCGTAATGGTCGCGGTGAAGTCGACGATATCGATCACTTAGGTAACCGCCGTATTCGTTCAGTGGGCGAGATGGCAGAGAACCAGTTCCGCGTCGGCCTTGTGCGCGTAGAGCGTGCGGTCAAAGAGCGTCTGTCGTCAGCTGAATCTGATAACTTATCGCCACAAGATTTGATCAACTCAAAACCAGTAGCAGCGGCAGTTAAAGAGTTCTTTGGCTCAAGTCAGTTGTCACAGTTTATGGACCAAAACAACCCATTGTCTGAAGTCACCCATAAGCGCCGTGTATCCGCGCTTGGCCCAGGTGGTCTGACCCGTGAGCGTGCAGGCTTTGAAGTACGTGACGTTCATGACACCCATTATGGCCGTGTCTGTCCGATTGAGACGCCTGAAGGTCCAAACATTGGTCTGATCAACTCACTAGCGACCTTTGCCAAAACCAACAGCTTTGGTTTCTTAGAAACGCCTTATCGCCGTGTGGTTGATGGCAAAGTAACTGACCAGATCGAATACTTATCTGCCATCGAAGAAGTTGGTACGGTCATTGCTCAGGCAGATTCGCCAGTGAATGAAAACGGTGAGCTGAGCGATGAGATGGTCAGTGTGCGTAGCTATGGTGAATTTGTCCGTATGCCACCAGAAAAAGTGACGCATATGGATGTGTCGCCAAGTCAGGTAGTGTCGGTCGCCGCAGGTTTGATCCCATTCCTAGAGCATGATGATGCCAACCGTGCATTGATGGGTTCAAACATGCAGCGTCAGGCGGTTCCGACGCTACGTGCGGATAAGCCGTTAGTGGGTACGGGTATGGAGCGTCACGTCGCGCGTGACTCTGGCGTTTGTGTGATCGCTAAGCGCGGCGGTGTGATCGAAGACGTCGATGCCTCACGTATCGTCGTGCGTGTCAACGAAGAGGAGATGGTCGCGGGCGAAGCGGGTATCGATATCTATAACTTGATCAAATACACACGCTCAAACCAAAATACTTGTATCAACCAGCGCATCATTGTCAACCAAGGCGACGAAATCGCTTCAGGGGATATTTTAGCTGATGGCCCATCAACCGATTTGGGTGAGTTGGCGCTTGGTCAAAACATTCGTATCGCCTTTATGCCGTGGAATGGTTATAACTTCGAAGACTCGATTTTGCTTTCTGAAAAAGTGGTGAAAGAAGATCGCTTTACCACCATTCATATTCAAGAATTGACTTGTGTGGCGCGTGATACCAAGCTTGGAACAGAGGAAATCACTGCTGATATTCCAAACGTTGGTGAAGCGGCGCTCTCAAACCTTGATGAGGCAGGTATCGTTTATATCGGTGCTGAAGTAGACGCAGGCGACATCTTGGTTGGTAAAGTCACACCAAAAGGTGAGACGCAGCTCACGCCAGAAGAGAAATTGCTACGGGCTATCTTTGGTGAAAAAGCCGCTGATGTAAAAGATACCTCACTGCGGGTGCCAACCTCAAGCAAAGGTACGGTCATCGACGTACAAGTCTTCACCCGTGATGGTGTCGAAAAAGATGCGCGTGCCAAAGCAATCGAGAAGTCGCAGCTTGATAGCTATCGTAAAGATTTAAAAGAAGAGCTACGTATCTTTGAAGAAGCGGCTCGCGGCCGTATTGGTACCTTGCTTGATGGTCAAAAAGTCAGTGGCGGTGCTGGTCTAAAAGCCGGTACAGTCATGGCGTTGGCTGACATGAAAGAGATGAGCCTTGAGACGCTGCTTGATATCCAGCCAGTCGAAGAAGAGATCTCTGAGCGTCTCACCCAGATCGCTGATTACTTGGTCGATAAGCAAAAAGACATCGATGTGAAATTTGCAGAGAAAAAACGCAAATTAACGGCTGGTGATGACTTGCAGCATGGCGTCCAAAAAATCGTCAAGGTCTATCTGGCGGTGAAACGTCGTATCCAGCCAGGGGATAAAATGGCCGGTCGTCATGGTAACAAAGGTGTGGTATCACGCATCATGCCGGTCGAAGACATGCCGTATGATGAGCATGGCAATACTGTCGATATCGTATTGAACCCGCTAGGTGTACCATCGCGTATGAACATCGGTCAGGTGCTTGAGACGCATTTGGGTATGGCGGCCAAAGGCTTGGGTGAAAAGATTGACGGTATGCTAAAAGCACAGGCGGCAGTCAAAGAGTTACGTGAGTTTTTAGACAAGATTTACAACCAAGTCGGTGGTGAGTCAGTCGATCTAGACAGCTTGTCTGATGATGATATCTTGGCATTAGCAGACAATCTACGTGATGGCGTGCCGATGGGTACAGCAGTGTTTGATGGTGCTCACGAGTATCAAGTCAAAGACTTGCTAGAGCTTGCTGGTATGGATCGTGATGGTCAGCAAACCTTGTATGATGGCCGTACCGGTCAGAAGTTTGACCGTAAAGTGACCGTGGGTTACATGTATATGCTCAAGCTTAACCACTTGGTCGATGACAAGATGCACGCGCGTTCAACGGGTTCTTACTCACTGGTCACCCAGCAGCCACTAGGTGGTAAAGCACAGTTCGGTGGTCAGAGATTCGGTGAGATGGAAGTATGGGCACTAGAAGCGTACGGCGCGACCTACACGTTGCAAGAGATGCTGACAGTGAAATCAGATGACGTCGAAGGCCGTACCCGTATGTACAAAAACATCGTCGATGGTGAGCAGTACATGGATCCGGGTATGCCTGAGTCATTCAACGTACTGACCAAAGAAATCAAATCACTGGGTATTAATATTGAGTTAAAACAAAGCAACTAAACCCAAAGCAGAAAGATTGCTGTTTAACTTAGTTGTCAACCAAAAGTAGTACGCTTATGGCGACTGCTTTTGGTAATTTGTCTCAACCCGATTCATTGCCTTCATTCATCTAACTTGGCGTCGACAATATGCTGCTAGATGATTATAAAGATAACGGAGAAGCAACTTGAAAGATTTACTCGATATCATGCAAAGCCCTACCGCTAGCGGTAATCAAGAGTTTGATAGTATTCAAATTACCTTAGCCGCCCCTGATGTGGTTAAGTCGTGGTCACATGGTGAAGTTAAAAAACCAGAAACAATCAACTACCGTACATTTAAGCCTGAGCGTGATGGTCTGTTTTGTGCCAAAATTTTTGGCCCAGTCAAAGACTTTGAATGTTTGTGCGGCAAGTATAAACGCCGTAAGTTCCAAGGCGTTATCTGTGAGAAGTGTGGCGTAGAAGTCACCACTGCCAAAGTTCGCCGTGATCGTATGGGTCACATTGACCTTGCAAGCCCTGTTGCGCATATTTGGTTCTTAAAGTCTCTGCCAAGCCGTATCGGTCTACTGCTCGACATGACCCTACGCGATATCGAACGCGTTCTATACTTTGAGAGCTATATCGTCACTGAGCCTGGCCTGACTTCTTTAGAGAAGTACCAGCTGCTCGATGATGAAGACTACTACAAAGCCCTAGAAGAGTTCGGTGACGAATTCACCGCCAAAATGGGTGCAGAAGCGGTACAAGACCTGCTCAAAGACATCGATATTGATCTCGAGATTGATGAGCTGCGCGAAGCGATTCCGCAAACAGGCTCTGAAACCAAGCTCAAAAAGATGTCTAAGCGCCTAAAACTATTAGAAGCGTTCCGTGACTCGAACAACAAGCCTGAGTGGATGGTAATGAATATCTTACCAGTATTGCCACCAGACTTGCGCCCATTGGTACCACTAGAAGGTGGCCGTTTTGCGACATCAGATCTAAACGATCTTTATCGCCGTGTCATCAACCGTAACAACCGTCTAAAGCGTCTGCTCGAGCTAAGCGCACCTGATATCATCGTACGTAACGAAAAACGCATGCTACAAGAATCAGTGGATGCCTTGCTTGATAACGGTCGCCGTGGTCGTGCAATTACTGGTAGTAACAAGCGTCCATTGAAATCTTTGGCAGACATGATCAAAGGTAAGCAAGGTCGTTTCCGTCAAAACTTACTTGGTAAACGTGTTGATTACTCTGGCCGTTCGGTCATCGTTGTTGGTCCGACCCTGCGTCTGCATCAGTGTGGTCTGCCAAAGAAAATGGCACTTGAGTTGTTTAAGCCATTTACTTACAACAAGCTACTATCGCATGGCCTAGCCACAACGATTAAAGCCGCCAAAAAGATGGTAGAGCGTGAAGAGCCGCAAGTATGGGATATGCTGGCCATGGTTATCCGTGAGCATCCAGTCCTACTAAACCGTGCGCCAACGCTTCACCGTTTGGGTTTACAGGCGTTTGAGCCGGTACTTATTGAAGGTAAAGCGATCCAATTGCATCCGCTGGTTTGTACCGCGTTTAACGCTGACTTTGATGGTGATCAAATGGCCGTACACGTGCCATTGACGCTAGAAGCTCAGCTCGAATCGCGTGCATTGATGATGTCGACCAACAACATCCTATCGCCTGCCAACGGTGATCCAATCATCGTACCCTCACAGGATGTTGTACTTGGTCTGTACTACATTAGCCGCTCGTCGATCAATGCCAAAGGCGAAGGCATGATATTTTCGACCGTCAACGAAGCTTTGCGTGCCATCGGTTCAAACGACTTGCATGTCAACGCAAAAATCAAAGTGCGTGTGACAGAAACGCATGTCGATGCAGAGGGCAACGAAAGCAAAGAAGTCACTCTAAAAGATACAGTGGCTGGTCGTTTGCTTATCTGGAACATCATGCCAAAAGGCATGTCGTTTGATGAGTGCAACCAAGAGATGACCAAAAAGAACATCTCGCGTTTGATCAACTCTTGCTACCGTAAAGTTGGCGTCAAAGAAAGTGTCATGTTTGCTGACCAATTGATGTATCTTGGTTTTGCTCAAGCGACATTATCAGGCGTATCAATCGGTATCGATGATATGGTGATTCCGCCGCTGAAAAAACAAATCATCGAAACCGCCGAAGCAGAAGTTCGCGAAATCGAAGATCAGTTTGAGCAAGGTTTTGTGACCGCAGGTGAGCGTTATAACAAAGTCGTCGATATCTGGTCGCGTACCAACGATAAAGTCGCTAAAGCGATGATGGACAACTTAGCGACCGATAAAGTCATCAATGCCCAAGGTGAAGAAGACGAGCAAAAATCATTTAACTCTATCTTTATCATGTCAGACTCTGGTGCTCGTGGTAGTGCCGCGCAGATTCGTCAGCTTGCTGGTATGCGTGGTTTGATGGCAAAACCAGATGGCTCAATCATTGAGACACCGATTAAAGCCAACTTCCGCGAAGGTTTGACCGTACTACAGTACTTTATCTCGACGCACGGTGCGCGTAAAGGTCTGGCTGATACTGCCCTAAAAACGGCTAACTCAGGTTACCTAACGCGTCGCTTGGTCGATGTGGCGCAAGATTTGGTTGTGACCAGCGAAGACTGTGGTACCGAAGAAGGCTTGCTCATGAAGCCGCACATCCAAGGTGGTGAGATCATCGAAAAACTCGGTGAGCTTGTCCTGGGCCGTGTGACCGCGCGTGATGTGACGTATAATGACGATCCGTCAAAAGTCTTGATTCCAGCGGGTACGTTGATCGATGAGCATTGGGTAAATGTGCTAGACAATAACGCCATTGATGACATCTGGGTACGCTCAGTGATTACTTGTGAAGTAGAGCATGGCGTGTGTTCACAGTGTTATGGTCGTGATCTGGCTCGTGGTCATAAGGTCAATATTGGTGAGTCAGTTGGTGTCATGGCAGCGCAGTCAATCGGTGAGCCTGGTACTCAGTTGACCATGCGTACCTTCCACGTGGGCGGTGCGGCAAGCTCTGCATCTGTGGACAACAGCATCTCAGCACGTAATGCAGGTCAAGTGCATTTTGAAAACATGAAAACGGTTGAACACACTGATGGTCACTTGGTTATCGTCTCGCGTTCAGCGGAACTTGCGTTGACCGATGAGCTTGGTCGTGAGCGTGAGCGCTATAAAGTGCCTTATGGCTCAAGTGTTCTGGTGAAAAACGAAGAGCAAGTCGAAGGCGGCCAAACCATCGCTAAATGGGATCCGCATACGCATCCAATTATCACAGAGTTCGCCGGTACGGCACGCTTTAGTGATATCATTGATGGTTCGACAGCGACGGTGAAAGTCGATGATGCAACGGGTATGAGCTCGTTTGAGATTTTAGCGACTCGTGACCGTTCAAGCTCGGCTAAAGATTTGCGTCCTGCTATCATCTTGAATACGGATGAAGGCAAAGAAGTGGTTTATTTCTTGCCAGCGGAAACCATCATCCGTGTCAGCGACGGTGAAAAAGTAGCCGCAGGTTCGGTATTAGGCCGTGTACCACAAGCGTCATCAGGTACCAAGGATATTACCGGTGGTCTACCACGTGTGGCTGATTTGTTTGAAGCACGTCGTCCAAAAGATCATGCGATCATGGCAGAGATGACCGGTGTGGTCAGCTTTGGTAAAGAAACCAAAGGGAAAAACCGCTTTATCATCACCAATGAAGATGGTGAGGTGCATGAAGAGCTAATCCCGAAATGGCGTCAGATCAACGTCTTCGAAAACGAGACAGTTGCTCGCGGTGAGATCATCGCTGATGGTCCGCAAAACCCGCACGATATCCTACGTCTAAAAGGTCAAACCGCCCTTGCTGATTATATCGTTAACGAAGTGCAGGATGTCTATCGTCTGCAAGGTGTAAAAATCAACGATAAGCACATCGAAGTTATTATTCGTCAGATGCTGCGCAAAGTTGAAGTGACTGATGGCGGTGACTCAAACCACTTTAAAGGCGATCAGGTCGAGTACGCGGATATCAAAGCGTTAAATAGCAAGCTTGAAGCCGAAGGTAAGTTCCCAGTACAGTACGAGCGTCAATTGCTTGGTATCACCAAAGCAAGTCTGGCAACAGAAAGCTTTATCTCAGCGGCGTCGTTCCAGGAGACTACTCGTGTCCTAACTGCTGCTGCGGTAACAGGTAAAGTTGATGAGCTACGTGGTCTAAAAGAAAACGTGGTCGTTGGTCGCCTGATTCCTGCTGGTACAGGGCTTGCTTATCACAAAGCCCGTAAAGAAAAAGCAGAGCAAAAACTGCAAGAGTCAGATCTAAACGCAGCTTTTGATATGACGGCTAGCACCGATAGTAAAGACTTTGCAAGCTTTGATGAAGCCTTTGCGCAAGAGCTAAATCAAGACAATTAATTGTCTTTGATGTCTTATCACTCTCAAAAAAGCCAGCCTATGTTGCTGGCTTTTTTGTGCGCGTACAAAAATCAGAAAGACGTGGTACTGTTATCCAAAAAAATAGTACACTGAAAAATAAGCCCTCACTTATATCTTATAGAAGGATGAATCGCCAATGGCTGGTAAAACCCGTGTTGCCAAGTATCAAGCAGACCGCACCAATCAAAAGCTGTATTTTTGTCGTCTTGCTTGTCAAGCGGCGGACAGTAGCAATGATAAGCAGCTATATCAGGCTCACTGTGAAACCGCTATTTTTCATTTATATGGTGCATTGTTGGCTTTTACTCAGGAGCTTGGACATTTTTATGGTTTAAACATGACAGCGCCGACATTATGCGATATCAAGCAAGCACTAAGTGCGCGTACGCAGGTATCGCCTGAAGTCCAGCGTTTACAACAACTGCAGCAGCAGGGCTTTGTGGCCAACATAGAGCGCGCGTATCAGCGTAGCTTGTATGCGGTACCGCCAGATACAGTGATTGATGAGATGCTAGGTGCAAGCGGGGATAAGGCGAAAGCGGCTGATCTTATTGTCAGCGTTGTGACGTTATCGAACCAGTGGCTGCCAGATGAAGCCACCATCCGCGAGTGGCGTCAGCAGCTCTTAGAGCTGATAGAGCAGCTGCGCGCGGGTATGGTTGAGTTTTAACCACCCTGATCCATACTGTTGTTTAACGGCTTTTTGGCCCTACCTTACATGACAGCATCAAGAAAAAAGCGTGTTTGACCATGGCCAAACACGCTTTTTATATAACGTATAGTCAGTTCAAAATAAAGCCGATAGGCTCAAATTAACGTGCAACTGGTATAAGTTTTTCTTACTTGCTGTGTCTACGCTGACAGATGCTGCGCAAAGCTCATACCAGCTGCACTGTATCGGCTTTAAAGTGGACTAACCATACTAGTAGGGCTACTCAGGCATGGCTGGCATACGCTCCACCGGGGTGACCGATAGCGGATTTTGCGGTACGCTATCATGACGTGTCGTTGATGCTGAACGCTCGTCTTCGACTGGCTCAGGTGCTGGCGGCTTGCGCTGCTGGGTGCTGGTTTTGACAGGTTGTTCTGATGCAGTGTCGGTAGGCGTATTATCGTCTTCATCGCTGGTAACGATACCATCATCCGTCATTTCTATGATTTTTTGTTTTTGTTTTTTGGATTTTGAGCGATTATTGATAGAGACCCATTGATGAGGCGTGTCTTTGAGCTGGGCTTTCATAAAGTCAATCCATACTGGTAGCGCTGCCACCCCGCCGTATTCGCGGCGGCCCATGGTTGATGGTTGATCAAAGCCCATCCAGACGACGGTTGCGTTACTGGGATGAAACCCTGCAAACCAAGCATCTTTTGCTTCATTGGTGGTACCGGTTTTACCGCCGATATCATCACGTCCGAGCGCTCTTGCTCTTCGTGCTGTACCATGCCGTACGACGTCACGTAATATATCTGCCGTCTCAAAAGCCACTCCAGGCTTTAAGATACGTGGTGCTTGTTTGGCCATCACGTACTGTACCGCAGGTGCTTTTAGGCGATCCGACTGTGGACTGGCGTCGTAGATATCGCTGTTATCGGTTTTTTTCTTTGCTTCGACATCGCTTGCTTTTGAGTCTGCTGCTGCATCTGCAGTTGCCGCTTGTTCGATCGCGCTATCATAATCTTCTAGCAGTTTTTTGTTGACGCGCTCTAGTTGCTCGTTAAAACATGACGCGCAGGCTTGCTGTGGGTTGGCCTGAAAAAGCAGCTTGTTATTGTAGTTATAAATTTGCTCAATAAAATAAGGCTGTATACGATGACCACCATTGGCAAAGGTTGCATAAGCGGTAGCCATCTGTAGCGGTGTTGCTTGCCCTGTGCCTAATGCTAACGATAGGGTAGTTGGCAGCTTTTCTTTATCGAGACCAAATTCATCTAATAATGTACGAGTGTCAGAGATACCGATAGCCTGTAACAGACGAATGGAGACAAGGTTGCGCGATAGATATAAACCGCGACGTAAGGTGATGTCTCCTAAAAAACGCCCGTCAGAGTTTTTGGGTTTCCAGTCACCAACTTGGATGGGGCGGTCTGAGACGATACTATCAGGGCGGTAGCCTTTTTCTAGTGCTGCGGTATAGACTAGAGGTTTGATAGTAGAGCCAGGTTGCCGCCAGCCTTGCAGCGCACGGTTAAACTTACTGTGATTAAAATCAAAACCACCGACTAAGGCGTTAAGCGCACCTGTTTCTGGGTTTAACGAAACCAGACTGCCTTGTATATCAGGAATTTGTGCCAGCTGCCAATTATTGCTTGCTGTCGGAATCAGGCGCACAATATCGTTTTTACTGACGACTTGGCTGGCATTACTGGGGTAATAACCGACACGATCGGCAGAAATGTATTTGCGCGCCCAGCTCATACCAGACCAGTTAACCGTTACTGTTTCACCTGAGGGGATAGTGGCCTCAAAACTACGAGCATTTACTTTAGTCACTTTGGCAGGTGATAGGTTGCTATACCGGCGAAAGTTCTCTAATGGCTCATCATGTGCTTCAGCGCCGCGCCAACCATGGCGGTGCTCATAAGCAATGAGACCTTTGAGTACGGCGGCCTCTGCATCGGTTTGTGCTTTGCTATCGACGGTCAGACGTACGCGCCAGCCACCATGCATGACCTGCTCGCCGTAGCGATTTACTAAGGTAGAGCGTGCCATCTCTGCCAAATAAGGCATATTAACATCGAGTTTTTCTTGATAGAGCTTGATACCGATGGGAGAGTTGACTGCCTCATCATGCTGCGCTTGACTGATATAACCCAGCTCATGCATACGACCAATGATCCAGTTGCGGCGGGTCAGGGCGCGCTCAGGATTGGCAACAGGATTGTACTTAGAAGGGGCTTTTGGCAGAC
The DNA here is from genome assembly GCF_032842965.1 of Psychrobacter sp. CAM01. NCBI lineage: Bacteria > Pseudomonadati > Pseudomonadota > Gammaproteobacteria > Moraxellales > Moraxellaceae > Psychrobacter > Psychrobacter sp. CAM01. Next base: position 16,420 of record NZ_JAWJBL010000008.1, read on the forward strand.
CTGCCAGCATTGCCATCTCTGCAATGGTGAGGTTGTCTAGTGACTTACTATAGTATTTTTTGGCGGCCGCACGGATGCCGTAAGCGCCTTCACCCAAATAAATCTTATTGACATAAAGGGTCAAAATGTCGTTTTTACTGAGCTCGTCTTCTATTTTACGGGCTAAAAACAGCTCAGTTAGTTTACGGTTTAAGGTACGCTCTGGGCTTAAAAAGTAGTTTTTGGCCACCTGCATGGTGATGGTTGAGCCACCTGTTTGACTATCATCATCGGTCACCACTTCGGTGACCGCGCGACCTAGACCTTTAATGCTGATACCACTGTGCTGGAAAAAAGACGCATCTTCTGCGGCCAAAAAAGCATGAGTCAAATCTTCAGGGATTTCCTCAAAAGTGATCGGTAATGATAAACGATTGCCGTATTGACCGATGAGTTTGTCATCACTACTATATATCTGCAATGGCATTTCTAGCGTCGCGGTTTTTATCTCTTGCGTACTTGGCAGGGTAGGCGATAAATACATGGCCATGCCATAAAAGCCAATAGGAACTGCCATTGCCAAGATGACCGCCAAGGCTAAACAAGCGATAAATAGCCCTACCAAAAAGTGAATAATGTGAGCAGTAGCATTTTTTTTGGCCATAATAAGACTTATTAATTAATGATTTGCAACAGGTAGTGCATTATACCTTGAACGAAATAGGGAGGTCATAATAAATGTGTAAGTTAGCCTTAATATATAATTTAAATGCTTGAATCTATCTATTAAGTAAAGTATTGTATTCAATTATTACAAATAACTATCAGATTGTACACTTAATATAAGGTATAGAGTTTGTGAGGCTATTTACTTCCAAAAGTCGACATTTGATTGGAGTGGATATCTGTGCCACCTCAGTAAAGTTGGTTGACATACAGCGCCAACAAGGCATGTTCCACTTAAAATCTTATGGCATTGAAAGACTACCGGAAGGCGTAGTCGTCGATAAACTCATCGTGGATACTGAAGCCGTTGGCGATACGATTGCCAGTTTGGCCAGACGCTGTCAAGTGGCTGGTGCCCATGCAGCGACAGCCGTATCAGGGTCAGCGGTGATTACCAAGATCATCGATATGGACATGGCACTCAGCGATGTCGAGCGCGAAGCGCAGATACGTCTCGATGCCGATCAATACGTGCCTTATCCTCTTGAAGACGTCAACCTGGACTTTGAGGTCTTAGGCCCTTCTTTGGTCAGTGACGAGATGGTGCAGGTGTTACTTGCCGCCTCCCGCTCGGAGAATGTCGACCAACGCGTCGATGCCTTAACCTTTGGCGGCATGCAAACCAAGGTCATGGATATTGAGTCGCACGCCATTGAGCGTGCTTTTGGTTTGATGGTAGATAATTTACCAGGGCTACCAGAATTAGTCGCTTTGGTAGATATTGGTCACAATCAAACCACCTTATATGTCGCCAAAAATGGCGAATTTATCTATAGCCGCGAACAGCTATTTGGCGGTGCTCAGCTTACAGAGGCAATACAAAATCGCTATGGTTTATCGTCTGAGGAAGCGGCGCTGAGTAAGCGTGAGCGCACTTTGCCTGACGATTACTATCCTGAGATATTGACGCCGTTTATCGAAAACACCATTCAGCAAATCACTCGCTCTTTGCAGTTCTATTTTTCTTCGAGCCAATACAGCAATATCGATCACGTGGTCCTCGCGGGGGGTAGTAGCTCGATTCCCGGTCTGGCTGGCATGGCGCAACAAAAACTGGGCGTGACTGTCAGTATCGCCAATCCATTTACCAATATGACCATCGCGCCACATATCGATAATGAGCAACTGGCGATCGATGCCCCAAGCCTCATGGCCGCATGTGGTCTTGCGTTAAGGAGCTTTGACTAATGGCTCGTATTAACCTCTTACCCTGGCGCGCCGAAGAGCGCGAACGCCGCAATAAAGAGTTTATCACGCTTGTGGTAGCTGTGACACTACTGACGTTGTTGGCCGCGTTTGCTACGTGGAGCTATTTTAATAATGAGCTTGAAGAACAGCTCGATGCCAATGCCTTGATTGAACAAGAAAACGCGCGCTTAGACACCGTGTTGAGCGAAATTGATAGCTTAGAGCAGCGCCGTGAAGATATTATCTCACGTATGCAAGTGATTCAAGACTTGCAAGGTCGCCGCCCTGTTCCTGTACGTCTATGGGACGATTTGGCTAAAGCAATGCCGCCGGCGCTTTATCTCAATAACCTCAAGCGTGAAGGGGATGTCATTACCTTGACCGGCCTGGCAGACAACCCAAATGTGGTGTCTAATCTGATTCGTAATCTTGATAGTAGTAAATGGATGGGTAACTCTGCTGTCAGCAATATTCAACAAAACATCAGTGCTTATCAGGCAGCGCCTACGCTAAATAATACCATAAATACAGGTGAGCAGACGCGCCCTGTTTATCCAGAAGACAGTTATGTACAGTTTGTGGTAACCACAAAGGTGCAGTCAGAGACGGCCACACCTGAAGAGGGTACTGGGCTTGGAGGTGCGTTATGAAACTGAGCCGCAAAAAAAGCCTAATCAAAATCAAAAAAACAGACCTAAAGCCAAAAAAGCAGTTTGACTTACAAGAGTTTCGTCGCAGTTTTGAATCATTAGATTCCGAAAACTATGGTAGCTGGCCATTGTCCGTCAAAGTAACGGTGATAGGGCTCATTATTGTTTTTATCGCCGCATTGTCATGGGCACTGCCGATCAGTAGTAAAATCGATGAAATCAATGCCGCCGAAAGCCAGCAGCAAACCTTGCTCGATAGCTATCGTGAAAAAGAATCACGCGCCCGTCACTTAGAAGCGTATAAAGCGCAAGTGGTGCAGATGGAAGCTGAGTTTAAATCGTTACTGGATCAACTACCAAAAGATACACGGGTGTCAGAGCTGGTCGAGGGCATCAACATGACTGGTGTGGGCAGCAATATTCGTTTTCAGGATATCTCGGTCGAGCCTGAAATTGAAAACGAGTTTTTTATTGAGCAGCCGATACGTATTGCCGCATTGGGTGAGTATCATCAGTTTGGCAGCTTTATCAGTGGACTGGCTGCCCTACCTCGTATCATCACGATGCATGATTTTGAGGTGAGTAACCCGCAGCCTAGTTTGGATGTATTGCCAGAGCTGAATCTGGTACTACAGACCAAAACCTATCGTTCAAAAGAAGCAAATCCTGAAGGTGATGCCGCTGCTGCAGGAGACAGTCAATGATGATAAATAAACTGCCCACGCTACTGGCGTTAAGTATAGCTGTGTTGTCGATGACAGGCTGTAGCGATCGCATAGGGATGGCACAGCAGTCGATGAATGATATACGTAACCAGCCAGCGCAGCCGATTGAGCCCCCACCTAAAGCGGAGCTGGTAGAGGATTTTGTATACAGCGCAAGCACACAGCGCAGCCCGTTTTTGCCTCCAAGCTTAGTCAATGTACAAGGGCCGACGACGCCTATCGATGGTGTACGCCCCGATATTACCAGAGTCAAAGGGCCTCTTGAGCAGTACGAGCTATCACAGCTGGTCTTTCGCGGTGTCGTTATTTCGCCTGAAGGTCAGCGATATGCATTGGTACAACGTCCTGATGGCTCCGTTGCGAGTGTGAAAGTAGGTGATTATCTTGGATTGAATGACGGCCGTATTGTTGAAATCACGCCGACCCAGATTAACTTGATTGAAATTGTGCCAGACAGCCGCGCAGGGTTTATCGAAAAACCCCAGTCGCTGGTCTCTCCTATAAGCTAAGTCGGCAGATTTTTTGAGGAATAAATAATGACAGTACGCAACAACAAGGTAATGACGATGAGTAACCGCGTATCTTCTGCTTTTGCCGTTTCAGCATTGGCAGTCAGCATGGTAGCAGTGAGCACCCATGCCCAAGCTGGCCAGCGTATCAATAACGTCTCTGTGGTACAAACTGCGCCAGCCGTGACGCAAATGCGCTTGAGCTTTGCCGGTGCGCCAGTATTGCCTGCCGCCTATCAGCTAGATGATCCAAGCCGTTTGGTACTAGATTTTGAACAAGTGCAAAATGGGCTGGCTAGCCGATTTAACGAATACAACATCGGTATGGTCAATGATGTCACGACACTAAGCAGTGACAGCACCACGCGTCTCATTGTGGGTCTCAAGCAAGCTGGTAACTATACCACAGCGGTCGATGGTAATGATTTGCTGCTGACCATCACTGACCCTAGCCGCCCCGTAGTTAATCAACCTGTTAATCAACCGGTCGTTAATCAAATAGTCACCAATGATCCTGTGCAAGACGTGCTGAATAACAGTAGTGGCATGACAACCACAGCTGTTGTCACCCCCATTGTAGAAACCAATAGCGTTCCTGTTGCGGCGGTCAATAGCACCGATACTCCGGCGGTTAACAACCAAGTGCCAGCCGATACGATGGTGGTTCGGGTCAATCCGCTATTGGATCCACAGCTTGCCGCCTCACAAGTGAGTAAACAGTATAGTTATGATGGTCTAACTGCCGTCAATTTTACTGCAGGTAACGATGGTGGTGGTAATATCAGTATCGCTTTGGCCAATGAAGCCATTCCAGTAGATGTACAACGTCAAGGCAATAAGCTGGTCGTCCGTTTGACAGGCAGTACGGTGCCTAGAAACTTGCTGCGCCGTCTAAATATCAATAGCGGTCTGGTCAGTAGTATTGATACCAAAAACCAAGGTCAAAATGGTGTCGTCACCATCAATATGAACGACGACTATGAGTATCAAGCCTACCAGTCAGGCAATCAGCTAAATATCAGCATCAGTAAGCCTGAGCTACTGCGTGAGCCGACGCTCGAAGAAAGAGTCTATAGCGGTGAGCCACTGTCTATGGAATTCCAAGATGTCGAAATCCGCAGCGTCTTAGATATTTTGGCGCAGTTTACCGAGATGAATATCGTGGCAAGTGATTCGGTCGCAGGTAACATCACGTTGCGCCTGATCAACGTGCCTTGGGATCAAGCGCTTGATATTATTTTAAAGAGTAAAAATCTGGGCAAACGTGAAAACGGCAATGTGATTTTGGTCGCGCCAGCGACAGAGCTTGCAGAGCAAGAAGCACGTGAGCTTGAAGCGCAGCAAGCGGTTGAATCTTTTGCACCGTTACGTACAGAGTACATCCGCTTAAGCTATGCTAAAGCACAAGATGTGCTGACATTGATCTCTCAAGGCAGCGGCTCTTCTGGTGGTCGCTCAAACCGTGCCGACGACAATAACTCTTTGTTGTCAAATCGCGGTACCGTCACTGTAGATGAGCGTACCAATACCTTGATTGTCAAAGATGTGGCAGACAGTATTGAAAACATTCATAAACTGATCAGCAAAATCGATATTCCGGTGCGTCAGGTGATGATCGAGGCGCGTATTGTCAGTGCGACCGACAGCTTTAGTAAAGAGATCGGTGTTCGTTGGGGTATCTTGTCAAATGGTGCGGCCAATAACCGTAACTTATTGGTAGGCGGCAGTAACCAGACATTGTGGGATTTAAAAGACTTTGATGTAGAGACCACCACCGTCAACGGCCAGACGGTCTCGTATCCCTCTTATGACATCACGCGCCCTGATAACCTAAACGTCGATTTGGGTGTGGCCAACCCAGCGGGTAGTATTGCCTTTGGTTTGCTCAGTATGTCAGATGTGATGCTGGACCTTGAGCTATCAGCGCTGCAAGCGGACAACCGCGGTGAAGTCATCTCGACGCCAAAAATTTTGACCGCGGATAAACAAACTGCAAAGGTGTCATCTGGGACTCAGATTCCGTATCAAGAAGCCTCAGCCAGTGGCGCGACCACTACCAGCTTTAAAGAAGCGGCGCTGAGCTTGGAGGCCACGCCAAACATTACCCCCGATGGTAAGATTGGCTTACAACTCCTCATCACCAATGGCACACCGACCATCATCAACAATCAGGTCGCCATCGCTGAAGACTCAATCTCAACCAACGTCATTATCGAAGATGGCCAGACTGTGGTCTTAGGTGGCGTGTTCAAAAACCGTACCAGTAACGGCGTGGATAAAGTGCCTTTCTTAGGGGATTTGCCGTATATTGGCCGCGCCTTCCGCAAAGATGTGCGTAGTAATGCCAAAGAAGAGCTATTGATCTTTGTCACACCAAAACTCATCAATGATGGTACCAGCCGCTTGAATTAATCATAGGATGACCTACTTTAAAAAAGCGAGCCTGAGTGCTTGCTTTTTTTATGAGTCAGTCAAAAGATGAATGAGATTTTGCGGACAATTATCGCGGCTCGTTACTAGCCAGAATATCAATGACGTTGTATCATAGCTAATTTAGCTGAGTAAGTACTATGGTGGAGGAATTGCCGTCGGTGTTTTTAGTGGGGCCGATGGGAGCAGGGAAAACGACAATCGGTAAACTGCTGGCTAAGCAGCTAGGACGTGAGTTTTTGGATAGTGACTGGTACATCGAGTCGCAAACAGGTGCCGATATTGCGTGGATATTTGCCAAAGAAGGTGAAGCGGGCTTTCGCGAGCGTGAGACACGCGCTATCGATGAGTTGACCCAAAAACCGCAAATCGTATTGGCGACTGGTGGCGGTGCGGTCATGTCTGCCGCAAATCGTGCGTTTTTGCACCAGCGTGGCATCGTCGTATATCTCAATGCCCCCGTTGATGTACAAATGGCGCGTACGGCAAAAGACAAGTCGCGACCATTGCTACAGCAGCCCAACCCCAAGCAGATATTGCAGGATCTCTACAGCACCCGTGATCCGCTATACCGGCAAGTGGCGCATATCATCATGCCAACCGGCCATACTTATCCGCGTCATATGGTCAATCAACTCTTGCAGCAGCTGGCGTCGTTTGACATGTCTGCTATTACCGCCCCTAATAATCAAAGCTAACTGTATAGATACTATACGGATGACGGACAGTCAGCTGCTTATCGCTTATGACCACTATTTAAGGAGTATTTCATGGCCACGCCATTGTTTTTTGAGGGTTTAACCGTTCAGACACAAAGCCATGATTATCCCATTATTATCACTGAAGATGCGGCCAAAAATGGCAGTATGGCACAGCAAGTGGCGCCTTATATCACGGGCCGTCAGGTTTTAATCGTCACCAATGACACGGTTGCGCCTTTATACCTCTCCGCATTTGAACAAGCGCTGGCCGCGCACTTTACTGTGAGAGTCTGCGTGCTGCCAGATGGTGAGCAGTATAAAAACCAAGACAGTATCAATCAGATTTATGATGCACTGATGGATGCCCACTTTAACCGTGACGTGACGCTCATCGCCCTAGGTGGCGGCGTCATTGGCGATATGACAGGCTTTGCGGCAGCAAGTTTTATGCGCGGCGTAAATTTTATCCAGATACCAACGACACTGCTGTCACAAGTAGACTCTAGTGTCGGCGGCAAAACAGGCATCAATCATGCACAAGGCAAAAACATGATTGGTGCTTTTTGGCAACCGCAAATGGTACTGGCTGATATGAGTACACTCAAAACCTTGCCCGCTCGTGAGCTCTCAGCAGGGCTGGCAGAGGTCATCAAGTATGCCCTTATCATGGATGTCGGTTTTTTGCAGTGGCTGGAGAGAAATCTGCCTGCCATGATGGCGCTGGATTTGGCTGTGCTTGGTGAGGCAGTAAAGCGCTGCTGTCAATATAAAGCCGATATCGTGGCCCAAGACGAGCGCGAGTCAGGTGTGCGTGCCTTGCTTAATTTTGGCCATACTTTTGGTCATGTGATCGAGACGCATCAAGGCTACGGCAACTGGCTACACGGCGAGGCTGTGGCAGCTGGTATGGTACAGGCCGCCGAGCTTTCACAAAAAATGGGCTGGCTAAGTAATGAGGAGGTGGCGCGTGTCAAGCATGTGTTGACCTTAGCAAATCTGCCCATCCATCCGCCTGCGATCGCAGTGGACACTGCGCTTGATCTGATGGGCCATGATAAAAAAGTGAAACACGGACAAATCCGCCTGGTTTTGTTAAAATCACTGGGTGAGGCGGTATTGACCAATGACTTTGATGCCACGCTATTAACCGACGTGCTGGCCGCACACAGTACGTAAGATGTTGGTTTTACAGTTATAAGCGTTTGGTAAAGACAACGTGCGTTTGGCGCCTAACGTGACCGCTGGCATTTACTTTCAACGAGTCTTTATGTTGCGTTTTTAACTCTATTTTCACCAAGGATACTCCCATGGCAGCACCAAGATCGACGACGCGTAGCGCAAGCCAAGCATATCGCCGCCAAGCATTGATGTGGCTGGTAGCGACGTTGCTACTTGGCGTGGTTACCGCTTTGGTTTGGATGTTTAGTCAGACCCCAGCGATGGGTGCCAAAATCGAAAACGCACCGATAACCGCGCCCCAGCCGCTTAGTGCTGAGCTTGAGCAGCCGCTCACCATAGAATCCTTGCATGAGCTGGATACGGATGTGCAGCCGCTCAGCTTTGATGCGACCATTCGCGATTTGCGCAGCTATCCTGATGAGTTCAAAGACAAGCGCTATTTGCTAGCAAACAAGGGCAAATGGACAGTGCAGGTGATGAATGTCGCCGAAAACGACGTCATCGTCAGCTATCTAGAAAGCCGTGATGATCGCAAAAAGTTTGCGTATTTTCGCTATTTAGATGACGAAAACCAAGTGCGTTATATGCTGACTTATGGGCTGATGAGCAGTCCGCAAGAAGCGGTTGGCGCCTCAAAACTGGTGGACTTTAAACTACCGGCCGATGTCCGCGTGCTGCCAGAAGAAATCAATCGTTATATCAGTATTATCGATAATTATGAGCGCCCCGATCCCATAAAAGATCTGAGCAATAGGCGAGTGCGCGCGGTTGATTTGCGCCCGACCAAGCGCGAAGTGCCAGTGCGTCAACCTGCCGAAACCGATAACAACGACGTCGATGAAACACGGCGCGCACCGAGCAGCAGTGAGACCAGTATTCGCCAGTCTATCGACACCTCTGAGACCTTATCTGTCACTGAGGAGCGTATCGTAGGCGGTGAAGAGCAGTCGCCTGTGACCGCAGGCAACGAAGAGTCGAGCAACAAACCTGCGGACAATCAAAAACCGGTAGCGGCAGGCGGTGGTAGTAGCAATAAGAAGCCACCAGTCGTGCCAACGCCGAAGCCGCCAAGTAGTAGCAGTGGGGCAAATGCAGGCGCAAACAGCGCGGCAAATAGCGGTGTCAATAACGCCAGCAATAAAAACAGTAACCCCAATAAAAATAGCAATACCGGCACGGACAATAAAAGCACCAACCAAGGCGTAGCTAAAAACAATAACGCTGCCAAAAATGACGACTCTACAAAAAGTGACAATGCGACCAAAAATAACGGCGACAGTATTAAAGAGCTGATTGAAGAAAAAAGCAATTAAGTTGCATCTGATGATTTGATCAGAGCCGTAGCCGTAGCGATAGTCATAAAGCCCATTAGCAAAGATGCTGGTGGGCTTTTTTTGGCAAGTATTTTTGTATAGCAGTTGTACGTTCATATGAGCGTATCGATTTTATTTCAAATTGATTATAGTTGCATAAACCATGGCTTAAATGAGAGCTAAAACCTGCCTTTACATGCATTTTTATCTGCTGTTTTTCATTATTATATAACCATTAGTAATACGTTCTCTTACAAAATATGGGTGATGAATCGATAGAAAAGACTAGATTTTTTGTCAATCATTAACTAATATAACGGTGGGCGACGTTCTGTATAGTTATCGTAAATAACTATTTATTGAACATTCGGTGAGTGATTGCATCAAATTTATAAGACGCTTTGCTACTGTTTGTTGTCCCAAGCGCCGCCATTTTTATTTGCATTTATACGCTAATAAATGGCGCAGCCTCCCTTACGGTCGCTCTTTTTAGAGTGAATAAAGCGCTTAAATACAGAGCGTCAAATATTCAATATAAATCATCGCACCGTTACACTACCTAGCCAATATAATCATAGCGTTCGGTAATACACGGTGACAAACGATACTCCAGTTAACAATAGCATGTGATTGAGAACTGAGTAATTGGCAGATAAAACGATTTTTATCTGATTGCCAAGATCTATTACTTACTGTCTATTCATACATTAATTATCTGTTCAGACATCATTAATGACTAGGAGGGTCAAGGTGCTAACCTGATTCTCAGAGTATGATGAATAAGAACGTCACATCAATTATTAATTCGGATATGCGAATATTATTTATTAGCCCGTTCTGCCTACGGATAGCCGTTTATGCTCCGCATTGGATGATAAGCGACCCGTTCACTTAAAAGGACTAGCCATGTCAATGATTTCCTCCCATACGCATTTGGCCACGCCAGATGATTTCTCTGATAACTGTGGTTTTGGTTTGATCGCTCACATTGAGGGTGAGGCCAGCCATGATTTGGTAAAAACAGCCATTCATAGCTTAAGCTGTATGACGCACCGTGGCGGCGTTGCTGCTGATGGCAAGACGGGTGACGGCTGTGGTCTATTGTTGGCAACGCCGACCAAGTTTTTTCAAAAAATTGCCGCCGAGCTGCAATTTGATATCACTGATAATTTTGCGGTGGGCATGGTCTTTGTCAATCTCGACGCTGCTAAAGCAAACCACAGCCAGCAAATACTCTCTGAAGAGATTACTGCACAAGGCTTGGATGTGGCGGGCTGGCGTAATGTGCCACTTGATTTGACGATTGTCGGTGACATAGGCCGTGAGACATTGCCTGATTTTAAGCAAGTGTTTGTCAATGCGCCTGATGATTTATCAGCAGATGATTTCAATCGTAAGCTGTTTGTCGCGCGCAAAAAAGCCGAGCAACGTTTGGCAGACGATGAGCTGTTTTATGTGTGCTCGTTGAGCGCCCAGACGATTATCTATAAAGGGTTGGTGATGCCGTCTGACTTGCCTGCGTTCTTTTTGGATCTGCAAGATGAGCGCTTGGCCTCACATATCGTGGTATTCCACCAGCGTTTTTCTACCAATACCTTACCGCGCTGGCCGCTTGCACAGCCATTTCGCTATCTGGCGCACAATGGTGAGCTAAATACCATCACGGGCAACCGTAACTGGTCGGAGGCACGCACCCCAAAACTCAAATCGGACAAACTGCCCAACCTAAATGAGCTGACGCCACTGGTCAATCGTACAGGATCGGATTCCTCGAGTTTGGATAATATGCTTGAGGTGCTGATGTCTGGCGGCATGAGTCTGTTTCATGCCATGTCGATACTTGTGCCACCTGCTTGGCAAAATGTCGATGGCATGGACATGGATTTGCGCGCGTTTTATGAGTTTTATTCGCAGCATATGGAGGCATGGGATGGGCCAGCGGGTCTGGTGATTCAAGACGGGCGCTATGCGGTGTGTATGCTTGATCGCAACGGCTTGCGCCCATCGCGCTGGGTGACGACGAAGAATGGCTACATTACGGTCGCCTCTGAGGTAGGTGTTTGGGATTACGCACCAAAAGATGTACTGGCAAAAGGCCGCGTTGGTCCCGGTCAAATGCTGGTCATCGATACCATGACTGGCCAGATTTTAGACACCAAAGCCATAGCGACCTTACTAAAAAAAGCGCACCCGTATCGCAAATGGCTGCGCGAAGAAGCGACTCGTGTCCGTGATGATGAGCGTCTAGAAGAGCAGCTGGCGGCGCAGGCCTGCCGCGGCGAGCCACTCAAGGCCCTACAAAAGATGTATCACATCACCAATGAAGAGCGCACCGAAATCATCCGTCCTAATGCCGAAAATGGTCAAGAGCCAGTGGGCTCGATGGGCGATGACACACCAATGGCAGTGCTGTCGCAGCAAATTCGTCATGTCGGCGATTTTTTTCGTCAGCAGTTCGCGCAGGTGACCAACCCACCGATTGACCCATTACGTGAGTCAATCGTGATGTCACTACAGACGTGCCTCGGCGCTGAAACCAATGTGTTTGCACCATCCGCGCGCGATGCACACCGTATTATCTTATCCTCACCGGTATTGTCAGCCAGCAAAATGCAGCAGCTTGAGCGCTTAGATGACCCAGCGTTTCAGATGGCGCGTATTGATTTAAATTATGATCGCACCCTTGAGCTGTCAGAAGCCATCACTGCTATCTGTGAGCAAGTGGCAAGCAGTATTCGCGCAGGCCATACGCTGATTGTGTTGTCTGACAAAAACATCGTCGCCGACAAAGTCCCTGCCAATGCCATCATGGTGACAGGGGCAGTGCATCATTATCTGATCGCCCAAGGTATCCGCACTGATGCCAATCTTATCATCGAGACGGGGCTGGCGCGTGATTCGCATCAGGTGGCGGTATTAATTGGCTTTGGCGCTACCTGCGTCTATCCATATTTGGCTTATGATGTCATTGATGACTTGGTGGCCAGTGGTGAGCTGCTTGGCGATCCGATTCAGGCGCGGGTCAATTTCCGTAAAGGCTTGGATAAAGGTTTGCTAAAAATCTTATCAAAAATGGGTATTTCAACCATCGTCTCTTATCGCGGTGCCCAGCTGTTTGAAGCGGTTGGTCTCTCAGAAGAAGTGGTAAACCTATGCTTTAAAGGTGTGCAAAGCCGTATCAAAGGCGCCACCTTTGCCGATCTGGCAGCAGATCAGGCCATACTCGCGGCCAACGCCTTTAAGCGCCGTGCACCCCTTGATCAAGGTGGTTTGCTCAAGTTTGTCTTTAACAAAGAGTATCACGCCTTTAATCCTGATGTGATTAACAGCCTGCACACCGCTGTACGGACAGGCGATTATGACAATTATCGTCAGTATGCCGACTTGGTGAACAGTCGCCCTGTAGCAACCTTGCGGGATTTGTTGCAATTAAAGACAGATAACTCGATTGACGTAAATGAGGTCGAAGACATTTCGGCTATCTTGACACGCTTTGATTCGGCGGGCATGTCGCTTGGCGCTCTATCACCAGAAGCACATGAAGCGATCGCCATGGCGATGAATACCATCGGTGGACGCTCAAACTCAGGAGAGGGCGGCGAAGATCCGGTACGCTATGGCACGCTGCGCAATTCAAAAATCAAACAAGTGGCTTCTGGTCGTTTTGGTGTCACGCCTGCGTACTTGCGCTCAGCTGAAGTCATGCAGATCAAGGTCGCTCAGGGTGCAAAACCAGGGGAGGGTGGACAGCTGCCAGGTGGTAAGGTCAATGCGCTGATCGCGCGCCTGCGTTACTCTGTACCAGGGGTGACACTCATCTCACCGCCGCCGCATCATGATATTTATTCTATCGAAGATCTTGCTCAGCTGATTTTTGACTTAAAACAAGTCAATCCCGATGCTTTGGTCTCGGTGAAGCTGGTCTCACGTCCAGGCGTTGGCACCATCGCGACAGGCGTGGCCAAGGCCTATGCCGACTTAATCACCATCTCAGGCTATGATGGCGGTACGGCAGCGTCACCACTGTCTTCTATCCATCATGCAGGCTCGCCGTGGGAGCTGGGCTTGGCAGAGACGCATCAGTCGCTACGCGTCAATGGCCTGCGCGATAAAGTGCGGGTACAAACGGACGGCGGACTCAAGACAGGCCTTGATGTGGTAAAAGCCGCTATCCTTGGTGCAGAAAGCTTTGGTTTTGGTACCACGCCGATGATTGCGGTGGGCTGTAAATACTTGCGTATCTGCCATCTAAACAACTGCCCGACAGGCGTTGCTACCCAAAAATCCAAGTTGCGTGACGAGCACTTCATCGGTGAAGCGGAGATGCTCATCAACTTCTTTAAGTTTGTGGCGACGGAGACACGTGAGTGGCTTGCTGCCCTTGGCGTACGTAGTATGGAAGAGCTGGTCGGACGTACTGACTTGCTCGAGGTGTTAGAAGGCAATACTGCAAAGCAGCGTCACCTCGACTTAACGCCACTCTTGTTTAGTCATCCAGCCAGCGTTGGCAACGCGCAAACGTGTCAGGTAGAGCGTAATGAGCCATTTGATAAGGGCTTGCTCGCTGAGCAGATGGTCAGTGATATGCTCCTTAATATTCGTCAAGGTACAGGCGGCGATTATAGCTATGCAATCGGCAACTGCGATCGCTCAATCGGCGCGCGTATCTCCGGTGAGATCGCTCAAGTCTGGGGCAATCTTGGTATGAGTGATATGCCAATCAAGCTGCATCTAACGGGCACAGCAGGGCAGAGCTTGGGTGTGTGGAATGCAGGCGGCCTAAATATCGAGCTAGAAGGCGATGCCAATGACTATGTCGGTAAAGGTATGGCTGGTGGCGAGATCGTTATCTATCCGCCAAAGGGTGCCAGTTTTAGTACCCAAGAGACCGCCATTATCGGTAATACTTGCCTTTATGGTGCGACAGGCGGCAAATTGTATGCGGCAGGCACCGCAGGCGAGCGCTTTGGCGTACGTAACTCAGGCGCGCACGCGGTGATAGAGGGCACAGGCGATCACTGCTGTGAATATATGACCGGCGGCGTGGTGACCATCCTTGGGCGGACAGGGCTGAACTTTGGCGCAGGGATGACCGGTGGCTTTGCTTACGTGCTCGACATGGATGGCGACTTTTTTGATCGCTGCAATCACGAGCTGATTGATTTAAACCGTATCTCCAGCGAGCAAACCGAAGAGCACCGCATTTATTTGCAGCAAGTGATAGAAAACCACGTAGATACAACAGGCAGCGCTTGGGGCCAGACGATATTGGCTGACTTTGAGCACTATGTGCGCAAATTTTACTTGGTCAAGCCCAAAGCGGCGAATATTGCCAGTCTCCTAAAAACCACCATGGCTGATCCACAGTAGTCGGGTATAGGGTATAAGAGACGTTTTAATACATTGGTTTTTTCGCAGGTCGGTGCCCGCAGTGACATATATCAGATGGACTGACAGTGTGTCGCAGCGGCTCCCCACCCACGATAAAAGCCACCTAGAGAAGAGACAGTTATCATGGCAAAACGCTTAGAAAATAGTTTTCAGTTTTTAGATGTACCACGGTTTGATCCTGCCAAAAAAGACATTGCCACCCGCTCGACAGAGTTTGTTGAGATTTATAAGCCGTTTGAGAGCGAGGCGGTGGCGCAGCAAGCCCATCGTTGTCTTGAGTGCGGCAACCCTTATTGTGAGTGGAAATGTCCAGTTCACAATTACATCCCTAATTGGCTCAAGCTGGCCACCGAAGGCCAAATATTTCAGGCAGCAGAGCTGTGCCACCGTACCAATACTTTGCCTGAAGTATGTGGCCGCGTTTGCCCTCAAGACCGCTTGTGCGAAGGCGCTTGTACGCTAAATGATGGTTTTGGCGCGGTGACCATCGGTAATGTCGAAAAATATATCAACGATACCGCTTTTGCCTTAGGCTGGCGACCTGATATGTCGGATGTGGTTTGGACAGACAAAAAAGTTGCCATCATTGGCGCTGGGCCGGCAGGTCTTGGCTGCGCTGATATCTTGGTAAGAAATGGCGTCAAGCCTGTGGTCTTTGACAAGCGTCCTGAGATTGGCGGCCTACTGACCTTTGGTATCCCAGAGTTTAAGATGGAAAAAGACGTCATGCGCAATCGCCGCGTGATCTTTGAAGGCATGGGTATTGAGTTTCGCCTCGAGACCGAAATCGGTACAGACGTCACTATCGATGAGCTGTTGAGCGAGTACGACGCGGTGTTTATGGGAATGGGTACTTATACCTATATGCGCGGCGGCTTTGTAGGCGAAGAGCTTGACGGCGTCTATGACGCTCTAGATTATCTGATTGCCAACGTCAATCGCTGCAATGACTGGGAAAAAGATGCCGAAGAGTACATCGACCTAAAAGGCAAGCGCGTGGTGGTGCTGGGCGGCGGCGATACGGCGATGGACTGCAACCGTACCAGCATTCGCCAAGGCGCTGAGCAAGTCGTCTGTGCCTATCGCCGTGATGAAGAAAATATGCCAGGCTCACGCCGCGAGGTGGTCAATGCGCGCGAGGAAGGGGTGGAGTTTTTATTCAACCGTCAGCCGACCGGAATCATTGGTCTAAATGGTAAGGTCAATGGCGTCAAGGTCGTCACCACACAACTGGGCGCGCCAGACAATCGTGGCCGCCGTCGTCCTGAGCCGATTCCAGATTCAGAAGAAATCATAGAGTGTGATGCGGTGATTATGGCTTTTGGTTTTCGTCCCAGTCCTGCCGACTGGTTTGAGAGTCAGCAAGTGAGTATGGATAGCTCGGGCCGCGTATTGGCTCTCGAGCAGCAGACATTTAAATTTCAAACCAGCAATCCTAAAATCTTTGCAGGCGGCGATATGGTGCGCGGCTCTGATTTGGTCGTGACCGCCATCTGGGAAGGCCGTGAAGCCGCAGAAGGCATCTTGGACTTCTTAGAGGTGTAAGGCTTGCCCTAATGACCGTCAAGGCTTGCGCCAGCTTGTCAGGGCGCTGCCTGATAGACGCCTTTTATCTGTCGATAGATAGAAGGCGTTATTTTTTTGATAAATGTCGGTGAAGTGTTTAAGCTACTTGATAGACAGTGGCGCATGAGGGTTTGAGCCTACTAAAACGTGCGCCAAGCGACTGTTTTTTTATTCATCTAATAAGAGTGACCTTGCGTGAAACCAAAACTTTGGCAGCGATTTAGCGCACCGTTCATTGAGCCTTATGCGCGCTACCAGCATGCGGATGTCCTGCACGCCATCCGTTTGGGGGTGGCGGTGCTCGCCGCTTTATTATTAAATGAGTTTACACACTTTCCAAACGGGGAGTGGACGACCATTACCGTGTTTGTCATTTTGGGACTGCTGCAGTATCAAGGCGCGATTTATACCAAAGCCAAAGAGCGGATACTTGGCACGATACTTGGTGTGGCGGTGGGATTGGGGTTTTTGTGGGTGAGTCAAGACATCGGCGGCTGGATGTGGCTATATTATGCGCTGATTGGGTTGATTAGCGGCATCATCGGTTATGTGGCGGTCAAACAATTGGGCTATATCGGGTTGCTCACCGGCATCACTATGCTGATGATTGTCTCGAGCCCTGATCACAGCAATGTCGGTCAAGATGGTCTGTACCGTGCATTTAATATCTTGATTGGCGCTGGGGTGGCGGTCGGCGCGACGATGATTTTGCCATTAAAATCAACCTTGATGTGGCGGTTTTTATTGGCCAATAATCTGGAGACTTGTAGCAACCTATACGCAGGCGTTGGCAATCATATCGATGCTGAGGTCTTAGTACCAAAGCCGTTTAAGCATACCAAAGCCACCAGCTCAGCGAGTATCGTTTATCCCAAAAGCAGCTCTGTCCCTGATACGCCAGTCAACAAGTCGCTGGTCAAAGCGCTACAAAAAATCAATAAACGCCTGCTGGCTGTGCGTCCACATATTGCAGCGACCGCCAGCGAGTCAGGCATCGACAAAGAAACCCTAGAAACCATCCAGCGCACCCACCGTAACATCATTGGGACGATTGATTTGCTGCTCAGTGCAGCGCCGCGCTTGGCCAATATCGAGATCGACGACGAAAACCACATTTTGCTGATACACTACCAGCATGAGCTGACCCAAGCCATGCTGCATATGGCGGCGGTGCTACGCAGTCCGAGCGATGAGGTGTTTCGGCCGATCACCCGTATTGCGGTCTCTGAATACCCCAGTGTAGAAAACCTAGGCTTTGAATGGCAGGGCTATTTTTGGTTGACTCAGACGCTACAAGTGCAGCTTCAGCGCCTCAGCGACTTATTACAAAAGACCAAGCCGCAGTGGTTTGCAGCCTCAGGCCTACGCTATCAGCGCCGCGAGCAACGCCGCATCGAGGACAAAGGCGGCGAGACGGATTTGCATTTATAATCCATCTCTATCGTTTTTCAAAGACCAATAACCAAAGATTAACGACCTGTTTTTAGCTTATCCCAATACTGCTGATATATTTGCAAGGCTTCATCACCCACATCCTCTTGGAACTCTGCTTTTGCCAGTACTTCTTTAGAAGGATAAATCGCCGGATTATTGCGCACTGATTCGTCCATCATCTCGCGTGCGGCTAAGTTTGGCGACGCATAGCCAATCTCTTCACTGACGATTTTGGCGTTTTCGGGGCGAAGCAGGTAGTCGATAAACTTGTGTGCGGCATCCACTTGCTTGGCATTTTTTGGAATGACAAAGTTGTCCATCCACAATATCGCGCCCTCAGATGGGTATTTATAAACCAAGCTGGTCAAGCCTTCATCATTGGCCATGACCGCTTCGCCGTTCCACGTCATACCAAGCGTCGTCTCCCCTTCGATATAGGGCATGCGCGTGGCATCTGAGTTAAAGGTTTTGACATTTGGCATCAATGTGGTGAGCTTGTCATAAGCGGCTTCTATTTCCTCAGGGTTGCTGCTGTTACCTGAGTAGCCGAGGGTTAGTAGTGCCATACCAAAGACTTCGCGCACGTCATTGGTCAGCATCACTTGACCTCTGTATTTCGGGTCCCACAGGTCATTCCAACTATTGACGGTCGCAGGGTCGACGCTGTCACCATTGATGGCAAGACCTGTACTGCCCCACATATAAGGAATTGAGTACTTATTGTCTGGATCGACCTTGGTATTAGTAAATGACGTATCAAGGTTGTTAAAGTTGCTTAATTTCGATTTATCGAGCTCTTGTAACAACCCTTCTTTGGCCATTTTTTCGACATAGTACGTCGATGGAATCGCCAAATCGTATTGGCTAGAGTCATCGAGTAGCTTGAGCTTGGCGTACATCGCTTCGTTGGAGTCAAAAGTGGTGTAATTGACGGCGATACCGGTCTCTTCTTCAAAACCATCAAGAATCTCTTGAGGCATATACTCTGACCAGTTATATAAGTTTAGCGTCTCATTGCTTGCGCCAGCACTGCCATCCGCTGCTGCATTGTCAGAGTTACTACAGCTGGCAAGTACCAAACCGACTGCCATGGCAAGCAAGGCTTTTGGCGCAGTCTTTGTCATGGCCGTAGGCAATAGGCGACCGATGCCCGCCACAGAGCGGGCAGGCGCTTGGGATGATGATACGTGTGTCAAAATATCTCTCCTAAATAATAAAGGCAAATCGATAAAACGGCATAAAAACGGGCGCATACAAAGTGCTAAACGCTGCATACGGTGATCGATACTATTATGACCATTAGTGTTACTGATTTAAAGGGTCGGCGTAAAGAGATTTTGGCCGCGCCTACCATCACCATAAAAAGTACAACAAAATAACTAAGATGATGCTGTCGTTTCGAGATATGTTACTGAGCAAGTCACTAAAAAAACTAAATATATGTGTCAGATTAGGAGAAAACATGAATAATCGTAACCGTGCCGGCGTGATTGCTGCCATCATTGGTATCATCGTTTTTATGGCGATGTTTAACTCAGGCTCACCAACGCCTATCATCAATTGGCCGGTAGAAACCTACATGGGGATGGCCTTTACCATTGGCTGGCTGAGCAGCGTGCCGAATTGGCTGGCCTATGTACTGGCGGCGCTGGTGTTGATTTTACTGGTGATTGGGCTTTATAAAATAGGCGGCTGGATTTATGGTCTGCTAGCGCGCACGCGTTAATGATAGTACCGCTGTACTGCTACAAAAGCGAGAGATTAGAGATATTCTAATTTCTCGCTTTTTGTTTTTGGTTTACTTGTATTGATGATTGTGCTGGTGAATATAGTAAATTCAATTTAAAAAATGTTATAGCGCTGCTGGTATAAGTTTTCCTTGCGTGCTGTGCCTGCGCCGACAGAGGCTGCGCAAAATTCATCCCAGTAGCGCTGTGGAACTTATGACAGTTTTGTTTTCAACTGGACTATATAGGCTCCTTATCATTTATAGATTGTTTAAAATTGCAAACATTTGGTTTTATAAGCCAAAAGTATTTGTTTCTGCTTCCCAACTATGTTTCAATCGCTATCTTTTATCAACGTTTTCATATGTTTGAAACCTATTAATTTATTTAAGTTCTAAATGGAGCAGTGGCTATGCAAGGAAGTAATTCGCCAAATGGCAGTCCACCAAACAATAACTTTGATACCGCAGCGAAAAGCTCTCGTATGCAGCGGTTTTTACAAGGGGTTGAGTGGCTCGGTAATCTACTGCCGCATCCGGTCATTTTGTTTGTTTGGATGTCCGTGCTGCTGTTGATACTCTCAGCTGTGATGTCTTATTTTGGGGTGTCGGTGATAGATCCGCGCCCTGAGGGCACCAGCGGACGTAGTGCCGATGGCATGATCGAAGTCGTTAACCTATTGAACGGCGAGGGCTTGGCGCGCATTGTTGAAAATTTAGTCACCAACTTTACCGGCTTTGTGCCGCTTGGTACGGTGCTGGTGGCATTGCTCGGTGTCGGTATTGCTGAGCACTCTGGCATGATATCAGCTGCCCTGCGTGGTCTGGTCATGAATGCGCCCAAAAAAATGGTGACCTTTACCATTGTGTTCGCTGGTATCATGTCAAACACCGCAGCCGAGCTTGGTTATGTGGTATTGATACCACTGGCGGCAGTTATCTTTCACTCACTTGGTAGGCATCCGCTAGCCGGTCTGGCTGCGGCGTTTGCTGGGGTGTCAGGTGGTTATAGTGCCAATCTATTATTAGGAACCGTAGATCCACTGCTTTCGGGGATTACCCAAGAAGCGGCGCGTATCATCGATCCTACCTACACCGTTGGCGCAGAAGCCAACTGGTATTTTATGATCGCCAGTACCTTTTTGATCAGTGGCTTGGGTTATTTTGTCACCGAAAAAATCGTTGAGCCAAGCTTGGGCAAATACAATCCGAACGATGCTGATGATGCCTCTGTACTAGACACGCAAATCGAAAAAGTATCGTCAGTTGAGAAAAAGGGACTGTTATGGGCAGGTATCAGTATGCTCATATTTTGCTTATTGCTGGCGTGGACCGTGGTGCCTGCAGATGGCATCTTGCGTAATGCAGAAACCGGTCTGGTGTCAGGCTCACCATTCTTAAAAGGCATCGTGGTCTTTATCTTTGTGTTCTTTGCCCTACCAGGCTATATCTACGGCAAGATTACCGGCAGCATCAAGAGCAATCAAGACGTGGTCGATGCCATGAGTAACGCCATGAGCTCCTTGAGTATTTATATTGTGCTGGTGTTTTTTGCCGCACAGTTTACCGCGTTTTTTAAGTGGTCAAACCTTGGTTCGGTGATGGCGGTGTCTGGCGCGACCTTCTTAAGTGATGTTGGTATGACAGGTCCTTTACTGCTGGTAGGCTTTATTATCATTTGTGGTCTGGTCAACCTGATGCTCGGTTCGGCGTCTGCTCAGTGGGCGGTGACTGCGCCGATCTTTGTGCCGATGCTCATGCTTACAGGTTATGCGCCAGAGATGATTCAGGCGGCCTACCGTATTGGCGACTCGACCACCAATATCATCACGCCGATGATGAGCTATTTTGGTCTTATCTTGGCAGTGGCAATGCGCTACAAAAAAGACACTGGGGTGGGAACCTTGATGGCGATGATGCTGCCATACTCCATGGCTTTTTTGATCGGTTGGACGATATTATTTTCTGTCTGGGTGTTTGTGCTGGGTCTGCCAGTCGGCCCTGGCGCAGAGACCTATTATCCTGCTCAGTAGTTGTTATTTGAATAATCGCTAATACTATTTAGCTGATATAAAAAATAAAAACCCTTGTCAGCGATTGGCAAGGGTTTTGCTTAAGACTATAGTCAATTCTAAATAAAACAGATACATTATATGTCAACGTGGAACTGGTATAAATTTTCCTTGCGTGCTGTGCCTGCGCCGACAGAGGCTGCGAAAAATTTATCCCAGTCCCACTGTATCGTTTTTATACTGAACTCACTATATTCTATTTATGACGCCACCTTAAATTGCTCAAGCACCTTTTGAATCCCATGTTCTTCAATGGTACCTGTGACAAAATCTGCGCGCTCGATCAGTGCAGGCTGGGCATCGCCCATCGCGACCGCATAGCCGACCAAATCAAACATCTCCAAATCATTCATACCATCGCCGAACGCCATACATTCACTGGCATTTACGCCATAATAGTCACAAACGTCTAGGATGCCGCGAGCTTTTGAGGCGTTGGCAGGCAAAATGTCCGCGCCAATTTGATGCCAATGCACCAGCTTTAAATCGTCCCGCGCAAAGTCGATATCCTGCATTTTATCGAATTGATTATTAAAAAACACCGAGCACTGATAAACAGGGTTCGATAGATAATAGAGGGGATCGACGATGGAGTTGGGGGTTTTGACATTGAATTCACGCAGACGCTCATTTTCCCCCGACCAAGCGATATGAGTCGCTGAGTCAAACTTATGAATCAGCTGACTGGTCTGGCATAACTGCACGATTTTGTCTGCTTGCTCAGCAGACAACGGATAATGACTGATTAAGCCCTGATTATCAAAGCTGTACTGTCCGTTCATACAGATAATGGCATCAAGCACATCAGCCTCGAGCAAGGCCAAAATATCAGCTGGCAATATCGCTTTAGAGCGCCCTGTAGAGATCACCAGCTTAATGTCGGTTTGAGCGAGCGCCTCAAGGGTAGCCTTGTTGTGTTCGGCGATAATACCGTTGCGACTCAGCGTATCGTCGATATCAAAAAATATCACTTTTGGCATAGGCAGCTTGCGGGGCATACTGGCTGTCGCAGCCTTATCTACTATAAACATGAGCATCCTTTATGTTTAAAAAACAACCGTGTAAGTCTTTTAAGTTAATGGGTCAGAGTGGGGCAAGTACTTATAAGGCATCCTAAGATGCCTTTTTTATAAATACCTATAATAGTAACTTTAAACTAAGGTTCTAGATTAGCGTTATGATTTTCAAAAACCCAATCACCCAACCGCAACCGAGCTCACATTCTGGAAACCCCTTGGCAACTGTCCACCGCGATTACCACGACTGCCCGTATAGTTGGCCAGATCATTGGGCTTTAGTGTCACATGACGTTTGCCGGCGGTGATGACTAGGCTGTCTTGCAAGCTTAGTGGCGTGATAGCAAGTACTTCTTCATCGTCTTTTAATTTAATCAGCTTATTACCTTTACCACGTGCTTGCTCGGGCAAGTCATCAAGGGCAAATACCAATAAATACCCTGCATTGGTCACCACAGCGACATGGTTAGGTGCCACATTTTCGTTGCTGCTTGCACCGTCAGCATGGGCCGCCACTTCCGCTGGCCCATCGATACGCACGACAGGGAGCAGACGACTATCGGCCGCTAGATTGATGATTTTTTTACCGGCTTTTTGATTACTATCGAGGTTGCCAAGGGAGTTGATAAAGCCATAGCCGTTAGAGCTGGCGAGGATGATGCGCTGATCGTCGCGACCAGTTAATAGCTGCTCAAAGCTGGCACCTGCTGGCGGCTTGAGTACGCTGGTCAGCGGATCGCCTTGACCACGCGCCGAGGCTAGGCTATGCGCGTCGACACTATAGCTACGCCCTGTGCTATCGAGTACGTAGATTCTCTCGTTGGACTTACCGCGTGCGTGCGCTTGATAACTGTCCCCTGAGCGATAGCTCATACCAGCGGCATCGACGTCATGACCTTTCGCAGCGCGAATCCAGCCTGCTTTTGAGAGTATTGCGGTGATAGGCTCGCTTGGTACCAGATCCGACTCTTTTAGCGCCTGCGCTTCTTCGCGCTCTGCTAGTGGTGACATGCGCTCGTTGCCGTGCTCTTTCATATCGGCGCTCAGCTCTTCAATCATCAGATTGGTCAGGCTGTCTGGATTTTCCAAGTGCTCTTGAATGGTGGCGCGCTCAGCGTCTAGCGCATCTTGCTCGCGGCGTAGCTCAATCTCTTCAAGCCTTGCCAGCTGACGCAAGCGTATGTCTAAGATGGCATTGGCTTGGATGTCGGTCAGATCATAACCCTCCATCAATGCTGACTTTGGCTCGTCTTCCTCGCGAATGATACGAATGACCTCATCGATATGTAGATAAGCGATCAGTAACCCTGCCAAGATATGTAAGCGTTTATCGATTTTATCGAGGCGATACTGCAAGCGCCGCGTGACCACCGAGCGGCGACAGATGAGCCACTCTTCAAGGATTTCTTTGAGGTTTTTGACCTGCGGTTTACCGTTTAGGCCAATCATATTCATATTGACGCGATAATTACTCTCAAGGTCAGTACTGGCAAACAGGTGACTCATCACGCGCTCGACATCGACGCGGGTAGAGCGCAGCTCAAGCACGATACGGCAGGCGTTTTCGTGATCAGACTCGTCATGGATGTCGGTCACCCATGGCAGTTTTTTGTCCAGCATGAGTTTGGCGATTTGCTCTTGCACTTTATTGCCTGAGACTTGATAGGGCAGCGCGTCGATGATGACGAGGTTTTTTTCTTTGGGATCAATATGGTAGGTCGCACGCATTTTATAGCTGCCGCGGCCGCTTTCGTACATCGCCTGCAAGTCTTTTTTGCTGGTGATGATCTCAGCTGGCGTGGGCAAATCAGGCGCAGGTATCGACTGAGTGAGCTGCTTTACCGATAGCTCAGGATTTTTTAGTAAGCGAATGGCGGCGCGTACCACTTCATTTAGGTTGTGCGGCGGGATGTCGGTGGCCATACCGACGGCGATCCCTGTCGTGCCGTTTAACAAGATATTGGGCAGGCGCGCAGGCAAGGTAACAGGCTCTTGTAAGGTACCATCAAAGTTATCTTGCCAATCGACCGTGCCTTGGCCGAGCTCTGCCAGCAAGGTGTTGGCATAGGCAGACATTTTGGCCTCGGTATAGCGCATGGCGGCAAAGGATTTGGGATCATCAGGGCTGCCCCAGTTGCCTTGACCGGTGATCAGCGGATAGCGATAGCTAAACGGCTGCGCCATCAGTACCATGGCCTCATAACAAGCACTGTCGCCATGCGGGTGGTATTTACCCAGTACATCACCGACGGTACGAGCAGACTTTTTGGCTTTAGCAGAGGATTTTAGGCCAAGCTCACTCATGGCATAGACGATACGACGCTGGACGGGCTTTAGGCCATCGGCGATATTTGGCAGCGCCCGATCCATGATGACGTACATGGCGTAGTTGAGATAAGCCTGCTCGGTGAATTCCGCTACCGAGCGGGTGTCCATCGGCTCATGAGAAGGAGCGGCAGGGGCGATATGGTCAATAACATCGGACATAAAGTAAGGTTCACTTATCAGTTTTAATAGGTATAGGTAATGGGTATGAATAATGCGCATCAGCGCCAAAATAAGATAGTGCTATCGTAAAGGATATCGGCAAAATTAAAAAGAGATAACTCAGAATAGACGACAAGGTGTGACGTGCCTGTTCAGGCAAGCAAGGTAAAATAATGCAACTCGCTTCACGTGCTATAAAAGCCAGCGTTTTCGTCACACTCTAGCAATAACCGCATCAGTGAGGATGGTTTGATATAAAAATAAAATATTGTCCAGTAATAAATAAGAAAATGAAAATCTATGAAATGGCGAGTCATTTATTACTTAACTGTTTGATAATAATGATATTAATGAACGTCAAGTGGCTTTGCGAACGCAAGTAGCAATCTTTTATATTGAGTAGTCTTTATAAAGTGTGTATGTTAATGAACAAAGGGCTATTTACCGCTATAGGGTTTGCTTGTCACCATACAGCAAGGTCGGTGCCTGACGGCCATCATCATGGTTTGCCAGCGCTTTGAGACTTTGTGTGTTTGTCACGCTGTGATTTGTATGAGTGGACGGTAGCGTACTATTACTAGGAGAGAAAAGATTATGGAAAATCACGGTAACTTGATTCGTCGTAACGACAAAGTATGGGTCAAAACTTACGAAAAACTGGGCATGCAGTACGATATCGATATGCCGCCCGCCGATACCTCGTTGATCGAGATACTTGAGCAAAACTTCATCAAACACGCTGGCAAAACCGCGTTTGTCTGTATGGATGTCAAACTCTCGTACGAAGAATTAGACCGTTATAGTAAGCAGGTCGCCGCCTACCTACAGTCCCTCGGCCTAAAAAAAGGCGATAAAGTCGCGGTAATGATGCCAAACATCCTGCAGTTGCCCGTTGCTGTCTTGGGCGTACTGCGGGCAGGTCTGACGCTGGTCAATGTCAACCCCCTTTATACCACCAAAGAGCTTGCCCATCAATTAGAAGATTCTGATGCCAAAGCGCTGATTTTATTAGAAAACTTCGCTAAAACCTATGAAGATATCGGCAAGGAGATGGTCGATCATGTGGTAGTGACATCGATGGGCGACTTGATGAGCCCGCTGAAAGGCTTCATCGTCAATGCTGTGGTGCGCCATGTCAAAAAAATGGTGCCAGCCTATCACATCAATGGTAGCGTCAAATTCAAAAAAGCGCTTAATCGCTTTTCGGCTGCCAGCTATCAGCGCCCCAATGACATCGGTTTGGATGATGTCGCGGTACTACAGTATACCGGTGGTACCACAGGCGTGGCCAAAGGCGCGATGCTCACGCACGGTAATTTGGTTGCCAACTTGATTCAGTGTGACACGTACTTAGGCGATGCTTTTGATAAGTTTGAAAAAATGAATGAGCAGCCAGTGATTATGACGGCACTACCGCTGTATCATATTTTCTCATTTACCGTTTGTGGTATGTATGGCCTCTATCGCGGCTGTATTGGGCTCTTGGTACCTAACCCACGCGATGGCGCAAGCTTAATCAAAGCCTACAAAGATTATCCACCTGCGTTTTTCCCAGCGGTAAATACCTTATTTAATGCGCTTGCCAATAGTGAGGTGTTCAAAGCGCTCGATCATAGCAAGCTTGAGATGTCGATGGGCGGCGGTATGGCTGTGCTAAAGGATACAGCGGCAAAATGGCAGCAAATCACGGGCAATATCATTGTACAGGGCTATGGTCTATCAGAGACCTCGCCCGTTGCCTCAGCAAACCCACAAGGGACAGGCGAGTTCTCAGGCAACATCGGTCTGCCAATGCCAGCCACGGATATGGCCATCTTGGATGAGGCGGGTAATGAGGTTGAGATTGGTGAGCGCGGCGAGATTAGTGTGCGCGGGCCGCAGGTAATGAAAGGGTACTGGAAACGCGATGATGCCACGAGCGAGGTGATGACGGCGGATGGTTATTTCCGCACCGGTGACATCGGTGTGATGGATGAAGAAGGCTACTTTAAGATTGTCGATCGCAAAAAAGACATGATCTTGGTGTCAGGCTTCAACGTTTATCCAAACGAAGTAGAAGACGCCATGTCAGGTCATCCAAAGATCTTAGAGTGCGGTGTCATCGGTATCGATGATGAAAAAAGCGGTGAGGTGCCAAAGATTTATGTGGTACGTAGTGACGACAGCTTGACAGAAGAAGAAGTCATCGCTTATGGCAAAGAGAATCTAACGGGTTATAAGCGTCCGCGTTATGTGGAGTTTATCGACGAGCTACCAAAGTCAAACGTAGGTAAAATCTTACGCAAAGACTTGCGAGAGCTTGAAGAAAAAAACCACTGTTAATCTTCTGCTTGCTTGAGCTAAGCTGATTATCTAATCACGACTCACTAGGGCTATGATTCTATAGTCTGAGTGGGTTTTGCTCGAGATGTCATCGTACACAAAAATGATAAGGCCGCTGGCTGCTGCTTTATCATTTTTTGTCTTTTCTGCTATTTTTGTCTGTACAACATCATGGCCATAGATAGAGAATTTTGCATAAAACTGCTATAGTGCCCACCGACCTATTTTTGTATATATCTGTTGGTTTGGCTTGAGCGGTTTGGCAAAACCATCATAATGACAGTAAGGTATACCTTAGCGTGTGGCTAAGGCATGGTATCACTTATCGATGACGTGGTATGGCTTTGTGACTTGCAAAGCTTATGAATGATAAACCCAATGGTGTTGCCTTGTTTTTTTATTCATAAGCTTTTGTAGCCACAGATTTGCTGCGATAGATAAGGGTGCTTTATTGGGGCATGTCTTTCATTGAATCGATGCACTGCTTTTAATTGATGCACTGCTTTTAATCAAGGCATCGCTAAAGGGCGAGAAATGATGACGTGCTTTTGATTATTTTATGTTTTTAACGGCAACATTTAGGGAAAATTATGACCGACAGTATCAATAAAGAGACGACAGAGGATCAAGCTGCCACGGGCCATACCGCTAGGCAGGCATATCAAGACAACGCCTTTCCCGATATGCCGACGATAGACAGCGACAGTCCGTGGTTGAGTGCTTATGAGCGTTATGGCATCGCAGCAACTATCGATATGCCGGAGGACAATACCTCTTTACTTGATGTGTTTGAGCGTAATTTTAGTCGTTATGGGCAAAAGCCTGCCTATATCTGCATGGGCGCTTCGGTTAGCTTTAAGCAATTGGATTTGTACAGTCGCCAAATCGCCAGCTACTTGCAGTCACTAGGACTGGTCAAGGGTGATAAGGTTGGGGTGATGATGCCCAATATCTTGCAGTATCCTGTTGTGGCCTTGGGTATCATTCGCGCAGGGATGGTGCTGGTCAATGTCAATCCCCTCTATACCAGCCGCGAGCTGTCGCATCAGCTGCATGATAGCGGTGCCAAAGCGCTGTTTATCGTCGAAAACTTTGCTAAGACTTATCAAGATGCCGAAGACAAAGGTCAGGTCGAGCATGTGATCTTGTGCAAAATCGGCGATATGCTGGGCACGCTCAAAGGCGCGGTGGTCAATCTTGTGGCTCGCCATGTCAAAAAAATGATTCCAGCCTATAGCTTGCCAGACAGTGTGAGCTTTAAACAGGCGCTAAACGCTGTATCAGCCAGCAAGTACCAGCGTCCAGATATGAACCTCAGCGATGTGGCGCTGCTCCAGTATACCGGCGGCACCACAGGCGTGGCCAAGGGTGCCATGCTCTCTCACGGCAACCTAGTCGCCAATATGCTACAGATCAGCGCCTTGATGAATAGTGCCTTTGATGATGATGTCGATGCCAATGATGTTATCTTGACAGCACTACCGCTGTATCATGTCTTCTCCTTTATGGTCTGTGGTATGTACGGCATGTATCAAGGCTATGCAGGGCTGCTGATTCCAAACCCACGCGATTTGGATGGTTTGATTAAAGAGATGGGCAAATACAAGCCCTCGTTTATCCCAGCGGTCAATACCTTGTTTAATGGTTTGGTACACAAAGAAAGCTTTGCCGACTTGGACTTTTCTAATCTAAAAGCCTCTATCGGCGGCGGGATGTCGGTGTTGCCAAACGTGGCAAAAGAGTGGCATAAAATCACAGGGTTGCCTATCGTTGAAGGCTATGGTCTGTCTGAGACCTCGCCTGTGGTGGCCTTTAACCCAATGACCATCTCTGAGTTTACTGGCAAGATTGGTATTCCAGCTTCGAGCACCGATGTGATACTCATCGATGAGGACGAAAACGAAGTGGCATTAGGCGATCGCGGCGAGATTTGCGTCAAAGGCCCACAGGTGATGATCGGCTATCAAAACCGTCCAAAAGAAACCGCCGAGACCTTTACCAGCAATGGATACCTAAAAACAGGCGACATCGGTATCATGGACGAAAAAGGCTTTATCAAAATCGTTGATCGCAAAAAAGACATGATTTTGGTGTCAGGGTTTAATGTCTATCCAAATGAAATCGAAGAAGCCATGAGCGAGCATCCAGCCGTGGTGGAGTGCGGCGCTATTGGTGTGCCAAATGAGCAGCGCGGCGAAGAGCCTAAGCTGTTTGTGGTCAAAAAAGGCGAGGTCACCGAGCAAGAGCTGCTTGATTTTGGTAAAAAACAACTGACAGGCTATAAGCGTCCGCGTCATATACAGTTTGTTGATGAATTACCAAAGTCAAACGTCGGTAAGATTTTGCGTAAAGAATTGCGTAAGATGGAAGGTCTAGAATAACACCAGCGTCTTTTTTGTAGCGGCGTAATGGCTGGAGTGAATCTTGCTATTGCGCCGCTGCCACGTTAGGATATCGTCATACGGGCATCAGCTTAGACATTGGCTGACTGAGAGTTTGTGGTTCATGGCGCTTTGCGCGTGCTACCTTTTATTGACAACACTTATTTTACAACACTGCTTTAAAACAAGTACTAGGAATTTTTATGCGTATTGACAATCGTGAGCTTGACCAACTTCGCTCGATCAGCTTTGAGCGCCATTATACTAAGCATGCTGAAGGCTCAGTGTTAGTCAGCTTTGGCGATACCAAAGTCCTGTGTACCGCTAGTGTTGAGTCTGGTGTACCGCGCTGGCTAAAGGGTAAGGGTAAAGGGTGGATCACGGCCGAATACGGTATGTTGCCACGCGCGACCAACACCCGTAACCAACGCGAAGCGGCGCGCGGTAAGCAGTCAGGTCGTACGCAAGAGATTCAGCGCCTCATCGGTCGTAGCCTGCGTGCTATGATTGATTTGAGCAAGCTTGGTGAAAACACCATTTATCTTGATTGTGATGTACTCCAAGCTGATGGTGGTACGCGCACCGCCAGTATCACAGGAGCGGCCATCGCGCTGATCGATGCGTTAGAGAGCCTACAAAAAACCAAAAAGCTCAAAGCCGATCCATTGATTGGCCTAGTGGCGGCGGTCTCTGTGGGCATGAAAGACGGCAAAGCGTATTTGGACCTCAACTACGAAGAAGACGCCAGCTGTGATACCGATCTAAACGTCGTCATGACCCAAAAAGGTGAGTTCATTGAGCTACAAGGCACTGCCGAAGAAAAGCCATTTACTCGCGCCCAAGCAGACGATATGCTAGCGCTGGCCGAAAAAGGCATTGCGGAGCTGATTACCATGCAGCAGACGGCGCTGGGCTGGTAAGCGACGTTTTTTGGTCTTATCGTCCTCTAAAGACGCATCATTCTTGCAGTAAATACTCGGCAATAGGTAACGATACATGCTCAAGCTGACCGATGACGGCGCCAAAATCACCTTACAAAATCAAGCGCCAGCGGCTGACAATGGTATGTTTTGGTTTGGTACCGCCTTGCTCGTGGGTGCCGTGGCGGTCGCGATGGCCATGAGTTTGTTGCCTGAGCGCCTTGCTATTGGCGCGCTGGCTTTGCTCATCGTTGGTAGTTTTATTTTTAATAAAAAACGCCAGCAGCAAAAACAAGCTTTGAGCAAAAATATCAGTAGTGGTGTGCTGTGGGTGCGTAGTGGTGAGCTGGTGCATGACCATCAAGGTAAGCGTCAGCATATCACCCTTATCGATAGTGACAATGTCACACTGATGGGTGAGCAGCTACAGATCACGGATGTCGATGGTAGCTGTAAGTGCCAGCTCAGTGGCTTTGAGAGTGTACAAGAGGCCAAAGCCGCCCAAGCGATCTTACAAGGCCAGACATTTGGCAAACGCCATGTCAATATTAAGATGAATGACAACCTGCCTCCCTCTTAGTCTTTCTATCTACTTTTTTAAACCTTATTTCATTTCTTTAAGCGACACTATAGCCAATTCGAAATAAAATCGATACGCTCATACCAGTTACCCGGTATCGTGTTTATAGTGAATGAACTATAGTGCTTGCAGATTTGCGCCCAAATGGTTTATAAGTAAGACTGAAAACTGGTATTTTGCTTTTTTGTTGTCAATGGTACCTTTGACAAGGAGTCAGTCATGTCGCGTTTGTCATCGTCTATGTCACTGTCTGTATCGTCCCCGATTACAGCGTCGTGTGGCGTGTTATTGCTACTTGTAGGTAGCATGACACCCTCTCATGCCGATAGTATGAGTGCGCTTATCGCGCAAAAATCAGCTCAGTCAGATCTGAGCGCCCGTTATACCCCCTCATACTCAGCCGTCCCTTCTGCTAAGATCAGTACGCGCTCTCGTATTCAGCGCGCCGATAGTTACCGCGCCGACACGGCAGTTACCGCGCCAGCGGAGAGCACGGCATATCGCTATCCTGAGCGCGGCTATCAAGCGCCATCTGTGCTGCCAGCGTTTTTGTCTGGTAGCTATGACAATATTGATAGTGAATATTTACCGATACTGAGTAGCGCAGAGCGCCAAAGCAGTATGGCGGCGCGTGAAGTCATTAGTACAGCACGTAAAATGGCGCTCAATGAGCGTACAATCATTCAAGGCGGCTGCTGGGATTATTTAGATGCAGTGTTTAAGCGAGCAGGGGTGACGCGCGATACAGTACACAAAGGCACATACCGCCAAGGGCCTTATGCTCATAGCAGTCAGATAGAAGCAGGTGACTGGCTGTACTATATCAATCACGGCTACAATGGCGTCGAGCATAGCGGCTTGTTTGTCGGCTGGGTCGATGAGCGTGCCAAGCAAGCACTGATTCTCAGCTATGCAGGCGAAAACCGCCGAGAGCCTGCGCGTTACCGAGTCTATGATTTGAGCAATGTCTATCAAATCATGCGCCCAAGTGTTTAAGCGTGATAAATAGGCTCAGGATAAAAACACTACAGCGAGACGAAGATGAGTTTTGCGCAGCAGCAAGCGGCATAGGCACAGCAACCTTACATGCTTTACAAAAAACGCCCATTATCTAAAGAGATGATGGGCGTTTTGGTTTGATCAGTCTAGCTCGTGTCGCAGTCTTTAAAACGGTTTGACCACCACCAAAATCACGATAAATATCAAGGCAAAAACAGGTATCTCATTAAACCAGCGCCAAAACTTATGGGTTTTGTAATGTGGGTTGTCGATCAGCTTTTTGCGATAAAAACCGCAAGCACCGTGGTAGGCCGAGAGCAGTATCACCAGCAGTAGCTTGGCATGTAACCAGCCTTGGGTTTTGTAAACCTCCCAGCCCAGTCCCAACATCCATAAGCCAAATACCCATGTCGCTATCATCGATGGCGTCATGATGCCGCGATACAGCTTGCGCTCCATGATAGCAAAACGCTCGTGACTGATGCTGTCCTCACTCATCGCATGATAGACGAACAAGCGCGGTAAATAAAATATCGCAGCAAACCAGCAAACCATAGAAATAATATGCGCCGCTTTGATCCAATTAAAATACTCTGCCATTATCCTCTCTCTTACTGTTTGGTCGGGTAGGCTCTATCATGTCGGCAAGCTTAGCACATATTGCCCACTAGTAGCGCAACTACCAGTGTGACTACCAATATGACTGTCAACGCAACTACCAACGTGACTATCAATCAATGGCATACAAAGGGCTACTGCGCCAACACGACCTGTGATTGATGGCCACTCATCGCATCCAGCACAGGCACCTGCTTTGGCGCACGAGGGGCGGCAAACTGAGCAGTGAGGCCGAGCTCACGCATCAGTCTATTATCACTCGATTGACTGGCGTTACCTGTGGTCAATAGTTTGTCACCATAAAAAAACGAGTTGGCACCTGCCATAAAGGCCAAAGCTTGCTCTGCATCAGAGAGGCTCTCGCGGCCAGCAGACAAGCGCACGTAGCTGGTCGGACAACAGATACGCGTCACCGCAATGGTACGTATCCACTCCAGCACAGAAAGCTGGCCTTCTGCTAAGACTTTATCACCGATCGGTGTGCCTTGAATGGGCACCAATAGATTGACCGGAATAGACTCAGGCGCTTTGGGCATTTTTAGCAGCTCGTGTACCCAGTCGATACGGTCGTCACGACTCTCGCCCATCCCCACGATATTGCCGCTACAGACATTGATACCAGAGTTACGAACATGAGCGAGAGTATCTAGGCGCTCGTCATAACTGCGGGTGCTGACCACTTGCTCGTAGTAGCGCCGCGAGGTATCTAGATTATGATTGTAATAATCAAGTCCTGCATCAGCCAGCTGCGCGGCCTGCTGGTCATCTAGCATACCTAGGGTCATGCAGGTCTCAAGCCCCAATGCTTTGACTTCTTTGATTAGCTCGACCACATAAGGCATGTCTTTGGCGCTGGGGTGTTTCCAAGCCGCACCCATACAAAAGCGCGACGAACCCGTGGCTTTGGCACGCTTGGCGGCGGCGATGACCTTATCGACTTCGATACGCTTTTCTGCTTGCAGTTTGGTGGTGTCGCGGTGGTGGCCTGATTGTGAGCAGTAGCCACAGTCTTCAGGGCAGTTGCCAGTTTTGATAGACAATAAGGTGCTAATCTGTACTTCGTTGGCTGTAAAATGCTGACGATGCACAGTCTGTGCTTGCATCAGCAAGTCCATCAATGGCAAGTCAAACAACCGCGCGATATCATCACGGCTATAGCTGCTATGAGAGGTAGGCTGCGCCGCTGCTTCGGCCTTTATGTCGGTCAAAAAATCAGGCTCCAAGCCGTTGTCTTTTGTGTTTTGCTGGCTGCTGGGCTCTGAGATATTAAGCAATCCTGCCATAAGATAAATCCTTTTATAATACGATAAAGAAGGTAGGTTGTGATTTTATATGATAAAAAAGGCTGCGATATAGTATACCGCAACCTTTTTAGAAAGTCAGAATGCTGCCAAAGCGTATCGACAGTCGATACCATCAACATACCAATGACAACGACTTTATAAGTCTAGCCTTTATAGAATTATAAAGGACTATAGAGCTATAAAGAGCTATAAAGAGCTATAGAATTATAAAGGACACTTTGGTAAGTAGGTGATTACTTACCCAGTTTGTGCTTGGCAACGCCGATCCAATGATTGGCAAACTGCTGCGCTTTATAAGCGTAAGGCTTTGCCTTTTGGATATAAGGTTTGTATTCTTCTGGGATGGCGGGCACGATGTGCTTGGCAAGTTTATTGAACCACATCATCAAGCTGTAGTCACCCTCGATGCTCAAGTTGCCTTCTTGTACCGCCGTCATAAAGCTTGGCAAATCGCCTTTGGTTAGCAGCTTTACGCCCGTCATCGAGTCTTTAAAAGTAATGGTCAAATCGGCTTCTGTTGCATGGCCACTTTGCTGACTAAACTGACCATTATCAAAGCGATAATAACGCGCAATACCAGACTCAGTGCTGGCAAGCTCGATGGTTACATCACGATCCGCAAGCAGCTTTTGTACGTCTTCATTATCACTATCGGCCAGCATAGAGAGGCGATAGCCAATCACTGCTAGCAATACATCTAACGGGTCAGACTTGATATCTAATACAGGTAGCGTAAACATCATAAAACTCCTAAAGAATAAGACAAAAAATATAGCGTACTTTATATGAATTTTTGCGACAAATATATAATTAGAGTATAAACCATCAAATACCATCAATTCTTTAGTAGTTAAGTAGAGAGCGTTTAGTATCTTGTAACATTATCCATCATCAATGAAAACGCGGCTGATAGTCGTCGTCATACACTGGCGTATGTTCGATATAGCGCGCTGCTTGCAACTCGCGCTGCTGCTGCACCGACTGACTGACATCATCGTAGCGCATGGCTCGATACAGCACCCAGCCTGCCAACGGCAACCAGCTGATACCCATGGCGATGACATAGCTATGCCATTCTGATAGCGCTAGCAGGGCCGGCCGACTGATCAATAGGCTTTGGACGGCCTCGACTGCTAGCCAATAGGCCATACCGCCAAACAGATACCATAGCAGCCAGCGCTGTGATGAAAACGCCAACGCCAGCACCAAGCCTGCTAGTAGCCCAAACGCAAACAGTGCCGTACCACTCAAGCTATCTATACCGATAAAGGAAAAAACAGTCATTAACATCATTCATCTCGCTATTGATAAGGTGAATTTCTTATAACAATGCGACTATTATGAAAGCTTGCTGAGTAAAGCTAAAGAGGGTAGAGGCGACTTTGCGACAACCGTTGACGTTTGGTTTTTTAGAATGACACGCGCCAATCACAAAGCCGACAAGCGGCCTCAAGCGTGGCGGTTGCCCCACCATGAGAGCAAGGACACCAACACAGCACCAAGTAGCATCAGCCCTATCGTGGTCGCCCACTGCGCGCCTGCCGGATACTGCCATGGCATGACGTTATAAATGGCGTCGCTGTCGAGCGTCCCCAACGCATCGACCTTCCACGGCCAGACTTTGACCAAGGAGCCGGCGATAAAGCCGGTCAGTAGGGCAAGCGTGGCTTGGTAATAGTGCGCTAGTAACCATTTGAGCGCCCGCGTGAATAACAACAGCCCCGTTGCCATACCAGCGATCACGGTCAAAAGGATACTAAAGTTCATGGTATCGACCGCTTCTAACACAGCGTCATAAGCGCCCAATAACAGTAAAATAAAAGACCCTGATACCCCAGGCAATATCATCGCACAAATAGCCACTGCCCCTGCAAAAAACAAATAAGGCAAGCTTGGCGTGGTGGTCATGATTGGTAGGCTGCTAATCACCACAGCGCTGATAAGCCCTGCCAAAAATAGTAGTATGCGGCCGATATTCCAGCGTTTAATCTCTGTCAGTAATAAAAATACCGTGGCAACGACCAGACCAAAAAAGAACGACCAAATCATGAGCGGTTGATGGTCTAAAAGGTGCTTGATCATACCTGCTAATGTGGCAAAACTACTGGCAATACCCAGTAACAAAAACAACAAAAACGTGGCATCGACTTGTCGCCAGACCGCAAGCAAACCTCGCAAACCACCCTCTGCGCGAAACACCTGCCACAAGCTGGGGCCAATACTGCCAAGCGCATTGATCAGGCGCTCATAGATGCCGGCAATCAAAGCAATAGTGCCGCCAGAGACACCAGGGACAATATCAGCGGCGCCCATCGCCATGCCCTTGATATAAGTGGCTGCCAGCGATTTTGGTTGGTTATCTGCTGCTGACGACTCGCTTGGCCGCGGTGATTGAGGTGCCGTCATGGGTACATCCTTTATACAAAAATACGTGATGGGATAAAACATCGAGCGAAACAAAGCTAATAAAGAAAAAATGCAATGAGATAAACATAAAAGCTAGGTCGATGACAAGCTATCAACCTAGCTTTTGTGAGCGTATAGTGACTCCACTTTAGAACAGGTACGGCGCGACTGGTATTTATGCTCCTTGCGTGCCGTACCTACGCCGATAGATGCTGCACAAAATAAATACCAGTAGCACGTGGCATCCAGTAGCACAAAGTATCTTGCAGGCCAATTTTATGGGGGATTGGCTATAGTGTTTTTTACCATTACTTGGTCGGGGCGAGCGCTGGATAACCCAAGGCATAAAGCGCGCCCTCAAGTCCTGTGACATTGATGGCAGAGTCGGCACGCGCTTGAACGATGGGTTTGGCGCGGTAAGCGACGCCCAAGTCAGCAACGGCCATCATCGGTAAGTCATTGGCACCGTCGCCGACACAGACCACTTGTGACATATCAATACCTAAGCGCTCGGCGGTCTGCTCGGCGATGGCGGCTTTTTTGGCACCATTGACGATAGGTAGCTGCACATGACCGGTCACTTCACCTTCGTCAATATCTAAGGCGTTGGCGTGTACTTCATCGATACCTAGCTGTTCGGCGATATAGTTGGCAAAATAGGTAAAGCCCCCTGATACCAGTACCGTATGATAGCCCAGTGCTTTGAGCGCACTGATCGTGGTGCGCGCGCCTGTCGATAAGGTCAAACGGCGGCAGATATCATCGAGGACATCGGTCGAGATGCCTTTGAGTAGCGCCACGCGCTGAGCAAAAGACTCATCAAAATCGATCTCTCCGCGCATCGCCGCCTCGGTGATGGCTTCGACTTTTTCGCCGATACCAGCGGTTTTGGCCAGCTCGACGATAACTTCTTGTTCGATCAACGTCGAGTCCATATCAAAGCAGGCAAGCTTGTGCGTACGTAGCATATGACCGATGGAGAGGATATGACAATCGACCACATCTAGCTGCTCACCACTGCCTGTATGGCTTGTATTGTTATAGGCTTTGGTCAAGTCGTGACGTAAGCGGGTGGTAAGTTGATCGTCGATGATGTGGGCGGCTGCCGTCTTTTTGGCAGGGTGCATCAAGGTGTCGGTCACAGGCACCAACAAATAGCGATAAACCTGCACGGGGGTAAATGGCAAGCGCTGCGCATCACCTGCTGTAGGCTCGGTATCAGACACCGTGATATTGACAAAGCTGGCATCGGCGTCTTCTGCTACGGTGACCAAGTGCCAGTTGGGCTGCTCATCGACCCAAGACTGTACATACTGATGAATGTCCAGTGCTGATACGTGAGTTGGCAGGACGACGATGAGGGCAAAAACAGGAAGGGACTGCAATGCGTCAAAATCTTGCAAATTCGTATTGTTGGGTAGTAGCGATGCAACAGAATCCACGGCTTGTTGCCATGCTTTGCTGTCTTTTGGTAACGAATAAGAGGTATTTTTTGGCATGACTCAATTGTCCCTTGTATGCTCATATAAGATTAGGAATAATAACAGTTTTACAGGTCAGCGCCTATAGATAGCGCGCAAAGTATTATGGTCTGCAAAAAACGGCTGCGTTGCCCACATAAATTTCTAAAACTGCGAACGCTATAAGGTTTATTATGGTGCTATAGTAGCTATGATAAGCGCGCCCGCTTGGTCTGTGTGATAAGAGCGATAGCGGTATGTAAGCACAGCTGTGTGTAAGTATGATAGCAAGCACAATAGACAAGACCGACGATTTTTCAAAATTAGCCAAAAAATGAGCGACAGTCTCGTTTTTTAATTTCATTTATCCAAAAAAGTTTACCATATCATGACGTATTTAGCGCCGCGGCAAGGGTTGTTTGCCATTATTCTTCTGGTTAGTTTTTGTTTGCAGACACTGCTATTGGTCATCAGTACTGATCAGCAGTTGAGCAAAAGTCGTGCGTTAAAAGGCGAACAGATGGTCGCACAACTGATAGATGAAGCGAGGCTATCGCTAGAAAACAAAGACCGTGTCAGTCTCAGTGTCAT
Source organism: Psychrobacter sp. CAM01 (assembly GCF_032842965.1). Lineage (NCBI taxonomy): Bacteria > Pseudomonadati > Pseudomonadota > Gammaproteobacteria > Moraxellales > Moraxellaceae > Psychrobacter > Psychrobacter sp. CAM01. The sequence goes on from NZ_JAWJBL010000008.1 coordinate 55,093, forward strand.
CGCCAATCGCTACACCAGTGAGCAGGACGTGACGCGTATTTTGATCAAAGACAACAACGATGATATCTTGGTACCAGTGGGCAACGCACCGATGCAGCAAGGCGATACCATCCGTCAAATCGCTACCAAAGGCGATGCGGTTATCGGTAGTGTGGCGCTGACGCTAAAAGATATCAGCAAGGGCGAGATTATCGCCATGCAGTGGCCGTTTGTCATTGGTATGCTGCTTCTGCATCTCTTACTGTGGCTGATTTATGGTTATCTTGCGCGCCCGACCAAAGAGCAAATCAACGCCATCAGCCGTGATATCTCAGAGCTACACCGCGAGCAGTTTAGACAGCTCGATCAACGAGGCTCTGAGCGTGATTATCAACGTAGCGACTATGAGGGCGACCGCCGCGCCGCAGACATTGAGACGACACAGAGTACAGCTGACAATACAACCAATACCGATACCAGTGCTGCGGTACGTACACTAAATATCCATGGCGCGGTCAATAGCTATATCAGAGGGCAGCAAGGCGCAACGTCTGCAGATGCTGACACTCGGATTGATACCGAGCATGACTTGGATATAAGTAATGGTATAAAGGACGATGTTGATGCGACATCCAAAGCAGACTCAGTCCATCATACAGAGGATAAGCCATCAGAAACAGGCCATGACCAAAGCATCGGCAAAGCGGCTCGTGGCAGCGCGCGCCTATCAGCCACGCGTACGTTTGATAGTGTCAGGGTACAAATCGTCTTTCATGATGAGTTTAATATGCTTGAGCGTCTAGCGCCCGCCCAGCGCCTACCATATCTGGCGCTATGCACACAGCTGCTCAACCAAGCGACGACCGAGCTACTAAAACAGCCGCTACTGCTCGGTGTTAGCAGGATAAATGAGCCAAGTTTTGATGATAAAGGAGCCAGCGTGCTGCTCAAAGCTGACAACAGCCACGCCAAAGTAGCGCTGGCAGGTGTAATGCTAGGCAAGCTATATTTGATGCTCAACAAAATCATCCATGATAAGCATATCGAGCTGTCACGTTTTGCGCTGCCTGCCAAAGCAGGTGTCAGTGATGATGCGCAAAGTGAAGCCATGACGCATCTGCTGCACGGTATCGGCAAAAAAGAGCAAATGCTGATCTTATTGCCCAATGCAGGTCTTAAACAAATCAGCAATCATGTCCAGGTACAGAGCATCATGCGCCCAACGACAGTCTATGAGCGTGAGTGTGCGATATTTGATGGGGGCAATGATGCGATGATTCAGCGGTTGGCGGATGTGCGTAATGCGGTGTTGATGGTCGACAATCAAGAGGCTTCTTAAGCATAAGTGCTCATCAGGAGCGCTGTTTTGTACCGAAGTAGTCTGTACAATTGCCTATAATACTGCTTGGCAAAGAGGTTTGGCCGCGATTGGGAAATATGCCATATTGACAAAAAGGATTGACAACTCTCAACAGAGACTTTATAAGGCATATATATATTGATGTATTTTTTATACCTTTGCTAAAACTGATAGGAGTTTGTCATGAGTGACGCTGATATTGACGACGATTTTGATGATGACTTTGTCGATGATGATGACGCAAAGATGGTAGAAGAGGCTGAAACAAGTGTGCGCACACGCTTAAGTAGCCTTGAAAAGCGTCGATTGATCGATAACTTGCTCGAAGAAAAGCGTTTAGCAAGAGAGCTAAAAGATGATCTTGATGATCTCGACGATTTCGATGAAGACGACGATGATTGGGACGACGACGATATCTGAGCGGCTACGTCATAGTGCCGGCATTTTTTTTCTGTCAGCAGCATTCGTCTGTCGCTCTAGCGCCGTATGTTTGTCAACTAAAGCCTTTTAATGACCGCTCTACAGCAGCGCTTCATCCCTCTATTGAGATTTGGCGTTGCCTGCTTTTATTTTTTATCATGACGGTTTGGATACGTGACTTTTAATAGTCGCTTTCTTGTCCCCTCCATCATCATGCCTATCTTCGATCGTTTTGCGATTGACACCCTTCATTTAAGGATTTTAACTCATGAGTGACCCATTAAGCTTTGACGAATTACTAGACTACTTAGATACCCAAGAAAACCCCTACGTCCTCGATAGTGTCGCCGCCCATGGTTTTTTGACCGCTACCGTCATCGGTCGCCCGCTGCCTAATTGGTTGGATGCGTTTTTTGAAGGTCATGTGAGCGAGATTCCAGAAAACGTCGTCGATGGTATCAAGCGCTGGCGTGCCGCTATCATGGCTGAGCTAAAAAACGAGACACCCATTGAGTTGCCTTTCAACGAAGACGCTGGTGATGAGGAAGTGGCGGTAGATTTCTCCGACGAGTCAGACATCGTCGCTTGGTCGATCGGTTTTGTCGATGCGATGTATGGCGAGGAAGCCAGTGATTGGTTTGAAGATGAAGAAACCAGCGAGGATGTGGCGGTGTTGACGCTACCGATGATTGTGCTCAGTGGTATCGATGATGAAGATCCTGAGCTGGCCGCCATGCGCCGTGATGAAGACAAGCTGGCACAGATGGCCAATAGTATCGAAGGCAATCTGACCGAGCTGTTTTTGTTGTTTCATACCAACGACTGATACCGTACCTAGATCGTCCCGTGTGTCAGTTCTTTTAGGTAGCAACTGTTTTAACAGACAGTCGCCGCTGTTATTTTGTATGCATAAGGTAATATCATGGCTTTGCAACTCTCCAATCTTGAGCATCTACCAGGGTATCAGATCACTGAGCGTTTGGATGTGGTCTATGGTAGTACGGTACGCTCAAAACACGTCGGCAAAGACTTGTTTGCTGGGCTAAAAAACATCGTCGGCGGCGAGCTGACCGCCTATACCGAGCTGTTAGAAGAATCGCGCCAAGAGGCAATCGATCGTATGGTGGTCAAGGCCGAAGCACTGGGCGCAGATGCGGTGGTGGGCTTGCGCTTTTCGACCTCTAGTATCGCTCAAGGGGCCTCCGAGCTGTTTGTCTATGGTACGGCGGTCAAGGCCGTACCGATGCCGGATCCAGCGCCTCAGCCTCCCCATCGTCACGATGATTCATCACGCCCGCCGCAAGCCGCGCCCACCCAGCCAAGCGCAGTGCCAGCTGATGACTTACCACGTTTCAACCCTTTTGGTTAACCACCTAAAAAGCCTATTTGCTTTTTTATAAGAAGAGACGTGTCATGAACCACTCATTCACCCAAATGCTTATCAACTATGCGCCGCTCCTTATATTGTTTGTGGTGGGGTGGTTTTTTGGCACCCGTCATGAGCGTCAGCATCTAGCGCAGCTACGCCAAGCTGAGCAAACGCTGGGTCATATCGTGGTCTCAAGCGAGCGGTTTTATCGTCCCAAACTGGCGGCGGACACGCAAGGTGAGCTGGTGCTCGGCAGCGTCGTGATCGCGCAAGATTATTTTAAAATGATCGTCGCGCGGGTGCTGAGCATCTTTGGCAAAAACCTAACCACTTATGAGACACTGCTGGATCGCGCGCGCCGCGAGGCCATCGTACGTATGCGTACTCAGGCACATGCCAAAGGCTACAATCACATCTATGGTTTGCGCCTTGAGGTGACCAATATCAACCAGCTCGGTAGTATGGTGGAGGCCATTGCTTATGGCACAGCGGTGCATAGTATCGATGACACGCCCTAATTGTCTTGCCTTCCTGATTTTCCTTCCTAGTTTGCTTTCCTTTCTTTGACCACCACATCTGACTGATGAGTCGTTGAATAAAACAGATAAAGCCGCTTTTACAACGATATACTTTGTTATATCGCTCCATGAGGGGGCGTATAGACACGATGGCATGGAATGCTGTCATACACCGGCCCACGCAGGGTCTTATATCCGGTCAAAAACAATAGCATAGGTGCTGACGCTTCGATGTGAAGGTGGCGGCTGGTGCGGGTTTTTGGGCGGGTAGTATCTACAAGGATGTGGTTATGGAAGGTCTGGAAATTGTCACCTTAGTCAACTCAGTTATCATCCCCATTTGTTTGTTTTTGATTATGATGGGTATGGGTCTTACTCTCGTCGCCAATGATTTTAAACGCGTTTTAACATACCCTAAGGCAGTTGGTGTCGGCTTGACCAATCAGCTGTTGTTATTACCGCTCATCGGCTTTGCATTGGCCAATATCATGCCTCTAGAGCCTGAATACGCCGTCGGCGTCATGCTGCTGGTGTTGTGCCCAGGAGGCACCACTTCCAATTTATTTACCTATCTGGCCAAAGGCGATGTGGCGTTGTCAGTGACGATGACAGCGATTGCTAGTGTCATCACAGTCTTTAGCATTCCTGTGGTGCTGAGCTTTTCGCTGATTTATTTTATGGGTGCTGGTAGTGCGTTTGAATTACCTGTCCTAAAAACCGTGCTGACGTTGGTGGTATTGACCATCGTGCCTATCAGCCTCGGTATGCTGATCAAACGCCATGCGCCGCGTATCGCTGACAACTCTCAGGTCTATGTGTCGAGATTTGGGGTGATATTTTTGACGTTTTTAGTGGTGTTTTTAAGCTATGTCCAGCGCGGTATCCTCGTCGAGGCGCTACTCGCAGCAGGTCCGGTATCGTTGCTTCTCAACCTCTCTACCATGGCGCTTGGCTACTATAGCAGTAAGTGGTTTGGCCTAAACTTGGCGCAAAGAACGTCGGTAACCTTAGAAGTCGGCCTGCAAAACAGCACGTTATCTATCTTTATGGCATTGACCCTATTGGCCAACTATAAAATGTCGATGACGCCTGCGATTTATACCCTCATCATGTTTTTGACTGCTGGTATCTTGGTCAGAGTGTTTGGTGCCAAATATCGTCAAGTAAAGCGCTCAGAGGTGGAGATGAGCGTCTTAGCTGCGCGCCGCTTATAACTGGCTATCAGAGCGATCCGAGTCGCCCTGTATTGGTTTTATAGAGCGTTGACCAGCGCTAAGGCCACCGTGCATCGGTACTTATAAGTAATCTATTCTAAAATAGGTACAGCGCTACGGGTATTTATTTTCTTTGCGCGCTGTGCCGACGCTGCTCGATGCTGCGCAAAATAAATACCAGTAGCATATGACATGAAGTGTGCCAATGTTATATCGGATTGACTATATTTTTTCGTCGGTCTGTTCTTTGACACGCTCTACTTCAAATAAAAAAGCGCGGTTTTTTAGTATCGCGACAAAGACCACGCCGCCCACCGTATTGCCAGCCAGCACCACTATCAAAAACAGCAAATAGCGCCACAGACTGACGGTATTGCCATATAGCAGGGCGGAGAAAATTTCGATGTTGCCGACGATGCTATGATGCAGTCCCAAAAAGCCAATACTACCGGTGATTAGCGTCACCAAGACGATACGGCTAATGGTATCGCGCGCTGAGGTCACAAGCCATGCTGCAATGCCCATCATCCAGCCTGCCAGTACGGCACTGCCAAAGATGACCCACCATCTAAACCCCAAAATATGCTCAGCATAAGCATCGATATCACTGGCGCCAAACAGCTGCATATTTAGGCCAAGGCCAATCATCAAGGCGGCAAACAGGCAGCCGCCGACGATATTGCCTGTGATAACGATACCCCATAGCCGTAGCAACTTGTGCAAGGGTTCGATTTTGTTTAAGACAGGCAGGCTTAAGAGGGAGGTCTGCTCGGTAAATAATAGCGACTGGCCAATGACAACGATGATAAAGCCCACCGGATACATCAAGGAGGCGAGGACGATGGCATAATCGCTAGGTATGACGGCGCTCAGTAGCGCAAAGGCTGATAAAATCATAAAAAAGCTGATGCCAATCTCAAACCCTGCGGTAAAGGCGCTGGTAAATAATGAGCCCAAAGAGCGCTCAAAGGTTTCTTTGGCATGTATCACTTGCTCCACCAAGATACTGGCATAGCTTTTTGCTTGGCTTAGATTGTCATCGCCTGCGACTTTTTTGATGGTTTCTTTGTCTTCATCGCTGATTTCTTTGGGTAGGTCTTCATCCTTTAGGGTCTTAGTTGCTTGTACCTCACTGTCGTCTGGCGGGTAGTCGTCTGCGGCGGCGTCATTGTCTGGCGCATTGTTAGGGCGCGCGATACCTTCTGCGATAAGCTTATTGCGTGATGGGTCGGCTTGGTAGGTGTTGTTATGCTCGGTATCTTTGGGCACAGTAAACTCGCTGGTTATGGGACAATGATGGGGCGCTACCGACTGGCAGAAGGTCATGACTAATATACAAACAGACGTTATATGCTACAGCATGACTATAACGTATTATATTTGCCAGAGCGGGGGATTGCTGTTCGTTAATTGTTTAATGGATGCGTCTCAAAGCCGATAAATTACCTTAGCATCTAACAAAATCTGGCCATCTGCGTTAAAATCACTCTATCAATCCCATCGCTTACGTTTCATGTTATTTGTTTGACAAAATTCATTCATTATTAATAAAAGATTATTCTATTATGAGCAATCCTGAGAATCATACCAACAGCACAACCAACTTGACCGAGTCTATTCAAGCCGCCTTAAGTCAATTAGAAAACGCTTACAGCCCAAAGGATGTCGAAGCGGGCATGTATCAAGGCTGGGAGGAGAGTGGTTATTTTGCCCCAACTTTTGATAAGGATGAGTCGTTTTCTATCGCCTTGCCGCCGCCGAACGTCACAGGCTCGCTGCACATGGGGCACGGTTTTAACAATGCCATCATGGATGCGCTGACCCGCTATCACCGTATGGACGGCGACAATACGCTTTGGCAACCGGGCACCGATCACGCTGGTATCGCAACCCAGATGGTCGTTGAGCGCCGCCTAGAGGCGCAAGGCATCCGCCGCCGTGATATGACGCGCGAAGACTTTATCGATAAAGTGTGGGAGTGGAAAGAAGAGTCGGGCGGCAACATCACCCGTCAGATTCGCCGCCTTGGTAGCTCGGTGGATTGGTCGCGTGAGCGCTTTACCATGGATGATGGCTTATCCAATGCGGTCAAAGAAGTGTTTGTGCGTCTGTTTGATGAAGGTCTTATTTACCGTGGTAAGCGTTTGGTCAACTGGGACCCTAAGTTCCAAACCGCACTGTCTGATTTAGAAGTAGAAAACGTCGATGAAAAAGGCAGCTTGTGGCATTTCCGTTACTATTTCACCGATACAGACCTCACTACCCAAGACGGCAAAAACTATCTGGTGGTCGCCACCACCCGTCCTGAGACATTATTGGGTGATACCGCTGTGGCCGTCAACCCAAGCGATGAGCGCTATGCGCATTTGATCGGCAAGACCATTACTTTGCCAATCACAGGCCGCGTGGTGCCGATCGTGGCCGATGATTATGTCGAAAGCGACTTTGGTACAGGCTGTGTCAAGATTACCCCCGCCCATGACTTTAATGATTATGAGCTGGGCCGTCGTCACAGCTTGCCACTGATTAATATTTTAGATGAGCGTGCCAACATTTTGCCTGAGATGGAGGTCTATGCTGATCTGCAAACGCGTGAGCCTGCGCTTGAGACCACGCCGAGCGAATACGCTGGGCTTGAGCGTTTTGCGGCGCGCAAGCAACTGGTCGAGCAAGCGAGTAGCGAAGGCTGGCTAGAAGACATCGAAGACTACGCGCTAAAAGCGCCGCGTGCTGAGCGCGGTGGTACCATCGTCGAGCCATGGCTGACTGATCAGTGGTATGTCGCCGTCAATAAGCTGGCAGGACCAGCGATTGATGCGGTCGAAGATGGTCGTATTGAGTTTGTCCCCGCGCAGTATAAAAATATGTATATGGCGTGGATGACCGATCTGCAAGACTGGTGCATCAGTCGCCAGCTGTGGTGGGGTCATCGTATTCCGGCTTGGTATGACGATACGACGGGTGAGATCTATGTCGCCCGCGATGAGGCCGAAGTTCGCACTAAATATAACTTAAGTGACGATATCAAACTGCGCCAAGACGATGACGTGCTCGATACTTGGTTTAGCTCAGGACTATGGACCTTTAGTACACTAGGCTGGGCTGATCCGGCTGCCGATAAAAAGGTGCTTGAGACTTTCCACCCAACTAGCGTCTTGGTCACAGGCTTTGACATTATCTTCTTTTGGGTGGCGCGCATGATCATGATGACCATGCATTTTGTCAAAAACGAAGATGGTACGGCGCAAGTACCGTTTAAGACCGTCTATGTGCATGGTCTGGTACGTGATGGCAACGGTCAAAAAATGTCCAAATCAAAGGGCAACGTGCTCGACCCAATCGATATCATCGATGGTATCGATTTGGAGACGCTAGTAGAAAAACGCACTAGCAATATGATGAACCCAAAAGACGCGGCGAAGATTGAAAAACAAACGCGTAAAGAATTCCCAGAAGGCATCCCAGCTTATGGTACCGATGCACTGCGCTTTACCTTCACATCCTTAGCCAGTACTGGCCGCGATATTAACTTCGATCTGAAACGCGTTGAGGGCTATCGTAACTTCTGTAATAAAATCTGGAACGCCAGCCGCTTTGTCCTCATGAACTGTGTCGATGGTGACAGCAATGCCAAGCCTATCGACCAAAGCGCGAAGCCTGAGGTGTGGGAGCTACCCGAAAAATGGATCATGAGCCGTCTCAACTCGACGATTAGCAATATCCATCAGCACTTTGCCCAGTATCGCCTGGATATGGTCAGCCATGATATTTATGAGTTTATCTGGAACGAATACTGCGACTGGTATGTCGAGCTTGCCAAAGCCAGCCTCAATGACGACTCGGTGACAGACGAGCGTAAAGCGCAAATCCGCTACGTGCTGCTGCATGTGCTCGAGACGGCGCTGCGCTTTACCCATCCAATCATGCCGTATCTGACCGAAGAGATTTGGCAGACTGTCGCGCCACTGCTGAGCCGTAAAGATACCGACAGCATTGTCGTCGCAGCTTATCCTCAAGCTGATAATGCGCAGATCAGTGAGCAGGTGGAGGCGGACATGGCATGGCTACAAGAGCTGATCGCTAGCGTCCGTAATATCCGCGGTGAGATGAAACTGGGTAACGCCGTACGCCTACCAGTATTGCTACAAAATATCTCAGATGAGGAAGAAGCGCGGCTATCACGTATCAAAAACCAGTTTAAAGCACTGGCCAAAGTCGAGAGCTTAGAGATCGTCAAAGAAGGTGATGAGGTGCCATTGTCATCATCAAGTATGGTCGGCCAGCTACGTGTACTGGTACCGATGAAAGGTCTGATTGATCCAACGGCTGAGCTGGCACGTCTGGACAAAGCGCATGAAAAACTGCAAAAGCAAGCCGACGGTATCGCGCGTAAGCTCTCTAACGAAGGTTTTGTGAGTAAAGCGCCAGCGCAAGTGGTTGATGCGGAGAAGGTGAAGCTTGAAGAGTTAGAAGGGCAGTTGGCTACTATAGCAGGGCAAATGGAGGAGTTGAAGGCTTTGTAGTTTTTTAGACATTGATATTCAGAAAGCCACCTAGCTAGGTGGCTTTCTAACCAAAATATTTTTAATGATTAGTTTTTCATATGTAATTAAGATATACGTTCTATTTACTCTTAATTTTTATTAGATTAAATTTATCTTGTACAGATCTATTAATTGTAGTTAGTGGTTTAAATGTCTGATGGACATAATTATCAGATAATAAGTTGGAGTTACTACTAGAAGTATAGTAAGAAGGAAGATTGCCAAAAGATTTAGGATAATACTTTCGATCTTTTACATGCTTTATAGATCGAGTATCTTCTGAGCAAATCAATAAACATTTCGTCACCACTGATATTGCTACAAGGTGAGGGTCATCAAAGTCAGGATCAGTTCTTTTACTTTCTACTTGAGACTGATACTGGTCTATAGCAGTTTTGTTTCCTCTAATAACTTTGTTACTTTCCCTCAGAAACCTAATGATTGGGAGATATTTCGGTAATAACCTAAGTTCGTTTTCATATGTAGTACCTCCATAAACCATTTTACCTTTACCTGAAACAATCCAATCTCGAACAGGAGTAAACTCAGCATGTCTGGCACAATTTACATCAAAAACATTTGCAATACAGTTCGCATCTATAATAATAGGCATATTCTTAAAGCTCCAAAAGTTTTAACTCTTCATCTATGAAAAACTCTCTGTAGGTATTTGGAATATCGCCAATGAATGTACCGTGCTTATCAATACTCATTTCTGTAATAGTATTGCCAAAATCACCTCTTTCAAAGAATAATACTTTGGATTTTATTTTTGCTTCGATCTCTTCTGAGTTCTTCAAAATCTCATATCTAAGTCTATTAATTGTAAAGTCACTATGTGTTTCAATAATGAATCTATTATTATCGTTTGTGACAGAATTGAACAGAAAGCTACCAAAGGCAGACTGCGCTTTAGGATGAAGGTGTACTTCTGGCTGTTGAATTGAGAAAACAGTTCTAGTAGAAGACAGTATTTCAATGATTAGAGGTAATGATTGAGAGACTCCATAGCCTACATTTGGCAACTTCATTTCTAGATTTTTATACTTAATAATTATTTCAAAAGGTGATACGTTTCTTTCACCTAGCTCTTTGACTATAATTTCATCAAATAGATTGCTTTGCTTACCAAAATTTTCTAAAATAGTTATTATTTTATTTTTTGTAGCAGTATCCTTATCCATAAGCATTTTTCTTAACAAAGAGGGTATGTGGTTTCCTTCAGGAGAAAATTTTATTTTATAGGACTCATATATCCTTTTGGCTTTAGCTCTAATTGGAGCTATCCATTTAAAATTATCAAAAATTTCTAGGTTATAAAACCCCATGCTTCTTTGACTGTCGTCATGAATTTCATTTTCTATTAATGTAAGAATGATAAATAGAGGTAAGTTCTTTGGATGTTTAAGAATTTTGAAGCTTCCATAGGTATTAAGATCAGTCACCCATTCTTTGAAATCTTGTTTTTCGGATTCTTTATACCAATACCTAACTTGCTTATCCGAAAACCTAATCAATACATCAAAGCTACCTATACGAGCTTTTACTTGAAATAGGTTTGGAATTGATTGCTTTTCATTAAAATCAAGCACTAATCTCAAATCTCTATTGCTATTCCTAGACCTTCTAAGACTTCTTTCTATACCAATTTGAAATTTTTTCTTACCCTTTTTAGGGTTTTTCTTGTTATAGATTTCATTAAAGTAACCAAGCTCAACCTCGCTGTTATTAAATTCGAATCCCATCCAAAATTCTTGTTTAGATAGTAAATTAATGATTTTCAAAAAAGAGGTTTTACCTGTACTATTTTCACCTACTAGAAAATTGATATCGTCAAGTTGAATGAACTGATTTTTAAATCCTTTATAGTTATTCAAATATATTTTTTCCATTTTAGTAGTCCACCTGATAAGATCATAATTGTAGTCAATTTTAGCAGTAAGTATGGAATAGGTAAAACGAAATTGACTTTTAAAGTATATAAGTTAGGTTGTTAGCTAACTATGGTGTTTAGAGAAGCAATTCTGGATCAAGAAAAACTATTAATCCAACCATCGGATTATATCTACCTCTAAGCCAACGCAATATCGACGATACAGCACCCATCACGCTTAATTTCACTCGCCAGAGTCCAATAGAGATGGATATCAGCTGCTTTGCTTTAGACGCAGCGGGCAAACTGATCAATGATGATTACAAGGTGTTTTATAATCAGCCAATCTCACCATGTGGGCAAATCAATCTTACTCATTACAAGTCACAGCCAACGGCAAGTAAAGGTATCCAAGCCGAGTTTGAATTTTGTATAACCCGCAGAAAGTAATTACTGTTAATATAATCTATGAATATAACCCATCAACTTACTCATAACTAAAGGACGAGCCATGAGCCATTATCTTAAGATTACCGCTGCCATGCTAGGCGGCGCGTTGTATTTATCCGGCTGTGCCAGTACTGGCATGTCGCCATCGCACCCAAACGATCAGGTCAATAACGCCTACCAGTTGCCACAACAGATCTACGACGGCTATTGGGCGATGACAGCAGGGATGGGCGGTCAAGCTGCTGTAGTCAACTTTCGCCGAGATGGCACAAGTTACAACTATCGCTTTAAATGCTATACCGATGGTAGCTATCAGCAAGCGGCCGTAGAAAAATATAACCTAAAGCCCAACCGTACCGCAGTAGGGCTTCAATATGAAAACGAGCCAGTTTTTTCCCAAGTTAAGGTCATAAAACTGGCACCCAAACAAACGCTGGTACTCAACCAAAGCTTTAGCGACCCTGAGTTGCAGCAGGCCTATCCAAATGGTCAAGAGTTCACTTACACCTACAAGCCAACTTTAGAGCCAGTGTGTTTATTGTAATGACGCTATAGATATTGCTGAGTAGATGGATAATTAATCCATTTATATGACACATGTGTTCAAGACCGCTATCATCATAAAACAGCGGTCTTTTTGCTTTATTTGCGATAGGGAGATAGTCTCAATTTACCCAATCACTAACCAAACATACCGATTGATAGCAAAACCCTCATAAAAATAGTCTTGTAGCATATCTCCTGATACGGCATCCTTAGTGAATTCTATCAGCCGCCGTCTTTGTCATAAATTTGCCGGCCAAAACCTGATTATCTGACACTATCCAACGACATACTTTATGAGCCAAAAAAAGCACTTCTACTACCGCCCAAAGACCAATCAGCACCACAGCCCGACAGTGCGTTGGACATTTGTCATATTAGGCTGGGTGTTTTTTGTGCTGGGTATCATCGGCATTTTGCTACCCGTGATGCCGACTGCGCCTTTTATATTACTGGCGGCAGGGTGCTGGGCACGTAGCTCGCGGCGCTTTCATTTTTGGCTGATCAATCACAAATACTTTGGTAAATACGTCCGTGATTGGGAAGAAAATCATGCAGTACCGCTTTATGCTAAGTGGCTTGCGACCATCATGATGGCGATATCGACTGCCATGTTGTTTTATCGTCTGCCCGCTGATATGGCATGGGCGGCATGGCTGGTAGCACTGGTCTGTAGCGGGGTTGCTGTCTATTTGTTTCGTCTGCCAAATGCCAAATAAGGTCGCCAATATAGGGCAATAGTTAAGTCCAGTTACATAAAATCTGAGATAAGGCTTGCGATACTAGTATGTTCCCCTTATAATACATCCAAGCTTAAGAGCAGTTCTGCACCAAATCATTACCTCGTAGTATTAGTTATAATCCTTCGTTTTAATATTTATCGTTCAGTAGCTATTTGCAAGCGTTATCGGTCTATTAGACCACAAATAAATTAAATATCAGGGTTATGACTATGTCAGACGTTCAAAAAGGTACAGTTAAGTGGTTCAACGAAGCTAAAGGCTTTGGTTTCATCGCTCCAGAAAACGGCGCAGACGTTTTCGCTCATTACAGCGAAATCTCAGGCTCAGGCTTCAAAACTTTGGCTGAAGGCCAAGAAGTTGAGTTCACTGTAACTCAAGGCCAAAAAGGCCCACAAGCACACAACATCGTTGCTATCTAATTTGTCTTTTATAGATAAATAGAGCAAGATAAAAAAACGAACCTTTGGGTTCGTTTTTTTTCGTCTGCAATTATAGGTTATAAGATTATAGATAGCTGTCGTCTATGATGGCTATCATCGCTTATGCAGACGAGCAATAAAAAAGGCCAACGACTTCACTATCGTTGGCCTTTCTAGTTTTAGGTAAATGAGCTGCAGGTTAACCAAATGAGCTGATAGCGATATTGATCACTCCGCCGCCGAGTAGCAACCAAGCAAACATCACTGCTCCTAAAATCAGCGGCTTGACGCCAGCTTGTTTGATAGCGCTCATATGTGTGGTCAGGCCCAGTGCAAACATCGCCATGGTCAGCATCACATCATCTAGCATCACCATACTTTGCTCAAAGCCATCGGACATCGGTATCCAAGTGTGCAACAGCACCATCAAGATAAAGATAAAAGCAAACCAAGGGACATTCACTTGTCGTACACGGCTCATTATGGAAGGTTTGTCGGCTTGACCGCTACCAGATGAGGTCAAGGCAAATGATAAAACAAGCAAAAATGGCGCGAGCATCATGACTCGTATCATTTTGGTGACGACCGCAGTATTGCCGACCTCGGTGCTCACCGCGTTACCCGCGACCACCACTTGCGCCACTTCATGAATGGTGGAGCCGGTATAAATACCGTATTGCTGAGCGTCGAGCCACGGCTGCAGCCAGCCAAGATGGTATAAAAATGGATAAAGCAGCATAGCGATGGTGCCAAATACTACTACCGTCGCCACAGCAATCGTCACCTTGTGCGCTTCGGCCTTGACCACAGGCTCTGCAGCGATGATTGCCGCCGCTCCGCAAATGCTAGCCCCTGAGCCGATCAGTAGTGTCGTTTGCTTATCGACCTTTAGCCATCTAGTACCGAGCCAGTAAGTCAATAGAAATGTCGAGGTCAAGACCAGAGCGTCGGTCATGATCGCTGGCATTCCGACGCTGGAGACTTGTGTCAAGGTCAGCTTAAAGCCATAAAAAATAATGGCCAGACGCAATATTTGTCCCTTAGCAAAGGCCACGCCCATCTGTAAGCGCTCTGCGAACTGCGGGTAGACGGTATTGCCCAGTACCATGCCAAGCAATATCGCCAGCGTCAACGGAGAGAGGCCAACGATACGACCATTTGACCAACTATCGATGCTGGCGTCCAACCACAAGCACAGCAAACTACCAAAGAGCACCACCAGCAGTCCTGCTAAGTGGCGGTTGCGCGGGCAATAGTGACTCATTGACTGTGTAAAAGCATACATGGCTCGTCGTCCTCATGGCTATAATCAAAATAAGCATAAGCTTATGAGTAGACAGTATAAGACAAGCCAACTTATAATAAAAACAGATTAATTAGATAGAAACTATCGAAAATACAGGTAATGATGGCGTGAAACAAACCTCTATTAAAAGCAGAGGCATCAGCAGTGATGAGGACGTTGTTAAAACAAGCTCAGTAAAAGACAGATTGCTAAATTTGTTGTTTATTAAACAATGTCGGTTGTGTGCACACCTCCAAAGACGGATATAAGGCAAGCGAGACAATGAAAAAAGCCATGCAAACGCTACCGAAGATTACCCTAAAGCAACTGGCAGTGTTTGTGAGTATTTATCAAACTGGCAGCACCAGCCGCGCTAGTGAAGCGCTGCATCTCTCGCAGTCGGCCGTTAGTAGTGCGCTGAGTGAGCTGGAGGCGCGTCTGCAGATGCCGTTATTTGAGCGGGTCGGACGTAGGCTCAACCAGCACCCCAATGCCCATCCTATTTATATACAAGCGCAAGCGATCTTAGAGCAGTCATTGACGCTGGAGCATTATCATAAGTATCAAGTCGGTCAGATCCATATTGGCGCCAGCACCACCATCGGTAATTATGCCTTGCCGCCGCTGCTAGCCAAGCTGTATCAGGCGCTGCCAGACGCTCGTGTCGATATGTATATCGCCAATACGCAAGAGGTGGTGGCGGAGGTTGAGCAGTTAAATATCGATATCGCGTTGGTAGAAGGCATGCCGCGCCCCACAGATATTAAGGCCATCGAGCAGCGCGCATGGCGCACGGATACTTTGATGATATTTGCCAAACGCGATAGCAGATGGCTGGCAGGTCTTGCAGATTATCAAGAGACTGAACGTCTGTATCATATCACTCTTACGCAGTTGGCCAAACTGCCGCTACTGGTGCGAGAGGCGGGGTCGGGCACGCGGCAGATCATCGATGAGCAGCTGCTCAAACATCTGCCAGAGGCCGAGGTAATTATGGCAATTCAGCAGTCAGAGGCCATCAAACATATGGTCAGTGCCGATATCGGTCTTGGTTGTCTGTCCCAGCACGTCATCGAGGCGGAGCTGGCAGCAGGAAAGCTGGTACAAGTAAAAGTCGCAGGTATCGATCTATCACGGACGTGGTGGTTGGTCTGGCACAAAGCCCGCCATCAAAGCCCGATTTGGCAGACTTTCATAGATATGATACAAGACGATTGAGCAAATACAAAAAGCGCGGCGTCGTAGATACACCGCGCTTTTTTAGCGTTTGAAGTTTTGAGAGCGACTATTTGCGCGTTACGGTTTGAGCGCCATTGTTTGAGCGCTATTAAGTAACATGTTATTGGCGCTACTTGGATACGGGTTTGTCGAGTCTTACGACCAAGCTGTCGCATGGGACGTTGGGCAGGATATTATCCGCCGTAGCACCGCTGATCCACGCGGCGATGCCTGTGCGCTTGTGCCGACCGATGACCAAAAGATCGACGTCGTGTTTGTGGCAATAATTGACGATGCCTTCGCTGCTAGAGATGGCGGTGGTCACTTGCGAGTTGACGGCGTCTAGCTCATTACGCGCCAAAAACTGCGCCAGCTTTGCCCGTGCTTCTTGGCAGCGCTCATCATCGATCTCATCGTATAAGCTCGAGGCGGGAACCAACTCATAACCAAAACCAACCATGGTGTCTTTGACGATATGCAGTACGGATAGCTTAGCGCCCGGGCGGTTATCGACGATACGTTTGGCCTTTTGTGCGACGATATCGGCATCAGAGAGTAAGTCGGTGACCAGTAATATGTGTTCGTAACTCATAGCGTCTTCCTCATGTCAGATAGTATTTACTATAGCACTACTACAGAGCGCTGTTAAATCGTCATCAAGCGTCATCACACGGATGATGCAGGCCGCGTATCACTCTGCAAAGGGTTGGTCGAGCTTGACCACCAAGCTGTCGCAAGGAATATTTGGCAAGATACTGTCGGCCGTCGCTTTGGCCAACCATGCGGCGATACCATGACGCTCATGGCGGCCGATGATGAGCAAGTCGACTTGATTGTCGCGGCAATAATTGACGATGCCCTTACTGTTTGAGATGGCAGATGTCACCTCAGAGTTGACCGCATGCAGCTCATTACGTGCCAAAAACTGCGCCAGTTTTTCTCGTGCTTCTTGCCAGTGCTCGCCATCGACATCGCCTGATAGGCTGGAAGCTGGTACTAGCTCAAAGCCAAAGCGCACCATGTCATCCTCGACGATATGCAATACCGACAGCCTAGCTTCAGGAGAACCTGCAAGGATACGTTTGGCCTTGAGTGCGACGGCATCTGCATCAGATAACAAGTCGGTGACCAGTAAAATATGTTGATAGCCCATCATCAGCTCCTATTAAGACGTTTATTTTATAGTAGCAGTGGTGGCGGTGTTTGTTAAGGGTTAAATCCATTATTTTATTATGGATATTCCCCTGTAGGCGATATTTACAACCCCCTAATTCGTTTATTGTTTAACAGACAACCTATGAGACTCTGTTGACCACACGACTTACAAAACGACCTGTCAATTGACTTATCAAGCAAAAAGAGGCATAGAATATTAACGCTCAGATCGCTTGACTTATCAAAACAGCAGCCCCATCTACTACGGCACCCTATGTATTATAATTTGATAAGGATCACTATGACTGACACGCCATTTATCGCCGATCTAACGCTTCATCCAGCGTTTGAGTTGATTGAGCATCGCCATATCGAGGCGTTGTCAATGGACGTGCTGATCAGTCAGCATGTCAAAACCGGCGCGATGCATTATCATTTGGCGCATCCAAGTGATGAAAATGCCTTTTTGGTTGGCTTTCGTACTCAGCCGATGGACTCAAAGGGCGAGGCACATATTTTGGAGCATGTGGCGCTGTGCGGCTCGGCAAGGTTTCCGGTTCGTGATCCGTTTTTTTCGATGATTAAGCGCTCATTAAATACCTTTATGAACGCCATGACCGCGGCCGACTGGACAGCGTATCCGTATGCCACACAAAATAAAAACGATTACTTTAACTTGCTGGCTGTGTATCTTGATGCGTCGTTTTTTCCCAATATTCATCCGCTTGATTTTGCTCAAGAAGGTATTCGCGTAGAATTGGACGAAAATGACAAACCGCAGTTTAAAGGTGTTGTCTTTAATGAGATGAAAGGCGCGATGAGCGGCGAGATCGACCAGCTCTATCATACGGTCGCTCATCATTTATTCCCAACGACCACTTATCATTATAACTCGGGCGGTGATCCTGCGGACATTCCTGATTTGACCCACGCCGAGCTCGTTGAGTTCCATCAAAGCCATTATCATCCATCAAACAGCGTGATTATGAGCTTTGGTAATATTCCGGTCGCCGAGACCCAAGCGAAAATCCATAACGATGCTTTGAGCCAGTTTGAAGCGGGTAAAAAACACGTCTCACGTCCAGAGCAGCGCCTGCCTGCGCCGATCAGCGCGGTCGACACTTATACGGCTGACGAAGCGGGCCCTGACCAAACCCATCATGTGGTGGCGTGGCTGCTGCCATCGATCACCGATCCCAAGCAGCGTCTGGCTTTGCGTCTGCTAGAAGGCGTGTTGGTCGAGCATGCTGGCTCGCCATTACGTGCGTATCTCGACAGTCATCCGCTTGGCAAAGCGCCAAGTCCGCTATTGGGACTCGATGACAGCCATTATGAGATGGTATTTTATACCGGTCTACGCGGCTCCAACCCTGAGCATGCCGAGGCAGTAGAGCAAGGTATTATGGATTTACTGACTGAAGTGGCCAGTAAACCGATCGATGATGATACGATTGAGACCATTTTGCACCAAATTGAGATCGATCAGCGCCATATCGGCGGCGATAGCATCCCTTATGGTTTAAATTTGATGCTCGAAGGCTTTAGCACGGCCATTCATGATGGCAACCCGATCGACGTCTGGGAAGTGGATGAGCATTTGCAGTGGCTGCGTGAGCAAGTAAAAGACGCAGAGTGGCTACCAAACCTTATCAAAACCCATCTACTAGACAATCAGCACCGTGTGCGCGTGACGTTAACGCCAGATAGTGAAAAATCAGCACGCCTTGCTGCAGCAGAGCAGACCCGTCTTGATACCATCGCGATGGACTTGAGCGCTGATGATAAAGCCATCTTAAAACAGCAAGCCCTTGATTTGGCAGCGCGGCAAGCAGCACCTGATGATTTAAGCCTGTTGCCAAAAGTCGGACTGGAGGATGTCCCGACCGATATCAGCTTTAAGCAAGGCACACAAAAACAAGTGCGCCTAAGCGGACAAGACAGTACGCTGTTTGAATATGAAGCGGGCACCAACGGCTTGTATTATTATCAAGTGATTGTGCCGCTGACCGATGCCATTGGCAATCAGGCCACCAGCAGCCTGCCTGTGAACGAGGTGATCAATCATCCACTGCTACCGATTTATTTAAGCCTACTATCAGAGCTGGGTACTGACTCGATGAGCGCTCATGAGATGCAGGCCAAGCAAGCGGCGCATTCTTCTGGCGTGACGGCGCGTATCAGCCAGCGCACCAGTATCGATGATAGCCAAACGATCAGCAGTTATTTTGTGGTGGCGACCCGTGCGCTCAACCGCAAGCCTGAAGCGATTGATTTGCTCAAAGAGGTCATGGAGCATAGCGTCTTTCGCGAACATGACCGTATCAAAGAGATTTTGCAGCAGCGTCAAGCGGGCTGGCAGTCGAATTTGGCTGGCTCTGGGCATTCTTATGCCATGCAAACCGCCAGCCGCGGTATGAGCCGTCAAGCGCAGCTTGAGTATGTGCGTAGTGGCTTGCCTGCACTAAACGCGCTAAAAGACTTTTTGGCGCATGCCGGTGATGATGACACGCAGTGGGATAAATTGGCAACCAGTCTGATGGACTTGCACCAGCGTGTGATCAGCTTGCCCAAGCATGCCGTGATCATTTGTGAAGCTGAACAAACCGAGCGCTTAAGCAACTTAATCGTCGAGAGCTGGAAAGACAGTCAAGCGCCAGCGCTTGCTGCGCAATTAAGTGGCTCTGATGCGACTATCGAAGACACTATACCAAGTGAGTTTGCCGAGCTGCACCTTGCGGCAGCGTTAAATGGCGAAACAGACGCCATCAAGGCACGAGAGAGCGCCGCTGCGCTCGATGCTGAGGACTTGGCATGGCTGGTACCGACCAACGTCTATCATAATGCCAGCGCTTATCGTGTGCCAGCGGCCGATCATCCTGATACCGCCGCTTTGATGGTATTAGCGCCGTATCTGCGCAATGGCTACTTGCACAGCGCCATCCGCGAGCGCGGCGGTGCTTACGGCGGCGGCGCAGGCTATGACGCCAATGCCTGCGCTTTTAAATTCTTTAGCTACCGCGACCCGCAGTGTGCTGAGACCTTTGCGCATTTTGAGGCCAGTATTGAGTGGCTAATAAATGAGCCGCAGACCGATGAGCAGTTAGAAGAAGCCATCTTAGGTATCATCTCGGGTATGGATAAGCCAGGCTCCCCAGCTGGCGAGGCGGTCAAAGCCTGCTTTGCTGATCTACACCATCGAGGTGCTGACTGGCAACGTAAGATGCGTGCCGCCATATTGGATGTGACGGTGGCGGACCTACAGCGCGTGGCCAAGCAATACCTACAAGGGCAACAGCATGTACGTGCAGTACTAGCGCCTTATGATAAAGAAGAAACCGTGAAAAACCTCGGCTTTAACGTTTGCAAAATAAAGAGCTAATGGGGTTTTTTGAATAAAAACCAATCTGTCACTGTGAGTATTTATGAAGCAGACAATACTAGGTTATTGTCTGCTTTTATGGTTTATGGTAAAAAGACTGATGGTTGAGTCAACGTTTAAAGGCGTTTAAAAACGTTTGATACTCAAGTCTTTGCCAATCATATCCTGATGAATAGGAAACTCAGACAATTGGCTGAACTGCTGGCGATCGGCAAAGTAGCTTCGTAAGGTGCGGCGCACCGCTTCAAAGGCGAGACTATCCCACGGGATGTCTTCTTCGCTAAACAGTGCACAATCAAGGCTTTCAGAGCCGACACCATACGCACCGTCTTTGAGATCGGCCAAATAAATCGAGTATATCTGTCCGATGTCTGGTAGATCATAGATACAGTACAGATGAGGGTTTAGCACCACTGCATCCGCTTCTTCGTAGCTCTCACGCGCGGCGCCCTCTGCCATGGTTTCCCCGTTTTCCATAAAGCCTGCCGGTATCGTCCAAAGACCGTATTGCGGCTCTATCGCGCGGCGGCATAGCAGCACTCTGTCTTTATGTACGACCAGCGACCCACAGATGACTTTTGGGTTTTCGTAGTGAATATAGTTGCAATTTGGGCATACCAAACGCGGCATATTATCCGTGGCTGGTATTTTTCGTTCTGCTTGATGACCGCATTGGAGACAATAGCGCATATCAACTGCCTTTATAAATGTAGTAAGCGTAAGAGATAAAGAATCAGTACTCCTAATGGCAAAAACACCTCGTCATGGGCAGGCGCGCCCGCCCTTTATACATTGGTTTTTTTACTATCAGGATACCGGTAAAGCGATGCTGCAAGGTGTTGTTTTAATAAGCAAGCACCGCCTTAAGATAGCACACATTTTGTTCGTAGCGCAGCATGATAACAGTAACGCTGCATATCGCTGGCGGGTCATCGTCCGATAAATGACAGCAACGCCCGTGGTATCTTGGCATCGTGGCAAGCCATCACTGCTATTTGTCTCAAACGGTCACGCTAACCCATAAAACACGTTGACTTATAAAATAAGAAGACAATACGCGGCGCCTGTCTGTCGATGCGATTTGAGACGTTCATGACGAATACCTTATAACGAACACTTCCTGACAAATGAAGAGTCACACAAATAGCATGCAGCTGCGTGAAGAGTACGTTAGTCTACAGCTAGTCACGCCACATATTGATAAAAACGTATTGATAAAAACATAGGGCAAGATCATGTTACTCCCTTCCCAGACTGTACAGTTAGATGAGCAGTCAGTCGCTATACCACCTTTTATTCGCTATCCGACACTCAGGCAATTGACCGAGCGGGTTCAGCAAGAGACGTTAAATGCGCTGACCGATTCAGCGCTGCATACCGCGCAGCAAAGCTCTCGCAGCGCGCGTGTCTTAGACAGTCTATACCAGACGCCCATTGCCGATGCTTCGATACTGGTGGCCATCACCCATGAGCGCCATCCCAAGCTGCTTTTGACGCGGCGCGCTGCGCACATGAATAGCCATGCAGGCGAGGTATCTTGCGCTGGCGGTAAATACGAGATAGGGGATGGTAATAACGTCGTCACAGCGCTACGTGAAGCTTGTGAAGAGACGGCACTCCCGCCCAACAAGGTACAGCTAATCGGTCAGCTACCCATTCAGACCTCCAAAAGCGGCATGAGCGTGCGCCCAATCGTGGCTTTGATCGCGCCTGATTTGGTACTGGTGCCTGAAATCGGTGAGATATCGCGTATTTTTTGGGCAGATTTTGAGGCGTTACTCACGCAGCCTACCGTTGAGTATGCGATAGAATATGCCATGCAAGATCAGGTGGCGACGATACTTACGCCCAGCTGGCAAGTCGATGGCGAGACGGTCTGGGGGCTGACAGGCCGCGTCATTGCCAGCTTATTAGAGACAGCTTTTGATCGGCAGTTGGAGTGGTATTACCGCGTGCAAGATAGCCGATTGTAATGAGCTGAGCCGACAGATGCTGCGTCATTGATAATAGGCGTCGTTTTTTTTGAGCCACCAGTTCATATTGTCTTGACGCTTGGCGCGAAAGGCTTCTAGTTTGGCGGCTACCGTTTGGTTGTGCTGCCGCGCGGTATCGAGCGCAAACAAAATAGGCACGGAAGATAAGACACCAAACCGGAGCTTCGATTTTGGTAGCGCTAAGCCGTCTCCGATATCATCACCGACCAGAGTACGTGTCACACTGGCATTGACCATCTCTACAAAACGCCCGCGGCGATTGTCTTCGCCCATCAGTTGCCGCGGCAGATCGTGTAGGGCTTTTGCTAAAGGTCGCCCCATCTCAAAGTCTAGCTGTTGAATGGACAAGTAGGTATAGAGCCACTCCCAGCAGGCGGCCTCATCCTTTGGTAGACGCTCTAAATCCACACCCATCCAGTAACTGGCAAGATTCCATAAATGCAAAATTCCCTCGGCCTCCTCGCTACTGATACGCGCGCCAAGCAGCCGTAGCCCGCGCATAATCAGTAGCGAGAATTGCAGATGAGTGGCAATCATATCAGTTTGGTTGATCGGTACACCCCAATAAGCAGTGTTCCAGCTGCCATCAGGGTTGCGATGCTGATCGGCCTCTGTGACGACGCCTTTTGCCGCGTTGCTTTTGCCACTGAGCAAGTTTTGCCGCACGAGTGTGTGAATCTGCCGCACCTGAATCGACTGACGCCAACCCTCAGAGCCGATCGCCAAAACGCTATCGATAGGCCCTCGTGTGCGCGGTATACGTGTGCTTGTTTTGGGCAATAATGGATGCTCAGAGACCGCCAAAATATAAGCATAAGTGCGCATGAGTCTTGGTAGAGCATCGTGCATCAACGCGCCAGTTTGGATCAGTGGCAGCGATAGGGCAGGGATGCTATAACCTGCCATCAATGCCACATTTCGCAGCAGCCAAATCAGCATCAGCGGATAGCGCCGATAGGCGATCGCCCCAGTCTGTGCAAGCTGAGGGTCAAACCAAGTAGGATGATCGCTAAACTGCTCAGCCAGTGCACAAAAGGACGGATGAGCTGCGAGTTTACTGTCGGTTTTGTTATCGAGGATAAGCTGCTGTAAAGGTTTGGCAAAACGCAGGCCATCAGCCGCGAGCGTATCGGTCAGGGGGTCGCCGATGTCGTAGCCTGCGACCATCTCCTCTAATAAATCTTGCGAGATGACAAAATCTTTGGGTAGCAAGTAGCGCTTGATCCGTTTTAAGACCTGTAGGTCATGATGATCATCAATCGCTGTGGTACGCCCATGACGCTGATACGATGCAGAGGTAGGTTGGCTCGGTTTTGACGCGCGCGCTGGCTGTGTCTGCGCTGTATTGTTTGGATCCATAGGTAGCAAATGCCTTTATCGGTAGGCTTTTTATGATGGCCTAATATTTAGACGTTTGGTTGAGCATATCGAGCTGCCTTTGTGTGTCATCGAGGCGACGTTTGATCGACCCAAGCTCATCGGCTAAAAACAACAGCCGTTTGCGAGCGTCTTTTTCGTTGGCAAAGTCTAGCATCGCGCCGCTCTCAAGCTGATCAAACTCTGCTTGATACTCATCTAATAGGCGTCTGTCTGTGTCGAGCTGGTTGTCTAGACGATAATAGGCTAGGCCGTGCTGATTGGCCTGTTGAAGGTGGTTTACCATAGCAGCAGGGCAGACGTTGTTTAACCTACGCCCGCGGCGACCGACATTGTAAGCATTGGTGCTCGTACAGTATTGCTGCAGCCCAAGCTTGCGGCCGCGCTCCCACGCAAGATAATCAGGGGTCACATGCGCTTTGGCACAGGCTTTGCTGTGTGAGGCGAGGCGCTCTGAGGAGTAGCCTGCCACGCCATCGTTATAGCCTATCGTTTGCCAATCACCGATCAGGCATTGTTGTTTGGAGAGAGTCGCGCATGATAGTAAAAACATACTGCCAAGGATAGGCAGACTAAGCGATATAGATCTGATAAGTCCTTGCATGGTCATCTCCTAAAACTGCTGTTATCAGTTGCGCCCAGTGTGTATCTAGATGTCACGAGGCGAGGTGTCGTTGCGCTTACTGCCTTTATCCAAACATGGCTTGTGGTGCTGGTTTTTCTAAGGTTATTGTTTTTTACTGTTAGGGTTTAAACAAAAAAGCGGTGAGCTATTTGTTGGCTAAATAACCGCAAAATAGCTCGCCTTCTTCTGATGATGGATTATGGCTGAGGCCGTGTCAAATCGACTGAGGTGCCGCTGACGTTGTCTTTTAGGCTGACTTTTAGCATTAGGTAACCTGCAATCCCAGAGACGATAGAGCCCATGATGATGCCTAGACGCTCATCAAATAACGCGGTGTCGCCTGCAAAAGCAAGGCCACCGATAAATAAGCTCATGGTAAAACCCACACCGCACAGCAAAGCGGCACCATAAATTTGCTTATAATTCATGCCCTTTGGCATGGTTGAGATACCCAGCTTAAAGATTAACCAGCACATCGCCATGACACCCAATTGCTTACCGATAAATAGACCGGCGGCGATCCCCAGCGGTACGGAGTGAAACAGCTCTGCAAAACCTGCGCCTTTGAGTGAGATGCCTGAGTTGGCAAAGGCAAATAGAGGCAAGATACCAAAAGCCACAGTGTTGTGTAGGTCGTGCTCTAGCTCTTCGACAGGGGAGTGCTCAGGGTCAGTACGATCAAACATAGGAATAAACAACGCCAACACCACGCCCGCTAATGTCGCATGGATGCCCGACTTGAGAACGGCAATCCACATGATGACGCCGATGAGCAGGTAGGGGGTGATACTGGTCACGTTACGACGGTTTAGCAAATACAAAAACGGCAAGCATAGCCCTGCAAAGGCCAATGACTCAAGGGATAGTTCGCTGGTATAAAACAAGGCAATGATCAAAATCGCGCCGATATCATCAAAAATAGCAATCGATACCAAGAATACTTTGAGGGAGTTTGGGACGCGACTGCCAAGTAGGCTTAAGATACCGAGGGCAAAAGCAATATCTGTGGCGGCAGGAATGGCCCAACCTTTCCAAAACTCAGGCTCGCTATAGTTAAATAGCAGATAGACTGCAGCGGGCATGATCATCCCGCCGATGGCCGCGCCTGCTGGCAAAATGATTTGTTTGACATTGGACAGCTCACCGATAAGCACTTCGCGCTTGAGCTCAAGGCCGACCAAAAAAAAGAAAATCGCCATCAGGCCGTCATTGATCCAATGATGGGCGTCTTTGGCAATCGCAAAATCACCGATTTGAATGGCAACAGGGGCATGGATAAAGCCTTCATACCACGTGCTTAGAGGGGAGTTGGCAATTATCATCGCAGCGATGGCAGCCAGTGCTAACACGATGCCGCCTGCTGCCTCAAATTCAAAAAATGCCTTAATCCTTCGTATTGCCATATTACCCTCATTTTCTAAATACAAATTACTAAAAACGAATTGCCAAACAATTCAATAACCTCAAATATCGATGCGGTCGCTTAGCGCGCCATACAAACAGACAGCAACAGTTTCTCATACTCTGATTCATATAGACAACAAAATACGTCCACCCAAAGTTATAAGCACGTCTTGCTATATCCACAATAGCGATATTATAACGATGATAACACTGGTAAATATAGTGATAAGTCGTTACTGACTAACGATCCGACGCGCGTCGCAATCTTTAGCCCATCTAGATGACTATCGATTGAATCGAGAGCATGCCTTAGACAAATCTAGCAGACTTTTTTACGTTTTTGGCTTTTTTTACGTTTTTATCTTTATAATGAGCGTCACTCTACAGTGCCACTTATAGGTATAAATGTGTCAGCAGGTCAGTGTATCTGCTGACAGATAGCGGTACATACAGCCTCAATATCGAGGCTGATTTTTCTTATCAATTTTGCAGGTCAGCGTCATGGACTTATCCCTCTCTATCGAGATTATCTTAATGCTAACGGCGGTGGCCGCAATAGCCGGTTTTATCGATGCCATTGCAGGCGGCGGTGGGCTCCTCACCATACCAGCCATGCTACTGGCCAATATCCCGCCAGTGCTCACGCTTGGCACCAATAAGCTACAAGCCGCCTCGGGTGCGCTAGCGGCCTCGATTACGATGATAAAAAAGGGCGTCATCAACCCTAAAAGTATAAAGGTGGCGATTATCGGGGCTTTTATTGGTTCAGTCATCGGTACCATCGCTGTACAGATGTCGCCGCCGGATTTACTCGAAAAGCTGATTCCGTTTTTGATTGCCGCTATCGGGATTTATACTTTGTTTGCACCCAAGCTCGGCGAGGTGGAAGCGGCGCCGCGTATCTCAGAGGGCAAGTGGCAAAAAATTGTGGCGCCATTGATTGGGTTTTATGATGGGTATATCGGGCCAGGGACGGGCATGTTTTTTGCGCTGGGTAATGTGGCGCTACGTGGTCGGCAGATCATCGAGGCAACAGGCGCGGCTAAGGTTTTAAACTTATCGACCAATATTGGCTCGCTGATTTTTTTTATTTTGGGCGGTAATGTGTTGTGGAAAGTCGGTCTGGCAATGATGGTCGGACAAACGGTAGGGGCGTATTTTGGCTCGCATATGGTGGTCAAAGGGGGGAGCAAGCTGATTCGTCCTGTCATCGTGCTGGTCTGCCTTGCCATGATTACCAAGTATGTGATTGGCTAACGCAATCTATAGTAGATTCAGTTTAAAAATGTTGTAGCGCTACTGGTATAAATTTTACTTGCGTGCTGTATGCACAGAGGCTGCGCAGCCTACGTTTAAAAACAGCATCCCAGTAGTGCTTTGGAACTTATGACAGTTTTGTTTTCAACTGGCTATATGCTTTATTGAGTATCGATACAGCCTGTTTATAGGCAGTGCAGCCATAAAAAAACCTCAGTTCAAAAGTGAACTAAGGTTTTGATAAATGAATAAATAAACGCTTTATTGATTAGCGGCGACGATCAATATCATCGTACTCACTACCCATGATGCCATCACTAAACACTTGAGAGAACTCACGCTCGTTGTCTTCATCGATGTGACCATCAAAGACGTCTTTGGTGCCCGCCGCAGGATCGTTGTAGATAGCGACGTCCATTTTCTCTTCAGATTTTGCCACGATTGCTGTCACTGCTGCATCGCCGCCGACGTTGACCGCCGTACGCAGCATATCAAGGATACGATCCACACCCAAGATCAGCCCAATACCTTCGATAGGCAGACCGACTTGAGCAAATACCATAGACAGCATGATTAAGCCCACACCAGGGACGCCTGCGGTACCGACAGAGGCCAGCACCGACATCAAGATAACTGTCAGATACTCGGTCACACCCAAATCAATACCATAAATATTGGCAATAAAGATGGTCGCCGTACCTTGCATGATGGCCGTACCATCCATGTTGATGGTCGCCCCAAAAGGCACGGTAAACGAGGCTACTGAGTTGTTGACACCCATACGCTTGGTGACGGTACGCAGCGTGATCGGAATGGTGGCGTTCGAGCTTGAGGTACTAAAAGCAAAAATCTGTACTTCGCGCATTTTTGCCAAAAACGTCTTAATAGACAGACCAGAAAACAGCTTTAGCACGATCATCATAGTGATAAAAAAGTGGAAAGCCAGTGAGCCAATCAGTACTGCAACATAACCGAGCAATGACCAAATCAGATCTAAGCCCAGCTCCGCCATGGCTTTGGTCAATAGCGCAAAAACCCCATAAGGCGCAAGATTCATAATGATGGTCACCATCTTTAAGATGACTTCATTAATCAGCTCCAAGCTTTGTACCAAACCTTTGGCAGGCTTGCCGACCATCAAAATACTGATACCGATCAAGATGGCAAAGAAGATAATCGACAGCATGTCGCCATTTGCCATCGCGCTGATGGGGTTTGACGGAATGATATTTGAAAAAACATCGAGTAGAGGTGGCGCAGACTTGGCTTCAAATGCCGCTTCTGTTTCAACCTCCATGCCTTTACCGATACCAAATAAAAACCCAAGTCCGATAGCAGTTGCAATAGCAAGCGCGGTCGTCATCATATAGATTAGGAAAGTCTTGGTACCTATGCGCCCAAGCAAACGAATATCACCAATACCGCACACCCCGCAAATCAGCGAGATAAGTACCAAAGGCACGACCAGCATTTTGAGGGAGTTGACGAATAGCTTGCCGATGATGGCCAAAAATCCATTGGTGATATATGTACTAACAAAACCGCCCTCAGCGTTCAGTCCTGAATAGTTGATAAATAATCCCAGTATGATACCGAGCACCATGGCAACGATGATCTTGCCCGTTAGTCCCATATTTTTCCACATAAACTCTATCCTTTTATCCGCAACATTCAGTATCAAGGGTGCTACTAAACCAATGCGTTTATGATTGCCATCCTTACGCCTGATGGTGTTGCATCTGCAAAATTTTGTCTGTCATTTCATGTCAGGCTCTTCGACAATATAAAATAATTATTAAGGTTACTGCAAGATTTTTTTATGATTTAAATAATAATCTATAACTGATTAAAGGTGGTTTAGAGTTTTTTGTCAAAAAACAGGTCTAGATAATCACTCAGTAAAAGATAGATCTGATGCTATAAATCGCCAAAAGCACCACAATCATTAGGCTAACGTCGCTAAAATATCGACATTTAAGCCAGCACCAACGCATTTTTGTTAAATGTCATCATCAAAAGGGTGCGATGACCAAAAACGCTCGGACAAAAAAAAGACTGCCTAACCGCGGCAGTCTTTTGTAAAAATGACAGTAATGTATCAATGATGAAGCTTCAGGCCACTGGTAAGGATCACCTTACTGTAAAACATAAGTCTATCAATATAAATGGCTAGGCATATTCTTAATCCTATCGATATCCCGCTAAACGAGGACATTCACTAATAAGTAACAGTGTTTTTAAACAGGCGTTTTTAAACGGACAATTTCTACAAAGTCCATCGCTTAGTTTTTGCTTTCCTCGCGGCGATGTTTGTCTTGCCATGGCTCACTATCGCCCAGCTCGTCTAGGTGCTCGTCGATAGACTGAGTTTTTTGCGCCCTGTCTTTTTGATTGATGCCTTTATTATTGATGTCGTCGTGATTGATGTCATCGGTATTGGCGTGGTCAGTATCTATTTGGTCGGTATTGTCCGTTAGCTGGGTGCCATGTAGTTGAGCGCTGTCTGGTTCAGCGCGCTCTGAGGCTGTGCTACGATGATTGTTGCCCATACGCTCATTGAGGTGCGAGGCGGCGTCACGGTGACGTGCATCCAAGGCCTCAATCTCAGGATGAGAGTCATCAAAGTCAGTCTGAGCCTGTCTTTCCTTTTGAGAGTCTTGTTCTGCGACCATTTCTACCTCACCATCAGGCTCATAGCCATGATTGGGATTGTCATCGCCTGTTGGTTCATCTGCTGAAGCTCGCAAGCCTTCTGCTGCGCCCGCCGCTATGCTATTGGCTGCTGTATCAGTGGCCGTGTCGGTAGCAGACTTATCATCAGACGCTGAGTCACTCTGAGCTTGCGCCGCACGTTTGCGCTCTGCATAGTCGGTCAGCTGGTTGACCGCGTTTTCGAGCGTATGATGGTTAAAGCGTGGCTGCGCTTGTGATAAATGCTTGTCAAAGACATCGGTCAATAGCGAATCAAAACGTATGGCATTGTATTGAATAAGCACTTCGGCTTCTTCTTCGGTGATATCTCCGTTTTGGCTGGCATAGACCACATGGTCTTCAAAGGTCAGGCCAGCAAAGCTGTCTTTGTGCTCCGCCTTTTTAAATTTCTGCCATAGCGGTTCGATACCCAATAAGGTCTGATAGGCGTTTTCCATACGGCCCGTCACATCGTCCTCGTCAGTGTTGTAATAGACCATGGTCTTGAGGTAATCGCGAAAAGGATTGGCCTCAAAGTCTTCCATAAAGGTATCGCCGAGCTGACGTTTTAGTTCGTCGCTTGGCGGCGTAAAGATGCGGCCACTGGGGAAAGTCACGAATCCAACCAATGCTGCGGCAAAGCGATTCGGGAAGTTTTCAAAAAATGATTCAAACGCTTCTTGGATGGTGAACAGGCTATTTTGTAAAGCGACTTCGGCATGCAAACGCTCCGCTTCAGATTTGCTGCCATACTCATAAAACTGCAAAATGGCCGTCGCGATAAATAAATGACTATGAATATCAGCCAGACGACCAGAGAGCATCTCTTTACGCTTTAGATCACCTGCGAGCAGCCCCAACGCCATATCGGCAGTCAAGGCAAAGCTAGCGCTCAAGCGGTTGATGTGCTTATAGTAAGGACGGGTGAAGCGATCGGCAAAGCTTGGCACATGATTGCTGCCGCCGACATAGCCTGCGACAAAGGCTTTTGCCCCGCGGTTAAAGGTATAACCCAAATGCTTAAAGAATAAAGTATCAAACTCGCGGATAGCGCGGTGTTTGTCCTCGCTTTGTAGCAGTTGTAGTTCATCAAACAGATAAGGGTGGCAGCGCATCGCTCCTTGACCAAATATCATCAGTGAGCGCGTCAAGATATTGGCACCCTCAACGGTGATAGAGACAGGGATTGCCTGATAAGGCGTCGCCAAAAAGTTGCGTGGCCCCATCTGTACCGCACGGCCACCGACCACATCCATACCGTCATTGACCACTTCACGCATGGTTTCGGTGGCGTAGTATTTTGCCATGGCCGTCATGACCGATGGTGTGCCCCCTTGGTTGAGACCACAGGTGACGAGATGACGAAAGGCCTCTAACATATAGGTATGACTGGCCATACGGCTGGTGGCGTCTTGTACTCCTTCAAACTTACCGACAGAGATTTTGAACTGCTCGCGGACTTTGGCAAAGGCACCGACAGACAGATAGGTCATCTCACTGGCCGACGTGGACAGGGCAGGCAAAGAAATGCCGCGGCCGACGCCCAAGCACTCCATCAGCATACGCCAGCCGCGCCCCGCGTTTTCGACGCCGCCGATGATATAATCTAGCGGAATAAAGACATCCTTGCCATCGACCGTACCATTCATAAAGGGCGAGCCAATAGGATTATGACGAGGTCCGATGACCACGCCCTCGTGATCGGCAGGAATCAGCGCACAGGTGATGCCGTAGTCGGTCTTTTTAGCATCTCCAAGCAAGCCTTCTGGATCGTGCATCTTAAAGGCTAAGCCTACGACTGTCGCGATAGGAGCCAGAGTAATCCAGCGTTTTGAGAAATTCATCCGTAGGCCGAGCACGGGCTCGCCTTCATGCCTGCCATAACACACCACACCAGTATCCGGTATCGCGCCTGCATCAGAGCCTGCTTCAGGCCCTGTCAAACCAAAGCAAGGCACTTCATCACCGCTTGCCAGTCCCGGCAGCCAGCGCTGTTTTTGCTCATCAGTACCATAATGCATGAGCAGCTCGCCTGGACCGAGTGAGTTTGGCACCATGCAGCTCACTGCTGCTGTCGGTGAGCGTGAGGCAATCTTGCTCATCACCCGACTTTGGGCATAAGAGCTAAACGCTCGGCCGCCAAATTCTTTTGGAATAATCAAACCCAAAAAGCCATTGTCTTTGATAAATCGCCATGCCTCAGCCGAAAGCTCTTTATCCTCATGCTGAATTTTCCATTCATCAAGCATGGCACACAGCGTCTCTACTTCGTTATCGATGAAGCTTTGCTCTTCATCTGATAGCTCTGGATAAGGGTATTTGGCAAAAGTATCCCAATTGGGCGCACCCATAAACAGCTCTTTTTCCCACCAGCTGGTGCCAGCATCCAGCGCTTCTCGCTCAGTATCGCTCATGCTGGGCATCGCACCGCCCAGCGTCTTATAGACCGGCTTGGTGATAAGGGACTGCCGCAGCGGCGAGATAAGCAGTATCAAGCACAACACCGCGATTGGAATGCCCAAAACAAGCGACCACGGGCTGATAAAAGCAGTGATGATGACGGTGGCGAGGGCGACGATGCTGCCGGTGATACGTGATAAGGACATCAAAAAGATGGCCAAGACCATGGCTAATTGAATGAATATTGCCAAAATAAATAAGCCAATTGCCATGACTGTCTCCTTTATAACGCCAAACAATAGCGTAAAAATATGTGAATGCAGGTCAGATACATATAGTTATGGTTTTTCTGACGTAGGTTTTTAAGTGTTATTTATGGCCGTGTGTCAAAATACTGAGAGTCAAAATACTAAGAGTCAAATCTCTACGAAAGACACAGTTAACCATCAATATGAAACAGTTGTCGATGACTATCAATAGCGAAAGTGCTACGCTGTGTCGAAAATATGTATCATAAGACGCTAGGTATGGCGATTATGGAATGGCTATCGCTATTTTTATGAGTGCTTTCTTCTTCATCGCTATTTTTGTCATTTAAGAAAAAGGCGCAAAGCCGTTTTCGGCGTAAGACAACGTGTTGTTGCGCCCCACGATGATATGATCCACCAATGACAAGTCGATTAGGTCGCAGGCTTTTTTTAGCTCATAGGTAAGCACATCGTCGGCAGTCGATGGGGTCGCATCGGTGTGCGGATGATTGTGGGCGATGATAAGCTGATTGGCGGCATGACTCAGCGCATGGCGCAGGACGTGTTTGATACAGACAGAGCAAGAAGAGATACCGCCTGTAAACAGTACCTCAAAATTCAATAAGTTGAGTGCGTTGTCCAAGCACAGTACGGCAAAGACCTCGCGGTGCTCGCCGCGTAGCTGGGTGCTGATATAGTCTTTGACCACCTGAGAGCGTCCAAGCACTTGCCCTGTTTTTAGCTGACTGTCCAAGTAGCGTGTCCCCATCTCAAGCGAGGCCAGTATCTGGGCGTACTTGGCAGGGCCGATGCCATGGCAGGCGAGGACGGTGTCTTGCGGGGCGGCCAACAGCTCAGCGAGGCTGCCGAATTGGTCAATAAGATGCCGCGCCAGCTCGATTGCCGACTGTGACTGAGTGCCCGTACGTAAAAATATCGCCAAAATCTCAGCGTCAGACAAGCTTGCTGCCCCGTTTTTGAGTAGTCTCTCACGCGGTCGGTCGTCTTCGTGCCAGTCCTTGATTGCCATTATTTTTTCCTAAAAGTATTATTTTGATAAACACGCCCGTATCGATAAATGGGCGAAATACGTAAATTCTTACCCAATTTATCTCATAATTGTTACTATAAGCGCAATTTATCTTTCCACTTTTTTATTGATGCCATGCTTATGTCCAATATCGTGCTCGCTATCACCGGCGGTATCGCCGCTTATAAATCCGCTATTTTTGCTCGCTTGCTTGTCAAAGCAGGCTTTGATGTGCGCGTCATCATGACCAGCGGCGCGCAAGCCTTTATCACGCCCCTGACCTTGCAGGCGCTGACGGGTAACGAAGTGCATATCTCTTTGCTCGATGAGCGAGCGGAGGCGGGTATGGGGCATATCGAGCTGGCAAAATGGGCAGATTTGGTCGTCATCGCGCCGGCGTCTGCCAATACCTTGGCACGCCTAGCGATGGGTATGGCGGACGATTTGCTTACCACAGTCTGTCTGGCGACGAGCGCGCCGGTGCTGGTTGCTCCAGCGATGAACCAGCAGATGTGGGCGCACCCTGCGGTCAATCTCAATGTACAAACTCTACGCGATATGAACTATCAAATCATTGCCCCTGCCAGCGGTGAGCAAGCGTGCGGTGATGTGGGCGCCGGCCGCTTACCTGAGCCTGAGGCGCTGTTGACCGAGGTGTTATTATTCAATGCCATGCAAACCACGCCGCAGCTCTTGGCTGGTAAAAGAGTGGTCATTACTGCAGGGCCAACGGTCGAGGCGATCGATCCAGTGCGCTACTTGTCCAATCATTCTTCAGGGAAAATGGGCTTTGCGTTAGCGCGCGCTTGCGTGGCTGCCGGTGCGGAGGTGATCTTGATAGCAGGTGGCAAGGTGGGTTTACCGACGCCGCTCAATGTCACACGTATCGATGTGCTGTCTGCCGAAGAGATGTTGCTGACGGCTCAGCAGTGTGTGGCAGGTACGCATGCGGCACTACAGTATGGGCCCGCAGAGGAGCATGAACACCATTCTGAGCATACTCATGACCATTCGCACGAACATCACGATGACTGTGGCTGCGGTGAGACGCATGAGCATGAAGACGATCACATTCATATGCACGACCATGTCCCTGATGACGAGCCTAAAGTCGCTGATATCTTTATCGCCACCGCGGCTGTCGCTGACTATCGTACTCGAGACGCGGCGCCGCAGAAAATCAAAAAAACCCAAGAGTCGATGACACTAGACTTGGTAAAAAACCCTGATATCTTAGCGACTATCTCGCTTGCGCATCCTGAGCTATTTGTCGTGGGTTTTGCAGCAGAGACGCAAGATGTCGAGCGTTATGCACGTGGTAAGCTTGTCTCCAAAGACTTGGATTTGATTGCTTGCAATGATGTGTCTCGCGTGGATATTGGGTTTGCCAGTGATGATAACGCTATGCAAGTGTTTTTCTCCGAGCGTTATGAGCACGACAGTGTCACGTTAGAAAAAGCAAGCAAGGATAAAATCGCTGAGCAGTTGACCCGTATTATCGGTGAGACCCTCTGGCAGCGGTATGATGCTTAATCATAGCTCAATCACGGCGCAGCTATCACAGCACAGCTATATAGTGATTTTAGAATAGTGATGTCAGATCAGTTGGGACAAGTTGGGCGCTAAGGCGGTGTGGTAAGTATGATGGATGATGCAAGTACCCAGACCGTATTACTGATGGCTGTCTTTGCCCTAGCATCACTGCTGCATGGTATCAGCGGGCTGGGCGTCACCTTGGTCACCACCACTGCGCTTGCGAGCATGTACCCGCTGCCATGCGCCATTGTACTGATTATTTTTCCGTCATTATTGCTCAACGCGCTGACGTGGCTGGCTGGCGGTGGCCGTAGTATTTGGCAAAACTTTATCTATTATGGCAGACGCTACTGGCTGCTGGCGTTGACCAGTCTACTTGGCAGTATTTTGGGGGCAAAGCTACTATTATGGGTCGATAGCGCGTACATCTTAGTACTGCTGGCGGCGGTCATTGGTTATTATGTGGTCAGTAGCTTACTCGGTAAGCAAATCCGCCTGCCTGATACCAAGCCAGTACTGATTATCGTAGGTTTTAGTGCAGGCGTTATTGGCGGTGCGACCAACGCGATGTCGACCATCCTGATGATGTATTTGCTCTCTGCCAGCAATGATAAAAACACCATCGCCAAAGTCGGCAACATGTGTTATTTTTTGGGTAAAATCGCTCAAATCATCGTATTGCGTGAGCCAATCAAGGCGCTTGGCCGTGGTGAGTGGCAGCTGATAGCGATCCTTAGCGTCCTGTCTATAGCGATGCTGCTGGTTGGTATCCGCTTGCGTCGTTATTTGCCGCAAGCACGCTTTCGTCAGCTTATTTTAGTGATTCTCTCCGTACTGGGACTGCGTGTGGGCTGGCAGGGGGTGGTGGCGTTTTTGTAGTATAGTCAATACAAATAAACGAGTCGACTATACTCAACCAACCATTTCACCAAAATACAGCTGCTGGGCGATGCGAAAGGTATTGCAGTGCGCCTCGACCACATCTTCAATATCTTCAGAATAACCACCGCCCATGACGATAGCAACTGGAATGCTAGCGGCTTTTGCTTGCTCAAGCACATATTCATCACGAGCTTTGCAGCCTGCTTGCGTTAAGCCAAGTTTACCCAGTTTATCGGTCGCCAGCACATCGACCGCTGACTGATAAAAAATCATATCTGGTGCAACCTCACTGATCAAACGCGGCAAGGTGTCTTTTAATATCTGTAAATACTCTGCATCCCCTGTATTGTTATCTAGCTCAATATCAAGATCAGAGACTTCTTTGCGAAACGGATAGTTTTTGGCGCCATGCATACTAAAGACAAAAACGCGCGGCTCATCCGCCATAATACTAGCATTACCATTGCCTTGATGCACATCCAAATCCACGATTAAAATCTTTTGCGCCTGCCTGCGATTAAGCAGTAGATTACTGGCGATACACACATCGTTAAACACGCAAAACCCCTCGCCATGATCGGCAAACGCATGATGGGTGCCGCCCGCGACATTCATCGCCACCCCATACTGCTGGGCATATAATGCACATTCATAAGTGGCGTGCGCGATATGACGACCTCGATCAACTAAAGCCTCGGTCATCTCAAAACCGATAGGTCGCGCTTCTTTGCGCGGCAAGGTTTGGGTTTTGAGCTTATGCCAGTAGTCCGCTGTATGCGTGGTTAAGATTTCATCTTCTGTCAGACGTTTTGGCGCAAAAAAGTTATCATGGGTGATGGTGCCTTCTTCAAGCAAGCGCTCAGGAATCATGGTGTACTTTTGCATAGGGAAGCGGTGCTTGTCAGGCACGCTATAACGAAACACGTCAGAATAGGCAATTTTTAGCATAGTGTTAAAGCATGTCTTTTTTGAAAAGTGTTTTAAGGATAGATAAGTTTAAATGCTTTGAAAATAAGGGGTTGGTGAGGAATTGTAAAAGCTGGGGATAGCCATCAGACTCAGTGGATTACTGAACATACTGAGTTGGCAAAAAGAAGGTGCGCGCATCTGCTTGTTGACGCAGCTCTGCCAGCAACGTCTGCATGTCTTCGGCAGGGTATTGCTGATTGATCAAATCATAAAACAGCTCATGGGCGACTGTGGTCATGGCGATGACGCTTTGTAAGGCGTGCTCGATGATATGGTCATTGATACCGACGGCTTCGACGTCGATAGCATATTTATAGCGTATCTCGCCATCGTTGATATCCATCTCTAGATTGCCAATCAGCATGTCATAGTTGATTTGGGTAATCAATAACATCGCCGCGCTTTGGTGACTCTCTGGAATCAAAAAAGGCAATATGCCATATACGGCCAGCAGTTTGTTTTCTGCTGGCACACGAAACAAATAGCCACAGCTTAGCTGCTTATGTTGCATCTTTAGCGACAAATGATGCGACTGCCGCTGATCGCCTTTGCTTGGGCGATAGTAGACATAGTGCCATTGTTTTTGCTCAAAGTATTGTTTTAAGCACTCGACAATATCGATATGAGTGTCGGTAGAGTCGAGCGGCTGATGAGTACGATCTGACGTAGATTGAGGGGGCACGGTGCCGACAGGCTTGCTGTCATTATCAGAGGCGTCTACATGGCTGTTTAGATCGTTATTTAGATTGCTGTTTTGATTGTTTTTTTGATCGCTGTCTAGACGGCTAGCAGGCTTGTCGCTAGATAACGGCCTGCCATTGAGCTCATCATCGATCGTGGTTTGCCGCAAGTCGTCATTATCGTCATCGACGACAGCAGGCGGCGCGGCCTCTGTCAGCAGCCGCTTGAGTCGTTGCCATAAGCTGAGTTTGTTACGTTGGCTCATAAGATTGCCATGACCGATAGAGAAGTAAGAGCGTTATAGTAAAGACAATATAGTAAAGATAATACCGTAAAGACAATAATGTCACTTTGCCGATGACCATACTGCTTGCTACGCCGCCCCTATCATCTACCGCGCTGGGTGATTAGCAGGGCTCATCGCTGCGCCCCGCAAACGAAGCTTTGATAGTAGGCTGCGCATAAAAAGCTTGTAGCATCTCACGAATATGAGCGGTAAACCATGGACTGTCAAGCGCGTCTTGTATGATCGGTCGTAATGCTGTGCTCAGTGGTGAGGAGAGCGAGGTATCGATAGGTAGGCTTGCCGCCACTGCCGCAATGGTGTCTGATTGATGATTGCTGTACCACGTGTCGATGCTGGCTGCTACTAGACTGCGCAGATAGGGCGATAAACGCAGGCGGTTGTAGCTTTGCTGAATGCTGGCCTCGATATGCTCGATACTGTTGTTGTCGGCATCATCATTTAGGTATGTCTGTATCTCGCTGATCGGTAGATCTTTGATACGTGACCAGCCCATGACCAACAGCCGCGCGACCTCATCGTTAGACAAGTGCGTTTGAGCATTGTTCTCTGCGCGCTGCGTCAAGTCTTTGATGTTACGGTGCAAATAGGTTTGCAGTTTTTCATCTAGGTTTTTATTGGTGGCTTTTTCAAACGAGCTACGGCCAAGCTTCATCAGTTTGCCCACGCCGCCTGCTTTATCGAGCGTATTTTCCATAAAATCATTGATAGCATGATAAAGCGTCTGTGTGAGTAGGTCAGCAAAGGTCTCGTTGCCGATGAGCGTATGAATAAGAGCGTTGCGCTGCTCGTCGTGACGGCCGATATAGCTGGCAAGGGTCTCGACTTGGGTGTCATCTATCAGCTCAGACAATGGGACATTGTCATTGATCGGATGGTAGATAACGGCATGCAAGATATCACGGATATCGGTGCGCATGACGTCGCTCATCGGCTGCTGTAATAAGCCGTCATTGATGAGGCGCTTTAAATCATCAGCCTGTAGGTACTGGCATAATGGCTGCTCACCAAACCACTGACATGCCTGCACGCTCAAGGTATCTGCTTGTGCCCCAAGCCATTGCTGCATAAAGCCAACTTGTGCCTCGATGATACTATCAAGACTGAGAGGCGCGCCAGCGCTAGTGTTTGACTGGCTATTTGGCTGAGTATTTGGCTGAGTATTTGGCTGGACATCTGCTTTTTGCCTCTGAGAGGGGGCAGGGTGGGTTTCTAAACTAGGATTATCTTGTGAAGTCGGCATAGGTTTTGAGGTCATAGTGATGGACAATTTGTTATACTGTGTGGCTGGGGTAATATCAACCCTAAAAAATACGATTGTCGGTGTCGGTGTCAGCCTTATTTGTTTAGGGAGCGCGGACAAGTTTTTGTGAATGGTATGCGCATCAACTATTATGTCATGAAAGCAGTATTCGTTTGTGATGAATATTGATAACGCTTAATAAATAACGAGAGATTTGATGACGGCACTGGATGCACCCTTACTTGCGCTCGATAAGCTGACCGTCCAGCGCGGTGAGACTCCCCTATGCGAAAAGGTCGCGCTCACACTGTCTGCAGGGGATATCTGCCATCTCATCGGTGCCAATGGTACGGGCAAGACGACACTTCTGATGCAGCTGGCAGGACTACTGCCGGTACTGACAGGTACCGTGCGCTATCAAGGCGTCGAAAGCTTACCTGTACAGCCGCTATATGTCTCGCATCAGCTGGGTATCCATCCCAATCTGACGGTCGCACAAAACTTGACGTTTTTGCTCAATCTATATGGCATCGCGCCAAGCAGTACTGACATTGATGCCGCTCTGACGTGGGTAGGGCTACAAGGCTTTGAGACCGTAAGCTCAAGCCATCTATCCGCTGGACAAACGCGGCGCATTACTCTTGCCAGATTGTATTTATTGACGCCTGCGGTGACACCATTATGGCTACTTGATGAGCCATTTACCGCGCTAGATGTCGATATGGTGGCACGAATGGAGGATAGACTATGCGACTTTGCCAGTGCGGGCGGCGCGATATTAATGACCAGTCATCAGGCCGTCGGCGTGGCCAATCAAGTGCTCGACTTGTCAGGTTATATGGTATAAGGGCGGTGAGTATCAGTAAAAGGATGAATCATGACAGATAGCCCAGTACAGTCTGCACCAACGCAAGCAGCAAAGCCGCGCTCAAATATCTTTGACGGTACGCGCGGTATCAGCTTTGGGCAGCTCTGGCGCCGCGAATGGCAGGTCAAGCAGCAAGGAGCGGTACAGTGGCTATATCCGCTTGTACTGTTTTTAGTGATTATTACCTTGTTTCCGCTGGCTGTCGGTAGTGAGCCTGCGCTATTGCAGCGTTTAGGCGTGTCTGCTGTGTGGATTGCCGCGCTCTTGTCACTTGTGATGGGGGTTGATGGGCTATTTAAGCCCGCGCTTGATAATGGCACGCTGGCGCAGTTGGTCGTTGCCAGAGCATCGCTACCGCTTTGGGTGCTCATCCGCTTAGTCATACACTGGATTTTTAGTAGCGGTATTGTGGCGGTGCTCAGCTTATTGGCGGTGCCGCTATTTCAGCTTAGCTGGTTTGAGGCGTGGATATTGCTGGCCTCTATCGTCACTGGCAGTCCGATGCTGCTGATGCTCTCTGCCGTTGCCAGTAGTTTGACACTGTCATTAAAAAACGGTGCCGTGCTGGTGCCGCTGATAGCTTTGCCCATGCAGCTTCCGGTACTGATTTTTGCCACTGGGGCGGTGGATTTGTTTGCCACAGGTCTCAATGGTTTGCCGATACTAGCGCTGTTATTAGCTGGCAGCATCATCTCGGTACTCGTGATGCCATGGGTGATTGCTGTAACCTTAAAGATGGCGTGGCTCAATTAAAAAAACCTTTATATCAACAGCATGTTGAAAACGGGCAACTTTGCTATAATAGCCAATTAACGATACAAACAAGTCACTTGTAGATTCTATCCAGTGTTTAACGCCGGCAGGTTAGCGGATAGTAGCAATCATGATGTCGTAGCGCCCATGATGCCATATCTGTCAAACCACTATGCTGTGTAAATAGGTTTATTCCCATGCCCAACCTGAATAATGTCTCATCTCCCAGCCTGTGGCAGCGCATTTGGCAAGGCTTTTTGACCACTGTTGGTACCAAGCAGTTTTTTCGCATTTTTGCGCCTTGGGTCAAGTGGCTTGCCATACTTGCCAGTATTTGCCTTGTAATCGGTAGTGTCTGGGGGCTGGCATTTGCGCCGCCTGACTACTTACAAGGCAACAGCTACCGTATTATATTTATCCACGTACCGGCAGCCAGTCTGGCCATCTCCATCTATTTCGCCCTTGCGGTGTTAGGGGTTATCTTTCTCGTTTGGAAGATTAAGACGGCCAGTTTGGTGGCGCAAGCGCTCGCGCCGCTGGGGTTTTTGCTTTGTGTGATTAGCTTGATCACTGGCTCTATTTGGGCAAAACCCACTTGGGGGACGTATTGGGTCTGGGACGCGCGTTTGACCTCGATGCTGATTTTGGCGTTTTTGTACGCAGGCGTCATGGCGCTGTTTGCCGCCTTTGAGCATACCGCCAACCGCGGCAAAGCGGCGGCTATTTTGTCTATCGTCGGTGCGGTCAACCTGCCAATTATCAAATACTCGGTACAGTGGTGGAACACCTTGCACCAAGGCTCAACTTTTACCTTGACCGCTGCACCAAAAATGTCAGCCGATATGTGGATGCCGCTATTGCTCATGGTCATCGGTAGCTATTTACTGGTGGCGACCTTGGCGATTTATCGCACCAATACGTTGATTTTGTACCGCGATCAGGGCAAGGCTTGGGTAAAAGAATACATTCGCGGGCAAGCCAAATAATCGTCAATCACATAAATAACGGCTAGGAGATGATGATGCAGCCTTATTTTTACAGCGTGTCTGAGTTTATCGCCATGGGTAAGCATGGCGTGTTTGTCTGGTCGTGTTGGGCTATTACCGTGGGTGTGGTGCTGGCTTTTATTTTTTATAGCCGCAGGCAGCGACAAGCGCTGATTAAGCAGCTGACCATCCAGCAAGCGCGGCAAGCGCAGCGTACTGCCAACACCTCCAATTCTACAACCGAATAGTCAAAAACCATCTGTATATCATCAATTTAGCTCGCAAGACTAGAATGTCTATATCGTCACTATATGGCGATATGAAGGCTTGGAGGCTTATTGATTGACGCAAAAAATGCTACTATATAGCCACTAGAAAGTACGATTAGAAAAATATTTAAAAAAGGTTTTTCTAATGGTGGTTTCTTTAATATGTTCTGTTTTATAGGTTTATATGGCATTGGATATGACTGATATGGTCAGTTCCAATTAAAATCGTTTTAGATTTAAACGCGCTACTGGTATAAATTTTACTTGCGTGCTGTTATCGTCCGATGCTCGCAACATTTATCCCAATATCGCTATGTTATTTTTAGAATGATTTGACTATAAGACAGTGACTCATCAATGAGGTAGTGGTATGAACGCAGTTCGTCGCAAAAAACTGATGTGGGTGATGTTTACGCTGGCAGGAGCCGCGATAGCCGTGGCGTTGGTCATCTATGCCATTGGGCAGCAGACTGACTATTATTTTGATGCGACAGCCATTGCCCAAGGGGAAGCGCCGCAAAATAAGCGTATTCGTGCAGGTGGTATGGTCGTCGCTGGCAGCGTGCAGCGAGCACCAAATGATCCGCTGAGTGTGGAGTTTGCGATTACCGATTTTGAATCGACGGTGCCTGTGACTTATCAAGGTATCTTGCCAGATTTGTTTGCTGAAAACTCAGGCGTGGTTGCCACAGGTAAAAT
The DNA here is from genome assembly GCF_032842965.1 of Psychrobacter sp. CAM01. Lineage (NCBI taxonomy): Bacteria > Pseudomonadati > Pseudomonadota > Gammaproteobacteria > Moraxellales > Moraxellaceae > Psychrobacter > Psychrobacter sp. CAM01. The sequence goes on from NZ_JAWJBL010000008.1 coordinate 97,778, forward strand.
GCAGGGCGAGACCTTTGTCGCAGGGGAAGTGCTGGCCAAGCACGACGAAAACTACATGCCGCCTGAGGTTGCCAAATCTATGAAAGAAAACAATCGCAATGGATTGACGCCGCCTTCTGAGCAGTACAATCCAGCAGAGCCAATCCATGAGACCCAAACGCTGCAACAGTAGCGTTCAAAAATAGCCACACTGACCGTAAAAGCGCCGCTAATATTTTATTAGCGGCGCTTTTTTATGTGGGTTTTGATAAAAACATTAGGGCGTGTCCTCATTTTAAAAATGGCGGTAAAAATGAGATAAATCGCCGTCAAACAAGGAAAATAGCGCAGATACTATCGAGATAGTAGTCAGCTATCTGACACCGTTTGGTCAGATTCAGCCATTTTTAGCCCATTTAGATGGCTATCGCTTGAATGGAGGATACGTCCTAGTCATCCCATTCAGGCGTATAGTCAGGATGCTCGATTTTACGGCCATCGCTACGAGCTAAATTGCCGATTTTTTCTAACTCATCGGCGCTAAGCTGGACATCGATGGCATCCAAGTTGCCTTGCAGGTGGTCGGGATTGGACGTCTTGGGAATGGCTACACGGTCTTTGTCCGATAATATCCAAGCCAGTGATATTTGTGCAGGTGTCACGTTGTGCTTATCCGCAATCTCTTTGATGACCTCATTATCAAACACATCACCGCGCGCCAGTGGCGAATAGGCTTCTAGTAAAATATGATGGTTATTCAAAAAAGTCTGCAGGGTGTTTTGTTTGATAAACGGATGAAACTCTACTTGGTTGACGACAATAGGCACATCAGCATGTTTTTTGGCTTCGATGATATGAGCGATATTAAAGTTAGAAACCCCAATATGACGCGTCAGCCCTTGTTTTTGCAGTTCACACAGCGCAGGAATGGTCTCAGACAATGGCACGCGATCATCGGGCCAATGCAGTAATAGCAGATCGACATAATCGGTATCTAGGTTTTCTAATGAGCGCTTGGCAGCTGCCATCAGCTTTTCTGATTGAAACTTCATATCATCAGGGAAAATCTTGGTGGTCAAAAAGAACTTATCACGCGCCACGCCTGATTGCTTGATACCTTCTCCCACCTCTGTTTCATTGTCATAAGCTTGCGCGGTATCAATGTGCTCGTAGCCCATTTTTAACGCTTGGCTGACGACATTGATACAGTCTTGGCCTGTTGATTGCCAAGTACCTAGCCCTAGTACAGGAATATTGGCTTGGCCTGCGGTACGAATATTATAAGTTTTCTTGCTCATATTATTATCCTTATTATGTGTTGAGTGTGGTTCTATGGCTGTTTATATAAGTGTTCTTTATATAAGTGTTCTCTAAACAAGTAATAACTAAATTCAGTGTCACTACCTGAGTGAGAAGCTTTTAAACCTGAATAAATAACAGTCGTATCATAGTGCTCATTGTAATACTTGCCCTAACAGAACAACGCGGCAACCCAGCTACTATAGAAAAAAATAGAATAAAGTAAAAGGTCGGTTGACGCTTTCCTACAAAGGACAAACAGGCTGTAACGTCATTTTTATCCCTGTTTTTGGGATGAAGACACGCTCCAGAGCCGTCTAATTTATGAGCAAATGTTGTCAGTGTGATAACGAGAGTCAAAAAAGACAGTAGAGCAAAGGCGCAAGAGACGTAGCAGACGGATGAGAGATAACGTAAAAAAGCGCCCAATATCGATTGATATTGGACGCTTCTATAGACGCGGAAGCACGGTTATAAATTACTGCGCCGCTTCGGTCTCTACAGCCGCGTTTTCAGGGGCTTTGGTTGCGTCAGTGGTGTTTTCATCCCAGATTTTTGGGTATTTGTAGCCCGGGAATGTTTCATGCGCGTACTTTTTGAAGGCTTCTGAGTTATAGGCGTTGGTGACGTCTTCTACCCATTTTTTGCCAGTATCGGCAGACTTGATCGCTGACCAGTTGACATAAGCAAAGCTTGGCTCTTGAAACAGTGCTTCGGTCAATTTGATACCAGAGTCGGTGGCATAGTTACCATTAATCACTGCAAAATCAACTTCATCACGGGCACGTGGCAGCTGCGCGGCTTCTAATTCGACGATATTGATGTCGTATTTGCTGTTATCTGCGATATCAGTCTTTGAGGCTGTCAACGGATCGATATTGTCTTTTAGCGTGATCCAGCCAAGGTCGTCCATCATCACAAGAGCACGTGCAAAGTTGCTTGGATCGTTTGGTGCTGAGACACTCATGCCTTTGTAGGCTTCATCAAGGCTGGTCTTTTTACCTGAATAAATACCAAGCGGGGCGGTCGGTACTTGGAATACCTCAACCAAATCTAGATTGTTTTCTTTTTTAAAGGTATCAAGATACGGCTTATGCTGGAAGATATTGATATCCAAGTCGCCTTCAGCCAGCGCCAAGTTAGGACGCACATAGTCGGTAAATGCGATTAGCTCAACGTCATAACCTTGTTCTTCTAGCGCGCCTTTGACTTGATTACGTACCATGTCGGCAAAGTCACCTTCAGTGGTACCGATGACGATTTTGCTATGCTCAGGATCGATATCGCTGTCCGTCGTTTGGGCTGTGGTGTTTTCAGTCGCCGCTTCTTTGGTGGCTTCTGGCGCTGATGAGTTGTTACAGCCCACCAATACGAGCCCCGTCACACCAACGGTTGCAAAGGCAGTGGCCAACTGACGGCTGATATCTGTTAATTTCATAAAATTTCCTTATTCGTACATGGGATTGGGTTATGTGAGTCGCGCCTGAGCATTAAAAAAGCAACATTCTACATAGTAATGCTGCTTTTTAGGATAAGAGCTAAGAGGATTCATTACTGCCAAAAATAAACCGAGTCGCTGGCAATGTCAAGTATTTGCCAAAGCGGTTTAACGTTTGTCTAGGCGGTTGGCCAGCCAGTTACCAGACGCTTGGATAGCGATGACCATGATGGATAGCATAATCACGATAAAAATCATCACCTCAGTTTGGTAACGATAGTAACCATAACGAATGGCCAAATCGCCCAAACCGCCGCCGCCGATCATACCAGCCGCCGCAGAGTATGACAGCAAGCTGATACACAAGATAGTCACTGACAGCACCAGCCCTGAGCGCGCCTCGTTGAGCAAGACTTTGATAATGGTAAAGGGTCGAGCGCCCATCGACTCGGTGGCCTCAATGATACCGCGCGGGACTTCACGCAGGTTTTGCTCGACCAAACGGGCAAAATAAAACGAGCCGGCAATCGCAAGCACCAAGGAGGCGGCAATCGGTCCGATACCTGTACCGACGATGGCTTTGGTAAATGGACTCATTGCAATCATTAAAATCACAAACGGGAAGGCGCGCATAAAGTTGGTGATGGCGCCTAACACGCCATATAGTGTTTTATTTTGCAAAAACTGTCTATCGCTGGATAAGAATAAGAATATTCCAAATAGCCCACCGATCAAAATGGCAACCGTCGTTGAGATACCCAGCATGATAAAGGTATCAATAAACGCAGTCACAATCTCTTTACGCAGTGCAAACAGCTTGTCGATCGAGGCGGATAGTTCCGTACCAGTTAACATATTATTTCTCCTACCTCATTAGTCCTCAACGACTAAGCCTTGGCCAATCGGGGTGGTGGCCTGAATCAGACCATCTCTTACGTCTGCAACCTCAAGCAGCTTGCCTTGGTGTAATAAGGCGGCGCGGTCGCAAAGCCTGCGGATCACACTCATCTCGTGGGTGACAATGACGATGGTCACGCCTAGCTGCTCGTTGATATCACGCAGACAGGTGAGCAAGCTACGAGTTGTCGCAGGATCGAGGGCACTGGTCGGCTCATCGGCCAATAGCACCTTTGGACTAGGCGCTATCGCGCGGGCTATACCAACGCGCTGCTTTTGGCCACCTGAGAGCTGCGCAGGGTAGTGGCCGGCGCGATCAGTCAGATCGACAATCTCCAGGCAATCCATGACGCGCTGATGAATATCACGACGCGGATAGCCTGCGACCATCAAGTTAAAGGCCACGTTGTCAAAGACGGTGCGATTGGACATGAGGTTAAACTGCTGAAATATCATACCGATATTGTGGCGCGCCACTCGTAGGTCGCTGGCTGATAAGGTGGTCAAATCAGTGCCATCGATAATGACCTGACCTGAATCTGGACGCTCGAGCATATTGATCAGGCGCAACAAGGTGGATTTACCGGCACCTGAATAGCCCATTAGGCCAAAGATTTCACCTTGCTGGATGGACAGTGACGTCGGCTCGACAGCAGTAAACCAGTGGGGCTTGCCATCTTTGTCTTTGATTGAGCGGTCACTTAAAAAACTTTTGGTCACATCGTTTAAGACAATCATGTCATTCATGGAGGGCTCAAAATTCAATGGTTTTTTTAATGTCACAAACGCCTTGTTTTGCCTCTATCGTCATCTAAGAGGCAAAAAAACAACCGTTCATAACCCTATAATAAGGGGCGCTAATATAGCATATTATCGGGTACTTTGGATATGCGCATCCGCGACCCGCTTATGATGAATAGCGATTAGGCGGGGGAGGCGAGGAAAAGAGGCAGATAATAAGCGCAGCTTTTGACACGAAGACCAGATAGATGCCCTTAATAGAACGGTTTGCGCAAGCAAGATAAAGACACGCCCTAGTCATTTGGATGATAGTGCGTATCATGCTTGACTGGTAGTACGACCAAAAACCTTGTATGGCCATTGATGGTATCTGTGGTGATACGGCCCTGATGCGCGGTGACGATTTGTGATACCAGTGATAATCCCAGCCCTGAGCCTTTGTTTTTTTGTTGCAAACGCACAAATGGACTAAACACTTCTTCGCGCTTTTCTTCAGGGATGCCAGCTCCTTCGTCGATGACGGCCAGTACCGCGTATTTGGGCAGAGGACGTTCAGGCTCTGTTTTGGTTTTTTTGAGATGCTTGGTAAACAAGCCTTCTTTGCGCGGCGCGTCCATAGCCTCCCCGTCAAGCTGCGTCGTGTTTTTGCTACTGGCTTTTTGATCTTTTGGCTTTTTGCTATCATCGCTAGTGGCTGTACTATCGGCGATGGCGCTTTTTTGGCTGTGACCATTTTTTAGCGCATTGATACCTTTGCTCATCAGACTGTCTTTGGTTTTTTGCACTATAAGGTCACTATCCTCTGCTGCCGCGCTCTCAGGTACCGCACGCCAAGTGACCTTTTTGATTTTGTCCGCAAACTCAGAGGTAAAGCGCTGATAGTCTGTCATTACAGATAGCGATGCGCGCGCGTTCTTTATTTCAAGAGCGGTATGGTTATTGGCCGAAGCGAGAGCGTTATCATCCGTCTCCGTTGCAAGCGTGTCATCCGCCCCTATCGCAGATGTCTTAATCTGATGCGTCTTGCTGCTTGGTGTTGCATCGTGGTTAGGACGGTCAGCAGCGTTGTCGTTTGTCGTGTCGACCGCAGTGTGAGTGGCATCAGTATTATCTGCCTCATTAATGACAGCGGCCTCGTCAACGAACGTTTCGCCGTTTTTGTAGATAGGCGGTGCAGGCAGGGCCATGACCGTCTCTGTCATGTCTGCTTCATCTGCAGTGGTATCTGTGAGCGCGGTATCGTCGCCTTGCGCTGATGCCGCCCGCGCATCCTCTCGGTTTGGTGCCACGGTCTCATCATAGGAGTCAAAGTCTGAGCTATTATAGTCAGCGAAACTACTGCAAATGAGGGTTTGCAGTAGATAGTCTGGGATGCTATCGGCCTCGTCAATGGTCTGTACGCCATATAGCAGTACGGTCACCGGCGGCACCCCATGCAGCATGGCATTGGTCAATAGATTGCGAATCAAATGGGTTAGCATAGAGGCCTGCCCATCGATGATGATGTGCTCGCCGATCAACGTCGCCTCAGGGTAATGTTGGCGCTCTTGATTGATGAGATCGTATAGATCTAGGCGTTCTACTTGCTGCAACGCATGACCTGCATCCAAGCGGCTGACCAGCAAAATGCTTTCTACCAAGTCATTGAGCCCAGACAAATCGCGATTGATGGCTTGGGCGCGTTTATCAAACTTTTCTTTGATATCAGAGGGCAGCGCGCCAGCCAGCATGTCCATCATCTCAATCTGCAAGCGAATACGGGTGATGGGCGTACGCAGCTCATGGGAGGCATGCGCTAGCAGTAAGTTATTGGCATCGACCAAATGCTCGATTTTTTGCGCCGCTTGGTTAAACCCGCGCGCCAAGGAAGCAATCTCATCATTACCGCGCGCATTGACCCGCACGGTAAAATCACCGTCACCTAGCTGCGCCATCTGCTGGCTCATCTGATTGATACGCCACGTCATGGTGCGAGCAATAATCCACAAAACCCCTGCCATGATAAGCAGCAGCAATAAGGTGCCAGTAAATAGGTTCAATGCCGCAGAAAGGGCTGGTTTTTTGGGCGGTAAGCGCGATTCGTACAGCAGCGTATAGCCTGTGCTGCTATACACTTGTGCTTGCTGGGTCGTGGTAGTGTCAGAAAAAGAAGGGAAAATGCGCGATAACAAAGATGGGGTAGGCGGCAGCTCTAATGGCAAATCGCTGTGGTCGGTTTGCATCAGCAAATGACCATCGCTGTCATACAGACCCATCTTGGCCTGTAAAGACTCGTCAAAAATATCAAAGCTTTTTTTGACGACCGCCAGCATAAACCGCGACTGCAAACGGTTGTCTTTGCTAATGGCGGTATTTAGCTCATGCAAAAAAGGATCGATTTGCCCTAAGATCTGAGTGGCCAATACCTCGGAGCGAATTCCCGCATCTTTATCATGGACCAGCTGGGTCAACAGCACCATCGCCACCGCAAATAAGATAAGCGCCAGCATCACACTGGCAAATAGCTTGGCAAATAAAGAGCGAAAACCCAAGTGCTGCATCAAACCATCTCTATTATCAGACGTTTATAACAATTCAAAACGGCTAGCATACAGTCTACCGTTTATAGCGTGCTGCCGCTCATGATATGAGCAAAAAATCACACCTGATCGGTGGCAAATTGATAACCGACGCCGCGTACGGTGATGATACGTTTGGGCTGGCGAGGGTTGTCTTCAATCAAGGCGCGCAGACGTGAAATATGCACATCAATGGCGCGGTCGATATTGTCTGAGCTGTCATCATTTGGCATCGCCTGCCAGAGCTGCTCACGATTGAGCACTTTACCAGAATGCGTGGCAAAGTAGTGTAGTAATTGAAACTGATGCGTGGTCAAACGTACCGGCTCACCATCAATCGTCACCTCATGACTGTCAGGAAATACGCTTAAGCGGCCAAACGTCAAGCTATCTGACTGGCTGTCTGCTTGGTTTGGCTGCTCATGGCGGCGAATCACGGCGCGGATACGAGCCAATAGCTCACGCGGCTCAAAAGGCTTGGCGATATAATCATCGGCACCCATCTCAAGGCCTAGTACGCGATCTGTGGTATCGCCTTTGGCCGTTAACATGATAATAGGTACTTTATTAGTCATGTTGTTTTTATTGCCACGGATCTTTTGACAGACCTGCATGCCGTCCATATCGGGCAGCATCAAATCAAGCACCACCAAATCGATATCGCGCTCTTTGGTATCTAGTAAGTCAAGACCTTCTTGACCAAGTCCTGCATGATGCACGTCATAATAATTCATGGTCAGATAGTCGCTGATCAATTCTGCTAAATCTGGATCATCTTCTATTAATAAGATCTGTTTACTCATCGGTTATCCTCTAGTTGTTGTTATCATGTGTCAGGCGTTTATACGGCTCTGTACAGTCATTCTGATAAATACATCAGATGCGACCGCTGTTATATGCCAAACGTCTAAATGTGTTATGTGCTATTTAAAGACATTATTTAAAGGCACTATCTCGTAAATATACATACGCTTAAATCTGCATACTTTTAACTGCATCGTGTGGTTGCTGCACATGTTAATCTGTATTTTCTATAGTGCTGCGTTAGCACTCTTTTTATTAATAATCACGTTCTATTATCCGAACGCTTTAATAATAAAAACATAGTGCCTAATTTTGCTGTGACAAAACAAGACAAGCTTTGTTAATGTTTCTACATAATGTAACTGTCAGCATAAGCCATTAAGACACAATGACTTTTTTGCCTTTAGAATCAAGCTGTAAGTCAGCCAAGCAAATCAAGCTGTCATTACTGATGCCTGCGATCAGATACTGCTGAGTGGTGGGGTTAAACTCAATCACTTCTACAGGCTGGCGCGTCAGACGCTGATCTTGTCCGATGATCCACACATTTGCCGCCAATGGCCTTAGAGGTTTGTATGGTGGTGAATGCAATTCTGTCAAGTTCACATCATGTAAGGCGCGCCTAGGCACGATAGTACCGACGTCGATTTGTCCATAGTTGACCCGCCCCGTGACCTGCATCTTAGGCAGCAGTTTTTTGCGACTGCTCTCATTATCGATCACATTGACATGAACCAGCAGCTTTTTGGGGTGCGGGGCTTCGACCAATTTGCTGACTTGACCGGTGAACTGTTCTGTCAGCTCAGCGGTTGTGAAATTAACGGTTTGTCCTACCGATAGTTGCGGCTTTGCCTGAATAGGTACGGTCGCGACAAAGTATAGCTTGGTCTCATCAGCGATGTGCAATAAGGGCGTACGTGCAGCGAGCTGCTGTCCTGCGGCGGCATTTAACTGCGTGACCCGCCCAGCGAAGCTGGCACGCACCGTGATAAGTTGGTATGACGAATGCTCTGAGGCGTTGTCGTCCGGTGTCTCTGTCGCAGCGTCTGCATCCGCGTTGTTTTGGTGCGGCATCTTGGCTGAGGCAGGATTGCTGTCGGAGTTGGCTTTGCTGTCAGAGGTAGATTTACTATCGATGGCCGATGGCTCGGAGGCCGCATCCTCTATGGGGGTTTGTTTTGTCTGGTCCGGGCGAGGTGAGGTTTTTTCAGTAGCTGGGTCTTTTGCTGCACTTTTGGTTTGCGGTGCTGCATTCTCGGCTTGCGGCGCTGCATTGCCATCGGTCTCTGTATTTATCTCATCTGGGCGTTTGGGAGGTGTCTTATTGGTCATGTCCAGCCGTCGGACGATAAGCAAAGGCGCGTCTTTTTCGACCTGCTGACCTTCACTGACTAGTACCTGTTCGACATACAGCGGCTGGGCGGCGACAAACTGACTTTGTTTGATTGGCTGTATATTGCCCTGTAGCCCGAGGCTGGGTTGATAGCGCGATGGTTTGATACTTAGAATATGGTCTGGCGTCATCGTCACCGTGCTATCACTGATGATGAGTGGGTTATCTACCGTCTCACTATTTTCTGCTGTGACAGGCTCATCGGTAGGCGGGGAGGGCTGACAAGCCAGCAGCAGCAAAACGCTAAGTAAGTACGGGCCTTTTTTTAACCATTGAAAAGCTGTCATAGCAATCACCGTTATAATCGTCGTTTTATTATATAGTGAAATCCTATGAGGTGAAACGATTGCACGCCATCTGATTGTGCAGTAACCAAACATTGCCGATCGTCATGCAATCATGACTGCCAAATGCTAAGCCATACAAGCTGACAACAACCTGCTGATAGAAGCATGACTGGAGTATGACTATAGGGAGCTATTTGGATAACTATTTAGGTAATTATTTGGATAGCTATTTAAGTTCTTAGCTAGGAGACTGGTCAGTCTGAACATAAATTTGTCAATCACTGGAATTGCATTAACAACTGTGCTAAAACAAACATAACAAAATATATTGATACATTTTTATCACAATCGAAAATTATTCAGCAATGTGGCAGTTGATTCTATATAATGCAGAAATATCATGAAGTTGGTGGATTTGTTGCCCTGTTTTTATCAAAAAGTAGGATGACGATAGTTGGTGGCAAAGTGCTTTAATGTTTTTTATGCATTAAGATACCTTTATCTGGCGACACGCTAAGCACAGTGGTTGGTGGTTGGTGGTTGGTGGTTGGTGGTCGGCCACCGGATTGAGCGTCAATCGATTCAGTCATCATAAATTGCCTATCATGACCCAGATGGCGGGGCTACTTTTGCTCAGGACTGATAAAAGCCAGATACTCATAAAAGAAAAGATAGGTCCGCTACGATATAGATAGATGGCAGGGGTGGTCTTAAGCCCATAATCAATAAATGATCAATTGAGAATACCCTAACAGCTGTGTTGATAGATCGCGTGACAAACCCATAGTCGTTCATAGGACAATGAGAATGGAAAATAATTTTGATGGCTTAAAAGTGATGGTGATTGATGATTCCAAAACCATTCGCCGTACTGCAGAAACTTTGTTACAAAAGGCTGGCTGCGAAGTTGTAACTGCTATTGATGGCTTTGATGCACTTGCAAAGATTGTCGATAACAATCCCGATATTATTTTTGTGGATATTATGATGCCACGTTTAGATGGTTATCAAACCTGTGCTTTGATCAAAAACAACCCTGATTATGCCGACAAGCCTGTAATCATGTTGTCATCTAAAGACGGTTTGTTTGATAAAGCACGCGGCCGTATCGTGGGCTCTGATGAGTATCTGACCAAGCCATTTAGTAAAGACGAGCTGTTTGACGCGATCAAGCAATATCGCTAGACAAAGGGTCAAGATAAACGTGCCAGACGGTCTTTGAGCGTGGCATATTTTGTGCAGACGTTTTTCGCAGACATTTTGTGCAGGTTTTGATATCACATACGGCTGTTGCTAGCCGCTTGACAACGAGTAACCACTGCGGTGAGAGGCGTGTGATCATGAGTATTTGGAGCACAGGCTTTAGCAGTTGGTCTTTATAATATATTTGAATATCCAAATGGATATCTTCGTAAATAAAGGAAAATCCTATGACTACCGTCTTAGTCATTGACGACTCGCCATCTGAAATGGCGAAATTTCGCGACATGCTCTCCAAAAACAACTTTCAAGTGCTGGAGGCGACCAATGGGGAGCAGGGCTGTCAGATGGCAGCAGATCATCTGCCAGATGTGATTTTGATGGATGTGGTGATGCCAGAGATGAATGGTTTTCAGGCGACCCGCAAGATTACTCGCGGCAAAACCACCGCCCATATCCCAGTGATCATGATCAGTACCAAAAACCAAGAAACAGACCGTGTGTGGGGTAAGCGTCAAGGCGCTAAAGAGTATATGACCAAACCGATTGATGAGAGCAGCTTGGTCAATATCATTCGTCGAGTAATGGAGTAGCTTGTGGCTTCCAAAGGGTTTATTGAGCTTCTGCGTCTAGCAGATCTGGCACGCGCGCGCAAAAGTGGTCGCCGTAGTGGGCAAGAATATGACTGGCAAGGTGTGGTATTTGAGATTGGCGGACAGCGTTTGGTGGCGCCAATGGGTCAGGTATCGGAGGTGTTGGCCATGCCAGAATATACCAGCTTACCCTTAGTGAAGCCTTGGATGCTAGGTATTGCCAATATCCGTGGTCGTTTATTACCGCTCACGGATTTGTCACAGTTTTTACAAGTACCTAGCCGTGTGGCACAAATGAGTCAGCGTAAGGTCATTGTCATCGATCACGACAACCTGTTTTCAGGTTTGCTCGTCGATCAGGTGATCGGTATTGAGCAGTTTACCAGTGACCAGTATCGCGCCGAGGCCATCGAGCCAAGCTCGCCATTTGCGCCTTATAATCACGGTAAGTTTTATAAAAATGAGCAAGATTGGTATGTCTTCATGCCAAGCTTACTAGCGCAGGATTTGCAGTATAGCGATGCGGCAATATAACTGTCGATAATACAGAATCTGTCTCATCCATAAAGACAGAGGAATAGCGACTGACATGATGCGGTTGGATGTCAGCATTCATACAGGCTTTGTTGATCATTGTTTTGATAACAATAAGATTGTCAAAGTCAGTCACGATAAGACTTTGACGATTGTTTGAAAGGAATACGTAAGATGAGTGATGTTATAAAAAAACCTGTAGCTGGTACGCCCAAAACCACAGCGGATGGCAAAGATGCCTATAGTGAATGGAACTTATTGCTGGTTCTATTTGTGGCGATAAGCGTGGCTTGTTTGATTTGGCTAGGCAACTCTGTATCGTCAGTGAGTCAGTACTTTTCTGACTTTAATCAATCGGTCATTCTGCCTGTGGTGGTGTTGATCATAGGTATGCTAGGTATTTTCTTTGCCTTATATAAGATCCTAAAACAACGGGGCGGCTCAGAGCGCATCTTGATCGAAAAAGAGACCCTACGTCGCCGTCAAGAAGCCGAAGCGGAGTCTGAGCGCGCTCGTCAAATCCAAGAGGAAAACGAGCGTAACCAGATCGCTATTTTGCGTCTACTCGATGAGCTAGGCGACTTGGCAGAAGGGGACTTGACAGTCAATGCGACTGTATCAGAAGACTTTACGGGGGCGATTGCCGACTCAGTCAACTTTGCCATCGACCAGCTGCGTCAGCTGGTACTGGTCATTAACAGTACCGCTGAGCGCGTCTCGCAATCCTCAGAGCAAACACAGATGAACGCTGTAGAGCTGGCTGAAGCCTCTGAGCACCAAGCACAAGAGATCGCTGGCGTGTCGGCGGCGATTAATGAGATGACAGTATCGATTGACCAAGTTTCCAATAACGCCTCAGAGTCAGCGACCGTTGCCCAGCGCTCAGTTGCTATTGCCTATAACGGAGCCGAGGTAGTACAGCGCTCTATCGAAGGTATGAACGTGATTCGTGATCAGATTCAAGAAACCTCAAAGCGTATCAAGCGCTTGGGTGAGTCGTCACAAGAGATTGGCGATATCGTCAGCTTGATTAATGATATTGCCGATCAGACCAACGTTTTGGCCTTGAACGCGGCCATTCAGGCGTCGATGGCAGGTGAGGCAGGCCGAGGCTTTGCGGTCGTTGCTGACGAGGTTCAGCGTCTCGCTGAGCGTTCAGCCAATGCGACCAAGCAGATCGAAACACTGGTAAAAACCATTCAGGCAGATACAAATGAGGCGGTCGTTTCGATGGAATCAACGACCTCTGAAGTCGTACGCGGTGCACGTCTGGCAAAAGACGCCGGTGAGGCACTAGAAGAAGTACAAAGCGTTTCAAATACGCTCGCTGATTTGATCCAAAACATCTCAAACGCTGCCTTGCAGCAAGCTGAATCTGCAGGCCATATTTCACACACCATGAACGTCATTCAAGACATCACGTCACAGACCTCATCAGGTACCATGGCGACCGCGCGTTCTATCGGCGAGTTGAGTGAGATGGCAGCCGCACTACAAGAGTCCGTCACTGGGTTTAAAATCTCAAATGACGATGAGTTGTTGGACGCTGATACGCTAGAGTCTGAAGAGGCTTTATCAGAGAGCGCCTGATAGATATTTGGTGCCCGAGCCAGAGTTGGCAAACAGATGCAGTAACGATGCGTAACATTAATGGCAGGTCATGTGGACGATCTTAATCAACCAACCCGCAGCTTTGTTAAAGCAAGTAGCGCTGCGCTGGGTAAGACGGTAATGCAAAATGAGCATTTTGATGCGCAGCAATGGCAGCGGTATATAGAGCACGAAACGGGCTTTGTACTACCAGCAGCCCAGCTAAAGTGGTTAAAAAATGCGATTGACCATACCGCCCAGTCGCAGGGCTTAAGCGCCAAGCAGCTATGGTATCAACTACCCAAAAACAACGCGCTGCGTCAACAGCTGCTGGACAAAGTGCTTATCCACGAAAGCCGTTTTTTTCGACATCAGCCTTCGATAGATTTTGTTACCCAATGCGCCGCCGAGCATCAGTGCCTAGCCCTAAGCGCTGATAGGGTAAGCGCTGATGGGATAAGCGGCGCGGACAAGTTGTTTCGTATTTGGAGTGTGGGCTGTGCCGGTGGGCAAGAAGCGTGGTCGCTGGCCATGAGTCTGGCGGCGCAGCAGCTGACGAGGTTTGCGATATTAGGCACTGACGTGAGTGAAAAAGCACTGGCAAAAGCACGGTTGGCGCAATATGACAAACGTCAGCAGGCATTGATTCCGCAGCACTGTCAGCCGTATGTGTATCCGTTGTCAGCAAACCGCCTAATGCCTACATCGAGCTTGGCAGATACCGCGATGCCTGCTACAGCGCTACAGGCATCGTGGCAAGTTGCCCCAACGCTGCAATCACACGTAAGCTTTGCTTTACATAATATTATCGAGCAGCAACCACCCACGCCACATCTGCAGCAGGTGATTATTTGCCAAAATATGCTGCTGTATTTTCGAAAATTTGATCAGCGTGATATTTTGGCGCGGCTGTCAGCGCAGTGTGCTCCCGGTGGATACATTGTATTGGCTCCGGGTGAGGCGCTATTTTGGCGTCCTGCAAATATGCGCCGTATTGCGCACCCACAGGTTAATGTGTGGCAAAAGACCAACACTTAAACCCCATGCCTTCATGAGTGGCAAAATTAGTGCCTAGACGAGTTAGGATGACCCTATGAAAAACCAGCCCAATGACATAGTGACGCTTGAGTGGTTGCTCCCTCTATTTAATCAGCAATTATCACAGGTATCGGATGGCTGGCAATTAGACGCTGATCCCATCAATTATGAGCACATGGTCGCGTCCTATCATCAGCTCGGTGGCGCGCTCATCATGAGCAATCTGCCGGCATTGGCAGATCTGGCATACAAGCTCAGCGCATTAGCAGAAGTTGGTGGTCGCGATGGCCTAGCTAGTGAGGCGCGCCGCGTGGGTCAGCTTGTGCACCGATTGTTGCAGCGAGCGCTAAATCAGTATGCTCGCATTGGCAGTTACCATGTCGCCCCAATCACGGCCGCCGCGGAGCAGCTGCGTGAGGTGCTAACGCAATTGGGAGCGGCTAGTGGGTCATCATTGGCATCCAGCGCTATTCAGCAAGGCGCATTGCATCAAAAAACTGACACAGATGCGGCTGTGGATGGGTTTGAGCTGGCCGTACCTGTGCGAACAGATGACGTCACCGAGCATCTAGACGAGCAGCAATACCAGCAATTATTGCTCGTCTGGCGACAACAAGTACAAATGCTGTTAAGTGCTAATAGTAATCAGCCGCCGTTATTAACCCCGCTAGAAAAAGTCAGCCAATACTTGCAGCAGACGAGCCAAGATGAAGATTTGCAGCGGCTTTGGTACTTGACTGAGCTGTGGTTTAGTGAGCTTGCGCAAAATACCGCTCCGCTGCCTCAGCAGTATGCGCCTCTGTTAAGCGAGCTTGAGCAGATTATTGCCGCTTTTGTGCAGCAAACACCGCCTGTACCAAGTGTCATCAGAAGCCTTATCACCAATATTTATATCGAGCTAAGCGGTCTCGACCAAAGCAGTGACAATACGCAGTCGATACTAAGTAACTTGCCCCAAAGCTCGGCGGTAGAGTCGCGTTTTTTACCGCGTATATTGAGTGAACTTGAGACTTTGGTTTTTCATTTAGACAAGCCAACCACACTGTTATATCCGCTGCAAAAGATACAAGCCCAGCTGGAGGGGCGTGGTTGGACATATTATGCCGCACAAGTGGCAGAAATACTGACCGAGATAGAGCAAGTGCTGGCGTCTGAGGCGGCGCTGACGCAAATACAATGGCAAATTGAACAAAAGCTGCAAGAGCTATACAGCGCCATTTACAATACGGAGCAAGTGATCTCGCAAAAGATTGGTGAGGCCGCTGCATTTGTTCCTTTTTCTGATGTACTTGCCAGTGCCAACGAGCAACCCGTCACAAGTGCTGATGCTGTGTCGGCGGGCGAAGAGCTGCGTGAGCTGCGCATCGCTGTTGAAGACGTCAAACAAAGCTTTAATGAGTATATACAGCGTCAAGAAGTGCAGCTGCTACCGGCGACTGCTGACTTTGCAAAAATCGGTCAAGCCTTTGATGATATGGGGCTGCCAACGATCTGCCAAACCACCGATCAGATCGCGCATATCTTTAGCCAGCTAAAAACGCATGAGATTGATGCGCTGAGTTGGGATGTGACGCAAGCCTTGGCCGAAGCACTGACGTCAGTTGAGCTGTTGTTAGATTATCTGGCTCAGCAGGTTTTTGATCAGCAACTATTAACGCTCGCAAGTGAGCATACGGCCAGAGCAGAAGCATTGCTTGATGCTTATATTGAGGCACCAGAGATGGTTAGTGATACTTTTCATACCCAGACACCTGCTGCAACTGATGTGCTGCGCTATGATGACAGCGGTGAGATTGCTCCTGCCAGTCAGGATCTATCTGCTCAGCCATCCGGTGATGCGCCAGAGGATGACAACGTGCGTGATGACAACGTGCACGATGGCAGTGCTGCGCATAAAGATAGTGAGGCATTGGCCGAGGCTCGCGCGCAGCTGCAGCCTGATAGTTTTGAGGCAGACGCCGATATCCTTGAGATATTTATCGAAGAAGTCACAGAAGTGATCGCTGATTTAGAAGACTTTTTGCCTATTTGGCAGCAAGACTCACAGGATTTGACACCCTTGACAGAAGTGCGCAGAGGTTTTCATACCCTAAAAGGCTCAGGGCGCATGGTGGGGGCTTTTAGTATCAGTGAGATGGCCTGGTCTATCGAAAACTTGCTGAATCGATTATTGGACAAAACCTTGCCCGTCACCGAAGACGTGGTAACTCTGGTCACGCAAACCACAACGCATCTGCCCACTCTGGTCGCTGATTTTCAAGCCAAACGGCCGCCAAGTGTGGATCCTGCTATCACAATACTGCAAAGCCGTAATCTATTGAGCGGACAACCTGTCAACGCTGGATTGGCCGAGAGCGAGTCTGCATTGGCCATCTCTGACACCGAGTCAGTGACTGAGACGGAAATGCTGGCTGATGAAGCGCGCGCGGCAGCTGACGTCGCTGCATCACAGAGCAATGATGCCGCTGCGTCTGATGAGATCGGTATGGATATGGCCGATACCGAAGCGCGCGGCGAAACGGTATCTTTGTTTGATCTTGAGGTTCCAGCAGTGCTTGCGCCCTTTATGCCAGATACTGAGCAGCTACCAGTCGATGCCAGTGACGCAGATCCTGATATTAAAGAGATATTTATCGAAGAGGCCGATGAGGTATTGAGCGAAATCGTGCCTTTGTACGAAAACTGGCGCATGTCTCCTACTGACCTAGATGTCTTGACAGATATTCGCCGCGGCTTCCATACCCTAAAAGGTTCAGGCCGTATGGTCGGGGCCAACTATAGCGCTGAGCTGGCTTGGGCTATTGAAAATATGCTCAATCGTGTGCTAGATCGTAGTATTGAGGTGACAGCAGATATCACTCAGCTAATGGCGGATGTATTAGCCGCTTACCCAGCGATGCTCGCTACCTTTGAGCGAGGTGCTCAAGAGTATCCAGCATTGGTACCGTTATGGATTGCCTGTGCCAACGCCTATAGTAAACAAAAGTCTCAGGAATTTAGTTACCCAGCCTTACTGGCGCAAACGGGTAGTACGCCTGCGTCTGATATTCACAAAGACGACTTGGCTTTAGCTTCAGAGCAGTGGGATGAGACTGATGCCGATGAGATTGAGGCTGCGAGCGACTATGAAAATGGTGATGAAAGCGATGACAGCGAGGTAAGGGACGCTGTAGTGGCCATAGAGATAGATAGCACCTTGCAATCGCTTACCTCTGTCAATGAGATGATGGCAGAAGCACCGGTGATTTTGACGCCGCAAAGTGAAGAAGAGCAAGCCTTCTGTGAGATTTTCATCGATGAAGCCGAAGCGTTATTACAAGACATTGAGCAGTTTGTTGCCACGCATCGAGATCAGCCTCAGATTGAGGTGACCGATGAGATTGTACGAGCCTTTCATACGCTGCGCGGCGCATCAGGCTCTAGTGCGTTAGCGGCGATCAGTGACGTGAGTGCGACGATAGAGCATAGTTTAGAGCTGCTACAACAGCAAGACACCGCGATGACGCCGCTGCATTTAGAAGCATTGGCACGGTCAGCTATGCTGATCAATGGCTATCTAACGAATTATAAGCAAAACGCTCAACAATCTGATGTTTCGGTGGAAGATACCCAAAGCCAGCAAGATATTGCGTCATTGCAGGCCATGCTTGGTGAGCAGTATCTCATCCATGACGAGCAGACGGCCTCCGACAATAAGCCCACGATTGAGCAGCTGTTGGATGACAATATTGATGAGTTGTTAGACGCTGAGTGGGAGCTAGAGGAGGCGCTAAGTCAGGGGGATATCTCGCAGGCTCAGCACTATATAGAGCAGCAACTTAGCCAAATCAAACACCTCACCAATAAAGCCCAAGAATTTCCAAAATTCACTGCTATCCTTGGCGGTTTGGCGCAAGCTTATGCTTATCTACAGCGGCATCCAGAATTGGCAAAACAAGCAGAGGTGCAGGCGGTGTTACTCGCTGGCCACGCGCAATTGGTCGGCTTGTTTGATGCACTCGCTGGCAGCACTTCATTAAAAGTCGACCCGCAAGTGTTACATGAGTTGCAGGCGCTTGCTGGCTTCGATGATGGCGATGATGCCGAGTCGATGGTTCGCACGGTTGCTGCACCCGAGCTGCAGCTTGAACCGATCGATACCGATGTAGAGCTGCTTGAGATCTTCTTAGAAGAAGCGCAAGAGCTAGACGACGCGCTGGATGAAAGCTTTAATAAGTGGCGTGCCGATATCACCAATATCAATGCGCTTAAAGTATTGCAGCGTCACCTACACACCATCAAAGGTGGCGCAAGAATGGCGGGCATTAGCAGTATTGGCGACCTGACCCACGAGGCAGAGAGCATTTATGAGGCCTTTGTAGAAAACAGGAAAACGCCAACCGCACAGTGGCTAAAGATTATGCAAATGGTGCAGGACACCATGTCATTGCAAGTCATGCATATCGTTCGTCATCAGCAGTCGTTTTTTGCTACAGAATTGATTGAGCAGTTACAACAGTTTGAAAAAGCAGACACATTGCCAGCGGTAGTTGAGCTGATCATACCAGTACCGACCAATCACTTCGACGCCGACTCCCAAGCACAGGCTGATAATACCCAGCAGAACCATGAAGTAGCAGACACGGTCAGCTTAGATACCATGGTCAAGCAATCATGGGCCAATGGCTTGCCTGATCCTGATCTTTTGGCAGTGTTTTTAGAAGAAGCAGAAGAGCTGACCAACCAAAACCAACACCTGCAAGTGTTTTTACAAGATGCCAAAGATACCGTGGCGTTACAGTCGCTACAGCGTGACCTGCATACCATCAAAGGTGGCGCCAAAATGGTCGGCGCCAGCGGCATCGCTGACTTGGCTGATGAGCTAGAAGCGACGTATAAAAACTTTGCCAGCCGTCGCCGTCCTGCAACCGAAAAAGCTCAAGCATTGATCGTTGCGTGTCACGATTGGCTGGCAGATGCGGTATTTATGCTAAGTCTACAGGTTAACCCGCCAACGCCGACGCTACTGATTGAAGCGCTACAGCAGTTTGATAAAAACCCTAATAGCCTAAAACAAGTACCAAAAGAGTCGCTGCAAGCACAGCGTACAGCGATCTTGCTGGCAAAAGAAGCACAAGATTCGCAATATCTAGAAAAAGACATCAGTCAGATGCCATCGATGTTTGCAGAGACCGATGAAGAAGAGCAGAGCGCCAGCAGCAATGAGATGATTCGTATCTCAGGTGGCTTGATTGAGCATATGATCAACCTATCGGGTGAGTCTGCGATCAACCGTGCTCGTATCGATATGGGCATGAGCAGCTTGACCAACAGTATCGAAGAGATGGGCATTACCGTACAGCGCTTAGCCGATCAGCTGCGCCGTATGGAGACGGAGCTTGAAGCACAGATCTTGTCGCAAATTGATGACGAGCTGATTAATGATGAAGGCTTTGACCCGTTGGAGATGGATCAGTACTCATCACTCAATCAGCTGTCCAAATCATTGTCAGAGTCGGCCTCGGATTTGGTCGATATTAACCACACTTTATTAGAAAAAACCCGTGATAGCGAAAGCTTGCTGCTGCAGCTGGCACGTACACAAACCGAGCTACAGGACGGTTTGATGAACTCGCGTATGGTGCCGTTTACGCGCTTGACCCCGCGTCTGGAGCGTGTCGTCCGTCAGACTGCAAACGAGCTTAACAAATCTGTAGAATTGACCATTATCAATGCTGATGATGAGATGGATAGAACCATTTTGGAGCGGATTACCTCACCGCTTGAGCATATGCTGCGTAACGCTGTCGACCACGGTATCGAAAACACCTCGGCTCGACTCAAAGCAGGCAAAGAGCGTAGCGGTCATATCACCTTAGAGGTGCACCGTGAAGGGAGTGAAGTCGTCATCCAATTATCGGATGATGGCCGCGGTATCGATGTAGAAGCCGTACGCAATAAAGCCATCGCTCAAGGCCTTATCGATGCCAATGACGATAGCCTGACTGATGTCGATATCATGCAATATATCTTTAATGCCGGTTTGAGTACCAGTAAGCAGGTGACACAAATCTCAGGCCGCGGCGTTGGTATGGATGTGGTGATCAGTGAGATTCGCCAGTTGGGCGGGGCGGTCACCGTGGTGTCAGAGCTGGGCAAAGGGTCACGCTTTACCATGCGCTTACCACTGACAGTTGCAGTGTCTGATGCGCTGGTCGTACGTGCAGCCGATCGTTACTACGCCATTCCACTGGTGCAGATCGAGCGTGTGGTGCGCATCAACCCAGAAAAACTTTATGAGTATTATCAGTCCAACGACGCCACGTTAGCGTTTGAAGGGAATGATTACCGCGTGCGTTATCTCAACGAGATTCTTTCGGGTAATAAGCTCAACGAGCTGATGGTAAATACTAACACTAGCCTGCCACTGATTATCATCAAAAACCGCACGGGACAAAACATCGCCTTGCAGGTCGATCAGATTGCAGGCTCGCGTATTGAAGTGGTTGTCAAACCACTAGGACAGCAGCTATCCAACCTCTCAGGGATTTCGGCGGCGACCATCATGGGTGATGGCTCGGTCATGCCGATTTTGGACTTGATTGCCCTAATGCGAAATGCCCCAAGGGTCAAAAACGTGACCAAGCCTAGCGGCACTCAGTCAAAACCGACGGTACTGGTGGTGGATGACTCAGTCACGGTACGTAAAGTGACCTCTCGCTTCTTAGAGCGTCAAGGTTTCAATGTGGCGCTGGCCAAAGATGGTATCGATGCTATCGAAATACTACAAGAAACCACGCCAGATATGATATTGCTCGATATTGAGATGCCGCGGATGGATGGCTTTGAGGTGGCAACGCAAGTCAGAAACAACCAGCGCTTACAGCATATTCCAATCATTATGATCACCTCGCGTACTGGTGAAAAGCATCGTCAGCGCGCCTTAGAGATTGGGGTAAATGACTATATGGGCAAACCGTTCCAAGAAAAACAGTTGCTTGATAAAATCCAGAGACTGCTGGGCGATGAGGTCAGCTTAACTTATGAAGGATAATGCAGGTGTTTTGGCACTAACAGGGAAGGCAAAAGCAAATATAAAGGTGCTGGTGGTGGCCGAAGACCATCATCAGCGCATGGCGTTTTCAGACACAGTTCGTAGCTGCGGTTTTGCGCTGATAGACTGTGTATCGCGCGCGCAATTGCAAAAAAAAACCGCACTTTTTGAGGCCGAAATAGACATTTGGCTGATTGATAGCGACTATGACGATGATATGGCGACGGTGACGGCCGCGTCCAAACCTGACGCCGTGCTGGTGGGATTTAGTCAAGCCCCTTATCTCAATGAAGCGCAGCTGTATGCTAAATGGCAGCGTAAACTAAAGCGTAAGCTGGCGCAGATGCTGGCATTGCCCGTATTGGTGCACACGCCTGTCTATAAAAGCGATGATACTGATAACGACTGGCATTATGTGGTGTTTTTGGGTGCCTCTATGGGCGGGCCGAGCGCGGTAAAAGAGTTTTTGGATAACTTATCGCCCACGCTACCGATTTGTATTTTACTCGCGCATCATTTTAACCAAACCATGATCGGTACGCTGCCACGTATTTTAAATCGCCACAACGAGTGGCGCTGTCAGGTCATCACCTCATCGCAGCGTCTGCGAGCTGGCCAATGTCTGATAGCCCCTATAGACAAGCAGATAGTTTGTGACTCTACCGGGCGGGTGATACTGTTAGAGCAGCCTTGGGCTGGTGAATACAGGCCCGCTATCGGCCAGATTTTAAAAAATACCAGCGATGTGTACGGCAGTGAGCTTATCAATATCATATTTTCAGGTATGGGGGATGATGGCTCGCAATACTTGGATCTTATTCAAGATAATGGCAGCCAATTATGGGCACAAGAGCCAAGCTTGAGTGCTTGTCCGAGCCAACCGCAGGCCATTATTGATTCAGGTTATTGCGGCTTTATTGGCAGCCCTGTCCAATTGGCACAAAAACTTACCGACTATATTGGTGAAAAGGCGACGGCCTCTTTGCGTTAACTTACTGTGAGCGATGTATGAAACAAATTTTACGACACTCGTTTGAAGCAGTCAGCTTGCTGACCACAAACCACGGTATGCTGGATATCACTTTTGTTCCCGCTTGTAATCAGCCTGATTGGATTATTCCAAGCGGTCTGATTTTGAGCATTGAGGACACTCATGAACGCGCCTCCAGCTATCATTGGCAGCAGCAGGTATTGCCTGTGTTTGATCTGCTTACGCAAGAACAAACGCCTGATAAGATGATTATATTAGAAGGTAACACCATAGAGCACCGCATGGCGCTCCAAACGTCAGGTCAGTTGTATCAGCGCCAAGTGGGTATCTCTGATGTGAAAGATACAGATATGCAGGCGTATTTTGCCGACTCTGACAGCGCGGATAAAATTAGCGCTGAGGGACGCTTTACGGCAGAGGGTATGCTATCCTACCTTTTTCAAACGGTGATGATTGAGGATACCGTGTATGTGGTGCCTGATTTAGAAAAAATCGCGCATCAGTTGGTTGAAATGGACAGCTAGCGTTCGGTTGATATAGTCAATCTGTTTTAAAATAGGTACAATCCTACGGCTATTCATTTTCCTTGTGTGCATTGCCAACCAATCACTGTCATAAATAGCGATAAAGGTAATAGAGCAGCTCATGAATAACACACAGTCAAATATGTCCAAGTGGTCAGTCACTAGTCGCGTGTTTCATTGGATTAGTGCGGTTTTGTTGCTAGTCACTTGGCTTCTGATATTGTTATACGAAAACCTCGATAGCAATCTTTATATCGACTTGCATAAGGCGTTTGGGGTCAGTTTATTGTTTTGGATGATCGCGCGGGTGATTAATCGTGTCTTTACCAAAGCGCCGCCCGCACTGCCTATGCCAACTTGGCAGTCTTGGGTCTCTAAACTGTCGCACCTTGCCTTGTATGCCACCTTAATCGCGATGCCGTTGGCGGGTTTGTTGATGTCTGTATATGGCGGCAGACCGGTGGATATTTTTGGCTTGTTTCAGGTTCCGGTGTTTGTCACACCAGATAGGAGCTTGGCGCGTTTTTATAACGACATGCATACCGATATCATCTGGCCGATGATTATCGCCTTTACATTGCTACATATCGCTGCAGCGTTGTATCATCAGTTTGTCAAAAAAGACAACCTGCTCACTCGTATGAAATAAGCGCACTGAGCATCAATGCTAAGTGCATGCGGTGTGGATGGCTTAGGCGATGGACTGACGCATGAATGATGTATAACAGAAGCTCATCTCATACGAGTAATATTATATCACTTGCTAAAGGTGACCCGTCAGATCGCCACGTAGAAAAGCCCTAAGTAAGATGCTTAGGGTTTTTTCGTATGCGTCACGAAATGGCTGAAAAGAGGCGCTGTACTGCCAGACTTATCTTTTGTGCTCAGGCAAATTGATGTTCATTTCTAAGACGTCTAAGCTGTCTTCAGAGCGATGATTGATATTGACATCATCAATCTGTACACCATTGACGTATTTATTGACCACCTCTAATATTTCACGCTTCATTTTTTCGATGCGATCGGCGGTGAGGCGACTGTTTAAGCGGTTTTCGCTTGCAACGATGACCTTGAGGCGCTCAGTGGCTAAGTTGGCGCTACCAGCCTTACTGCTATCGTCAGTGCCAAATAGGCTACTCCAAAATCCTTTTTTCTTACTCATTATTAACTCCCAAACCAGCGCTGTAGTAGGCTCTTTTTCTTCACATCGATATGACGCAGCGGACGCTCTTCACCCAAAAAGCGGGCAACGATGTCATCATAGCATTGACCAGCAACCGAATCGCCATAATGAATCACAGGCTCACCATGGTTAGAGGCTTCTAGGACGGAGTGGCTTTCGGGCACCACACCAAGCAATGGTACTTTTAAAATATCGTTAGAGATGGTGTCAATGTCCATCATCTCATTTGCTGCTGCGCGTTCAGGATTGTAGCGAGTGATGACCAAATGCTCACGGACAGAGCCTTGGTTTTCTGCAACTTTTTTTGTTTGGCTTTGTAAAATACCAATAATGCGATCTGAGTCACGAACTGAGGAAATCTCAGGGTTGGTGACGATGATGGCTTCATCAGCATGATACATGGCCAGCTGCGCGCCGCGCTCGATACCAGCAGGCGAGTCGCAGATGATATAGTCGAACTGCTTAGACAGCTCAGACATGACCTCGCTCACGCCCTCATCTGTCAAAGCGTCTTTATCACGTGTTTGACTGGCAGGGAGGATATACAAGTTTTCAAGCTGTTTGTCTTTGACAAGCGCTTGCGACAAACGAGCATTGCCGTTGATCACATCGACAAAGTCGTACACGATTCGATTTTCGCAACCCATGATTAAGTCTAGATTACGTAGACCCACATCAAAATCGATAACGACCGTCTTATAACCACGCAATGCTAAACCGGCGGCAAAAGAGGCACTTGTCGTGGTTTTGCCCACGCCGCCCTTACCTGAAGTGATGACAACTATCTTCGCCACAATGGCACACTCCTATGAATCAATGGGATATCTATTATAAAAAATAGCGCAAGCTTATATCGTTCACTGTAAATATAAGCACTACCTGCGAAAGTAGCCTAGCATAAATGAACAAGAATTTATAGCAAGTCTATACGGCAGTAAACAATCTGTATCAGTCGCCCTGCACACCATCTGATGCCAGTGCGTTTATATATAAATGACGATACCTAGTTCAATACCAGTATGACTCGTACTATGGTACCTCTCTACCACCTATAGACCTGAGTAACATAAACGCCTTAATAGATGATATAACGAGCGCTGATGAATAGGGTAAATAGTGGCAGAGCCAGCAATTCATCATAGAGCAGTTTTGTTAAATAAACTTACAGTATTATTAAAGCGGTCATTATCTATAGCGAGACTGCCAATATCGTAGCATTATTTGTCGCCAGCCATGTTTTTATTTGCGCAGACGTTTACAAGCTAGAGCTGCTGGTATTGCGGCTGGCATTTTTGTCTATGAGCGCTATACATCATCCATGACTGTAAATACTAAACCTTCTCCTTCGACAAACCGCACTTGTACTGGCTTATCGATCACGTGCTCAGGTAGGTTGTCGCGCAGGCAGTAAGTGCCAGCGACCGATACCAATGAGGGGTTAAAAGCTTGACAGAAGATGCGTGCGTCTTTGTCACCAGTGGCACCTGCCACCAGACGGCCTTGCGCACGCCCATATACGTGTAGGCTGTTATCGGTGATGGCTTCAGCGCCGCTATTGACGCTATTGGTCAAAATCAAATCGCCGCCCACATGATTGAGGCTTTGGCCTGAGCGCAGCATTTGGTCATAGATAAGGCTGGTGATTTGCTCAGCGCTGACCAATGTCTCAGCGGCAACGTCAGCGAGCGTTGTCTCGGTAGTAGCGGTGCTATCTGTCGCGGCGTTGCCCTCTGGACTGCTGGCTGTACTTGCTGTACTTGATTCGGCAGGTTGGTCTGCGGTGACTTGCTGACGCTGGGTCGCTGGTTTTTTGCTCGGTAAGATGCGCTCAATACGCTTGCCATCAGCAGGAAAAATGGCCAAACGCAGCTCACGCGCCTGTGCATCTAGCAAACCTGTGACGACACCGATGGGCTGTAGTCCCCACGACCATAGTAGCTCTACCAAAGCAGAGAGATCCTGCTCGACCTCGCTATCGATAAGGACTGGGATATTGCTCGATTTACCGCTGAGCGTGGCTGCAAGCTGAGCTTCGATAACACTGAGATCATCTGTGCCAAACTGCAAACGCGAAAAGGTCAGCATCTTGCCATAAAACGCCAGCGCTGGTGCAGCGCTTGGGCCTTGGGTGCCATTATCTAAAACTGTCATATATCAATCCTCAAGAGATAATCTTGTCGCTGTCTTTACCGTACTATGTATTGTCGTGTCATACGCTGTATGACTCAGTGATGATGTGTGATACCAGTCGTTGTCTGGCATTGGGTTTATGGTCAAATGTATCGCTTAAAGGTTGAGCATGTCTTGATGTTTCCACTGCTGTACTTTTACCTGTGCTTCAAACTCCGTCAAACTGTCGTCAATGATACTAGAGACTAAAGTGTCCAGTGCGCTGTTGTCGGTGTCTATTTGCGCAATACCACTGGCAATGGCCACCATCAACTCATCTAAGCGTTCAGGGTCTAGCAGACGTTTATTTAGGGCGTACACGACGTTTTCCCCAATATTGTGCCCGACATGCTGTAGCTGCGACTCAATCAGGCTGCCAGCGATGGGTATCATGCGCAGATAACGACGCAGCTCAGGCGTATTGGCCAAACCTTCTTCGATAGCGCCGCCCATCTCACGGGCGAGTATGCTGCCGCCGCCTGAGGCTGCAGTCAGCGCCTGTAGTTTGGGCACCAGCTCTGTGCGCAGGATGGAGAGCACCGCAGCTTCTATCTCACGACGATTGCGCGCTATCGTGGACTCGATAAAGGATTTGTGTGTTTCAGGATTGGTCAGCTGCTGCCGAAAGTTTTGGATGGTGGTTAGTATCACGCGATCAGACAGCTCTTCTAATAAGAGGTCGATATAAAACTTGATGCGATTGATCCAAGGCTGCGGCAGTACTTGATAGCCAAGCTGATACAGACGGCGGCCAATGATGACAGCACGAAATAAGCGCAGCGCGCGCAGCTGTGGAAAACAGCCAAGCACTTCATACCAATGCACAAAAGGAAAAAAGAACCAGCGATAATATACGTTGTCTTTGATAGCAATCGCCCAGCGTAGCAGCAGCTCTGCGATCAAAAATATGGTAAAAAAGCCACCAGCGGTACGCAAGGGGTCATGCAAGGTATTTTGATACCAAAGCAGCGCCTCACTGATGCGCAGCCACTCTGCGACATGGCTGCTAAAATTGCTCATCAAAATCGCATCGATACTGATCAGAAGCAGGTCAATACTGATGGCCACGATCATCACAATATCATAAGCCAGCTTTGCGCGGTTTGGCTTCGGCCGATTGGGGCGACTGGGCGGCGGATGATCAGGTAGCCGAGTCGACTGATTGGGCACAGGGGCTGCGTTCAGCTGCGAGCTAGGAGTAGATGAGGCGGGCACAGTCAGACCTTATTAATGATAAAATGATAAATGGTACAAAGCATAAGTGAGATAGACGGCGTACGATAAATACATCCTCACCATCATCACACCATAAGCGGATCATGACTCACATTATCAATGAATAGGACCAAAAAACAACCCATCTTTTATGATATCGGTCGCTTGCAATAAAAACGATACGTGAATGCCGATAGCGTGGCTCGCCGCGCAAGACCAGCCGTCAATGATTTGACTGCTATTTAGCCATCATGCAGCATTCAAGTATTATGAAGTACTCAAGTATTATGAAGTATGGTCAGCGGCAGGGTTGTGCTCAAAATCTGCTAACATGTCGCTGATGCGCTGATCTTTGTCGCGCCAGACTTGCTCAATCCACGCAAACATTTGTGCTTTTACTTGCTCATCGTTTTCGTAGCCGCCGCGTTTAATCCCAGCAAACAGCTCAGCCGGTATGTCTAGGTATCTAACGTCAACGCCTAAGCGTTTGATATTGCCTTTCCACAGATCGCTGTAGGTAGGAACGCCATCAGGATACACGATGGTCATATCCAGCAGGCCATCCATCTCACTGCCTAGTGCATTGATGGCTAAAGAGAGTCCGCCTGCACGTGGTTTGAGCAAATGTGTATAAGGAGATTTTTGCTGTTCGTGTTTGGCTTGGGTAAAGCGCGTGCCCTCTAGGTAATTTAACAACGTGAAGGGCTTGTCTTTTAACAACTCACAGGCGCGCTTGGCTTCCTCGATGTCTTGGCCTTTTAGGGCGGGGTTTTTTGCCACCGCTTCTTTTGAATGTCGGCGCATCATTGGGAAATCCAAAAAGTAAAATGCCTGACCCACGATTGGGATATAAATCAGCTCAAACTTGGTAAAAAACCGTGTGAGCGGCAAGCGCTTTTCGCTGATGTATTGGACAATGCTGGTATCAACCCAAGACTGGTGATTGCTAATGAGCAGATATTTGCCTTCAGTATTGACGTCGTCGGGCATGCTGATCCGCCAGTCCTTACGCGGCAACATGTTATCAATCAAGGCATTATTGCTACTGATCCAGTGGTTGGCGATTTTGATGACAGTTTTATCGGCGATCGGCGCGCCGGTGATGATTTTGCCCACGCCCATTAACCACAAAGGAATACTACCACCAAAGCTGTTGGCTGCAATGACGCCCGTCGCCGTCGCAAGTGAGACCGCTTTTCCGAGCTTTGGGCTACGCTTATGTATTTTTTTGATAGTAGATGTCAGTCGCATGTTAAATCCTTTTCAATCGGTATTGTTGGGATATTTATGGTCCACCGCTTAAGACAAAAGGTGTGGTGAAGTAAGTTCATATACGAAGTGATTTTAGCAGAAAGCACTCATAGTGTACGAGTGTAAACGTGACTTGCGATAACAAGTTTTGAGATGAGGCTGATAGCAGGTGTGAGAGCGAATGATTTTGTGGGTAAAGAATCTTTTTTATGATTATCAATGCTCATGAGTAAAAAATATCGCAGCGGAAGAAAACCGCGCAAAACCCTGTCTTTTTAATAGTATATTCTGCATTTCTCATACATAGGTGTGACAAAATATTACACATAATGAGATTGTAATTGCCATAATAATGACGAGTGTATACAAGCACCTAAATGAGATTAATGGAAAAATCTTTATAAAAAGCACAATTTATTTGTCATTTTAATGGTTTAAACTTAAGAGGAAATATTATGCGTAACAAATTAATTATTGCGGCAGTGGCTTCAGGCTTGGCATTAAGCGGTTGTACCACTGATCCTAACACTGGACAACAGCGTCTAAACAAAACTGCTCTAGGTACGCTAGCGGGTGCAGCGGGCGGCGCGGTAGTATCGAAAGCGACTGGCGGCGATAAGACTGGCCGTGATGCGGCTATCGGTGCTGCACTGGGTGCCGGCGTCGGTTACTACATGGAGCGTCAAGCCAAGCAGCTTGAGCAGCAAATGGCAGGTACAGGCGTAACGGTTGAGCAAAACCCAAATACAGGTAATATCGATCTCGTTATGCCA
Source organism: Psychrobacter sp. CAM01 (assembly GCF_032842965.1). NCBI lineage: Bacteria > Pseudomonadati > Pseudomonadota > Gammaproteobacteria > Moraxellales > Moraxellaceae > Psychrobacter > Psychrobacter sp. CAM01. Next base: position 127,268 of record NZ_JAWJBL010000008.1, read on the forward strand.
GGCAACATCACCTTTGCTTTTGATGATGCGACCCTAAGCTCATCTTTCAAGCCAACACTTGATAAGCTGGCCTCTACCATGAACCAGTACAACAAGACCACGGTAAATATCGCAGGTCATACAGACAGCCGCGGTTCAGCCTCTTATAACATGGGTCTATCACGTGACCGCGCTTATTCAGTAGCTAACTACCTAACAGCACGCGGTGTGGCTTCTAACCGTATCAATGTAGTGGCTTACGGCGAGTCTCGCCCCGTTGCGGACAACAGCACCGACTATGGTCGCCAGCAAAACCGCCGCGTTGAGTTGACCATCAACTCGCCACAGAGCGTTAACTAATTTATCGTTCTATCGATAGGTAAAATAGTTATAATAAGTAGATCGATTATAAAAGAGTCAGCGAATTGCTGGCTTTTTTTGTTTTTATTACATAGCTATCGTCATCGCCGTGAATGCTGATATAAAATTAAATATTGATAATGATTATCAATAACCCTATAATTCATAGAGGTTGTAGATAAGTGCCGTAACATAAGCGCAATAACTGATACTGACTTTATCTACATTATGATATATAGATAAATTCAGCACGCGCTGTGACACTGACGACGATTTTTTATTTTGTAATATCTTTGAGGATGTGTATGACGATTACCACAGGAACGAGCCGTAAGATTTTCCCCACCGCTTTGGCTGCTGCGCTGGCAGGGTTATTAATGGTGTCGGGTTGTACCAAACAAACCGACGAAAATGCTGAGACAAGTGCAGAGAATCAAGCAGAAGTGCAAAGCGCAGAGTCAGCGGACAGCGGCGAGCTATCGGCGACCGATCAGGCACATACTGACAGACTGGTAATCAGCTATGCCAATATGGCTCATGCCGCCTACAAAGACTCACTTGAAACAGCTAAAGCGCTGCAAAAGGCGGTAGAAACCTATGTAGACACGCCCACTGAGGCCAATCTAGAGGCGGCAAAAGCAGCTTACAAAACGGCGCGTCAGCCATACTCTCAGACAGAGGTTTTCCGTTTTGATGAAGGGTTTGTGACGGCCAATGATAAGCGCGCCATCGGTAGTGTCGATGGCTGGGAAGGTCAGGTCAATGCGTGGCCACTCGATGAAGCTTTGATCGACTATGTCAGCGATAGCTACGAAGGCGAGTACAACAGCCAAGACAATATCATCAATAGCGACAGTATCACGGTCGGTAGTATCAAACAAGACACCAGCAAAATCACACCTGAACTACTGGCAGATATGAATGAGATTGGCGGTAGTGAAGCCAATGTCACCACAGGCTATCATGCGATTGAGTTTATGTTATGGGGCCAAGACACCAATGGTGTCAGCGCAGGGGCAGGCGAACGCCCTGTGACTGACTATGTCACCGAAGCTGGACAATGTACCAGTGGCGATACGGTCAATGAAGACGCTAGTATCTGTGAGCGTCGCGGCGAGTTTTTAAAAGCGGCAGCGCAGTTGCTGGTAGATGACCTCACAGCGATGGAAGCTGAGTGGCAGCCTGAGAGTGAAAATACCCTACGTAGCGATCTGATGGCGCGTAAATACGACAATGGCCTACGTCAAATCATGTATCAAATGGGCAGCTTGGCCTTAGGTGAGCTGGCCTCTGAGCGCATGCAGGTCGCGTTTGTGACGGGCTCTACTGAAGATGAGCACGAGTGCTTTAGTGACTTAACTCACCTAAGCTATGCCAACAACGCACGCGGCATCCAAAACGTCTTTGATGGCAGCTATAAGACTGTCGCTGGCAAAACCATCGGTGGCTACGGTGTCAAAAACTATCTGATCGATAGTGGTCATCAAGAAGCAGCTGATAAGCTGACTGCTGACTTTAAAAAGGTCGAAGACGCTTTTAATGTCATCGTAGAAAAAGGCGAAAAAGAAGGCATCAAGGTCGATCAAATGATTGCAACAGTCGGCCAAGCGAGCAAGCATGACATTTCAGCAGAAGAGCAAAACAAACGCCGCGGCTGGATCGAGGCGGGTATCACAAGTCTGCAAGCGCTAACAGATGGTATCGAAAATGCGGCAAAAGCCGTCGGTATCGATAACTTAGATGCGGACGCTGGCTCACAGTTTTAAGCGATTGACTTCTCTTGCTTAGAATAATTTCATGATGTCAGCAATGTCTTACAAGTCATGAAAAGCTGATGGAAGATATGTTTGTAAAAGGACAAGTTATATATAATACATGCGTTGTTAACGACCGTTAGCAACGTATTTTTACGTGCAATAAAATAGGTCAGACGTTAATTTATAGCGTCGATGTATTTTTATACCCCTATATTGATAAGAAAAAATACTGTTATAGCCAGCCCTTTTAATGGTTCTACTTGAGAACTAAGGCAACACCTATGAGCGTTATTCATACCAAGCCCTCTGCTTTCCCTTTCTTTTCTTCAAGCTTACAAGGTACATCATTGAAACTTGCGCTCACCGTCGCAGGTGCAATCGCCATCAGCGCTTGTCAGCCCACGGATAGCACGTCAGACAGCGCATCGACCAATAAAAACACCAATGACACTGCCGTTGCAAGTGGCGAAGGCGCGTCCGCTTTGACGCCCAAACGTACGCAAACCGTGGAATCGCTGGCTGGCGTGCCGATGCAGCAGCTGGTGATATTTGACCCGCAAGAGATCAAACAAGGCGGCGACACGGGCATTAGCATTACCAGTAGCGAGAGTTACTCCAAACCCTCATCCAATCTGTCCGCCTCACGTAAGGGCAGTTTTTTTATTGGTAATGCGTTTTTTCGTCAGCCGTGGGTGGTCGCACCTGCCAGTACCGATAGCCGTGATGGTCTTGGGGCATTATTTAACGTTGCGGCTTGTCAGTCTTGTCATATCAAAGATGGCCGTGGCCACGCACCGATGAGTAGTGAGGACGATGCCGATAGCTTGCTGATTCGTTTGGCGATGCCAGCGACCACCGATGAGGAGCGAGCGCAGCTGCAAAACTCGCTGATCGAAAAAGTCGTGCATCCGATGTATGGCGGCCAGCTACAAGATCGCGGTATTCAGGGCGTGCCTGCTGAAGCAAGAATCGCGGTGCAGTGGACAGACAAGCCCGTCACTTTCGCTGATGGTCATGTCGAAACCCTGCGCGCGCCCACCTTTCATCTGACTAGCCCTGGCTATGGCGCGTTTGATGATGAGATGATGGTATCACCGCGTGTGGCCTTGCCGATGATTGGGCTTGGACTGTTGGAACAAATACCCGATGACGATATCAAAAAACAAGCCGTCGATAATGACAGCGCTGATATCAGTGGTAAGTTTAACTGGGTCATGGATCCGCAGACGGGCAAAACCGCGTTGGGACGCTTTGGCTGGAAAGCAGGACAAACCAAGCTTTTGACACAAAACCAAAGTGCCTTTAATGAAGACATGGGGCTGACCTCAAACATCCGTCCTCATGAGTCCTGCATGCCTGCGCAAACGGCGTGTGTCAATGCAACCACGGGCGCTGATGAGCAAGGCGGTGGTAAGCCACCTGTGGAGGTCAATGACGAGGTGGCCAAGTTTGTGGAGTTTTATACGCGCAATCTGGCCGTCCCGCATCGCCGCAATGCCGAGGATGAGCTGGTACTTGCTGGCAAAAAACGCTTTTATGATATGGGCTGCCAAAGCTGTCATACCCCGCGCTATCAGTTGCCAAAAACCGACGATGATCATCTTGAGCAGCACGGACAAGTGATTTATCCTTATACTGATTTGCTATTGCATGATATGGGCGACGAGCTTGCCGATCGGACGATTGCTGGTAAGCTGCCGCCAAAAGACGCGCAAGTAGAGTTTTTGGCCAACTCTTATGAGTGGCGAACGCCGGCTTTATGGGGTATTGGTCTTGCCCAAACGGTCGATCCGCAAGCGACGTTTTTGCATGATGGGCGTGCTCGCACCTTGATGGAAGCAGTACTATGGCACGGCGGCGAGGCTGAAAAACAAAAACAAAAAGTATTACAGTTAGACAAGCAAGGACGGGCTGAATTGACAGCGTTCTTGCAGTCGCTATAAATTGCGTGACAAAAGGCTTGTGGGCAAAGGATACGCTCTTAGCAAACGACCAATAAACAATTGACAAAATCACTCATATAAATACCGAGAAACCTATGAAAATAAACCCTGCTGTAGCAATGGCACTGTCTGCTTTGAGTGCGGGCCTGCTGATCAGCTGCGTCAAACCTGCAGATGAAAACAAAGCGCCAGATTCTGAGGGTCAAGAAGTTACGCAAGAGAGCGCCGCTACGCCGTCTGTAGATGATAAAAATAACAGGACAGAGCGTATCGCTGCTGTCGATATCAGCGCTGAGACAGAAAAGACCTATCTGACCCATGTAGCAGATGATCTCGTCATTCCTGCCTATGCCGATGCGGCGCGTCAAAGTGAGCTGCTGCATGAACTGGCACAAAAGCACTGCCATTCAGGCGCAGTCAGCGATGATGAGCTGCAAACGCTGCGGGATCAGTGGCTGGTGCTGGCACAAGCGTGGGCGCGCGCTGAGATGATCAACTTTGGGCCTGCCACCGCTAGCATGAGCAACCTATATATCAACTACTATCCTGATGAGCGCGGGCTGGTGCATAGCGGTGTGGCTGATTTGATCGCAGCCAATCCAAAGCTCACCGCAGAGCAGCTTGCTGATGAGAGTGCTATCGTGCAAGGGGTACCAGGACTAGAAGAAGCCCTGTATGCCAATGATAGCTTGGATGCGGGACAGTGTGCTTATGTGATAAGCGCCAGTGATGCCTTGAGTACGCGTCTACAAAACATCGAAAAAGACTGGCAAAAAAACGCGACAACGCTGTTGGCGATTGATAAAACAGCTGATAGCGATCAGGGCCTAAACCAATGGTTCAATTCGTTACTGTCGTTGGTTGAGACTATGAAGTCGAACGCCATTGACCAGCCTTTGGGGTTGACGGGCAAAGCCAAAGGTCATGTGCCAGCCGCCACTGCTGGCCAAAGCCGCGCCATTATCAATGCCAAATTAGCCACGTTAAATGAGGCGCTGACAGACCCTGTCCTGACGGCTATCCTCGGCAGCAATAATGAAAACAACGTCGCTGATACGCTATCGACTGCCTTAGCAGATGCCACCACGCTATTGGCGCAGATGCCAGAAGACATCGCCACGGCTGATAAAGCAGCGCAGCAAGAATTGTATGACCATCTAACCACTATTACCCGTCTTATCAAGCGCCAGCTGATACCGACACTCGGTATCCGTGTGGGCTTTAATAGTACCGATGGCGATTAAATAATGCGTAAGCGTAATGACGATACCCATAACCGAGATTTACTGCTGCACGAAGGCAACCAGTCTCGCCACGAGCGACTGACGTCGGCTGCCATGACAACGCTCGCTAGCGTCACAGGCACAGCGGCGCTGGTCGCTGTCCATCATCATTATCGTAAACGCCGGCAGCCCGATGCAAGCCTGCAAGATTACGTGATCGGTGTCCGCGCGCAGTGGCAGACATGGCAGTTGAGCAGTAGCTTAGTGCCACAGCCGTCGGAGCAGCCTAAGTGGTCAAAGCTAGCACGCTTTCGCCATGCTTGCCAGCAGGCGGCGGTGACATGGCAGCGAGCCTATCAGCAGCCTTATTCAGATAACAATGATAATAACGTTATATCTGATTTGGCTGCTGTGCATACCACCACCATGATGGCACGCCCCGTGTGCTGGGTGAGTGGGGTGGCGTCTATGCCAAAAAATCTCACTGTCACTGACTACACTGATGGACAGTCTGACAATGACTTTGGCGTCGTCGGTATAGACGCTGATAGACAGATCGTTTGGCAGACCACCATGCCTGAGCGTGTCCATGATATCGTCGTACAGCCGTCTGTCGATGGAGTGTTTGATACAGATACCCAGTACGATATGCAATACCATAAAAGCAATCATCAGCAGCGCCGTGATGTTGTGGTGATGGGGCGTCGTCCTAGTGAGAGGTTTTGGGTGCTTGATACTGCCACAGGGCAGGTCAAGACAGCCATTCAAGCGGCAAACCATCGACATTTTTATGGTCATGCCTGCTATAGCTTAGATGCCCAGCGTTTGTATGTGACCGAAAACGATACGGTGAGCCTCGATGGCAAAATCGGTGTCTATGATGCGACTGATGACTATCAAAAAATCGCAGAATTTGATGCTTTTGGTATCGGCCCGCATGAGCTGGTCATGCATCCTGATGGCGACACACTGGTGATCGCCAATGGCGGTATCAAAACCGAGCGTGCCTCTCGCGAAGAGCTAAATCTCGATAGCATGCGCCCGTCATTGGTGTATCTCAATCGTCACACTGGCGCGTTGCTGGAGCAGGTCATCCCAGCGCACAACCAGATGAGCGTGCGTCATCTCGCCATGCACGATAATGGCACGGTGATGATTGGTATTCAGTTTCAAGGAGATAAGCATATCAATGTGCCCTTGGTACTGACGCATCAGCGCGGCGATGCTGACCTCGAGCCGCTCACCATGCCTAATAATGAGTGGCAGCGCTTTCATCAGTATATTGCCAGCGTCGCCGTCGACAGTGTGCATGATTTACTATGCGTCACCACCCCAATTGGCGGCTGTGCAGTGGTTTATGATCTAAATACGCGGCAGTTGATTGATGATGTCAGTTTGCCAGATTGTGCGGGCGCGTCGGTGTTGGCTAATGAGAAAAAAGCAGGCTTTATCGTGAGTGATGGGCAAGGGCAGCTAACGACATTAGAGGTGAAGTCGGCACCGACAGCAGCGTCAGCCGCCAGCACATCGCTAGATACCGCTTGGCAAGTGAGGAGCGATAGCAAGTGGCATAAAATGTCTTTTGACAATCATTTGCAAACACTGTAACGGCGGTGAATGCTAAATAATAAAGCAAGAATGTAAGAATGTAAGAATGTAAGAATATAAGCATGTAAGGAGACAGGCCATCAGTTTACATGCGGTGAGACAACATCTTGCGCAGGCAGGGATAGAGCTACAAGTCCATAAAAAGCGCGTCAAAAACATCAATTTTCGCTTAAAGCCGTACACATTGATGGTCTCCGCACCGGCTTTTATCAGTACCGCGCAGATCGAGCAAGCCATTGCCAAGCGTGTGTCTTGGGCAATCGACAATCATGCACAAGTCTTAGAGCAGCACCAGCGTAAACATCGTCCTTTAGCACACTCTTCAACGGCCGACAGCCCTATTTTACTTTGGGGTGCCGAGCAATCTATCACACTCAGCCATGATAAAAAACTGGCCTATTACCGTGAGCAGCTTGCGGCTATCATGCCGTCCTTGTTTGACAAATGGCAACCTGTGGTCGGAGCCTATGCCAATGAGATACGCCTAAAAAAGATGCATACGCGCTGGGGCAGCTGCAACACGCGCGCGCGTCGTATTTGGCTGTCTGTATATCTGCCTGCCTACCCGATTGAATGCACCGAATATGTCATCGTCCATGAGCTGTGCCACCTGCATCATGCCAACCATAGCCATGAGTTTTGGCAAACGGTGGCGACCGCGATGCCAGATTATCGGTATTGGCACGATATGCTGGCAGGCAAGACAGGGCAGTTGGATTAAGAGTGGATCGACTATGTCAATAATAACGCCAAGTAACCTATATAATATTAACCATAATACTGGCCATAATATTGATATGATAATCTATAACAGTACAAAACGTATTATTAAAAATAAGCAAGGATAAACATAATATGGAAAATGTCAGTCAAGCCGAGTTTTGGCAGCAGCGCTACGAGCAAGACAGTACCGGTTGGGATATGGGACAAGTGTCGCCACCGCTCAAAGCCTATATAGATCAGTTGCCTGAATCTGCTAAGGGGCAGGCTATCTTGGTGCCAGGAGCGGGGAATGCTTACGAAGTGGGCTATTTGTATGAGCAAGGCTTTACCAATGTGACGCTGGTGGACTTTGCTCCAGCGCCCATCAATGACTTTGCCGAGCGCTATCCTGACTTTCCATCTGAGCATTTAGTTTGTGCCGACTTTTTTGAGTTATCGCCTACGCAGTATCAGTTTGATTGGGTGCTTGAGCAGACGTTTTTTTGTGCCATTGACCCTTCACGCCGCGATGATTATGTCAAAAAAATGGCCTCACTGCTCAAACCCCAAGGTAAGCTGGTTGGCGTGTTGTTTGATGTTGATTTTGGCCGTGATGAGCCGCCCTTTGGTGGTACAAAAGAAGAGTACCAGCAGCGTTTTGCCAGCCATTTTGATATCGATATTATGGAGCGCTGCTATAACTCACATCCGGCACGGCAAGGCAGCGAGCTGTTTATTAAGCTGCAAGCGAAGTAAGCTCACGTTGGATGTTTGCTCGCGCTGGCGTCTCAAGCCGCTCATAGTAATAATGAGTTAGATAAAGCGTTGGATGCGCCAATAGTTTGTTTAATACCGCCATTCGTCCTGTACGATATTCGGCTAATGGCACATGGCTATACTCTTGGCGCACCGCTTGCGCATAGCGCTCGTACTGTGGCCAAGGCGCAGCCAAAATGCTTAAATCCATATCCAATAGATAAGCGGCATCATTGATTTTGTCAGGGTCAGATAGCCCCGTAAGTTGATGGTTGGTCGTCATCATGATCAGCGCATAGAGGTGCTCGCACTGCTCAGCGCAAAGATACGGGCGTAACGTTTCTGCTGCGTACTCGGCGCTTTTTTGCTCATTGTCTGTACGCAGTGGGTCGTATACCACATCATGATAAAACAGGGCTAATGCAATAATATGAGGCTCGTTAAGCTTATGCTTGATTTGCTCAAACTGTCCAAACAATTGCTGCAAGTGGCGTAAGGTATGATAAACGCGCTGGTTTTCGTTATAGCGAGTAGCGATATCTTGCCACAGCGCATGGACTGTCGCCGGCTTAATATCGCTATTTGTAGCCGATAGTAGATGCTTCTCAAAGCATTGACTAAGACGAGAGCCGGTTTGCAGGAGGTCGGTCATATTTGCTTAGCTCTTATTGGCCGCTTCTTCTAATGCTTGTTTAAACACATTACCCAGCAGATTTACGTCATCGACACGAGCGTAGTTTAGACGCGTGACAAAGGCAATGCGACGATGCGGTCCGGCCTCGGCAAGTGGCACAGCGACCGCGTTTTGGTTATGTAGATGCAGCTGATCGAGCGCCATTTCAGGGACCAGCGTTGTACCCATATTCGCTAGCGCCATCTGAATTAGGGTGTTTAGACTGGCATCAGAAAAACTCGATTTCATCTGCGCGCGATCGAAATGACAGACCGATAAGGTTTGATCGGTCAAGCAGTGTCCTTCACCGAGGAGCATCAAATTGGCCGTCGCCAGCTCATCAGCATTGATGGTCTCAAGTTTGGCGTGCACATCATCTTTGGGAAATACCGCAAAAAAGTCCTCACTCCAAAACTCAAAACTGTGTAGCCCATCGACGGCATAAGGCAAGGCAATAATAGCGGTATCGATATGACCATAGCGCACTTGTTCGAGTAGGCGCTCGGTTTGCTGCTCGATGATGGTCATACGAAACTCAGGATAATGCTCGCGCAGCGCGGGCAGTACTTTAGGCAGCAAGTACGGGGCAATCGTTGGAATAATACCGACCGTCATCGGATATGCAAGCGGGGTCTTGTGACTGTGGGCGCGGGTGGTCAAATCCCGCACTTCAGAAAACACCCGCTGCGCGCGTGTCAGGATATCTTGCCCAATCGGGGTGATCAGCACTTGCTTATTGTTACGCTCAAAAATCTGCGTATCTAGCTGTTTTTCGAGCTCAGCGATACCGAGACTCAGCGCAGACTGTGAGATATTACACTCTTCGGCCGCGCGCTTAAAATGGCGGTGTTTGGCAACGGCTAAGGCAAACTCAAGTTGACGTAAAGTAATCATAAAACCTCTCTATTTATGGGCTTTTTAATGCTATCTTGTCAGATGATTGATGTCGGATACTTGTTTACTATCAGGCCAGCATACACGCGTACAGCACTGATGATAAAAACTAGAGATAATAGTTTAACAAGTTTAATAAAACAAAACATCACATTAAAAACTTTTAACTGGATTAACCATGAAATTCGCGTATAGTTTGTCATGTAGCCCAGAGAGTTAAAGGCTTGGTAAAAACAGCCAACTCTATCATCACAATGTAACTTAAAACACTGTAATCAAAAAAGGAGCCAATCATGGCAGCTATTATCAATCAAGAAATCCCAGAATTCTCAACAGAAGCGTTTGTAAACGGTGAGTTCAAAACCATCACTTCAGAAGACGTAAAAGGCAGCTGGGCTGTGTTTATGTTTTACCCACACGACTTTACTTTTGTTTGCCCAACTGAGCTTGAAGACATGGCAAACCATTACCAAGAGCTAAAAGACTTAGGCGTAGAAGTGTACTCAGTATCAACTGACACGCATTTTGTGCACAAAGCATGGCACGACTCTTCAGAAGCGATTGGTAAAGTCACTTTCCCAATGCTAGGTGATGGCACTGGTAAAATCACTCGTGGTTTTAACATCATGATCGAAGAAGACAACGCAGCGCTTCGCGGTACTTTCATCGTCGATCCAGACGGCCTCATCAAAGTAGCTGAAATCCATGACCTAGGCATCGGCCGTAGCGCAAAAGACGTGGTCCGTAAAGTAAAAGCCGCTCAGTACGTTCGTGACAACGACGGCGAAGTTTGCCCAGCCGCTTGGGAGCAAGGTCAAGCAACGCTAAAACCAAGCCTTGATTTGGTTGGTAAAATCTAAGTAGTCGATACATTATTTAGATAATTTTATAGCACTGGTTATTAATTATATTTGGCCAGTCTTATAGACAAAGACCCTATCAGCAGATGTTGATAGGGTCTTTTTTTACATCTCGTCTACAGGTTGACACCAGATTTTACCAAACTCTATTTTCGGTTATTTATGCTGATAACAGGCTTTGCACGATAAGCGGTGGTAGATTATTTAACAGCTTGTTTTATCATCGATAATTATTTAATCATGACCATTATAAGAATGAATATGATAATAAAGGAGTAAAATCATGAGTCATCAATCAGAAAATAAAGACTTTCCTCAGCAGCAGCAGCCTTTGCCCGGCTCGCAAAAACAACAGCAGCCAACACCTGAGGTACTGCCGCGCGACTATCCAGATGGCAAGCTGGCTGGTAAAGTCGCGATTGTGACGGGGGCTGATAGCGGCATCGGTCAAGCGGTGGCGATTTTATTTGCCAAAGAAGGCGCAGATGTGGTGGTCAGCTATCTATGTGAAGATGAAGACGCTAAAAAGACGCAGCATCACGTTGAGTCCTATGGTCGCCGCTGTTTATTGGTTGCCTCTGATTTATCAAAAGAAGATAACTGCCAAAAGCTCATTGATAAAACGGTTAAAGAGTTTGGCCATATCGATGTTTTGGTTAATAATGCAGGCCGACAAGTCGAGCAGCAAACGCTCACGGACATCAGCACCGAGCAGCTCGATAAGACCATTCATACCAATTTTTATCCGCATTTTTGGCTAAGTAAATTTGCCCTGCCGCACATGCAAGCGGGCAGTAGTATCATCAATACCACCTCTATCACCGCCTACCGCGGCAGCGATCATCTGATGGACTATGCCGCGACCAAAGGCGCTATTTTATCCTTCACCCGCGCGCTCTCCAATAATTTGATGAGTAATGAGAAAGGTATTCGCGTCAATGGCGTCGCGCCAGGGCCAATTTGGACGCCGCTCATCGTTGCATCATTCACACCCGATGAGATTGAAACATTTGGCCAAAGCTCGCCGATGGGACGAGCAGGGCAGCCAAATGAGGTTGCACCTGCTTACTTGTACTTAGCAAGTGATGATGCAAGCTATGTGACAGGACAAGTGATACACGTCAATGGTGGCGAAATCATTGGTGGTTGATAACTATTGGCTAATATTTAAAACTATTCGCTAGTTATATTATGAAACAAAACCCCCATCAGCGAAAATTGATGGGGGTTTATATGATTAAAAAATGTTTGTGTTTTTGCACTAGGGCGTGTGGTACTAAGCCTGAGACTGTAGTTTATTTTTATCGATGATTTGATAAATCTCATCTTTTAAATGCAGCTTTCGTCGTTTCATTTGCTCGATTTCGTCTTCGCGACTGGCATGCTTGACCGTGTCTTTTTCCAGCTGATTGATTTGCTGATCCAGCATGGTGTGCTCATCAAAAATGCTGGCAAAGTGACTGTCTTTTTGTTTTAGCTCGCTGATGATCTCTCGGTTATCTTGCCATGTATCAGTCTTTCTCATATTGTCATCCTTGTTATGAAGCGCCAGCTTGCCACAAACACCAGCAAGTATAAGCGCGTAATCGTGAAGATTGCTGTAATGGTGAGACTTGAGGTTGATGTAGGCAAATAAGAACCCTTCCCATTCGCCTCATTTGATTGTAGCGAAAAAACCGCCTTGATACCATGGCAATCCGTCAAGGATGGTTTTAATATTAATTATTTTTAATGTCTTATGATTGGTTTTATAAAACGTAAGGTTTGAGTTTCTCAGCTTGCCCAACATGCCTAAACCTATAATAATAGAGACATCAAAGGGCATAAACCAAATGCCCAATCTCTTTTTTATAACAGAAACAGTCACAAAAAAACCGTATTTGAACAGGCAATGCGACAGTTGCCGTTACATATCCAATAATGATGGGGAACAAACATGATAGATCAAAATTTATTAGATGCGATCAAAAGCTATAGCGAAAACATGACTCGTCCGATTACCTTTGTATTGGGTAGCGGTGAGCACGAAAAACGCAGTGAATTGATTGATTTTTTGAATAAAATCGCAGGCACGACTGATAAAATCAATTTCGATGCGCAAGCCACTGACGACAGCCTGCCAAGCGCGATCAGCTTTGCGATTTATAGCCATATCGATGGCGCGCTAAGCGATACGGGTATCGTCTTTAGCGGTATCCCAGGTGGCCATGAGTTTACCTCGCTGGTTTTGGCAATCTTGCAAGCGGGCGGTCATACGCTAAAGTTAGACGAGGGTATTCAAAAACTGATCAAACGCTTTAATAAGCCGTTGCAGTTCCAGACTTATGTCTCATTGTCTTGCCACAGCTGCCCAGAAGTGGTGCAAGCGCTTAACCAGTTTGCGATACTCAACGATGATATCAGCAACGAGATGATTGATGGTGCGTTGTTCCAAGAGCAGGTCGAGGCAAACAATATTCAAGGCGTGCCAGCGGTTTTCTTAAACGGTAAGCCATTTGCCAACGGTCTGATCGATACGGCAAAACTCATCGAAAAACTGCAAGAGCAGTTCCCTGACTTGCTAGCAGAGGCAGGCGCTGACGAAGACCAATTAGAGCAGCAAGATGTCACCATCATCGGTGCTGGTCCTGCTGGGGTTGCCGCCGCGATTTATACCGCGCGTAAAGGCCTCAAAGTCACCATGGTCGCTGACCGTATTGGCGGACAAGTAAAAGACACGCAAGACATCGAAAACCTGATCTCTGTACCGTTGACCACGGGTAACGAGTTGTCAGCCAACTTTGAAAAACACTTGCGCGAGTACAACATCACCCTAAAAGAGCACGTCAGTGTCAAAGAAATCGGTGAGACGGCTGAGGAAAATTACAGCATTCATCTAAACACCGGTGAGAGCTTTGAGACGCGCAGCATTATCCTTGCGACCGGTGCCCAGTGGCGTAAGCTTGGTGTACCAGGCGAAGAAGAAAACATCGGTCAAGGCGTGGCTTACTGTGCTCATTGTGATGGCCCGTTCTTTAAAGGTAAAGACATCGCGGTCATCGGTGGTGGTAACTCAGGTGTCGAGGCAGCACTGGACCTAGCGGGTATTGTCAATCATGTGACGGTGCTTGAGTTTGCAGACGACCTCAAAGCCGATCAGGTGCTGATTAATAAAGCCAAAGAAAAAGACAATATCGAGTTTATCACCAATGCGGCCACTCAAGAGATCAAAGCGACTGACAATAAGGTGACGTCTATCGTTTATCAAGATCGCAACACCGGTGAGACCCATGAGCGCGATTTGTCAGGGGTGTTTGTTCAGATTGGTCTTGTGCCAAACACGGATTTTGTCAAAGGCTTTGTCGATCTAAACCGCTTTGGTGAGATTGAGATTGATGAGCGCTGCCGCACTGACCGCAAAGGCATCTTTGCTTGTGGTGACGTGACCACAGTCCCCTTTAAGCAGATTAATATCGCGATGGGTGAGGGTAGTAAAGCAGCACTATCAGCGTTTGAATATTTGGTTATGCAGTAAGCTTTTACTTAATTACTTATCTTTTATAAAACACACCCCTGAAGTCTATATAGGCTTCAGGGGTTTTTTATGGTTCATCGTTTATGCCAAGCGTCTTGAGCATTGTTAATGTCATTAGCACAGGCACTTATTGTTATTGCCATGGGGTATCTGGCAGGCGCATGGCTTAATAATAGGCTAGTCGTCTAACAAATCCATGCGTTTGGCCGCCTCGTAGATACCCGTTGAGCGGTTGCCCGTACGGCAAAAGATCAGCATGGGCTGCTCGGCTTGATTAAAGAAATCTGCGAATTCTTCGACGTGGTGTTGGCTGAGCTCACTACCGGCAAAAGACACTTCTTTATAAGCCAAGCCTGCCTCTGTCGCTGCCGCTTCAATCTCTGCGCTGGTTGGCTGTCCTGGCTCTTCGCCATCAGGGCGGTTATTGATGATGGTTTTAAAACCATTTTCGGCGAGCATAGGGACTTGGTCAGGGGTGATTTGCCCTGTGATACGAACTTGATGACTCATAAATATTCCTATTTTTAGTTGTATGGGCTGGTTTTTGCGCCAGCATTTTACGTGTATAGAGCTGTTGGGCTCTATCATGGCTTCTTATCAGCCAAAAATCAGAGATGGCTGTTTGTAGCTTATAGCTTATAGCGTGTATTCATAAAGCCATACAGTCATAGAGCGCAGAGCAATACCCCAGCGGTACTTGGCTATATAGGCTTACAACAAATCCTGCATCAAGGCGCTCTGATACAAAAGCTTGGCACGCGCTCCAGTACCACAAAACATCAAGATGGGTTTGGGCAGCGCGTGATAAAGGTCGGCAAACTGCTCGACGGTCAGCATACTCAAACGCTCATCATCAAAAGGCAGATGCTGATAGCTTAGGTTTGCCTGCTCGGTGGCATCGGCAAACTCGCCACTATTGGGCTGTGACTCCACTTCTGCATCAGGGCGGATGTTAAGTACAGAGCGATAACCCAGCTCAGCAAGTTTGATACACTGGCTGGGATAAATTTGCTTATAAATCGTTATGTCATCGGTCATAAATAGCTTCGATTAAATATGTGAAAAATGGGATAGGGCAGTCGGTTTGTCATCAGACGGCAAAGCGTCAGTCTCCCTTCGTGAGCGGGAGAGGATAGCCTGCTATTTTAATTTATTTGTCTATACAAAAGACAGCCTGCTTTATATCCTATCATAACGATATTTTATTGCCAGTGACACCAGTGATTGATGCGATGTCGTAAAAACAAAGCGGCAAACATCAGCTCGCAGCTATAAAGCCATACATACCAGCCGCCTGCTAGCGCTCTGTCAACGCATCGACCGCGTCGAGTGTACTGAGATAGACCTGCCCTGATAGCTCGGTGATGAGCGGCGTGTGACCGATGACATCCATGACCGGCCCCTTCACAAAGCTAAAGTGCAGCCGTTTTTGTTGTTGTGCCAGCTCTTTATTGAGCGTACTGAGCATCTCTTGGGCGGTCAGGTCGATATGGTTGACAGCAGACATGATTAAGATAAGCTCGCGCGCCTCAGGGTATTGTTGTAATGCCTTTAAAATGCGCAGATGTACCGATTCGCTGTTGCCAAAAAACAAGCTTTCATCGATACGCAGTAGCAACAAATGATCAAAAGTCACCACATCATGACGATTGATATTGCGAAAGTGTCCTGTACCGCCCAGCTGACCGACGATCGCCACGTGCGGCTTACTCGATTGCCAAATAAGGCTGGCGAAAGACACCATCAGACCGATGACCAGTCCTGTATTTAGACCAAATATCAGTACACCTGCAAACGCTGCAATAAAGCTGGCGGCATCCAAACGATCTCGCTGCCACGCCGACTTTAGGGTATCGATATCGATAAGCCCAATGATAGAGGCCATGATGGTCGCCCCCAGCAGCGCATAGGGTAGCGGCGCGAGTGCATTACCAAAAGCGATCAGCGCGGCGACCATCACCACCACAGTGACAAGGCTGGCCATTGGGGTTTTGGCCCCTGAGTCGACGTTGATGGCGGTACGCGAAAACCCGCCAGCGACCGCAAAGCTCTGAAACAGACCGCCAGATAAGTTGGCCAGCCCAAGACCTGTCAGCTCACGGTTGGCATCGAAGTGCTCACCGCGCAAGCGTGCATAAGTGCTCGCCACAGAGCTGCTGGACACAAAGACAATCAGCGCCATCAGTCCTGCAGTAGGCAAAAGCTTGAGCGCTTCTTGCACATCGGGCAGATGCGGTAGTGTGAAACTTGGCAGCCCTTGCGGGATACTGCCGATGGTCGCAACCCCCAGCGCGCCCCAATGCAGCGACATACTCAGTATGATCGCCACACCGAGCAAAATCAGGGGAAATAAACGCTCGGCCCATTTAGCCAATGACGCTGACAGCCACGTACGCCAGACCCACTTGCTGGCATAGCGGTTTGCTACCAAAAGGGCAAAGGCGATGACACCGATAAGCAAGGTCAGAGGATGCAGCTGGCGCGCGTACATCTGCAGGCTAGACAGATAGCCAATCAAGCTACTACCCGCGACTGGAATCGCGGTCAAATACTTCAGCTGACTGACAAAAATAAGCACCGCTGCACCGCTGACAAAGCCTGCCGAGACCCCGCGGCTGATGAACTGCATAATCCAGCCGAGCTTGAGACGTCCGGCTACCCAGAGCAGGGCTCCTACCATAAACGCCAATAGGCTTGCCATCAAGGCGTACTGCTCAGCGCCTTTATCGGCATAGGGCAGCAAGCTACTTGCCGTCATAATAGCTGTGATGGCGACAGGACCGACCGCTTGGACATTGCTCGAGCCCAGCCAAGCATAGACAATGACTGGCACAATCGCCGCATACAGGCCATACACAGGTGGTAATCCTGCCAATACTGCGTAGCCGAGGCTCTGCGGAATGACAAGCACGCCCACGACCAATCCGGCGATGACGTCAGTTGGCAAGGTGGCTAGCTGGTATTGGCGTAGCCATGTGGGAATCAGGCGAGCAGCGATAGAAGACATATCAGCACATCATCTTAAAAAATATTTCGACAACAAAAAATAGCAGCGCCAACAAGTGATAGTGGCCGTCCGCGTCTGTGAACGGCTATTGACTGGCTGTGGCTAGTCGGTTTTGGCACAAAAACGTTGGTACAGCAGATTTAAGACCGCCAGCGCATCCTCACTTGCGATACGATAGTAGATCTGTTTGCCTTCGCGGCGGGTCGTGACCAGCTCATCTTTGCGCAAAATACCGAGCTGCTGCGACAAGCTGGGCTGTCCAACGCCGACCAAACCTTCAAGCTCACTGACGCAGTATTCACCTTGGGTGAGCTGACATAGCAGCAGCAAGCGATCAGGGTGCGAGAGCGACTTTAATAGTTGGCTGGCCTGCATAGAGGCTTGTTGCATCTGCTTGGCAAGATCGGCAGGGACAAAGTCTGCTGGATGTGTGGAGGCATCCTCATTCGTACTCTGAATGGATGCACTCGATGCTGAAGTAGAAGTAGTCAGAGTGAGCTCCTTATAAAATAGCAATAACTGTCTCGGTGACATCAATAAATATATGGTTAATTATCAATGATATCATCAATGATAGCAAGTTATCATTAATTACATTATATAAATTGATAAATTGTATGGGAGTTGCTATATTAACACCATAAACGAGTCGGCAACCGAGTAAATATTATATACGACTCGATATCATACTTAATTATTATTTATAGGTTAAAAATATTTAAAGATTAAAACATTCTGATAGCGAGGCTGCCATGCAAGTTCATTCTTTCTTACATAGCGATACTGAGACCTATACACACGTACTGGCCGATGTCCAACACAAGCTATGTGCTATCATCGATCCTGTATTGGATTTTGATGCCAAGTCTGGTCACACCGCTACCAGTAGCGTCGATGAGGTCATCGCCTTTGTCCGTGAGCAGGGCTGGGAACTGGTGTATATCATCGAAACCCACGCCCACGCCGATCATATATCGGCGGCCATCCATGTCAAAGAAACACTCGGCGGGCAGCTCGTCATGGGTCAGCACATCACGGAAGTCCAAAAAATATTTAAGCAAATTTTTAACTTTGACATGAGTTTTCGTACCGATGCCAGTCAGTTTGATATTTTGACGGACGACGGCGATACCTTAGCGCTTGGTAACATCACCATCACAGCGATGTATGTGCCAGGTCATACGCGTGCAGATATGGCGTATGTCGCGGCCGATGCAGAAAAAACCGTGGTATTTGTTGGAGACACGTTGTTTGCCCCTGATGTGGGTACAGCGCGCTGCGATTTCCCAGGTGGCGATGCCAAAATGCTGTATCAGTCTATCCAAAAACTACTGGCGCTACCTGAGGATACCGTCATGTATTTGTGTCACGATTATCCGAGTCAAGGGCGTAAGCACTGCCCAACCACCACGGTCGCCGCCCAAAAAATGGGCAATATCCATGTCAAAGACGGTATCAACGAGGCAGAGTTTGTGCAGATGCGTGAGCGGCGCGATGCCACGCTTTCGATGCCGCGTCTGATTATTCCGGCTGTGCAAGTCAATATCGATGCAGGGAATTTTCCGCAACCAGAAGCCAATGGCACCCGTTATCTTAAAGTACCCATCAATGCGCTGGGATAATGGCAGCATATAAAGTTATGCTATATTTAAAAGTAGCAAGCACATACGCCACAAAAATCATAAGGGCTAAAAAAGGAGTCTGATGATGAATGAACAAAATCTGCATCTGGTCTGCCCGCACTGCCAAGCGACCAACCGTATACCAGCAGCGCGGCTGACTGCTGCGCCAAACTGTGGTAGCTGCCGTCAGCCATTATTGACAGGCAGCCCGCATGAGCTGAGCGCACAAACTGTCAATAAAGTCATTCAAAAAAATGAGGTATTGACCATCGTGGATTTTTGGGCGAGCTGGTGTCAGCCGTGCCTGATGATGGCGCCGCAGTTTAAAGAGGCTGCCAGTCAATTGCCACAAGTAGTCTTTGCCAAATTGCAAACCGATAAGTACGAACAAGCCGCCGCGCCTTATCGTATACGCAGCTTACCGACGATGGTAGCCTTTAGAGGTGGTAAAGAGATTGCGCGGCAGTCAGGCGCGCTACCCAGTCAGCAAATCGTGCAGTGGGTACAAAGCCTACAATTGCAATCATAACCACTAGGGTGTGTCCTCATCAAAAAAGCCAATACGTTGATCGCGTATTGGCTTTTTTATGGTCGTATGAGCAACGATGGTATTTGATCGATTTGACCTCTATCAACTCACCATAGTTTGTTTATTCGCCATATATCTTGATGCCATGGGCAAAGCTGCAGCGCTGGATGCGTGCGGCCTGAACAACGGCATCACGCTCGCCGTAGAGCCGTGATAGCTTGGCATCGCGGGCTTTGGTATTGTTGCTTTTTCCCAGGCCAAAACTGATATTGGGTGAGATACCCCAGCGGCCCGCTGAGACGCCGACCCCCACACCAGAGGCAGCGATGGTCGACTGCTGATTGCGCGCAGTCTCGACATAACGATTGATACGGTTGTACTCTTGGCTCAGCGCTTGGCAGTCATAGTTTTGGTAGGTGCTGGGCGGCACATACTGCGGGGTGATATTGCCAGTCGAGGCGCAGCCTGCAAGCGCAAAAATGCCTGCTGAGGCCAGTAATGTCGCGGAAAAGAGAGTTTTCATAGTGGCTCCATAAGGCAAGATGGGGGTTATAAAAACAGCAAGATCGGTGATAAACGCCGTTGTTTATATTTAAGATAGCAAAAATAAACAGATTAAGATATTGAAAAATATGTCATTTATGAAATATGCCAGCTATAGTCAGTTGCAAACAAAACTATCATAAGTTCCAAAGCGCTACTGGGATGAATTTTGCGCAGCCTCCGTAAACAGCGCCTTAAAATAAGTTGGCTGGTTTGACCACAGCAAGTATCACGATACCTGCATAGGCGATCGCCGAGATCAAAATCCCCGTTTTACTTTGGCCGGACGTTGCATGGTTGTTAAAGGCTTTTATACTGGCACTGATGGCAGCGATTAACAAAATAACCTTGGCAAACACCCACTGCACAGGGGCGTTGGCACTCATTAGCTGCATCAACATGATGGCACCTGAGCCGATGACAAGCGCATAAATGATGTGCGTGGCTATCTTCACCGCCTTTGGAGCGCGTCTATTGGCACTCAATACCAGATAGCTTTGATATAAAAACAGAACGATGGTCAGGACGGCCATCAGCATATGTAAATGTTTCATTAAATATCCTTCCCTCTGAGGTGATCCAATCACGCAGCGCTACCGTCACAATGTTCATACGACGCGCAGTCATGGTTGATTATTCTGTTATTCTGTCGATGGCTCAGCTGTTTTGACCAGCACACAAGGGGCTATCTGGGCTTTGCCCTTGCCATTCTGTTGACGTATAGGCATGTATGGCTAAGGCATGCACCGAGCCACCTTGCGAAGTCAGTAGGGGCGCGACCAAGCCATAAACCAGTTGATGGCGAGCGACCAAACGCTTGCCCTCAAAGGCATCGCTTACGATAGTGAGTTTAAAATGACTTTCTTTGCCATCAAAGTAGCCTGCATGATTCATCGATTCGTTAATCAGCTCGATATGCTGCGGCTGCAAGCTCTGTAGCTCAGCATAGAGGGCATCAGCGGTAGGCGTGGTATTCATGGATAGCATCCTTTTACGCGATATGGTTTGATAAAACGTTACGTAATAAAGTGGTGTTTGATGAGGTATGGGCACCGATGACGTATTAGCGTCTTGCGGCGATGCATGAGGTTATTATAGCAGACGCCGATTATAGCAGACACTGATGCCCACGCCTTATCATTCAGCAGACAATGGAGTATGGCCACCTTTATAAAAAAGCAGAATACAAACCGTGGTCTGTACTCTGCTTGACAGTCAATCTAATCAGTCATGCTAAATGATGATTAGCGGCGTGCTTTTTGGTAAAGCGGCATGACTTTGGGCATCAATGACTGCAGCTGAGCAATGCGATTGCTGCTGCTTGGGTGAGTGCTCAAAAACTGCGGCGGCTCACCTTGACTGGCGCGCTGCATTTTTTGCCACAAGCTAATCGCGGCCTGCGGGTTGTAGCCTGCGCGAGCCATTAGCTCAAGACCAATCTGGTCGGCTTCTGCTTCTTGAGTACGACCATGCGGACGACTCAGGCCTAGGTCACCGGCGACATTGGCCAGCTGCGCCTGACTTTGCGAGAGACCAAAGATACTAGCGGCGACGCCGATGCCCGTTTGAGTGGCGTATTGGCGAGAGATACGCTCGCGTGAGTGCTCACGTAATGCGTGAGACATCTCATGTCCCATGATGGCAGCGATTTCATCGTCAGTCAGATTGAGGCGATCGATGATGCCTGAATAAAACATGATTTTGCCACCTGGCATCACAAAAGCGTTGAGCTGATTTGATTTGATCGTGTGTACTTCCCATGGCCATTTTGCGGCATCAGGACGATAGACGCCGACTTGCCCGATCAGACGGTTGGAGATGTTTTTGAGGCGATTGAGCTGGGCTCTATTGGTGTCGAGCAAACCGCGAGCTTTTGCTTCTTGCAAGGTCTTTGCATAGCTTTGCGCTGATAGTTGTAACACCTGCTCATTAGAGACCAAGAGCAACTGCTGACGATCAACGCCCACCGCGCCAGTATTGGTGGTGCTACTACAGCCAGCCAGTGTCAGCGCCGACAAAGACGCGGCCATGACAGTTGTGGTCAGTAATTTTTTCATAATAAACATCCTCACTGTAAATAATAAATAAAGTTGCACAAAGTATAATAATGTTAATAAGCCAAAACCAAGACAGAAAAAGTAACAGTACACCCTATGATTGTAAGTAAACAGCGCGCCCAAACACAGTGATAGACATGCATGGCCGTGAGCCCAGCAAGTACAGCCCTTTATTTGCTAAAATATTTTATAAAAACCGACCGATAATACTTATTGTAAAATCAAACGCTTATAGCGGAATCGCTGGTAAATAAAGGCTGGCGGCGAAAATATCTGCAAAAAATGCCAAAAAAGGTGTTGACAGGCTCAGAATTTTTGCTAAAATAGCCAGCCTATCGAGACGGAGTTGTTGTTAACAATAACGCGATTCGATGTTTAGCGGGATTAGCTCAGTGGTAGAGCATAACCTTGCCAAGGTTGGGGTCGAGAGTTCGAATCTCTTATCCCGCTCCAAATATGGCTCTTTTTAGAGCACTAAAGCCTCACATTATTGTGAGGCTTTTTTTATGGGTGAAATTTGGTAGCTGATCAAATTTACGTAAAAACGGTTACAAAATACGGATGAATTGATACACGTATTTTAGAGCAAGCGCGCATACTAAGTAACATACGAGGTAACACACGAGACATCATAAATAATAATGATAAGGAATGAGTATGCAAGCGTTTCAACCCAAAGCCTTTTCGGCATTGTTTGATTTGACAGGTAAAACCGCCATCGTCACCGGCGGTGCCAATGGTATCGGTAAAGCCACTGCGCTGCGACTGGCACAAGCTGGCGCCAACATCGTCATCGCCGATCTGAAGATAGAAGATGCCAAGTCGGCGGCCCAAGAAGTCGAAAGCTTTGGGGTCAAGGCTTTGGCCGTAGAGTGTAATATTTTAAAAGACGATGATTTGGTGGCCATGGTCGATAAAACGGTGGCAACCTTTGGCACGGTCAA
Organism: Psychrobacter sp. CAM01; assembly: GCF_032842965.1. Lineage (NCBI taxonomy): Bacteria > Pseudomonadati > Pseudomonadota > Gammaproteobacteria > Moraxellales > Moraxellaceae > Psychrobacter > Psychrobacter sp. CAM01. The sequence goes on from NZ_JAWJBL010000008.1 coordinate 150,239, forward strand.
CATATTGATCAGCAATGCTGGCGGCGGTGGCGGCGGGCAAGAAGATCCGTCTAAAATCTCAGTGGATGATTTTCGCCGTGATTTTGAGCTAAATGTCTTTAGCGCTTGGCGTCTGTGTCAGCTGTGTGTGCCGCACATGAAAAAATCCGGCTACGGCTCAATCGTCATCACCACCTCGATGTCGAGTATCAATAAGAGCCCTGACATGAGTGGCTACGCTGCATCAAAAGCGGCAGTCAATCACATGGTGGCAAATTTGGCGCACGATTTTGGCCCTGAGGTGCGTATCAACGCGGTCGGCCCAGGTGCTACGCGTACAGCGGCATTGCAGAGTGTGCTGACGCCTGAGATCGAAGCGCGCATGCTGTCGCACACACCCATCAAGCGTTTGGGCGAGGCAGATGATATCGCAGGCGCCATGCTGTATTTTGCCTCACCTATCTCTGAGTGGGTAAGTGGTCAGACGTTGTTTGTCAATGGCGGCGGCGTACAGACCTTAGATTAACGGGCGCCTAGCACGTAATTGTTATTGTTCCAGATAAAAAAGCGTCATCCAGTGGTTGGATGACGCTTTTTGTGACTCAGGACTCATTAGCAGGTTGCATCATTGTATTCTTTTTACTTAGCTCTTATTTTTTGGCCGAAAACGCTGCCGCCTTGTTGCCTATCCAATTGACCCAGCTGACTGGAAAAAAACGCAGCTGTAGTCTGATGAGGTTTGCCATCACACCTGGCACCACCAAAAACACTCGTTTTTCTACGCCCTTTAGCATGGATTTGACTGCCTCTTCGATATTTAATTCGCCTGCCAGTTTTTTCATACCGACGCCTGCTGCATCCATAACGCCGACCGCAGACTGGGTCAGCGGTGTGTCGATCGGCGGTGGTGCAAAGACCGTAATATCAATGCCTAGCGGTTTCCATTCGTAGTTTAGTGACTGCATCATGCCCAAAATGGCAAATTTAGAAGCACTATAAGAGCTATAGCCATAACTGCCTGTAAACGACGACATAGAAGCGGTGACCATGACCTGATCGCCACGCTCCAAAAACGGCCGCACCGCCGCAAGGACGTTGCGAGTGCCAAATAAGTTGATGTGCATCACGCGCTCAAACTGTGCTTGACTCATCTTATCAAACGTCCATGGGCCTGTGATACCTACAAAATGCATCAAAATATCTGGCGGGCACTGAGCCGCCGCGGTAGCAATTTTTGTACAGGTCATCTCAGCATTAGTGACATCCAGCTCATAGGTGCTGATTGAAGCATTGTGCTTATTTATCCCTTGTAATGTCGATAAGGCATTATCAAGCGGCTGCACATCAAACAATACTAAGTGCGCGCCTTGCTTGATAAGCTGCTTGGCACTCTCAAAGCCGATACCAGAAGCAGCGCCAGTGATATATATGGTCTTGTCGGTGAAATAACGCATCAGGCACCTACCTTTTGTGCGGCGTTATGTTTCATCGAGCCCGCTTGTAGTGTACCAAAGGTGGCCTCACCGATCAGGTGACTGACTTTATGACCAGGAATTAGCCAATAAGGCGTCGCTTCACTGCTCGAGGCACAGTTAGGGAAGTCGGAGTTTTGGGAGGGGCCTGCGATGGTCTTTTCGATGACCATGGAGATATATTGCTCGTTACTGCCTTCTAGGGTGTTGCCGTTTAAGATAACCTCCATACCGGTCTCTTTTGCATAACGGCGGATGGCGTTGACGGTCGAGCACATTGGCGCATAAGCGTCTGCGCCCACGCCGTTTTCTGATGTGACTCTGATGCCATCGGGTACGCGGGCGACGAGTGAGTGGTTGCCCTCAGTATGGCCTGGGGTATGTACCAGCGCCAGACCTTCACCCAATTGGATACTACCGGTAAATCGAATCACCTTGTCAGGGTCGATGCCATCGATGCCATTAGGGCAATACCAGTCTGCTTGTACGGGCAATAAAGCACTGGCGCTTTGCCACTCACGCTCATGCACCAGAATCTTTGCATTAGGGAAGTAGGCGACTTGGTCTTTTTTGCCCGAGCCTTTCGTACCGAGCCAGCGGCGGATGTCTTGGGTGTGTAGATGATCATAGCTGATATAATCCACGTCTTCGGGCATGAGGCCCACCTCTGCGAGGGCACCTGCCACATCACGAATGACAGGCGCGACCACATTTTCGAGCGGTGACCAGTTCGGCATTTTATCCGTTAAACGCTTAAAAAAAGGCGTTTCACGATCCGCTTCGATATCAGAAGGAGAGAACAGCAGGGTTTTTAGCTCGCCCAAAAAGTCATGATACTGAATGATAAAAATACGGTTTAAGATATGGATATAGGGGAATTTATACGTGCTTTGGGTATAGACGCCGCTGTAGGCGTACCACGTGGGATAGGGCACTCTGACCATATCGGCGCTTTGATAAAACTGCACCGGCGGCTCAGACATCAAGCGCTCTCGAAACGCGCTTGCTTGTTTGCGCGCGGCCTTTAAGCGCTCTTGGGGTAATGGGCTTTGATGAATATCATCAAACTCGTGGATGGCCTTGATACCTAACGATGATATATCCATAATGCATCTCCTTATGACGGATGGATATCGTTAGATAATACTAGCAGTATTGTTTTAAGGTTTATAGCAGCTTTGCTAGACGGCTAAGTTTGTATAGGTCTTTCAGAAAAGTTATCCCAATATGGGTCGTCGCCAAACCGCTCGGCAATAAAATCAATCAGATAGCGACAGCGCTGTGATAAAAAACGGTTTTTTGGATACACGGCATAAGCACTGAGTGTCGGCAGTTGATACTGTGGGAGGATCGGCACCAGCTCGCCGCGAGCCAGCCTTTGATAGGCGATGAAAGTCGGTATAAACACAATGCCATGTCCCTTTACTGCCAAATCGACTAGAAACTCGCCATTGGTGGCTTTTATTTTGGCATCGATAGTGTGGTTGTGCTTTTTGCCTTGAGCATCAGTCAGCTCTAAATGACTGGTTTTGCTCAGACCGTATTGTAAAAACTCATGGGTCACCAAGTCAGCCAAGGTCTTAGGTGTGCCCATTTTGCTCAGGTAGTCAGGGCTGGCGCAAAGGGTGTAACGAATCAGCGCCAAACGCTTGGCCTGATAGCTCGAGTCTTGTAGTTCTCTGATGCGGATAGCCAGCTCATAGCCTTCTTCGATCAAGTCGACATGCCGATCAGAAAAGTCCAGCTCGAAGCTTAAGTTGGGATGTAGATTGGCATACTCGTCAATCACCGCGTTGAGGTGCATCAAGCCAAAAGACAGCGGTGCCGTCATTTTTAAAGTGCCCTCGATGCGAGTGGGGGCGCCACTGGTTTGCTCATTGAGCGCATCTACCTCATTGAGTATATGCATCACCTGCTGATAATACTGCTCACCTGCTTGCGTCAAGCTGGACTGGCGAGTGGTGCGGCTGATCAGTTGACTACCGAGGCGAGTTTCTAATTCCTTTAGGCGGCGGCTGACGGCTGACTTGGCAATATTGAGTTGCTCGGCAGCTTTGGTGATACTGCCAGCTTCGACAATGCGTACAAACATTGCCATATCTTCTAGCTGTCCCATCCTAATTGTCCTTTTATTATTCTGCCGCATCGTTTTACGGCCAGACTGAGATAACAACGATACAGTAAGCAGTATGATAGTTATGTAGCTGACTTATTTGGGTTCGACTATATAAACGCCAACAGTGCCCATTAAAACCTTTATACCAGAAAAAAAGCTGAGTTAAAAACTCAGCTTAATTGTAGTACATATCGTGTATCTGTTTTACCTATGATCAACTATCTGATCTTTATAAGACAAGCCGTCGTTACTTGAGATCGGCCTTTTTACTGCCTTCTACCTGAACGACCAGCTTGATGTTTTTCATCATACCGCCATCGGTATAAGTATCGATACCCCACTTGGTTCTGTCGATGGTGGTTTCAAAATCGCCGCCGCACGCTTCAGCGTTTAGCAGTGGGCTGTCATAGCAGTTAAACTTAGTCGCTGTCAGTGTCACAGGATGCGTCTGACCCAGCAGTGTTAAGTCGCCTGTGACTGATTTGACTTTATTACCATCAAACTGCCAATTGGTAGATTTGAAATAAGCGGTTGGGTGCTCTTTGACATTAAAAAAATCCGCAGATTTTAAATGACCATCAAACTCTTTGAGACCTGTGCTCAAGCTGCCCATCGGAATGGTAATACCAATAAAGCCTTTTTGCTCTTTGGGTGCGTACTCAAGAATGCCTGAAAGGTCATAAAAGCCACCAGCATTGGTCGAGGTGCCAAAGTGATCGACAAAAAAGCGCACCGCGGTATGCTTAGGGTCCAGCTCATAGGTCGCTGCCTGACCGACAGTGCTCATCATGCCAAGGGCGCTGATAGCAGCGAAGGCGAGGGCACGATTGGCTTGTTTGATAGAAGGGAGCATCATGGTTCATTATCCTTATTTGTGATCGAGAATTAGGGTGGAGCAAAGAGTGCATTGGCTTAACGTTTTCTTATTTATTTCCGTTAAGTAGTGCTTATAGATGTCATGGGTAAGTTTAGCAAGAAAATAGGACATTTGAGTGCCACTGTCTATTATAAATGTGTCTCTTCGTTGCTTTTTGTAACGATTGTATGCTTTGTAAGGAAAGAAAAGTTACCACCGTTGTGTAGCGTTATGCGGGTAACTGTTCTGATAATTAGAACTTATATTTGTAATTATCATAGTTTATCTACTTATATGCAACGCCTACAATATGATGGTTACCTAATAAAACAGCTTAAAGATAAAAAAATCTTTTAAATAAGATGTGGTGCTTAAGCAAGATTTCATGTTACCGAATTTATTATATTGGAGAGTTATCGTGGACAAGTTACAAGAAGTTAGTGCGCCGATCGGTCGTCTGTTTTTATCGATGATCTTTATTTTTTCAGGCTTTACCAAGATCACAGGCTATGCGGCAACCCAAGGCTATATGGAGTCAATGGGCGTACCTGGCATGCTGTTACCATTGGTCATCGCGTTAGAGCTATTTGGCGGTATCGCTATTTTGTTGGGGTTTAAAGCGCGCGTGGTCGCTTTATTATTTGTAGGGTTCAATATTATATCAGCGCTGATGTTTCATCAGTTTTGGCTCGATGAGTCGCAAATGAACCCATTTATGAAAAACATCGCGATGGCGGGTGGTTTCTTACTGATATTTGCTCATGGCCCAGGTGCCTATTCAATCGATCATAAAAAATAAGCAGCGCGCTGAGCTCTTATCGTTTACGTTCAGCGCTTAAGTTGATAGTTTAGCGTGAAGAGAAGATATATAAAAGCGCGGTATAGTATGATGATGCAAGCAGCCGATGTCTTTTTTGTGAGCTGTCATTTAGCCATCATTGATAAACGATTTGTTATAAGGAATTATTATGCGCGAATCAATAACCATTGCTCTTATCATCGGTAGCTTACGTAAAGACTCTATCAATCGTAAATTTGCCGAATATGTCGTGTCGCAAATGCCGTCAGGTGTCACGATCAACGAAGTTAATATCGTTGACTTGCCGCTTTATAATCAAGACTTTGATGAGACCACAATCGACAGCTATGAGCGCGTCCGTCAGCAACTAAAAGCCGCGGATGCGGTGCTGATTGTCACGCCCGAGCACAATCGCACGATGCCAGCGGCACTCAAAAACGTCATCGACATCGCCTCGCGCCCGTATAAACAAAGCATATGGACGGATAAGAAAGTCGCTGTGATGACGGCATCTCCTAGTAGCTATGGCGGTATCAACAGTGGGCTCGATGTCCGTAAAAGCATGCAGATGCTCTCGGCACAAATGATGATACGCCCTGAAGTACATCTAAGCCGAGCGACCGACAGTCTAAATGAAGACGGTAGTGTCAGTGAGCGTACCCAAAAATATCTGCAAAAATTCGTCGAAGCGTTTATTGAATTTGCCGCCATTGCCGATAGCCGCGACGCAGATAGTAATAATGTAGGACGTACGGGTGCTTAGTACAACCGCCAAGTCGCCGAGCTTTTGGCAGCGCTACCGTGCGCCTGTGTTATTGACGGTGGTCGGCGGTGCGATTGATACCATCGGTTTTATCACCCTTTTTGGGTTTTTTACCGCTCATGTCACAGGCAACTTGGTATTGGCAGGCAGTGGTTTGGTCAAAGGCGAGGACGGCCTGTGGATCAAGCTGGCTTCTGTGCCGCTGTTTATTTTGACGGTCGTTGTGACCAAAGTCTATATCGATAACAGTCGTCAGCAGCGGCTGATACTGACTCATTTGCTATTGGCAGAGGCGGTGTTTCTCACCGCGTTTATGATAGCAGGATTGTCTTTCCAGCCGTTTACGGATGGCAATAGTATCACCGTTGCGATTACTGGTGGCTTGGGTTTGACGGCCTTGGCGATTCGCAATACAGCCAGCAAAACCGTCATCAAACATATGAGTCCAACGGTGCTGATGACGGGTAATACCACTCAGTTAGGTATTAATCTATCAGACTATCTTGCCAATAGAACACTCGATAACGCCAAAAAACTTGCGCATAGCTCAGCGCTAGTGAGCAGTTTTGTCATTGGCGCGTTATTGGGCGCACTGCTTTATGTCAAATTAAGCTACTGGGCTGTCGGTCTATTTGTATTGCCTGTGCTGTATTTAGCATGGCTGGCTCGTGACAAAAGCTTTTTACAAAATATAGGCTAAGACTCTAAGCGCCAAACTCATTTGGCCCTCCGCACTAGTACTACCCGCCGCCATAACTGAAAAAACGCCATGTTATTTAGCATGGCGTTTTTGGTTTTACAGACGTCTTTTAATATAGTCAATCCGACCTAACATTGGCACACTTTATACCAGTAGAGTGATATCTATTTAAAAAAAGATTAACTATGCCTTAAGCTCTATGGCGCAGCGTTGTGAAACACCGAGTTGTCTTGGTATTCTGGATGTTTGTCGATATACGCTTTGACATAAGGGCAGGTGGGTTTGACGCGTAAGCCTTTGGTGGCGGCGTCATCTAAGATGGTCTTGACCAAATAACCTGCGATACCGCGTCCGCCCAGCGCTTCTGGTACTTCGGTATGTTTGTATTCGATGCCTTTTTCACCGGTACTTGTGGTAAAAAAATCATAGTCTTCAAACGCGATTTGACCATCGATATGCATCTCAAAGCGTTTCTCGTCCGTATTATCGACCAGCTCGTACTGTAGCGGCTCTTTTTTTGCATCGTCTGACATGGTTGCGCTCCTTGTATGGCGAATATATTTGATGACAGCTTTATAAACTTAACTTAACCTAAATTGGCTAATATTAGTCATGCTAACAGTTTATGCTAATGCTTCTGTTATGTTTGTATTAACATCCGCATCAACGTCAGAATTTTTATTGTTCTAAATATAAGAATAGTTATTTGCGATTAGCTTTGTTTATCTATGATAAGACAACAATTACAATAGCATCATCACTTAGACAAGCGCGTTAATGAGCAGTGTTGAACCAGTTAACGTACGACAATATAAGGATTTATTATGCAAACTATCTATCATGCAGCAGACTCTCGCGGCGGTGCCGACCACGGCTGGCTCAAAAGCCGTCATACGTTTAGCTTTGCCAACTATCACAATCCTGCGCGTATGGGTTTTGGCGCGCTACGTGTCATCAACGATGATTTTGTCATCGGTGGTCAAGGTTTTGGCAGACACTCACATCGTGATATGGAAATTATCAGTATCCCGTTATCGGGCAAGCTCGGTCATGGCGACAATATCGGCAACGAAGGCATCATCGAAACGGGCGAAATCCAAGTGATGTCGGCAGGCACGGGTATCACTCATAGTGAGATGAACGGCGATGCCAATGAGCCTGTGAAGTTTTTACAGATTTGGGTCATTCCAAACAAAATGAATGTCACGCCGCGCTATCAGCAGTTGCGCATGGATGACATCCTGCAGCCAAATGAATTTAACCAAGTGCTGTCACCCAATGCCGACGATGCTGGCGTATGGATTCATCAAAATGCGTGGTTTAGCATCGGTGACTTTGACAAAGGTGTGACACAGACCTATGACTTAAAAGACCCTAACAATGGCGTATATATCTTTGTCATTAGTGGTCAGGTTGTGGTGAACGGTAACACTTTAGATACCTGCGATGGCCTTGGTGTTTGGGATACTAAAAGTTTTACGATGGATGTCGCTGAAGACGCTAAAGTCCTTGTCATGGAAGTACCTATAAGCTTTTAGGCGCTTTAAAAAGGTGGCGGCGCTATGGTCATCATCCTTGACACCAGATAACACACATCATTGATAATTGATAATAAGAGGTGAGTCATGAGTATTAAAACCCTAGAGCCGCGTTTGGCCGATGTTGGCGGTATTCCTATCGCCCGTCTGTTACCTAATACTGGCAAAAAACCGATCGGTGCGTGGTGCTTTTTGGATCATGCAGGTCCTGCTCAGTTTGAGGACGGTGAGGCTGGCATGCAAGTGGGTCGTCATCCGCATACCAATTTGCAAACCTTTAGCTGGATGTTAGATGGCGAAGTGCTGCATAAAGACAGCCTGGGCAACGAGCAAGTAATTACCAAAAACCAAGTCAACGTCATGACGGCAGGTACCGGTTTAACGCAAGGCATCAGTCATACTGAGCAAAGCGTCTTTCCTGATACGGGCGGCTCGCCAGATGCGGCGCGCGCGCTGAGTATGGTGCAGCTGTGGATTGCTCTACCGACAGACCAAAAAATCGAGCGCAGCTTTCATCACTATCCAGAGCTACCGACGTGGACGGAAAATAATGTAGAGATGATATTGACCACGGGCAACTACACCAGAGTCACAGGCGAGCGCTACGAAGCACCTACGATACAGTACTCCAAACTGGTTGGTATCGATGTGTACTGGCTAGAGGATGGCGAGGTCACCCTAACGCTAGAGCCTGGTTTTGAATACGGTATCTTAGTCAGCGAAGGGCAGATCGAGTCTGAAGGCAAAATCTGTGAGCAAGATCAGCTATTTCGCTTCCATGATAGTGATGTCGAAAACAACGAAAGCATCAAGCTGGTCGCCAAAAAAGGCACACGGGTGATGTTTATCGGCGGTGAACCATTAAACAATAAAGTGCTGCTGTGGTGGAATTTTGTCGCTGATAATAAAGCGGAGATTGAGCAGTCTATCATTGATTGGAACAACGGCCACGAGCGCTTTGGTAATGTCGACTCTGATATGAAACGTCTGCCCGCCCCAGCGCTACCTGAAGGTTTTAAAGGATGATTTGCCAATACAGATTGTTAATTTATCTTTTATGATTCACGTTATTATGAAGATTTTTTACAAAATTTGAATATAGATCGGTCGGTGTTGCTTTTACCATCAAATGACGATTGACGATTGACGATTGACGATTGACGATCAACTAACTTTTACTATCGAACCATTTTAAAACACATACTTTATATACAACTTAAATATTTAACTCGACGGAGTCTTATTATGTCAGGCCTAACCACCTTACAAAATCTTGCCGAAAAACGCCGCTCTATCTATGCCTTGAGCGATCAACTACCAGTCTCTAAGGATGAGGTGGTAAAATTAGTAGAACATGCTATTTTGCACACGCCTTCTGCCTTCAACTCTCAGTCAGCTCGTATCGTTGTCTTGTTCGATGAGGATCATCAAAAACTTTGGGATATTACCGAAGAGACATTGAAGGTCATCGTGGGTGACGAGGAGAAATTCCAAGGTACAAAAGATAAAATCGCAGGCTTTAAAGCCGGTGCTGGTACGATATTGTTTTTTGAAGACAAAGGTGTGATCAGAAGCATGCAAGAAGCAGCGCCTTTATATGCGGATAAATTCCCAATCTGGGCACACCAGACCAGTGCCATGCATCAGTATGTGATTTGGACGGCATTGGCAAGTATCGATGTTGGCGCCAACTTGCAGCATTATAATCCAGTGATTGACCAGCAGGTTGCCGATACTTGGAATATCGCTGATGATTGGGAGCTAAACGCGCAGATGGTGTTTGGTGCCATCGAGCAGCCAGCTGGTGACAAAGAGTTTAAGCCAGTAGAGGAGCGTATGAAGGTGTTTGGTAAATAAGCACCAAAGCTCGGTAACCTAAGAGATAAAAAGTCAAAAAGCGCCATCCAGCTTATGGGTGGCGCTTTTTTAGGGTGAAGAAATCAAGCGATTTATTGTTGTATAGCTTTAATGGCATAAAGATAAAACCATATAAACGAAAATAACCGGTATAAAAACCGTCAGAATACCAACCCTGAGCACATAACGCGCTCCACCGGAGAGTTAGCTACTGGTTTTGTTACCCATCAGGCTATTGGCCACCCATGCAGGCCCAATTAATAGAAACTGTAAATCTTCAAAAAATGAGGGTTTTTTTCCTTCGATTTTATGACCGATAAACTGCCCAATCCAAGCCACAACAAAGATACCTGCCCAGACCTTAAAGCCCCACGGTAGTAAGGTCATGACAGACAGGCAGATAAGAATAAACATACCCATCGCCAAAAATAACGGCGTGGACAAACGCATGTAGAACAGCAAGACCAAGGCGCTAAGCACTAAGGTAAACCAAACGGATAGCGACATACCCATCCCAAGCAAACTGACAAAGATGGTCGGCACGCAGAGCCAATGTATTTTTTTGTTGATTAGGTTTTGGTGGCTGACAGAGTACTCACTGAGCCACTGCTCAAGTGTGCGTTTTGATAGGCGGGGCGGACGACGAGACATACTAACCTCCTTGTTAGTCATTAAGATACGACACTCCTCTCCTACATCAGAGCGCCTCTAGTATCATTTGTAGCACTAATTGGACTTCTCTACCATAGTATCTGATAGACGGTTCAGTCAGCGCTGAGCATTTCTCTCACTTTTGGCTTTCCTATGGCGGTTCTTTGATCTGTCAGCTTTATCCTAGATGCGATAGGGCCTATCAAAAGCGTCTAAGCCAACTAAATAATCTAAGTCATCTGAGCCATATCACGTCAGTATATTAGCTTCTCTCGCTACGATGCCATTCATACAGACCGATAAAAGAGTTGACTTGATAAATCATGGTCTGAATGGCAAAAATGTAGTTGCCAGACATAATATTGACAATGAGCCAAACAAAATTGACGATAATCCACAGCCACCAGTTAAACGAGTAGCGCAAAATCATAGCGGCTTGGGCGGTGATTGAGAGCACAAAGGCGAGGACATTGATCCAAAAAAAAGAAATAAACCCTAAAAACAGACTGTTGTCGTCTTCAACCACCGTATAACCATAGCTGGCTAAAAGGTCGTTGACGGTAGGAAATAGCGCCAGCCCAATCACAATAAAGGCAATGGTAATCAGCCAAACGGCTTTGCTGGCAGACTTGGGTATCATGTCGCCGTCAGGGTCGGTGTGCTTTGACCAATAAAAAATGCCATAGACATGGGTGAAAAAGTTAAACAAAGGCGCCAGCATCAAACCCACCGCGCCTGAGGTTGCCTGCACCACCACTTCGCCTGCAGTGGCGGCCATGCCAAAGCCATTACCCAAGACGTTTTTGCGAAATGATAGCGATACCACACAAATCAAGCCGATAAAGGACACCGCCAAATAAAACCAATCTAGGGTGGTATGATCGGTGGTCAACCAAAAGCCTGCTGATAAGGCAATCACGCCGCAGATAAACCAAGTGATGATCCACTGCATGGCCCACTTGCCAGTGATATTGTCTAATAGCTGAATACGCATAGGTTTTTCCTAAAATAAATGTTGGGAGCGGCTTGTTTGACCGTTGTGGTTTTGACTTTTTTACAAGCCGCTTCTTTTATAATATGCTGTTTTTATTCTGTATTTTTACTTTGTTTGTTTTTTGCTTTATCTGTTTTTTATTTGGCGTTGTCGCACCGCGCTTTGTTTATTGGTTTTTGTTATAGACATATCGATCGATAAAACGTAACGCTTGCTGGTAGCGAGCATCATAATCAGGCGCATCGATCAAATGCGGCTCGATACCATGGCGGGTAAAGATATCAACCAGTCGCTGCTCAAAGCGCCCGCGCGCCTCAGGGGTGCCAAGTGAACGCATGCCGTCATCTACCCACGGCGTATTATTGTCTAGCATAATAGTATGGTCCAAGCGAAACTCATCAATACATGCGGCCACAAACGGATGGCTACGACCTTCGTACTCTTCACAAAACGCCTGCGTGGTCACAAAATCAGTATCAACAATGGTCACAGGGGCAGTCGCTACGGCTGCGGCCTCTCGAATCGCCTGAGCATGATTGAGGGCGATGGGGCCATAGTCACTATACTGTAGCCCAATCTCGCTGCCACCCAAGTCCGTACCAACGTATAAACGCCCCATCTCTAACGCAAAGCTTGCGCCATAATAGTTGGCAAGCTTATGTACCAAGGTTGTTTTCCCTGAGCTTTCACCGCCGACGATCGCGACCGTCTTTGTGTAATCACCGCGCGCTTGTGGGTGAATCGCTGACCAATGGGCGACAGGATCGCGAGCGATGGCATAAGAATCAAACGCGGGCTGTAGCGCCGTCGTCACCACGGGCATCTGCAAGTGTCCTGTGACATGGGATTGGGCTAAAGGATGGTTTTGTGCTACAAACAGCACCGCTTCTGCAGGCAACGCGAGCGCCTGGCTCAGGCGATGCAGCTTGGCGTTGCTGGCTGGGATGTCGATGTGCACCTCATCAAAGCTGTCATGAAGCGGCAGGGCAATCTCATGGGTGGTATGAATGTGAATAAAAGGCAAGTCAGCACAGGCCATCTGTAACCAGCGCGCCTTATCTTGTAGCGTAATGCTAAAGTCTGGATGCGGCGTAGGGTGCGCTGTGATGACGATATGCAGTATTTTAGCTTGCCCTGCGGCCTCCAAAATACTGCGCATTTGCCCCAAATGTAGTGGTTCAAAATGACTAATCATCAACCCCGTATCGTACATAGCAATCCTTGTTTGTTTTTAATAAGCGTTTTTATAAAAGTAAGACAATCTGCATGGTATAAAGGTTTTGGTCGATTTGCAGGTAGGTTATTGTAAACAAGCGCTGATAAAGGTTGTTTTTATTAAACAGGCGTTAAGCGGTGATAAATCAATGTGGCTAGGGTATCGTCAGTTTGAAATAAAATCGATACGCTCATATGAATGTGCAAATGGTATAAATTTTCCTTGCGTACTGTTGTCACAGAGGCTGCAAGAAACGACTTATTATCTCTCTGTATTGTTTTGATATTGGATTGCCTATAAACCTATAAACACACCATCAGCATAACCAGCATCAGTATAACCAGAAAAATCAAATAAGCGTATCTGTTTGATTGTGCTTAGTATTTTAAAGTAGGTAGGTGGTAGAAGTAAGGTTTTGGCAACAAATCTGCTTCTGAAACATTTTGAAATAATTATTTAAAATCAGTAGCTTACAAGCAGTTAGGACAGATTAGGGCAAGCTTAGGTAGCATAAACTCACAAAGCACTGGTACATCTTCAACAGACCATAAGAAAATAGTTGCTATACTGATTTGTAAGTTAGAAAGGCTACAGATTAAGCCTAACTAAAAGACGCTGAAAAAGGCTAAAAGACATAAAATAAAAAATATAATGCAAAGAATAAAAGGCAGAATAGCGGTCTTTTATTTAGGTTGGAATAATAAGAAATAGAAAATATAAAATAGAGAGGTATTGGCTTTGGCCTAAATTAGCAAAATTACATCGCTCGCAAAACAATCGTATGATAGCAGGGGTGATGGGCGGTATTGCAGAATACGTCGGTTGGTCGCCTACTTGGGTAAGAGTATTGTTTGTGATTGTGTCTTCACTGAGTGCGGCGGTTCCAGGTATCTTAATTTATATTATTTTATGGATTATCATGCCAAAAGCCACGCATGAGTCTTATCAGTAGCACCCGATAGGCTGATATTTCATAGATTGATATGCAAACGGTTCGTTACCCAGATTTGCTTGTATTAAAACTTATATTAAAATTTGTATCAAAAAACAAGTGTCCCCAAATAAGCATTATTAAAAAAACAAAAAGCCTGACCCATCAGGATACCAGCGACATACTTTTCCTCCTGCCCAGATGCTCACGCATTTGGGTATTTTTTTTGTTTTTGCGTTTATGGTCAATTGAAAATAAAACTGTTATATAAACTTAAACGCGCTACTGGGATAAATTTTACTTACGTGCTGCGTTCCCAGAGGCGGCGCAAAATTCATCCCAGTAGCGCTATGTTCTTTTTAGAGTGCGTCGACTATATGGTCAATTGAAAAAAATGGTTATAGGATAGCCTTAACTTGGACAGTACGGTGGGTATAGGGTTTGTTTGCGTGCTATGTCTACGCTACTCGATAAGCATAAATACCCTCGATGTCATTTGATATGGGGCATAGCGCACGGTATTTGGACAGGTAGCATAAATTTAGTTGCAGTAAATATGGATAAAATGGTCAATTTTTAGTAAGGTGAGCAGGCAAATAGAGTCGTTGCCATATAGGTGCTACGAGCGCTATCAACGTTTTATTCAATAATACTAATTCCACAGTGGCTTTATTAAGATGCCCCAAACTATGACAATCCAAACTATGACATCACAAGCGAAAGATTCTCAACCGATGACGTTTCAAGATCTCATCCTAACCTTGCAAAATTATTGGGCTGACAAAGGCTGCGTGGTCTTGCAGCCTTACGATATGGAAGTCGGTGCCGGTACCTTTCATACGGCGACGTTTTTGCGCTCGCTTGGCCCTGAGCGCTGGAATGCTGCTTATGTGCAGCCATCACGCCGCCCGACAGATGGCCGCTACGGTGACAACCCAAACCGCTTGCAGCACTATTACCAGTTTCAAGTGGTGCTAAAACCCAACCCGCCCAATATCCAAGAGCTGTATTTGGACTCACTGCGCGCCATCGGTATCGATCCGCTGGTTCATGACGTGCGTTTTGTTGAAGACAACTGGGAGTCGCCAACGCTTGGGGCGTGGGGTCTGGGCTGGGAGATTTGGCTAAACGGTATGGAGGTCACGCAGTTTACCTATTTTCAGCAAGTGGGCGGCATTGAGTGCTTTCCAGTCACCGGTGAGATTACTTACGGTCTTGAGCGTCTAGCGATGTATGTACAAGGCGTCGATAGCGTCTATGATTTGGTTTGGGCAGATGGTGAGTTTGGCCGCGTGACCTATGGCGATGTCTTTCATCAAAACGAAGTGGAGCAGTCCACTTATAACTTTGAGCACGCCGATGTGCCGATGATGGGGCAGATGTTTGATTTTTATGAGCAGCAGGCCGATAAGCTTGTGGCCGAAGGATTGCCGCTGCCAGCCTACGAGATGGTACTCAAAGCCTCTCATGCCTTTAACCTACTGGACGCTCGTGGCGCCATTTCTGTGACGGAGCGTCAGCGCTTTATTTTGCGTGTCCGTACCTTGGCGCGCAAAGTGGCCTTTGGGTATGTCGAAGCGCGTGCCAAGCTTGGCTTCCCATTGGCTGATGAAGCACATCGCCAAGCGGCGCTCGATAAGTATCTACCAAAAGAAGACGCGGCAGCAGACGATGTGACAGGCGATAAAGCTGTGACCAACAACCATCAATCTACTAACGACAAATAGGAGCATCCCATGAGTACTATTTTATTTGAACTGGGGTGTGAAGAGCTACCTCCAAAAAGCCTAAAACCGCTACGTGATGCCCTGCAAACGAGTGTCACCGAGCAGCTAAATGACGCCGATATCAGTTTTGATGCCATCAAGTCATTTGCCGCACCGCGCCGTTTGGCGATTCAGATCACAGGAATTAGCGATAAGCAGCCTGATCGTACCGAACAAAAACGTGGCCCTGCGATTAAAGCAGCATTTGATAGCGATGGTAACCCAACCCGCGCAGCGATGGGCTTTGCTAAGGGTTTAGGGATTGAGGCCAGCGAGCTGATAACGATTAACGCCGATAAAGGGGATTATGTCGGCTACGAGCAGACCATTCACGGTCAAGCGACTACGGAGCTGCTACCGAGCATCTTTCAGACGGCATTAGATAGTCTGCCAATTGCCAAGCGTATGCGCTCAGGTAGCAGCCGTGATGAGTTTGTGCGTCCGGTACAGTGGGCAGTCTTGATGCAAGACGATGCGGTGATTGATGCCACTATCCAAGGGCATCAAACCAGCAACCAAACCCGTGGTCACCGCTTCCATAGCCCTGACTATCATAAAATTGCTCATGCTACCGACTACGAGTCGCTACTAACTGATCTAAAAGTGGTGGCCGATTTTGATAAGCGTCAAATGCTTATCAAAAACCAAGTCAAAGCACTGGCCGATGAAGTCAATGCCGATGCCATCGTACCGCAAGAGCTGCTAGATGAAGTGACCGCGCTGGTTGATTTCCCGATTGCGCTTAGAGCAAGCTTTGAGGCGCGCTTTTTGCAAGTGCCGCAAGAGGCGCTAATCTCCACCATGCAAGCGGATCAAAAGTATTTTTGCTTAACCGATAAAGCAGGTAAGTTGCAGCCGTACTTTATTTTTATCACCAATATTGAGTCAAAAGACCCGAATAAAATCATCGAGGGCAACGAAAAAGTCGTGCGGCCACGCTTGGCTGATGCCGAGTTTTTCTTTTTGCAAGATCAAAAACAGCCACTGTTTGCTTTGACCGAGAGCTTAAAGACTCGCGTTTTCCAAGACAAGCTCGGTACGATTTGGGAAAAGTCTGAGCGTATCGCCAAGCTTGCTGCCTTTATCGCCACCTTGATGCAGCAGCAAGGCCACGATATTGAGGTCGAAGACACCGTGCGCGCTGCCATCTTGTCCAAAGCCGATCTAGCAAGCTCGCTGGTTGGTGAGTATCCGGAGCTGCAAGGTATCGCCGGAACTTACTATGCGCGCTTAAATGGTGAGCCTGCGGCAGTTGCGGCCAGCCTGCAAGAGCAGTATTTGCCAAAGTTTAGCGGGGATGTATTGCCGCAGACGCCGATTGGTATCTGTCTGGCATTGGCTGATCGTTTGGATACGCTGGTCGGTATTTTTGCCATTGACCAAGCACCTACCGGCTCAAAAGATCCGTTTAGTCTGCGCCGCTCGGCCATTGGTATTTTGCGTATCTTGATCGAAAAACAGCTACCGATCAATCTTGCCGCTTTGGTTGAGCAAGCGGTTAAAGGCTATAGCACCAGCGATGGCAGTAAGATTGCCAAAATGGGTGATACTTTTACTCAAGTGATGGGCTTCTTAAATTCTCGCTATCGGGCGATGTACACCGAGCAAGGCGTGAGCGTCGATACCATCCAAGCGGTGCAAGCGATCCAGCCGCATATGCCGCTGGATTTTGATCAGCGTATTCGTGCGGTACAAGCGTTTGGTGAGCTGGCTCAAGCTGAAAAACTTGCCGATTCAAACAAGCGGGTGGCAAATATATTGGCCAAGTCAGAGGTCAGCGTGGCAGATAACGTCGATGAGGCGTTATTGTCTGAACCTGCTGAGCAAGAATTGTATCAGGCTGTTCAACAAGCGCAAACAGCGGTCAAGCCTTTGCTAGAAACCGCTGACTATACGCAAGTTTTGCAAACGCTGGCAAGTCTGGATGCGCCTTTGACGCAGTTTTTCGCTGATGTCATGGTCAACAGTGAAGATGCAGCGCTAAAAAATAACCGCTTGGCGCTGCTCAAGCAAGTACGAGCGCTGTTTTTGACCGTGGCTGATATCAGTGAATTACAGCTATAGCGCGCTCGTTGTCGCTAAGATATAGTCAGGTCAATATAAAAAGGATACAGTGAGACTGGGATAAATTTTTTGCCGCCCTTGCCGACGCCGCACCGCACGCAAGGAAATTTGTACCAGTCTAGCGAATTTGTACCGTGTATCTCGTTTATTTAGTAACGACTATATCTATTATAGTCAAAGCTTTTCAGCCTATTTTGGCTGGTTTATATCGCATCTACCAGCCTATTTAGCCCATAAAAAAGCTGGCCTTATATTTATTGCCAGCTTTTTGGGCGATGCTGCCGCACTGCATTTATTATATCTGAACCCATCTTCAAAGGAGCACCGCCGTGTTTGCTGTGATTATTGTGATTCTCATCATCTGGGCTGTGATGTGGGCCTTTTATAAGTTTATGTATCCGCGGCCGCCCAAAAGCATGATGCCGCAAAAAGGCGATGTGGTCACGCCGCGCACCTGTGATTTTTGTGGCAATAGCTTGGCTGAGTACCGCGGTGTCCTCGAGACCAAGCCTGCATCTGTCACGGCGAATGCTGCACAGCCAAGTGCTGGCAGTATGGAGACGGATAGTAACGTTTTGTTTTTTTGCAATTACGAGCATCAGGCAGACTATCATGCAGGCAAGGTATATGATCCTAATGCATAATGGCGGCTAGCCATAGTATCAAAAAAGCGCTTGGCTCATAGAGCCAAGCGCTTTTTTATTTACTCATAAATTCTCTTTTTAACCTATCTATCAAGCAGGCCAAAAGACACACTGGCCTACAAAATAGATTGGGCGTCTTTCATGATCTTATTGAGTAGCGCCTCAGACTGTTTGTCTTGCTGCAGGCGATCCTCCTCGCTTCTTTGATTGGCATGGATTTTTTCATACAAATTAAGGCAGCACAGCACCAGCAGATTTTCTTGGCTCAGGCTGGGTGCCTCACGTCTGAGATCCAGCGCGTAGTTATTGATATAAGAGACGGCAGACAGTAGCTCTTCTTGCTCATGGATCGGACAGTAAATGGGGTAGGTTACGCCCGCGATGACAATGTCGATTTTTTTGACTTGGGACTCGGGTGTCACAGGCTTGCTGGCAGCGCTTGCCGAATTTGGGCTGGCAGGGGCTTTGGAGGCGTTAGATCCTGCTTGCTTAGGCGACTTGTTTGCGGCATTGGTATGGTCATCAGTCATGATAAATCCTACAATATATGGGTCAGTAAATGGGGGTGTCAGCTATTAAAGCGATCAACAAGACTCTAACCTTCGGCTTGGTCGATACGCGTGAGGCGTTTGAGGACAACTTGAGTACGCTCTGCTGCCAACTGGTTTTTTTTCTGTAATTCGCTATTTTGTTGTTTGATATCGCTATACTGCTGCTTTAGCTCATTATTATGCTGCTGCAATTCACGGTTTTGTTGTTGCAACTGGCTGATCTGCTTTTGTAGCTTATCTTGCTCTTCACCGATCATATGATGGGCTTCGGCCAAGCTTTGATAGCGCTTATCTAGATCGTTCAGTTGCTTTTTGGCACCGTCACGCTCGCTATGGCTGGTATTTAGCTTGTTTTGTAAGTCGGTGATTTGCTTTGGATCTGTGGTTGGGTGCTTTTTTAGGCTGCTAAGTTCAGCACTGACAAGCTGATACTGTTTTTTGATGTCGAGTATCATTTTCTCTAATATTCTAAGTTGATCATACATAGTCAGTTTTTATCCTTAACAAGTAAGCGTGAATGAATTTTGTTTTGTGTATTTAATAATGCCATAGGTGACCGCATAATATCTATATCAACAAAGTAATTACATATACCTAAATCTTATCTATGTATTTTTTGGCTCAGCGCGATGAGTGATATCGAGCTGATTTTTTGTTTTATAAGCGATTTTTCTGATTTTATAAGTCACAACCATTTACTAGGACAATTATTATGAATGACAATATCTCTGGCTGGAATACGTGGCTGACCGCATTTGACGACTGGAATGACGTATCAATCAGTGAGGTGCATGGCCTGATGACGGGGCTGATGACGGCGTGTAACGCGCCTGACGAGCAAGTATGGGCAAAGGTGTTTGAAGAGCTGAGCTTTGCGCCATTGCCTGAAGCGGCGCTGACCTTGCTCACAGAAGAGGCTGAAGACACGGTGTTTCAGCTCAAGGACAAAGACGATGCTTATGCGTATATGCCGCTGCTACCAGATGACGAACACGATCTATACGAGCGTGTGATGGCGTTGAAACAGTGGGCCAATGGTTTTATGACAGGCTTTGGTATCACTGATTGCCAGATCAGTAGCGAGGAAAACGAGATGCTGTCGGATTTGGCCAAGATTGGAGCAATTCGCCTGGCAGAAGATGAAGATTTTGAGGGCGGCGAAGAATCTTATCTATATATTTACGAGTTTGCCCGGATGGTGCCCGTGAGCTTCGCAACTCGCAAGCGCAAACCAGTAAAAGACATCGCGCTAATTGCTGGATTGGCCATCGATGCAAAAACCACCAAAGAGCTACAAGCAGAAGGTAAGTTGCCAAAACCAATGCCGCCTGTGGTGGATGCGATGAACCAAAATAACCCCTCTTAAACCTCAAGGGGGGACGACGCCTATATCGTAAATCCTAAATAAAAGGAGTACAGCTTTTATGTTTTATAGCTCTGTACTTATTCTTAACGGGTCGATGATAGGAAGATAAGCGCCTGCTGCATGATGCTAAACAGCGCTGATAAAAACAGTGCTGATAAAAACAGTGCTGATAAAAACGAGAGGAAAGCCGATGATTCATGATAGTGACTTGGTGCACTTGCGCCGCTGCATTGCTCTAGCTGCTGAAGCCGTCGCGGCAGGTGACGCGCCGTTTGGTAGTGTGTTGGTCGATGGCGAAGGTAGAGTGTTAAAAGAAGATCGCAACCGTGCCAATACGGTTGATCCCACGTACCATCCTGAGATCGCCGTTGCCAAATGGGCAGCTCAAAACATGACTCCTGAAGCACGTGCAAAAGCGGTGGTCTATACCTCAGGGGAGCACTGCGCGATGTGCTCAGCGGCGCATGCGTGGGCAGGGCTTGGTCGTATCGTTTATGTCAGCTCATCAAAACAGTTGAGTGAATGGATGGAGGAGTTTGGCGCAAAATCAGCCTCTCCTATTAGCGCTTTATCTATCCAAGAAGTGGCCCCAAACGTACCTGTCGATGGGCCGGTGGCGGGCTTAGATACCGAAATAAAGGCGCTATACCAGCGCGCTCTGCACAGAAAATAGCACAGAAGCCAGTGTTCTATATCGTGACAGGTACCTCATAATAAGGATGTTTTATGACTTTACACAGTGATGATCAGCTCAAAGACGACTCGTACGCTACTGGCTATCCTACGGATAGTATCGACTGGCTTAGGCGTTTGATTGGTTTTGATACCGTCAGTCGCCACTCAAATCTAGCGTTGATTGAAGATGTACAAGCGTACTGTGAGCAGTTGGGTTTGACCGTAGATCTGACCTTTAATGACGCCAAAGATAAGGCCAATTTGTTTGTCACAGTACCTGCTGGGGCAAACGCTGATGAGGTGAACCACGGTCTGGTGCTGTCCGGTCATACCGATGTAGTACCAGTGGAGGGGCAAGACTGGACGACAGCACCGTTTACTGCGACCATTCGCGGCGATAAGCTCTATGGCCGCGGTGCTTGCGATATGAAAGGCTTTATTGCTTGCGCGCTGACACTATTACCGCAAGCAGTAAAGCTGTCTCATGCAGGTCAATTGCGCCGGCCGTTGCATTTGGCATTGTCGTTTGATGAAGAGGTTGGCTGCTTGGGTGCGCCATTGCTGCTGGCAGATCTCAAGGCGCGCGGTATCACGCCTGATTATTGTATCGTCGGTGAGCCGACCAATATGACGATGGTTGTCGCGCATAAAGGCGTCGCGGTTTATCGTTGCCGCGTACATGGTAAATCGGCGCATTCGTCATTGACCGCGCAAGGTGTCAACGCCATCAGCTATGCCAGCCGTTTGATTGGTTATGTCGATGAGCTGGCAGACGAGATCAGCGGCCGTGATGACAATGATGAGTTGTTTGATGTGCCGTACTCGACGTTGTCTGTCGGCACCATACATGGCGGCACTGCGACCAATATCGTGCCCAATCTGTGTGAGTTTACCTTTGATTATCGTAACCTGCCGCACATGACACAAGATGATATCTTGGTACCGATCAAAGCCAAGGTCGCAGAGCTGAGCGCGCAGATGCAAGCGCGTGCTGCTGATACCGGCATTGAGCTGCTACAGATGGAGGCTGTGCCTGCGATGACTGACAACGACAGTGCCGAGCTACAAGCGTTGATAGCGGCGCTCACCGATGATGACACCCGCCACAAAGTGGCCTATGCCACAGAGGGCGGACAGTTTACCAATAGTGGTATTCCGACGATTATCTGCGGTCCTGGTAGTATCGAGCAGGCGCATAAGGCTGATGAGTTTGTCGCGCTCAGTGAGATGGCGCGCTGTGATGCGTTTTTGCAAAAGTTATTAGCAAGTGCTACATCGCAGTCGTGAGTTTAATACAGTCAATTTGATATAAAAACAAAACGACACAACGTTTCATTGGAACGCTTTGATAGCCACGTATCTGATGTATTTGGATTCGCCTATAGCGAGTCTGACGCATAAAATCGCTTGTTTTTTATATAAGTAGGCATAAAATACACCGTCCTTGTGGTGGTGTTTCCGTGTCTTCGTTTTCGGTATGTTTAGTTGTTTTTATAAAAAGTAGGGGTTGGCTGATGTCTTGGCATCTGTTTGCGATGTTTTTTGCAAGTACGTTTTTTATCTCGGCGACCCCTGGTCCTAATATGCTGCTGGCGTTTCAGTATGGGATGAACTATGGGGTAAAGCGCACGCTATGGACGCTGGCGGGTCTGAGCCTTGGGCTGTTTTTGTTGTTGCTCTCGACGCTACTGGGGCTCGATGTGATTAGCCGTCAGTCGCCGTGGCTGCTGACCCTGATTAAAACCGTTGGTGCCGCTTATTTGATCTATCTAGGTATCAGCTCTTGGCGTGATGCAAGTGCAGGCAGTTTGATGAATGATGCGCGCGAGATGAGCGAAGAGGTGGCGGCCGATTATCCAGAGAGCATGCCGTCCTTGGCCGCGCACGACACGCCTCGGCCGCGTTCGCTCTCTAGCGCCGCGGTAAAGGTCTCGCCGAGCAATATGACGTTATTTCGTACTGGGATATGGGTATCGTTGTCCAACCCCAAAGCCATTTTGTTTTTTGCTGCCTTTTTCCCCAAGTTTATCAATTTTAGTGTGCCACTAGGGCCGCAGTATCTTATGCTGACTTGCGGGCTGTTTTTGAGTGAGACGATTTGGCAGATGGTCTATACGCTTGGTGGCAAAAAGTTGGCCAGCTGGCTAGATGTTGGTAGTCGCTTGGCGTGGCTCAACCGTGGTTGCGGGGTGATATTTATCCTTATTGCAGCGGCACTGCTGGCTGAGGTGTTAAATGGATTTATGGTTTAACCTTGCCAAGGTTGAATGTTCAAAATGACCTAGCTACTGTTAAAAAAAGCCGCTCTCTACTGAGGTAGAGAGCGGCTTTTTGATGAGCGTTTAAGAAGCAGAAGGCTGATATCTACGCAGGCGATATTACGCCAATACCTCGACCAGCTCCCCTTTGACCATGTGCGGGCTGACAAAGTCGGTCACGCGTACGCTGACGATTTTACCGAGTAACTCGTTCATTTGTGCCTCATTATAAGGGAACATCACCGTGCGGGTGTTATCCGCAGTACCAATCAAGCAATCAGGGTGACGATCGGCCACTTGCTCGACCAAGACACGCGTCGTGGTGCCGACCATCTCATGGGTCTTGGCTAGCGTTGATTCAACAATGACTTTTTGAAATTCTGCCAAGCGCGCTTTTTTGGTAGCAAAGCTCACATCGTCAGGCAGCTCAGCGGCTGGCG
Organism: Psychrobacter sp. CAM01; assembly: GCF_032842965.1. NCBI lineage: Bacteria > Pseudomonadati > Pseudomonadota > Gammaproteobacteria > Moraxellales > Moraxellaceae > Psychrobacter > Psychrobacter sp. CAM01. Next base: position 173,875 of record NZ_JAWJBL010000008.1, read on the forward strand.
TGCCCGGACGCTTGGAGTAGATAAAGCTGTACGAGTGATCAAAATTCAGCTCTTTTGCTAAGTTTAGCGTGTCTTGGAAATCCTCATCAGTCTCGCCAGGAAAGCCAATGATAAAGTCGCTTGATAAGTGAATGTCTGGGCGAATGGCTTTGAGCTTATTGATCTGATTGATATAAACATCAATGGTATGGTTACGCTTCATCGCCGCCAAGATGGCATTTGAACCACTTTGAACTGGTAGGTGCAAGTGTGATACCAACTCTGGCAATTGTGCATAAGCATCGATGATATCGTCAGTAAACTCCAGCGGGTGGCTGGTGGTATAGCGAATACGCTCGATACCATCGACGTGCGAGACATAGTGCAGCAATTCTGCAAAACGGCAAATACTGCCGTCGTCTTTTTCGCCGCGATAGCCATTGACGTTTTGACCAAGTAGGTTTATCTCACGAATGCCTTGCTCGGCAAGACTGTCAATCTCGGCCAAGACGTCATCAAGCGGGCGCGAGAGCTCTTCGCCGCGAGTATAAGGCACCACACAAAACGAGCAATACTTCGAGCAGCCTTCCATGATAGAGACAAAGGCTTTGTAGCCCTCGACACGCGGCTCCGGCAAAAAGTCAAACTTCTCGATACTCGGAAAAGAGACATCAATGGTGCCAATACGGTTTTTGGGTGCGATATTACGCTGCTCATTTGATTGATCATACAGCTCTGGCAGACGGTGCAAGGTTTGCGGACCAAACACCATGTCGACATAGGGGGCGCGCTTTTGGATATTATCGCCTTCTTGTGAGGCCACGCAGCCGCCGACACCGATGACAAGGTCAGGACGTTTTTCTTTTAGTTTGCGCCAGCGGCCTAGCTCTGAAAATACTTTTTCTTGCGCTTTTTCGCGGATAGAGCAGGTATTCATCAGCAGGACGTCTGCTTCATCGATGTTGTGCGTGACCTCCATGCCGTGTGAATCACCGAGCACATCGAGCATCTTGCCAGAATCATAGACGTTCATCTGACAGCCTTGCGTGGTGACAAAGACTTTTTTGGTCGGGGCTTGATCGGCAGGTATGCTGGCAGAACTTGAGTCTTTGAGTGCCGCAACGGTAGGCGCGCTCGCCGTTGTTGGGGTAACATTAGCGTCATCGAGGCGGGGATTAAATACAGTAACACTCATAAGGATAAGTCCATGATTGACTAAAATATAGCAGGGTAGCCGATTAACAGGTGGCGTATTTTATCACAACCCTGTGCCAATGTGAAAAATTAGCAAGGGTTATTAAGCGGCGATAGGGTGAGTTATTTCTAACAGTATCAATTGTTTACTGCGATTAATCGCCACTTTGCAAAATAACACCGCTTACTATCACTTTTATGTTACACCGTACTGTCGTATTTATTAACAAAAGGTAAAGGTGATGGTTGAAAGTGCAACGGGTATAGTATGATAAGTGGCATACGCTTAGCGGTACGTGATAAACCGCTGTTTACCTATTGATAAAGACATAAGAAAGAGAGTCAGTATGACAAAGTTGCGCGCCGCTCATAGCATCAAGGATAGAGCCTCTGTTCATCGAGAACACCGTCCATCGCGGTTGACCACCAGTACGCTGCGGCTTGGCGTCTTAATGGCGACAGCCCTTGGTGCGCTTGGCCTATCACAAGTCGCTTGTGCGGAGCTGACGTGGGGCGAGGATGACCGCTTTGAGCAAAAACCCAGTTATCAACAAGACAACAGCATTGACTCGTTTATGGCGGCGGCGATAGCAGCCGATCGGGGAGATGTCAGCGCACTGTATAATTACGAACAGTTGATGAGTGGTGGGTTGTTTGCGATGTACCCGACCTATTGGCGCATGAATCTGGATTTGGGCTCACAAAGCTCGGCGGCGGTGGCACAGTTTGTCCGTCAGTATCCTAATACGGTCATGGCCGAAAAGCTGGTGGCGGACTTTGCTGAGACCAAAGCGGCAGCCAATGACTATGCCGCTGTACGGCAAGTGGCCAATCTGATAACCAATGCCGATAGCTCTGAGCGCTGTGCGGTGGCGCTTGGCTTTAATAATGGCGGCGATACCATGCGTGCCATGGCGGCCAAGTCTGATGTATGGCTGACCACCAAAAAGCAGCCCGCACTGTGTGATCAGCTGGCGATGGAGATGAACAATAACGCCTTGATTAGCAACCAAGATCGCGCCGCGCGCCTCAAGCGTATGCTACGTAAAGGCAAGACGGGCGATATCATGGCTTTGTCATCGCGTTTAGGGACGCCCATTGCTTATGCGGCGTTGAGTGAGATTCAGCTCAACCCATCGGCGTTTTTTACGCGTTTTGGTCGTGAGCCTGCCAGCCAAACCAACCAATACTTGTACTTATATGCATTGGGCCGCGTCGCCGATAAGTCTTATCGTGAAGCAGCGCTACAGTTGGACTTTGATATCAAACAAGACAATCAGCGCGCGACACGCTTGCTCAATGACGAAACCCGCCGCTACGCCTATCGTATCCTTGGGGTACAGCGTATGAATCATAATACCGATGATGGGTTTAATGCTGAGGCGGTAGACTGGTTTCGTAAAAGCTTAGATGATGATTTTAACTTTGAAGAAGCCGAAGATTATGCCATGGCCGCGATTCGCTTTAGCCGCTGGGACGATGTGGTCGAAGCCATCTCAAAGATGGATGGCGAAACCCAAAAAAGCAATCAGTGGCAATATTGGCTGGCACGCGCTTATGAGCAATCAAGTGATGCAGGTAAACGCGGCCTAGCAAAAAGAATGTATCAAAATATCGCCAAGAGTAATGATTACTATGGCCTGCTAGCAAAAGATAAAGTCGGTCAGCGTTTTGATGCCAGCCGTTTGGGCGGCAATAATTTGCCCACTGTCAGCGCCGCAGATCGCGCCCGCGTCATGCAAAACCCACACTTCGCTCGTGCATTTGCACTGTACACCTCTGACGCGAGTCGAGGCTATGCCAACCGCGAGTGGAACTGGGCTGTCAAGCAGGCCCGAGACAATCGTGATGACAGCCTCATCATTGCTGCCGCTCGGCAGGCCTACGACATGGGCTGGCTGGATCGGGCGATTTATGCGATTGATAATACCGATAGCGTAAACAGTCTGGCGCTATCGCATCCGATGCCGCACCAGAGCGCAGTGGTACGCTATAGCCAGTCGGCGGGCATCGACCCTGCGTGGGCTTATGGTATCATGCGTCAAGAGAGCCGTTTTGTGACGTCGGCACGCTCAAACGTTGGTGCCAGCGGCTTGATGCAAATCATGCCAGGTACGGCAAAGTATATCGCTCGCCATTTGGGCGAGAGCTATAGCGCCAGCCGTGCCAACAGCGGCGACACCAATATCCGCTATGGCACATGGTATATGGGTGATATCTTAGGTAAGCTCAACTACCAGCCAGTACTGGCCACCGCAGGCTATAACGCGGGACCCAACAACGCCAAACGCTGGCAGCCTGTGTATGGCCCGCTTGCTGCTGACCAGTATGTGGAATCGATAGCTTTTCCTGAGACTCGTAACTATGTCAAGCATGTGATGGAAAACGCGACGGTATATAGCAGTTTGCTTGGCCGCAGTCAGCCGATCTCGCAGCGTATGGGTACTGTGCCAGCAGCGTTTTAATACTTTTCTGTATTCTTTAATAGCCATCAATGCGTCGTCTTTGATGGTTTGCCTTTGGTGGCTTATTTTAGGACAGATGTAGCGACAACATGGCTCTTGCTCTTGGTGCTGCCGCTTTGGCACAGAGCTGACTTTATCAGGGAGCCGCATATATGGCGGTGTTACTGCCGCCGCCTTGCTCCGATGTTTACGTTTCTGCTATAGATTAAAAAAAACGGTTTGCTACCATGACTTTATTGTGTTGTGGTTATTGGCCTGTTGTTTAGCGCCAAAGTTTTGTGTTTATCAATTGGTAAGCACTCATATTTTTTGTTGCCGCTATGCTTAGTAAGCCTTGCGATGTCTGATATCGACGTCTTTGTGCAGGCCTAAGTGATAGTTCATGTTTTGTCATTGCTAGATGTTTCCAGCCTCCTATGATCAAAAAACGTTTTACCCTGTCTGTATTATCAAAAGTGAGGCATCCCTCATCATCACAGATGAAAATGCACTTGTCTTATAAATCGGCGTCCAAACATAGCTCGTCTGGCCGAGCTGTTACGATGTCATCTAGTATAGGCGCGCTGATCGTATTGCAAGGCGTGATGTTGTTACCCGCGCACGCTGCTAGCACCGTCAAGACAGGGCAGCGAGTGTTGATGATTGAGATGACCCCTGCGCTATGCAGCATCCAGCCGACACGCGCGCGCATGCGTCAATGTCTAGAAGGCTATTCTTTGACGGTGTCGGGGCTAGATATGGGCTATGGTGAGCGCTGCGGCGTGGGTAGTGAGCCGCGTCTGACACCGCTACAGCTAAAAGTCGTCAATCGTGTCATGCCTGATACCACGGTTCGTAGTCAGGCCTGGCAGCGTTACGGCGCTTGTAGCCCTCTGAGTGCAGCCAGCTACTTTCGTCAAATCACCAACTACGCCGGTGCGCTAAAACTCCCAAACGAGCTTAATACGGGTAACAGCTACACTGTCTCTAAAGCGCGATTTATCAGTCAAATGACGCGCTTAAATAGCGGTATGCCCGCCAGTGGCATTGATCTGATCTGTCAGGCTGGCAATCGTCGTCAGTCGATTTTGACTGACATCCATGTCTGCTATGATGGCAGTGATTTTGGTAAGTGCTATCAAGTGGTAAATAACTGCGGTAGTAAGTTTATCATCTCAGGCGGCAATTAGATGTTGCCGTAATCCAACATGGACACTGAGCGCTATACTATTAGGGTGTGAGCGCTATTTTTTGCAGGCTGTGTTGTCATCCTCTCTTTTTGGTGATTGTTTATGGCCGTGTTTTAGCCTTTATTCGCTGTCTTTTATCTTGTTTCTACCTTGTTTTTGCCCGATTTTTTAAGTGCTAGTAGCCACAGTGTTTTTGTGACCTCGTCGATTATCCTGTATAAAATGTAACAATATAATCCGTGAGAATCCGCGGCGAGCCTCTGATTGTCTCTAGACGATTTGCCAAACGAAGTGCTACACTAGCTCTCGGTTTAGCGCTGCCTTTGTGCAGCAAACAAGTCGATATCTAAAAAGATAATCATCTATTACAATCATGAATGATCTAATCATCAATTAGGGAGTATTCAATGTCAATGAAACAGCCTTTACGTGTTGCCGTCACTGGTGCCGCTGGTAATATCAGCTACGCGATGCTATTTCGTATTGCATCTGGCGAGATGCTAGGTAAAGATCAGCCAGTTATTTTGCAATTGCTTGAAATCACACCAGCGCTTGACGCCCTAAAGGGTGTGGTCATGGAACTAGAAGACTGCGCATTCCCATTGTTGGCAGGTATCGTTCAAACTGATGATGCAAATGTGGCATTCAAAGATGCTGACTACGCGTTACTCGTCGGTGCCCGTCCACGTGGCCCAGGTATGGAGCGTAAGGACTTACTAGAAGCCAACGCTGCGATTTTCTCAGCACAAGGCAAAGCATTGAACGAAGTGGCTAGCCGTGATGTAAAAGTATTGGTCGTCGGTAACCCTGCCAACACCAACGCGCTAATCGCTCAGCGTAACGCACCAGATTTAGATCCACGTAATTTCACTGCCATGACTCGCCTAGATCATAACCGTGCGATGGCACAGCTGGCCGAAAAAACTGACAGCACTGTCAATGACATCAAAAACATGACCATCTGGGGCAACCACTCATCGACCCAGTATCCAGACCTAACGGCTGCGACTGTCAATGGCAAACCAGCGCTAGAGTTGGTTGATCGTGATTGGTACGAAAACACGTACATCCCAGAAGTACAGCAGCGCGGCGCGGCCATCATTAAAGCTCGCGGCGCCTCGTCTGCAGCTTCTGCTGCCAACGCTGCTATCGCTCATATGCGCACGTGGGCACTTGGTACTGACGAGAACGATTGGGTCTCTATGGGTGTTTACTCAAATGGTGAATACGGTATCGCTGAAGGCCTTATCTACTCATTCCCATGCACATGCAAAAACGGCGACTGGTCTATCGTAGACGGTGTTGATGTGTCATCAGAATTCTCAAAAGAGAAAATGGCCGCCACTGAGCAAGAGCTGAGCGAAGAGCGTGATGCGGTAGCACACCTACTACCATAAGCCATGACTTTGCTAAAAGTATGGCAGACAGCCATATAGAAAAGGCCCTCTTAAGAAAGAGGGCTTTTTTTGTGCGTTGACCTCTATTGATACCCTCATCAATACAATTGATAACGTTAGATAAACGTGGATTAACAGCGAACAAAAAAAAGCTTGCTACAATAAATGGGTTCGTTGCAATAATAAGTACAATTAAACCTGCACCATTTAAGGAGAGACAGTATGCTAGGTGAACCTGAATATAATATGAATGAGCTATTTGCCCAGTTAGGACTCGATAGCTCTGATGAGGCGATTAATCAGTTTATCGAAAAAAACAAATTGGCCAAAGATGAAAAACTGGTAGATTCTGATATCTGGACGGACAATCAGCGTATGTTTTTGCAAGAAGAATGGCAAAAAGACGCCGCTTGGGTAGAAACGATTGATGAGTTAAATGTCCGTATGCATCCAGATGCCTAAAAGCTGATATAAAAAACCTAATATAGAAGTATTAGAAAAGCATAAAACCCCCACAGTAAAATATCGACTGTGGGGGTTTTATGTCTAAACATCTTAGCTTCACACCTGTCACATCTGAATATACTAGGGCGTGTTGAACATTCAACCATGGCACTGACAGAGACTATTTTTTAGACGATTCGAAGGTAAAAATAGTAAGCTTAGTCGCTCTAAGCGTCTATTTTTACCAATGAAGCGGCAAAAAAGAGTCCTGTCCCTACGGCTGATGCTAAAATTGCGCCATACTGCGTTGCAAATCTAGCTAAGGCATCTGCATTATCGTCGCTTTGCGCCTTGTCTGGAACAATTTTAGCGATCAGCAGTGCCTATTTGTGAATGTTCAACACGCCCTACTCAATCGGGCTGCTGCGCGCGCCAAGCAATCAGCTCTTTGACATCATTATGGATACCTGTTTTTAGGGCGTCTAAGCTCTCATAATGGCGCTCGCCATGCAAATAATGCAAAAAGCGTACTTGTAGCGTCAGGCCATATAAGTCAGCTTGTAGGTTGGGGAAATGTACTTCTAAGCGCCAGTCGTGGGCTTTGTCGACAGAGGGGCGGATGCCGATGCTGGCCGTGCCAAACAAACTGTGCGGACGCAAACCTGTTATGCCCATATGGTCATCATTAGCCAGTTTTGTTAAACCATCTGCGACTATCTCGCCTTTGTCATCCAAGCTGACCACATCGACGGCAAAGATACCATGCAGCGCAGGCTTTAAGCGCTTAAGCTCGATATTAGCGGTGGGAAAGTCCAGAGTACGGCCGATTTTATCCCCACCGATGACCTCGCCTGTCATTGTATAATCACGGCCAAGCAAGGCGTTGGCCGACGCAATATCTCCTGCCAATAACAAATCACGCACACGGGTTGAGCTGATACGTGCCGCTTTGCCGCCATCATCGACGACGGTATGCAGATTGGTCACGTCTAAGCCATAGCTGCGCAAAAACGCACTGTCGCCCGTCCGGTCATGACCAAATTTAAAATCATCTCCTAGCACTAAGGCTTTGACGTTTAGGCGCAGTGCCAGTAAATCCGCGAATGCCTGCGCCGATAGCGAGCGAAACTCATTATCAAATCCTGCGACAATGAGTGTCTCTACGCCGTACTCTGCAAGTAGTGCCTGCTTTTCTGCCAAGTTAGTGAGGCGAGCAGGGGCGCTTTCTGGCGCAAAAAACTCACGTGGCTGCGGCTCAAATATCATGACGGCAGCGTCAAGCCCACGTGCATCGGCGATATCGCGTACTTGGGCGAGCATCGCTTGATGGCCTAAATGCACACCATCAAAGTTACCGATAGTGAGCACACAAGGCGCTAGCGCTACTGGGTGAGTATGGGCAGGCAGGGCGCTTGGTGTGGCAATCAGTTGCTCAAGAAAATAGGTGTTCATAAATGTCAGCTATGATAAATAAGACCAAATAAAGAAGGAAAAAACACGCCCAGATAAAACATTGAGGTGTCTAAAACCAGCCATTATAAAGTAAAATAGCCATACTAACATCTTATGGTCTATGGATAATACCTGTATCAAACGAACCTGTATCAAACGATTTGTGTCAGCGATGGCTGCATCGCAAAAAACGCGTTTGCTGATCTGCGCTATCGCGGCTTTACTGTCTGTTGATGATGGCCTAGATGGTGAATGTTTTTTCCTCCAAATACCCCGTGTCGCTTTTTAGCTATGGATACTCTATGACTGCTACTTCTTTACCTGCTTTGGCCCCGTCTTACCATCTCAATGATGTATGGTCGGTACAGCATGCTAGAGCAGAGGACTTGCCCGAGGTTGTGGCGATTTACAATCAAAGTATCGCTGGCAAACAAGCCACAGCGCAGCTGACACCCGTGACCTGTGAAGAGCGCGCCGCGTGGTTTGCCGAGCACATAAACAGTCCGACACGGCCTATTTATGTCGTTAGAGCTAGGGTGCCATCGAGGGAGCAAGCGAGCGAGGATACAGCTCAAACAGTGCAAGCGGCGCAAACCAGTCAAAAAACATCACCAATCGTGGCGTGGGGCAGTTTTAGCGATTTATATGCGCGTATGGCTTATCATATCAGCACAGAGATTAGTATCTATCTGCATCAAGACTATCAAGCAAAGGGTTTAGGCAGTTTGCTGACACGCTGGATGCTGACGCAAGCACCAAGTCTTGGTATTCATAATGTCGTCGCGCTAATCTTTGCGCACAATCAGCCAAGCTTAGGAATGTTTGGAAAGCTTGGCTTTGAGCAATGGGGTTATATGCCAAAGGTATGCGATATGCAGGGGTTTGTCGCTGATGTGGTGATGCTCGGTAAAGCGGTGACGTCAGATGGCATCTCAGATAAAACGTCTTAAATGCGTTGATTTGGCATCTTTTGACCGAAGATGTTTATCATTTAAGCGGCCTTTATATACAAGGGGTTCATCTAAAGGACATTGATTAAAAACACCTTAACCTAAACTGTCTTAACCCAAAATTTTCCACTGACCATCTATCTTTTGTAGCTCATAAGTCAGCGGCGCAGGCTCACTTTGGCCTTTTAGCATCAGCTCGCCTGTGATGGTAGCATGCGTTTTATCATCACTATAGTTGGTATCCGTAATGGTGACGCCATCGACTGTTTGTTGAAACGCTGACTGCGTGTTGGCCAGCTCTTCTTCAAAGTTTGCCATATCCACTTCATAATATGAGGCGGATTTTTTGGCATCACCATAATATAAGCTATCTAGCGCTTTTTTTACCGTATCTTCTGGCGTACCTGCTTGGGTTGGATTAGTCACCAAGCTTTTTTGCTTGGCAGAGGCGGTGACAGGATTGACATTATCACTATCGATAGCGGTTTTATCTTCAGTATTGGCCGCTATCTGCTCACGCTTCACGCCATTATCGCTATCGACTGTCTTTACTGCAGTCGTTAGGTCGTCCTCAGAGGTTTTGGCAACAGCTGCTGTCTCTTCAATAGCTGCGGTATCTGCAGTATGATTGGCAGCTGTCTCGACATTATCATTATTGCCACAACCACTCACAAGTAAGCCGGTGCTTAGAACGCCAGCAGTGAGTAAGGTCGGTAAGCGTAGTAAGGTGGATTGTTTCGTTGTCATATTGACCCTTAAAATTTATGTATTCGTTATACGTCAATTATCACAACTATCCGCATCACGCACTATCATTTCTCATATAAGGCTTGTTTTGGTTTGGTAAAGGCGTTGTTTAGCCGTGTTTGAGCTGGCGCGGACGAAAGCCTGTGGCCAATAAAACCACACCGTAGACCGCTGCGCCCACCGCACACATGACGAGCAGAGCAATGATACGCTGCCACTGCGCCTCATCGGTTGGAAAATAAGGCAGCATGACGTACAGGGCGGCAACCATGGCAATCGTAGCAATCGCAAACTGAGCAAACAGTTTCTTCCAATGATTGCCAAAGCGAAAAATCTCACGCTGATATAAGAAATAATACAACAAGCCGGCGTTGACAAAGGCGGCACCTGTGGTGGCTAAAGCCAATCCGCCATGCAGCGGCAGCTCTAAAAAGTAGAAAATACCGATAAAAACCACGCTAAAAATCATATTGGCAAAGACAGAGATAATACCGATTTTTACTGGGGTTTTGGTGTCTTGCCGCGCAAAAAACGCAGGCGCAAAAATCTTAATCAGCATAAAACCTAAAATACCGCCCGCCATACTACGCAGCGCCAGCGCGCTCATCTGTGAGTCACGCAAAGTAAACTCTCCGCGCAAAAACAGCGCCTGCATGAGCACATCAGCTAAGATAAATAACGCCGCCGACGCTGGCACGCCCACCAAAATAATCAGACGTGCCGCCCAGTCGATGGTCTTTTTAAAGCTGACATCGTCTTTTTGCGCTTCGCTCTTTGATAAGCTGGGCAAAATCACCGTCCCGATCGCCACCCCGATGAGCCCAAGCGGTAGCTCGCTCATGCGCTCGGCTGCATAGAGCCAAGAGACTGAGCCACCTATCATTAATGAGGCAAATACGGTATTGAGCAGTAGATTAATCTGGGTGACCGAGACACCAAAGATAGCGGGAAGCATCAGTTGTAGAATACGTCTGACGCCTTCGTGCTTGAAGTCAACCTTGGGCGCGACCAGCAGCTTTTGTTGCCAAAGCTGCGGCAGCTGTATCAAAAACTGTAGCAATCCTGCGATAGCCACTGCATAGCCGAGCGCCATGATCGGTGTGTCAAACATCGGCGCGAAAATCAGCGCGCCCCCAATCATGCATAAGTTTAATAACACGGGGGCAAAGGCTGGCGCGGCAAAGCGGCCATAGCTTTGTAAGATACCGCTGGCAAAGGCGGTCATAGAGATAAACAGCAAATACGGAAAAGTCAGGCGCAGCAGCTCAGCGGTGATGGCAAACTTGTCGGGTTGTTCAGCAAACCCTGGAGCAAACAGTGTCACCACCCATGGCGCGATTAAAATCACCAGCACCGTCAGCATGGACAAGACCAGTAGCAGCGCCCCTGAGGTACGACTGACCAAGATCTGCACCTGCTGTAGGCTATATTTTTCCTTATACTCAGACAGTACAGGGACGAATGCTTGGCTAAAAGCGCCTTCGGCAAACAGACGGCGCAAAAAGTTTGGAATCTTAAAAGCGACCAAAAAGGCATCCATCAGGCCACCTGCGCCAAACACGCCCAATAACACCACATCACGTAGCAGGCCTAAAACACGAGACAGCATGGTCATGCTACTGACGACCATCGTAGAGCGAAATAACCGACTTTTTGCCATAAGAACCTGTTTTGCTATGTTGTTTGCAGATAAGAAGTTGCTGAGTGATAGGTATCAAAAAACTGCCAAATTATAGCACTTTCATTATCGAGATAAATGGAGTGACTGTGGAAATGCTACCAGCCAGTCATCAGCAGCTATCTCACCATTTGGTGAGCAATAAGCTCACGCAGCCGCGCCCATTCAAAAAACTCGCCTGGATCGGTCTTGCGTTCAGGGGCGATGTCGCTGTGTCCAGTGAGGTGACGGCGGGTGTTGGGGTAGGCACTATATATAGCTGCGACGACGGCTGCAAGCGTATGGTATTGCGCGGCGGTAAAGGACACAAAATCAGACCCTTCAAGCTCGATGCCGATGCTATAATCATTACACTCAGGTCGCCCAAGGTAGCTGGACCTACCAGCATGCCACGCACGCTCATTGAAGTTGACAAATTGCGTAATTGCGCCATCACGTTCTATGAACAGGTGCGCTGACACTTCAGCACCTTTGATCGTCTGAAAATACGGATGGGCGTCCCAGTCCAGCTGATTGGTAAATAGTGCTTTGACATAATGCACACCATCAGAGCCGCATGCGCCAAAATCGTTGGGTGGTAGACTGATATTGTGAATGACAATGGTGTCAATGGTAGTGTGCTCAGGTCGCTTATTAAAATTGGGTGATGCAAGCCAAGTGGCGGCCGATAGTAGGCCATCATCGATAGTCATGGATAATGGGATGGTTGAGCTGGGCATAATGTTCTCTTTGTATCGTCGTTTTCGTTATAAATAGGTTGAGCGCAGATGTCAGATGTATGGCATCGATGATGGTGGTTAGCATATTTAGCTTTTATTTAGATTTATATTCATTCATATGATAACGGGCGAGAGTTTCCTCATGTCTATAAAGCCGAGTTTTTCTATAAATTGTACCTCAAGCGCTACTCGCCTGCGAGCGTGCTGCGTGCGTGCACGTTTGCCTTTTGCAGTGGCAGCGCTGCTACTCTCAGCCCAAGTGCAGGCTGTGCTGCCGACGCCTGCGTCCTTGGTGATGACAGGCGAGCTGGCGGCTGCGCCAACCACCACGGCTGATATTAGCCAGACCCCAATGCCGCAGACTGATGGTACCTTGCATAGTCAAGATAGCGAAGCCGAGCAGTTATTAGCCACCTGGCGTCAGCAGGTGCAAGCGCACAGTCTGGCCGAGCATACCACTTGGCGGCGATTGTTGTACTTTTTGGATGATAAAAAATCACTCTTTAATAAAGACGCGCCCAAAAGCCTCATCGATAGTCCTGCGTTTTTTCTCAGCACTGACGGCCAGCACGACGCTGGCGCTGAGCTGGATGCGCTGCTAGTGGTATTGGCCGAGCAGATGGTCGCACCGCCTGAGTCCAAACCCAGCAGCGATGCACAGTCAGCTATTTGTCGGTTTCCTGCGCGCACACACTGGCTCACTCAGAGGCTAGGCATTGATAGCTCAAGCTTGCAGACGGACTGCCCTGAGCTGACAGAGTGGATGGCGATGCTAAACCCCGAGCAGCTGTCCATTATGTTTGCTGAGGAGTACTTGGACAATCCAATCTCCGCGTTCGCCCATACCCTGCTACGTATCGACTCACCGATCAGCGCCGCCGATCCCAGTCAGATTCACCATGCTTACGCCCTCAATGACACCGTCGATGGCGACCCTAACGATGCGTTTGCCGTTTATGCCATTAAAGCCACCAGCGGCGGTTATAATAATAGAATTGAGATTGATCCTTATCCCGAAAAGCTGGCCAAATATCTCAAAGACGATGAGCGTGACGCGTGGACTTATCAGTTGGATTTGACGCCCGCAGAGGTGCGGCAAATCATCCTGCATGTGTGGGAGACTAAGGATTTAGACATTCCTTATTATTTTACCACGGACAACTGCGCCTCTGAGATTCTGCGTCTGATCGATGTGGTGCGCCCCGAGCAGGATTTGCTCAGCCAGCTGCCTTATGTGGTCATTCCCTCCGATGTGGTCAAGCTGCTTAACGACGAATCTTTATTGGCAGATGCTCGCTATACCCCATCGGACAGTACGGTGCGTCAAGCTGAGCTAAATAAAGCCAGAGCCGCGGCTGCACTTGGTTATCAACAATTAACCAATGATGACGCGAGTAATATTCAATCAGTCGCGCGCAATGTGGCATCGAGTATCTCAGCTGGCGATAAAAAGACCATCATAGATCATGGTATTATTGCCTCGGACAACAACCCGGTTGATAGGCATCCATTGCAAGTGGCTCAGATTGGCGCAGGTCAGCGCGGTGATAACGGCTACCTTGATGTGGGGATGCGTTTGGGGTTTCATGATACCTTGGATCGCGCTTCAGGATTTCCGCAGTTTTTTAATCTAGAGGCACTGGCTGCGACAGTGCGCTTTTATGAGACAGACGCCAGTAAAGACCATGAGCCGGACCGTGTGGTGTTAGAGAATTTTACAATACTACGAGGTCGCTCTTTTAATCCTGTCAATACCGCCAAACAAGGCAAAACGTGGGGCGCAAGTGTCGAGGCGACCCGCGTAAATGATGGCTCGCAACCATCAGGGCGCGATCACTTGGTCGGCAGTGTCGGCTACGAGACGGGCTGGTCATGGGCGCTTGGCAACCCAAAAGCTGGCAGCGGAGAGATGCCGCCGCAGCTATGCTACGCTCTATTGTCAGGGAAGGGGCAAGCAGGCCGCGGCATCCATAAAGGCTTTCGTGTCGGTGCTGGGGTCAATGCAGGCTGTGACTATCAGATTAACAATCAGTTACGCGCGCAGGCCCAATTGCAATTGCCATATTGGTATCATGGCAGCAGTGACGACCCAGGCGCTCGCAGTCATTATTGGCAGCCAATCTCAAGCATCGGCCTACAGTACGATATCGATAAAAATCAAGCAGTGCGCATCAATGCCAGCTATGAGTGGCAGGAGCGTATCGATGCCAATGACGATATACAGCTGTCATACCGACGCTATTTTTAAGGATATAAAATGAGCATGCACCTACTGATTATCGGACAAGGCGACATCGGACGGCCTGTGACCAATAAACTGGCGCAGGACGGTTTGTCAGTCACCGGTCTTGCCCGCCGCACCCGCGAGCACTATGATTTAAATGATCAAGCAAGCTTTATGCAAGCAGATGCCTTATGCTTGAGCGCTGATGAGCTACAAGACTTTACCCATCTGGCGATTATCGTCACGCCGGATGACCACTCAGCCAGCGGTTATCAAAACAGCTATTTAGCGATTGCTCAGCATGTAGCCGCGCTGGCCGAGCAACTGCCATATCTTACGCGCGTTGTGTTTATTTCGTCAACGGGCGTTTATGGGCAGGATAGCGGTGAGTGGATAGACGAAGAGACGGTGCCGACCCTGCCTAAGCGCGAAGCTTCGCAAATTATCTTGCAAGCAGAAAAGGTACTGCAGCAAGGCTTTGGTGATCGCGCCATTGTCATTCGCCCTAGTGGTATCTATGGGCGCGAGCGTCTGATGCGCCTGCGTCAAGCCCGTGATCCGCAAAAAAAACCCGTCGCCGCCGCCCACTGGAGCAATCGTATTATGGATAGCGATTTGGTCAATATCATCGTCAACGTCTTGACCATCGCTACGCCAAAGCCGCTTTATATTGCGACGGATTATGCGCCAGTCACCACCTTGGAGCTTGGTGTTTGGCTCAGTGAGCAAGTGGGAGAAGTACCGCCAGCGATAGCGGATGAAAAAACCGCTGTCACGGGCAAGCGTCTGCACAGCAATATACCATTAGCGTGGCTTGATTATCCTGACTGGCAAGTAGGTTACCGTGATATTTTGCGCCATCAAGCGTAAAATAGCCGTCTATCATCAACCCTATCGTTCAGTTATTTTAAAACCGATACAGCACAGCTGGTACTTATTTCGCGCTTATCGTTTTTTATCATTGATGGAGATTTCATGACCCAGCCTTCTACTTCTGAGAGCCGCTTATCTACTGCAAAGCACGCAGCAGGCGACATGCTGGCAGAAGGCAATGCTGAGCGCTCCTCTACGTTGCCTGATAGTCAGCAGCCTGCCATCGTACACCCTAATTTTGACCCAAGCCAAGCGCCGCTCGATCCTGCACGGCCGCTAAGTGATATTCCAGAGCCAGCACGGAGGCTGAACGGTCAGCTGCGCCGGCTCTACGGCAACTCTAAACGGTTCTATCAGCCTTGTACCAGCAGCTTATCGAAGTGGGCGCTGATTGCCTCTGAGGCGTTGGCTGAGCATTTGGCGCTATTACAGGCAGCAAAGCTTGTCGAGCTGCCTGACAGCTTTTATCAAAACCACAGCGAACAGCCGCTACTATCGCCACTAAGTGGCATGATACTGTTGGATATGGCCGATATCCATCAGGCCATGCGCGCGTATCCAGCGCTCCATCGTTATGGTTTTGCGCCTGCTGGCCGCTCGATAAAAACCCACCAAACAAGCGCAGGCTCGCCTAAGAAGACCAAAGATTCTACCGCCTCTTTGCGCGCTCTTATCAAACGTTATAATCCTGACGAGTTACTAAGCGATGCCTATGCTGATGACTGGCAGGTGATCTTGCAGCCGCAGCAGTTTGAAACGGGTGAAGGCAGCTTGGCCACTGACATCATGGCGTGCAGCGCGGCGGTTCATGCGCTAAAGCAGTGCCAGACGCGTAAAAGCATCAATCACCGCTATAGTGCGGCGCAAGTGTGCCAGTACGTACGCAGCTATTTGCTCAGTCAGGTGATCTGTGAGCCTGCGCAGCGCCATGTTTATCGGCAAATTCGAGTGTTTGCAGGGCATATCGTGGTCGCCGCCTACTATTTGGGCTGGGACATACAAGTCAGCCATGACGGTCACTGTTACTTTAACCTCTCATCGCGTAATGGCTTATTGATGCGTTATCCCAATATGCAGGATTATGCCATCAACGGTTGGTCAAGCTGATCAATAATGCGTACAATAACGCCACTTTTTTGCCTTTTTTTGCCAATAGGAATATCTCATGCTAAATGCCGCAACTGCTGACGCTCAAACCGCCTCTTTTTCTTCTCATCAATTTATTCAGCTGGCGCTTGATAACCAAGTGCTTAAGTTTGGCGAGTTTGTCCTAAAGTCTGGTCGTATCAGCCCCTATTTTTTTAATGCAGGCTTGCTGGCGACAGGTGAGATGTTGTCTCTGCTGGCACGCGGCTATGCAGATGCTTTGGCGGCACAAATGACCAAAAGTGACGAGGCGGACATGCAAGAGCTGGTCATCTTTGGTGCGGCTTATAAAGGCATTCCCTTTGTTGCTGCCACCGCGCAAGCGTTGTGGCAGCATCACGGTATCAACGCCAAATGGGGCTATAACCGCAAAGAAGCCAAAACACATGGCGAGGGCGGTAACTTGGTGGGTGCAGATGTCAGCGGTAAGGCAGTCTGGGTGCTCGATGATGTGATTACGGCTGGCACAGCGATGCGTGAAGTGGTCGAGATACTCGAGCAAGCGGGCGCCAGCGTGGCAGGTATTATCGTGGCGCTTGATCGCAAAGAAAAAGGCCAAGGTGAGCACTCTGCTATCCAAGAGCTGGCCGCGACGCTAAACGTACCAGTACGAGCATTGGTCGATATCGACGATCTGATCAGCTATTTGGCAGCGGCAAACGGCCAGTACAAAGACGCTACCCAACTTGCAAAAATGCAGCATTACCGCGCGCAGTACGGTGTATAGTTAGTCATTGTCGCTATAGTGGCTGCTGCTCTGTGATGGAC
The DNA here is from genome assembly GCF_032842965.1 of Psychrobacter sp. CAM01. Classification (NCBI taxonomy): domain Bacteria; kingdom Pseudomonadati; phylum Pseudomonadota; class Gammaproteobacteria; order Moraxellales; family Moraxellaceae; genus Psychrobacter; species Psychrobacter sp. CAM01. Next base: position 191,080 of record NZ_JAWJBL010000008.1, read on the forward strand.
AGTATACATATCGGCTGTATATCAGTTATATATCAGCGCGCCTAAACAATCTAATATAAATGAGTCTTATTATGAGCCAAGAAAATCAAAAGAAATCCTTACGCATATTGGTCATCATGGACCCTATCGAGCAGGTCAATTATAAAAAGGACACCAGCTTGGCGATGATGTGGGCGGCTCAAGACCGTGGTCATACGCTTGGCTATTGTCAGATTCATGATCTGTGGCTGGATCGCGGTCAGTTGATGGCTGATACCCAGCCTGTGACGGTCAAACGTGATCCGGCAAACTTTTATAGCTTGGGCGACAAGGCCACAGGCGCGATCAGTGATTATGAAGTGATTTTGATGCGTAAAGATCCACCGTTTGACATGCGCTTCATTTATGCCACTTATATGCTGGATCATGCCAAGGCAGCAGGCGTATTGGTGGTCAATGACCCACAAGCGATTCGCGACTGTAATGAAAAGCTGTTTGCTACTTGGTTTAGCGACTATATGAGTCCGACGATTGTGACCAGCAAACAGGCGCACATTCGCCAGTTTATCGCCGAGCAACAAGACGTCATCGTCAAACCCTTAGACGGCATGGGCGGCACCGGTATTTTTCGCCTGACCGCTGACAGTCCGAACATCGGGGTGACGCTAGAGATGTTGACCGAGCTTGAGACTTTGCCGATCATGGCGCAGCGCTACTTACCTGAAATCGCCGAGGGTGATAAGCGTGTGCTCATCGTCGATGGCGTGGTGGTCGATTATAGCTTGGCACGTATTCCAGTCAAAGGCGAGACGCGTGGCAATCTTGCGGCCGGTGGTAGTGGGGTGGCGATGCCGCTCACCGATATGGAGCGTCAAGTGGCAGAGGTCGTCGCGCCCATCGTCAAAGAAAAAGGTCTTATGTTTGTCGGGCTTGATTTGATCGGCGGCCGTATTACAGAGATTAACGTTACCAGTCCAACTTGTGTACGCGAGATAAATGACCAATGTGGCACCGATATTGCCACAGATTTGATTATCGCAATCGAGCATAAGTGTGCTGAATAAACAAAGCAGTAACGATAGCGTAATTTATTACTAAAGTATGTGCACAATGAGAAAAAAACCTTATGCTAAGATGGGGCCGAAAAATGCGCCTCTAAGCACCCGCTAATAACGCCCAAGCCGTGATTTTTCATGGCTTGGATTTTTGTTATTAACCGTGCATAAAGTACTATATATCAGCCCATAATTTACACTATACTATGCCAGCTTTCGGCGGGTCGTTTTGGACGGTAATCCATGACCACGATAGGACAGTAAGTGCTTCATATAAATACAAAAAAGATAGGCAGGGTTCATGAAAACACCGCATATACTAATGATGGCTGCTGGGACAGGTGGTCACGTGTTTCCGGCACTGGCTGTTAGTGAAGAGCTGAGCAAACGTGGCGCGGTGATTCACTGGCTGGGCACGCCCGCTGGTATGGAAAACCGCTTGGTCGAGCCGACAGGCTACCGCTTTCATGCAATCGATATGCAGGGTCTGCGTGGCAAGGGCGTTGGCCGTCTATTAAAGCTGCCGGTGACCCTGCTTTCGGCGACGATGGCGGCTATCAAAGTGATTCGTAGCAATCAGATCGATATGGTGGTGGGTTTTGGAGGCTATGTCACCGCGCCTGGCGGTATTGCAGCGCGTTTGACCAAAACCCCACTGATCATTCATGAGCAAAACGCCATCGCTGGTATGAGCAATCGCTATTTGTCCAAGATGGCAACCAAGGTGTTACAAGCGTTTGAAGATACATTTGCCAATAGTCAGCAGGATGCTAAGCTTGAGACGGTGGGCAACCCTGTGCGCAACACCATTACGGGCGTCACAAAGCCAACTGAGCGTTATGATATCCACGACAGCACGCCCCTAAAGCTGTTAGTAGTAGGCGGATCGCTGGGTGCACAGGCGCTCAACACCAATGTGCCCAAGGTTTTGGCGCTATTAGATCAGCCGTTTGATGTGCGTCACCAATGCGGCCGTAATAATGAACAAACGACGCAAGCAGCCTACGATCATGAGGATTTGAGCCAGCACACGTTTGTGGTACAGCCTTTTATCGATGACATGGCCGCCGCCTATAATTGGGCCGATGTCATCGTATGCCGTGCCGGCGCTCTGACGGTCACTGAGATTCAAAACGTCGGTATTGCGGCGATTTTTGTGCCATTGCCACACGCTGTGGATGACCATCAAACCGCCAATGCCCGCACGTTAACTGACCACGGTGCTGCGATTTTATTGCCGCAGTCTGAGCTGACCGCGCAGCGCTTGAGCCAAGAGCTGGCGGCCCTGGATCGCGCGACGTGTTTGGAGATGGCCAAAAAGGGCCATGCGCTTGCCAATCGCCATGCCAGCAAGCAAGTTGCCGATATCATTTGGCAAACGCTATAGTTTCTATCGTGGTCAGCGACAGGCTTTGAGGCTGATTGTCTTAATCAGTTGTTATTTTGACTTACCCTATTTTATTCGCCTTTAATAAAGAGAGCTTCTTATGTCTACCTCTGAAAAAGATCTACCCAAGCGATTGATCGAAATACCAGAAATGCGCCGTATACAACATTTGCATTTTGTCGGTATTGGCGGCTCGGGCATGTGCGGTATCGCAGAGGTGATGAGCAATCAAGGCTATCAGGTCAGCGGCTCTGATATTGCCGAGAGTGTGGTGACGCGCCGCTTACAGCAGATTGGTATCGATATATCGATCGGGCATGATTCTAAAAACATCGCCAATGCCGATGTCATCGTTGTGTCCTCCGCGATTGATCGGAGCAATCCTGAGGTCAAAGCCGCGTTAGAAGCACGCCTGCCTGTGGTGCGCCGTGCTGATATGTTGGGCGAGCTGATGCGTTATCGTCATGGTATCGCGGTTGCTGGTGCACATGGCAAGACCACCACCACCAGCTTATTGACCACGATGATGGCAGAGGCGCAGCTAGACCCAACCTACGTCATCGGCGGTAAACTCAATGCGTCTGGCAAAAACGCCGCGCTCGGTAGCAGTCGTTATCTGGTGGCAGAGGCCGATGAGTCAGATGCGTCGTTTTTGTCCTTGCATCCGATGGCGGCGATTGTGACCAATATCGATCAAGATCATATGGACACTTACGAAAACAGCTTTGATAAGCTCAAAGCGGCTTATATTCAGTTTTTACAAAATATGCCGTTTTATGGTTTGGCTGTGGTTTGCGGTGATGATCCTGAGCTGTATGCGATGATTGATGATATTGGCCGTCCAGTATTAACCTTTGGGCTTGAACCTTTTAATGATGTGCAAGCGATCGATGTGGTGAGTGAAGGCACCAAGACTCATTTCACTGTATTGCGCCGCGACCGGGAGCCGCTGCGTCTGACCTTAAATATCCCTGGCATCCATAACGTCTACAATGCGCTGGCCGCTATCACCATGGCGACCGATGAAGGCGTTGATGACGAGGCGATTACTCGCGCTTTGCAAAAGTTTGAAGGCGTTGGTCGCCGCTTTGAGCAGCACGCCGCTGTGCCTATCGATGAGGGTGATGTGTTACTCATCGATGACTATGGCCATCATCCAAAAGAAGTCGATGCAACGATTAAAGCGGCGCGCCAAAGCTTTCCGGATCGCCGCTTGGTGATGCTTTTTCAGCCGCACCGTTATACCCGCACGCGTGACTGCTATGATGAGTTTGTCGAAGTGCTCTCAAGCGTCGATGAGTTGTTGTTATTAGAGGTTTACTCTGCAGGCGAAAATCCGATTGCTGGTGCTGATACCAAATCCTTAGCACGCAGTATCCGTCTGCGCGGTGAGGTCGAGCCGACGATTATCGATAAGGACAATTTGGCCCCTGCTATGCAGCGTTTATTAAAGGCCAATGACATGCTGCTCACTCAAGGCGCTGGTAATGTTGGGCAGATTGCTATCGACTTGGCCGCAAACAACCTTTATATCCAGTAAGCTAAAAGACTTTTAGGAATTATCCTCATGACGATACAAACTCAGCAAGACACTCCAGATAGACTGGCAGAGACGCTAAAACAAGATAAGCCTATCACTGAGGATAAAACCATTATCATCAACCCAGAGCCAGCCATCGCAGCAGCGGCACAAGCAGGGAAGAGCAGTATGGAAAACAAGCAATCAACCAAAGAGCAGTCATCAAAAGCGGTGACCTCTAAAGTCAAAAATGCCAGTGAATTTGGTAAAGTGGCCGTTGTTTATGGCGGCAGCAGTAATGAGCGTAGCGTGTCACTAGACAGCGGGGCTGCTGTATTGCAGGCTTTGCAAAACCAAGGCGTTGATGCCACCCATTTTGATCCTAAGCACCAAGACATCACCGAGCTGCGTCAGTATGATCGCGTGTTTAATGTCTTGCATGGCCGCGGCGGCGAAGACGGTCTGCTACAAGGCGTGCTGCAATGGTTCGATATTCCGCAGACAGGCTCAGGTATTTTGGCCTCGGCACTGGGTATGGATAAAGTACGCACCAAGCAGTTGTGGCAAGGATGCGGCCTATCAACCGCGCCATTTTCATTATTGACAGCCGACACCGATTGGCAGCAAGTGGTCAATATGCTGGGTTTACCGCTCATTATCAAACCGGTGCATGAGGGTTCGAGCATTGGCATGACCAAAGTCAACAATCTCGACGAGCTACCTGCTGCCTATGCAACAGCCGTGCAATGCGGCGACGCGGTTATGGCAGAGCGCTGGATTACTGGTCGTGAGTTTACCATCGTGATCATCGATGACGAGGCCTACCCTGTAATTCGCCTTGAGCCTGCTGATATCACCAATTTTTATGATTTTGAGGCCAAATACAATCGTAACGACACCAGCTACTATATCCCTTGTGGTTTAAGTGCCGCGGACGAAAAGCACTTACAAGAGCTGAGTTTGGCGGCATTTCGAGCCGTCGATGCCAAAGGCTGGGGCCGCATCGATGCCATGCAGGATGAGGCGGGCAACTTTTGGCTGCTAGAAATCAACACAGTACCCGGGATGACCAGTCATAGCTTGGTGCCGATGGCAGCAAAAGCGCGCGGTATGGATTTCGACTCGCTGTGCTGGCATATTTTGTCTCAGACTGTGTAGGGATGGTTATCAAAGGCCATTTTATCTAAAAAACAGTAGGGTGTGAAAACGTATAATGTATCGCTAGCGCTGCTGTATCATAGGTTCATGTAAACTTGTGTAAATTCATAGTCACTCTTTGGGGTTAGGCTATTGTTTGACCACAAAATACGTTAATATTGTAATTATTGGGTTGTTTTGGTGATATTTGTGTTTTTTATGAGTAGCTGTCATAAGTCGTTCATAAAGTGACAAAAATGTTACATTTAACAGAGCGCGATAGTACGATAAGTGTCATTTTCTGCTGAGAATTTGCTAACCTACTATTTAAACGGTTTGCAGCGTCGATGAGCAAATTTATATCAACAAACAGCATGAGCAATCTATGCAAATATAGGGAAAAAGGTCATTATGGCTCAAACCGTCAACGAGGCAACTGACTTGATGAGTGATAAAACCCGTCGCCCGACCTCTAGTTTTCAAGTACCGACTTCGGTTAGATACTTATTTATGGTCTTGGTACTAGGTTTGTTGGTACTGATACTGCTGATGGGCGGCAAAGCGCTGCGTGATGCACCGCCAGCTGCTATTCATGTGAGCAATCAGGGCTTGACCGTGACGCAGTATCGTTCGCTCAGCCAAGTGATGAATCAGCAAAAAGTCAGTAGTTTCTTTACCTCTGATTTGCAAGCGCTCAGAGACATCGCAACCGGACTGCCATGGGTCGATCAAGTGAGTGTCTCACGCGATTGGCAACGCGGTATCGTGGTGACGGCACTGCCCAAACAAGCGGTCGCGAACTTCGGTACAGAGCGACTGGTCGATGCAAAAGGCGCGGTTTTTGTGCCTGCTGATAGCAAAGATCTGGCGCAAGAGGGGTTTGCAACGCTGCAAGGTGAGATATCACAAGCACCAGTCATCATGCAGCAAATGCAGCAAGTCAACGACTGGTATGCACCGCTAGGTATACAGGTCGAGGATATCATCTTATCACCTAGAATGACGTGGCTGATTCGTTTTGATAATGGGTTACGAGTGATTGTCGATAATGAAAACACGGCGCAAAAACTGCTTAATCTGAGTCAACTACTGGCCAATCAGTTAAGCGATCGCCGCGATGAGATACAGTCAGTGGACTTGCGTTACAAAAACGGCTTTACCATTTCTTGGGATATCAGCGCGTCACCAGCGCGCTCATCATAATCGGTAGGGATGCTGAGTAAAAAAATGATAAGAGCCGGCTCAGAAAGAAAAGCATGAGCGGTCATGCATAAACCTGATAAACAGCCAGTCATAGCCCAACGACAGATAGACGCTGTTTATTTAGGACAAGTTGTTTATTTACTACAAAGAATATAGCGATGGTTTTAATGATTTAATGGAGACGTCATCTGCTCTCCTGTTTAGCGATAATTTGTCTGGTACCATGAAAAATACTGAAAATCTGGTTGTTGTCCATCTAAGCGCCACGGCAGTATATGTCGTGATAGGCAATGTCGTCTCTGCAACAGACATTCGCATACTGGGCGTGGGACAAGTTAAAAACAGCGATTTTTATCAAGGGCAAATTAAACACCGCGAACGTCTACAAGGCGCCATCAAACAAGCCATTCAAGAAGCAGAAGACATGGCTAATTGCCGTGTGCATAGTGTGTGGCTCACGCTTGCCACGCCCGAGCTCCTCAGTAGCAACAGTGCAGGTGAGGTGCGAGTCGAAGACGAAGTAGTCCGTGCCAAAGACATGGTGCAAGCATTATCTAATGCCAAATCCCGTGATTTGTCGCCAGATTATTATCTGATGCATTGCTGCCAGCAGGGTATCTATGTCGATGAGCAAGACTTTATGGTCGATGATGCCATTGAGATGATGGCGCACAACATCACTGTGATGTATCACATGATGATGATGCCGGTTTCTAGCCGCCAAAATATCCAAAAACTCTTACAAAGCTGTGATGTCGGCATCGATCATATTGTGTTTGATGCGGTGACTAGTGCTGAGTATAGCTTGATGAGCGATGAGCGCCAGCAAGGGGTTTGTTTGGTGGATATTGGCGCTAGTACTACCAGTATTTGTGTCTACAAAGAAAACAAGCTGATCTTTACCCATTGTATCGCCACGGGTAGCCATGAGGTAACGATGGATATTTCAGCAGATTTTGGTATCTCGATGATTGAGGCAGAAAAGCTCAAAAAAACGTATGGTACTGTCGATGTCAATAGCGTCGATCCCAGCTCGTTTTTTCTTTTTAAGCCACAAGGCTCGAATGACGAGATCAATATCGGTACCTATAATCTGGCACGCATTATTGAAGCGCGCTATATACAGATATTTACCGAAGTGGCGCGTCAATTGCATGAGGCAGACCTAATCGGCTATATTGATAAAGGCATCGTGCTCACAGGCGGCGGTACGGCCATCAAAGGCATGATACCCTTTACCAAAAAGCTGCTCAAAATGCCGGTGGTGCTGACCAATACTCATCCTGCAATCAGCGCACATAATCATTTTGATAATGACGAAGCATTTAGACAGCTCAATATCCAAGTGAATGATCGCGCTTATCAGACGGCATTTGGTACACTACTATATAGTCAAAGTGAGCAGTTTCGCCGCAGTGAAAAAAGCGAGCCTGAAGCCATCAAAAAAAGCCGCGTCACGGGCGTTTTTCAAAGCGCAGGCCAGCGTTTTGCCAATGTCTTAAAAAAGATACTATAACGCTGCTAAGTGCCGCTGATACGGTTGGGCCATGCTTTTGCTTTTAGTCGAGATACTCTGATATAAACTTATAGAGCGGTGAGGCAAAACAAGACCGACAAACGATAGATTGAGCAGTAAATACCGTGCTAAGACGACATATTATGTCTTAGACAAACTATTTGGGCCATTTACCCTATTTTATTTAAATACATTTATATATAGTATGTCGATAGCGCGCCGCATGAGTGCGTTACTACGTATCGACCATTACGCTATCTGCAACTGGAGAATCTTTTTTATGTTAAAATACACCATGCCAGATGATAACCAGCTTCAAAATAACGGCCAAGCAAGCTTCACAGTATTCGGTGTGGGTGGCGGCGGCGGTAATGCGGTTGAACACATGGTACAACAAGGGATTAGAGGTGTAACCTTCGTCTGTGCCAATACGGATAAACAAGCACTTGACCGTCTGACGGCGCCGCATAAACTGCAGCTGGGCGCAAAGACCAACCGCGGGCTAGGTGCTGGTGCCAACCCAGAAGTAGGCCGCGAAGCAGCAGAGAGCGAAGAAGAAGCCATCCGTGGCTTGCTTGAGCATTCAGACATGGTGTTTATTACCGCTGGAATGGGCGGTGGTACGGGTACGGGTGCCGCGCCAGTGGTGGCTCGTATCGCAAAAGAGATGGAAGTGTTGACAGTGGCTGTGGTGACCACACCATTTAAATTTGAAGGTGGTAAACGCATCAAAGCGGCCAAAGCAGGTATCGAACAGCTGACCAATTTTGTAGACTCTATCATTACCATTCCAAACGACAAGTTGATGAGCGTCTATGGTAATATCTCAATGCAGGATGCCTTTAAAAAAGCCGATGACGTATTATTGCATGCGGTTCAAGGTATCGCTGAGACCATCGCCAGCGAAGGTATGATTAATATTGACTTTAACGATATTCGCACCGCGATGACAGCCAAAGGCCATGCTATGATGGGAATTGGCCGCGCCAGCGGTGATGATCGTGCTCGTCAAGCCACAGAAAAAGCCATCAGATCGCCACTACTTGATGATTTACGTCTAGAAAACGCCAAAGGCCTATTGGTCAACGTTATCTCCTCTGAGTCGTTATCACTCGATGAGATGAGCAAAATCAGTGAAATCGTCGAAGAAATCACAGATATCGATGACGCGCATATTTTCTATGGCTCAGTGATCGATGAAAAAATGGGCGATGATTTGCATGTTACCGTCATCGCAACCGGCCTTACTTTAGACGAAAACGCTGGCAAAGAGCCGGAAGTGAAAGAGCAACCAGTACCGTCTGTAAACAGTACTCAGCCAGTTGATCCTAACGTACATACCAGTGCGTTAAACAGTCAAAAGCAATCACAAGCGCAAATGTATCAAGACCATGCTGCCCGTGCAAACACCATACAAGAGCAGCCTAAGACCAAAACCAACAGTATTCAAGACTATCTAAAGCGTCAGCAAAACAAGTAGTTTGTCATACAGATTTTGTCTGTCATATAGAGATAGCTAAAAAAGCCAGCATGTATTGCTGGCTTTTTTGTATCTGCTGTAGTTTACACACTTACTTTAAGTATTAAAAAGTATGACAGGTTTTGAGATGTAGGCACGGATATAAGAGAAAAAAATAGACCACAGGTAACGGCAAAAAATCAGTGATAAGTGTTATCAATCAAGGAGATAAGTAAATTAGCTACTTTTAACTATAGCGAAATAGGGGCGGGAAATGGTACACTATGGCAATTGTAACAAAATATGTGAGAAGACAGCCATGAACCAAAGAACCATAAAAACAGCGATAGCCGTTACAGGTACTGGTCTCCATAGTGGTCAGCCTGTTGACTTAGCGTTTCATCCGCAGCCAGTCGATACAGGTATTGTTTTCGAGCGCTCAGACATCGCCGGTAGCCAACCGATTCCAGCCAGTGCCTTTTTGGTACAAGACACCATGATGTCCTCTAATCTGGTCTTTGGAGGTACGCGCGTGGGTACAGTAGAGCATTTGCTTAGTGCGGTTGCTGGACTGGGTATTGATAACCTACTGATTCGCGTGTCTGCATCAGAGATACCTATCATGGATGGCAGTGCGGCGCCCTTTGTCGCTTTACTGCTGGAAGCGGGATTTTGTGAGCAAGAAGCACCCAAAAAATTCATCAAGATTTTGCGACCTGTACGAGTAAAAGTCGATGATAAATGGGCGGAGTTGCGCCCTTATGAGGGTTTTGAGTTAAACTTTGAGATTGACTTTGATCATCCTGCTATCGACAAAGACTTTCAGCACGCCCAATTACAGTTCTCGACCCAAAACTTCATCGAGCAGCTCAGCTCGGCTCGTACATTTGGGTTTTTACGTGATATCGAAGCTTTGCGTCAAAACAACTTGGCGCTAGGCGGCAGTATGGACAATGCCATTGTCATCGATGATATGAGCGTACTCAACGAAGAAGGCCTGCGTTTCAATGATGAATTTGTCCGTCATAAAATTTTAGACGCATTGGGCGATTTATATTTGATAGGTTATCCTATTTTAGGTCGTTTTAATGCCTACAAGTCTGGTCATGCTCTAAACAATTTGCTGGTACGTGAGATATTATCCAATCATGATAACTTTGAAATTGTAACATTTGATGACAACGTAACTTGTCCGATCGAATATTTGCCACTCAATGGTTTGGCCGTTGAAGGATAAATACAGGAATATACACGAAGTATCGAAACATTTACGCAATATTACATAAGTTGCCCATGCTTACAGTCATAGAATATTCGTATTTTTGAATATATTGTTTAGCTTACTTTAACAATTCTGCGCTAACCTAGACAATATAAAAGCTGTGGATAATTTTATGATCGTCTATCGCTTTCATTCATTATTTGAATGAAAGCGATAGACGATTTTTTTTGTTTGCGATATTACAAAAACCCAGCGTTTAAAGGATTATTTTCTGTTTTTGTTTACATAACTTTACATAGTAACGGGGCGATTTTTAGTGATTTGCGAGGCGCAACAGTGCTTTTTTGAGTTTTTCATCAGTGATGACATGCTCTGCAGCCTGTGATATAGTCCGCTTTGTGTTTTGGCTAAGAGCCTGATTTTTATTAGCTTTACGAGATTTTGATGAGGCCGCCGCTAGCCCTGAAGATGATTTTGATACATGATTTTCAGTAGAAGTATTGGCTACAATGACGCGAATTTGCTTGAGTTGTTTAAATGTAATTGACTGCTCATTAAGGACTTGCAAGTACGCGCTCTGTAAATAGCGAATATGGTTAGCAGCCGTCATTGAGCTGACACTGAGCACCAATTGCTCAGCAGTAAGTCCGACGACCCAGCAGCTATTGAGGATTTCCTCAGGTAGACAGTCTACCAATAGCGCTTTTATCTCATTGGTCGCTTTTATATAAAACTGCACATTATCAGCAAGGGTTTGGGGTAGTGCGCTACCAGCAAAAGCTTGATGATCAATAAGCTTGGCAAGCCGATTGGGCTGTTTTTTTGACATCGTGATAACTCATCTAGTAGGTGACAAAAACGATATTTATCATAAACATGCTAAGCGCAGTATATAACAAGTGAGTGATGTGGCAGTTGACCAGACCAAAACTATCGGTGTGAGTCACGATAAAAGAAGTGGTTGTGATAAGGATTTTATCATGTTTGCTTGATGTGGATATCCTCTAAATTAATTGATGCGTCGTCATGGATGACGAGCAATCCTGTATAAACCATAGGTAGTAAATTTATGAAACAAGCTTTATTAATTTTGTCAGTATTGGGAATGGGTATAGCACAGACGAGTGGTGCTGTCGAAACGACCTTTCAACCAAATAATACCTTGAGTCATACCGTCACAAACATCTCTACTTCTGTGAACTACGGTTCTAGTCGCAATATCTATAGCACCAATAGCGGCGCCCATGTTTATAGTAATGATGAAATCAGTCAAGCAATTGATAATTTAAGTGCTCATGCCAAGCAAAAAGAATACCAGCTTGCTTCGCTCACCAGTCGCCTCTCTTATGAGCAGCGCCAGAAGCAAGCAAGCCGTGTACCTGATAGCAACTCAGCCCCTGCCATTGCTGCAGCACGTGCTTCACGCGTGGCGTTGTCTAGAAGCTCTGGCTACTGTGCCCGCTACGTCCGTAAAGCCTTGCAATCAGCAGGCTACGAGTTTACGCCAAATCCTTCAGCGTATCAGTACGCCACGCGTGGCACGCTTGCCCAAGCAGGCTTTACCAAAATCAGTAATGACACACCGCATCAGGTGGGTGATGTGATCGTCTATGACCGTAGCTCAAGACGCCCGCATGGTCATATTCAGATTTTTGATGGTACCAACTGGGTATCTGACTTCCGCCAAAAAGGTATCAGCCCATACAGTGGTGTCCATAGTTATACCACTTGGCGCGACTCAAAATACGTAGATGATGCCTCAGATCGTGGTATCTACCTCGCCATGGCAGACAAATAATAATTCATTTAGTAATCAGCTGATAGCGAGCTGATTTACCAGTTTTCTCCAAACTCAGTAATGCTCTTTATGACGTTACTGAGTTTTTTTTATCTGCGCTGTCATAGCACGAAGCACACAAGACCTAAAGTACAAACTGGCCCCAATGCTGGCGATTGTGAAAATCAGGCGGAATGGTGTGAGAGGGCGCAAAATATAGCGCTGTTTTATCCAGCCATAAGATAACGCAGGGGTGGAGGTACTCAATCACGGTGCCATATACGGCGTATTGCTGATGCGGCAATGGCGTCACTGGTATATGCAAGTAACGTTCAAAATCAACTGAGCAGGCCAAGTTTATACCCAAGCTTGAACTTGAGCTCGATGTTGGCCATTCGAGCGTGGCACGGGTTTGCAGATCGGTCATCAGGGCTGGCGGCGGCGAAGTATCTGGGTGCCGATAGTCATCAAACTGATAAAGCGCGTAACGACCGTCTGGACTGGCGTTGATTTCGATATAAGGTGCGCTTGCCTTTGCCATAGGAGCTTGCGGCGTTTTGGCACTGATAAAGCACTCAAGGCAGGTCTCCTCCCACAGATAGTCTGCAAAACCGACCTTGTCTGACTGCCATACTGGCCACTCTAGTCGGTGCGCCATAGAGGGTGTGGGCATGCTGACTTGATAATGAAGCTGTAGATAAAAAGGCGACGTCTGGCTGATGTCTGCGTGTACGCTCACGCGGATCTCTGATAGCGCAGCGATACTGACACCTAATTGCTGCGCCTGGGTGGCGAGGCTGTCGGTGGCTAAACGCAAATAAAAGACTTGGCTCATGATGTAATCACTGTTTTGATAGGCACTAGTTGTGATAAGCAGCCGTTTTGATAGGTAGTATGAATACTGCACGAGGTTTATACAGTTAATCCCACATAAACAAACTGCGGTGCCAGAGTGCTACTGGTATTTATTTTAGAGTAGATTGATTATATACCCGTCATGCAAAAAACCGCGAGCAACATGCCGCGCGGTTTTGGGTTATAGCAGATAGCAGGCGCATTGCGGCATGGTCATACACAGCACAACCATTTATTTATTCGCGCTAAATATACATCGTCTCTTTGCGCCGACATACTACTGGGCGTGACGAGTGAGATTAGAGAGTTTTGGATTGGCATTTGGGTTTTGGCGTAATAGCAAAGCCATACGACCGATAGAATGTACCAAAGTGGCGTTTGCCGCCGCCGCAAGCTCTGCGCCGATGGTATCACGCTCTTCTTTGGTGCCGGCCGGTAGTTTTACCTTGATGAGCTCATGATCTGATAAAGCACGATCAATCTCTTCGGTGATGGTGGGAGTGATGCCTTTGTTGCCAATCATAACGATAGGCTTTAGCTCATGGCCGATGCCTTTTAGACGTTTGATGGTAGCGTTATCGAGTTGCATAGAATTCCTAGGTATTGATAAAAATAAAAATATTACCGCCAAAAGCAGTGAGTGATCATTATAGATAATCTATGACCAACTTGCATGATATCGGCGGGATTTTGCACGATTTTACGTGCCGAAAATGTTAAACTGAAGGTTTGACCACATTATAAACGCTACTGCCTTTTAAAACAGTTATTTAACCAAGAGAATTTGATGATTTAAGCGCATCTATAGATAAATCGCCTCATTGGTACTATGTCTTGTGTGCATCAGGCGTTGCAATGAGTCATCAGGCGTTTCAAAGTGTATCGTTATCAAAGCGCATAAAGTTTTGCAGAGTAATAGGAGCAGGTATTTTGGCCACGCGTATCGAAAACAAAAAATTGTCAAAAAGCAGCAGTGCTTGGATGCAAGAGCATATTGACGACCATTATGTACAAAAGGCCCAAAAAGACGGCTACCGCGCCCGCGCAGCTTATAAGCTCCTAGAAATCAACGAAAAGACCAGCCTAATAAAAAAAGGCATGACGGTTGTGGATTTGGGCAGTGCGCCTGGTAGCTGGTCACAAGTGGCCGGGCAGTTGGTGGGTGATAAAGGCATTTTGATCGCCTCTGATATTTTGCCGATGGATGCGTTGCCAGATGTCACCTTTATCCAAGGTGACTTTCGTGAGGCTGAGGTGTTTGACGCGATTATGGCAGAAGTGGGCGATCGGCAGGTCGATGTGGTGCTATCAGATATGGCGCCCAATACTTCTGGCAATCGCGCGATTGATCAGCCGCGTATGATGTACCTATGCGAGCTGGCGGTCGACTTTGCGCTGGCAACCTTACCCAAAGATGGCGCGCTTATTATGAAAGTGTTTCAGGGTGAGGGTACACAAGAATTACGTCAGCAGATGCAGCGTGATTTTAGTAAAATCCGTAGCATCAAGCCCGCTGCCTCACGACCACGATCAAAAGAGATGTTTTGGGTGGCGATCAAATAGTTTTAATTTCAATAAGTTGCTGCTATTGTAAGCGGGAGAATACGTCATCATAAAAGATGGATACCATGCGTGAAAATCCGCTACAATCGTTAACTGAATAAAAGTGAAACCTGCTTGAATTATGCAGGGGAACACCACATATCATGGTATATTAACTTTGTTTTAAGCATGCGTTTTAGGCAAAGTCGTCTGATAATAAACGCCCGATATGCTCGTTGAGATTTATATATCGTCAAATGAGCCAAACGTTTATGGACGTCACGTGTTTAGTAAACACACCAATAAGTAAGGGATGGGAATAACTAGTGAGCGACATGGTAAAAAATACCTTATTGTGGCTGGTGGTAATCGGCATTTTGGTGCTGGTGTTTAGCGGCTTTGATCAGTCCTCTGAGCCGGATAACCTTAACTACTCTGAGTTTGTGACCGCGGTGTCAGAAAACCAGGTAGCCAGTGTTGAAATCGACGGCGAGCAAATCACCGGTGAAAAGAAAAATGGCTCATCTTTTGAGACCATTAGACCCGCTGTGTCAGACGACGAGCTGATGCCGCTGTTGCGTGAAAATCAGGTTGAAGTTCAAGGAACTGCTCCGAAACGCCAAAGCGTCTTGATGCAATTGCTGATAGCCAGTTTCCCAATTTTATTGATTATTGGTCTGTTTTTATTCTTTATGCGTAATATGCAAGGCGGCGCTGGCGGCAAGGGCGGTGGTCCGATGAGCTTTGGTAAATCAAAAGCCAAAATGCTCACCGAAGACCAAATCAACGTCAATTTTGAGGATGTCGCAGGCTGTGAAGAGGCCAAAGAAGAAGTGGTCGAGGTCGTTGACTTCTTGCGCGATCCAGACAAGTTTACCAAGTTAGGTGCGACCATCCCACGCGGTATCTTGATGGTTGGACCGCCTGGTACAGGTAAGACGCTATTGGCGCGTGCCATCGCTGGTGAAGCCAAAGTACCGTTCTTTTCTATCTCAGGCTCTGACTTTGTCGAGATGTTTGTCGGTGTGGGTGCCTCGCGTGTACGCGATATGTTTGAGCAAGCGAAAAAGAGCGCCCCTTGTATCATCTTCATCGATGAGATCGATGCCGTTGGTCGCCACCGTGGCTCTGGTATGGGCGGCGGTAATGATGAGCGTGAGCAGACATTGAACCAACTATTGGTTGAGATGGACGGTTTTGAAGGTAACGAAGGCGTGATCGTGATTGCCGCGACTAACCGCGCTGATGTACTCGATAAAGCGCTACTGCGTCCAGGACGTTTTGACCGTCAGGTACAAGTAGGCCTGCCCGATATCAAAGGCCGTGAGCAGATTTTAAAAGTACATTTAAAAAAGCTACCAAATACTATCGGCGTCGATGCCAGCTCGCTTGCGCGTGGTACGCCTGGCTTTAGTGGTGCCCAGCTGGCCAACTTGGTCAACGAAGCGGCTCTATTTGCCGCCCGTCGTAACAAAACCAGCGTCGATATGAATGATTTTGAGGACGCAAAGGACAAGCTGTATATGGGTCCTGAGCGCAAATCGATGGTGATACGCGAAGAAGAACGCCGTGCTACTGCTTATCATGAAGCAGGTCATGCCTTGGTTGCTGAGCTACTACCAGGTACCGACCCTGTGCATAAAGTAACGATCATGCCGCGTGGATTTGCCCTTGGTGTGACTTGGCAGCTACCTGAGCATGACCAGACCAGCATGTATAAGTCAAAAATGCTCAATGATATTGCTATTTTATTCGGTGGCCGTATCGCTGAAGAAGTCTTTATCAATCAGATGTCAACGGGCGCGTCTAACGACTTCGAGCGTGCTACCAAAATGGCACGAGCGATGGTCACTAAATATGGTATGTCTGATGCGCTAGGCATCATGGTGTATGAAGATGAAGACAGCTCACAAGGTTATTTTGGCTCTAGCAGCCGTACGATTTCAGAGGCCACACAGCAAAAGGTCGATGAAGAAGTGCGCCGCATGTTAGAAGAGCAATATGATATCGCTCGCGAGCTAATCGAAGCCAACCAAGACAAGATGCATGCGATGGTCGATGCCTTGATGAAGTGGGAAACCATCGATCGGGATCAGTTGCAAGACATTTTGGCAGGTGAAGAGCCACGTCCACCAAGAGTGTATCAGCCCAACGAAGTGAACTTGTCAAAAAATGACGTTAAAACAACGGGTCCGACACCGCCGCCATTACCAGCAATGTAGAGCAAGCAAGTAAAACTGCAAAAGACCGCTGGCAGATCACTGTTGAAGCTAAAAAGCCCTTTTTATAAAGGGCTTTTTTATGGCTCATATTTTATTCAGAATTTAGAACCGTATGGGATTTACTGGTATCATAAGCAAACGGTAGCCAATACCGATTACTCCTTTTTTAGTCCCTTTTATTGATAATGGATGGCCTATGTCATTGTTTCAGCCTTTACCGACTTATCGCATTCGCAGCCGCAACAAAGTTTTGGATTTATCGCAGCCGCAGGTAATGGGAATATTAAATGTGACGCCAGACTCGTTTTCAGATGGTGGTCAGTTTACCGCGGTAGATAAAGCGCTGCAGCATTGTAAACAGCTGATAAATGAAGGGGCGACGATTATCGATATCGGCGGCGAGTCTACCCGTCCAAATGCCACGCCTGTAGTGACGGATGAAGAAGTGCAGCGTGTGGTGCCTGTGGTGACAGCCATTCGTCAGCAGTTAGGTGAAATGGGTCAGGATATTTGGCTGTCGATCGATACCAGCAGCCCGACCGTGATGCAAGCAGCGTTTGATGCAGGCGCTGATATTTGGAATGATGTACGTGCGCTCAGACGTGAGGGTGCGGCCCAATTAGCAGCAGCACTGGATATACCGGTGATGCTTATGCATATGCGCGGCGAGCCCGCGACCATGAATGAGTTGGCGCAGTATGACGAGGTAATCGGTGATGTCAGTCGCGAGCTGCTTGCTCGTATTGATGAGGTGACTTGTGCTGGCGTGAAGCGTGAAAACCTCATCATCGATCCAGGCTTTGGTTTTGCAAAAGATTACGAGCATCATTGTGCACTATTGACCCAGCTTGATAAATTACAAACACTTGGTTTGCCATTGATGTTTGGTATCTCGCGTAAGCGCTTTTTGGCACAGGTACTCACTAAGAGCGGTGTGCCAGCAGTTGCCACTACGCAAGCCAGCGAGCGAGATGCGATCGGTACTGCGGCGGGATTGTTGGCATTGCAGCAAGGCGCGAGTATCATCCGTACTCATAATGTAGCGATGATGCAGCAAGCGGCCGCGCTCTGGCAGCAATTAACCGAGTATCATCAAACCTCTGTTATTACGACCAACAACCCTTACTATCAATCCACTAAATAATGTACCTACTAGCTATAAGGCGTTTCCTATGAGCATATCTGAAAACAAGCAACCTGAGCCAACCAATGAGCAGCGCCGCGTCATCTATCAAGCCCGCCGCGGCCTAAAAGAGCTGGATTTTTATATCGACCCTTACGTCAAGGAGCAGTATTTGACCGCAGATGCTGCTGAACAGGCGACCTTTGCCGAAATGCTCACTCATGAAGACCCAGATTTATTGGATTATTTTACCAATCAATCGCGACCTGAAGATGATGCAATCTGGGAGTTGGTCAATAAAATTAAAACATGGCGTCATACCAAAGAGTTGATGCCCTAATTCGCTACCAGACCCATTATGAGATTACCGCGATATCATGGATTCGATAACTGCTCTGCGTATTGATACTGCTATCGAGCCTAAGAGCCGATTGCGCTTGCTGTTACATCTGAGCTTAGCAAGTATCATGATAGGGCTTGGTATATTAGCGTCTTTGGCGCTTTGGCAGTACGTGCTGGTCTTAGCGGTGGCAGCCGCCGTGGTTGGTTATTTGACCGTATCGCGGCCGATCTTGCTACATCTAAGCCAGCCGCCAGTGAATCAGCGCCTTGATCAACACTGGCAGCTGTTGATGCGTACGGCGCAGGGGGAGGGCTTATGGGTGGCAAACCTACAAGCCATTCACCGTTTTGAGTGGGCGCTCAGTTTTGAATTTGATATCATCGAGCCTTATCAGCGTTCGTTGGCCGTGACAGTTTTTCGCGATCAAGTCAGCCCCGAGCAGTGGCGAGAGCTAAATGTTTTGGCCGCCATGAGCAGGGGCAATACTGTCTAAATACTTATCTTCTTTTCCCTTGGTAGCTATGTGTAGGCTTACAAGCGCCTACATGTCATAACAAAATACCTATCTCGATTGTCAAAAAAGCTTGTTATATTAATAGCACTATTCATTAACAACTAACTAACAACGCTGTTATAGGAAGTATGGTTAAGAGAAATATGGTGATAATGCACGTTATGAGGCAGGGCCATTAAAAAATGGCTACCGACAAATAGCGGCCAAAAAAATACTATGCTAGACCACGATAATGATAAAAAAAGGAGGACAATATGAGTTTATTAGGGAATTTAGTCAGTCAGGTTGCTCGTCAAGCCATGGATCCTGCCGATGCCCGACATAACCCAGTCAATCAGCGTGCTGATACAAGGCGGACAGGCGGTCTGGGTGATATCTTAGGAAGTGTGCTGGGCGGCAGTCAGGCAGGCGGCTATAATCCGCGTCAATACGATCGTCAATCAGATAATGGCTTTGGCCTAGATGATATCATCGGCGGTTTTACTGGCGGCGCGCAGCGTGGTGGCGTCAGCGCAGGCGCTGGTGGTTTGGGCGATATCTTAGGAAGCGTACTGGGTGGTCAGCGTACTCAAAGCGGCTTTGGCGGTAAAGGCATGCTTATCGCCGCGCTCATGCCAATGGTGCTCAGCTGGATCAAGCGTAATGGCGGTCTGAGCGGTGCGTTATCTAAAATCACTGGAATGGGCTATGAAAACCAAGCACGCTCTTGGATGAGCAATCAGCAAGACAATGAAAATCTCGATCCAAACGATGTCAATCGATTGTTTGATGAAAGTGAGATTCAACAAGTGGCAGCGCATACCGGTGCCAACGAAGCCGAGGTGCGCCAAGGCATTGCAGAGCTGTTGCCTGAAGTCGTAAATCAGCTTACCCCCAAAGGTAATTTAGATACCGAAGCGGAGGCTAACGAAGAGATTGATCAAATCATCGGCCAGTTATCCAACCGTCTAGGCACTTTACGATAATAGCCCCATGCTTGTGTTATATCTACCTTTAGCTGTGTAGTCTGCCGTTACTGAAACAGACAGCTAATAGCGGTCAAAAGAGCACGTTTGTATAGCGTGCTCTTTTTTGTTGTGAGGAATTCAACAATACATGCTACATAGATATGTTAAAAATGGTGAACAAATGCGCAACGGCGCCGGTAATCTTATAAGATGAGGGTATCAGCCACCTTATAGGATACTGACGCATGCCGTTTAAGCCGATCCAAGCCGCTATTGCTATCGTCGTAGGTCTTATCATATGGTTTGTCATTCCTGTACCGACGGGCGTCACCTCTGAAGCATGGCACATGCTGGCTTTATTTATCGCCACCATCGTTGCCATTATCGGTAAAGTGCTACCCATCGGGGCGATAGCGATCATCGCCGTGACGCTTGTGGCCTTGACGGGGGTGACCAGTGACAGCCCAAAACAAGCCATCAATGATGCGCTTTCTAGCTATTCAAGCCCGCTGATATGGTTGATTGGTATCGCAGTGATGATATCGCGCGGCCTTATCAAGACTGGTCTTGGTCGCCGCATTGCTTACTATTTTATTTCTATTTTTGGCAAAAAAACCATCGGAGTCGCGTATTCATTGACGGCGGCTGAGCTGATGATAGCGCCTATCACGCCGTCGAATACCGCGCGTGGTGGCGGTATTATTCATCCTATTATGAAATCTATCGCCCAAAGCTTTCATTCAACGCCAGAGGAAGGCACGCAAAATAAAATTGGTCGCTATCTGGCAATGGTCAATTACCACGCCAATCCGATTACCTCAGGGATGTTTATCACCGCGACTGCGCCCAACCCTTTAGTGGTAGACCTGGTAAATAAAGCCACAGGCGGCAACATTCAGCTGTCGTGGACAACATGGGCGGTAGCGATGTTTGTGCCGGGTATTCTGTGCTTGGTGGTGATGCCCTTGGTGATTTATCTGATCTATCCACCTGATGTCAAAGTCACACCCGACGCTAAAGGCTTTGCAAAAGACAATCTAGCAGACATGGGTAGCATCAGCCGCCAAGAAAAAATCATGCTCGGTGTGTTTGGCCTGATGCTACTACTCTGGGCCAATATCCCGGCGCTGCTATTAGGTGAGCAATACAGCGTCGATGCCACGACGACAGCTTTTATCGGTCTGACGACCTTGATATTGACTGGAGTGCTAACGTGGGAGGATATTCTCAAAGAAAAATCTGCTTGGGATACCATCATCTGGTTTGGTGCCCTGATTATGATGGCCGCTTATCTTAATGAGCTTGGCTTGATCCGCTGGTTTTCTGACAATATCGAGGCGATGATTGGTACGACAGGTCTAGGCTGGGTAGGTGGCGTGGCGATTTTGACGCTGGTGTATTTATACATTCATTACTTTTTTGCAAGTACGACTGCGCATATCACCGCTTTATTTGCCGCCTTTTATGCCGTTGGGCTGAGCTTAGGAGCGCCGCCCATGCTATATGCGCTGATTTTGGCAGCAGCGGGCAACATTATGATGACCCTCACTCATTATGCGACCGGCACCGCCCCCGTCATCTTTAACTCAGGGTATGTGACCCTAAAAGAGTGGTGGGGCATCGGCGCTATCATGAGTGTGGTCAATCTGGTGATTTGGATAGGGGCAGGTATGATATGGTGGAAAGTGCTTGGCTATTATTAATAGGTATCTGAGTGTTAGATGAGTCACGGTTAAAATCGCTCATCTAATGTCTCAAGCGTGTAGTCAAGGGCGGCAAAGCAGATGTCACTCTTAAAACCTCTATACTGCAAAAACCGTAATTGACGAGCCTTGTCTTTTGGCTCACGGGGCAAGGTATTGCCGTATTTTTTGGTGCGAGCGGTCACCGCTAGCTTTAGCCAGTCAACGCCTTCGACCAGATTGTCATCACCATCCTCGACAAATTCGCTAAATTCCTCAGACTCTGCATTTGCCATATCAATGAGCTCATCAATATTGCTTGGCATAGTGATTTGCTTTTTATAAAACTCCTGCTTGATACGCTGACGGCCGCGGCCTTTACGAATGTTTTCACGAATCAGCATAAGGGTAGTGCGATAATCACTTTGGTAGCCTTTTTCTTCAAATTCATCGAGTAAGGCATCAATCTTGTCTGGGTCTTGCTCCTTATCGAGCAGTTTTTGCTTTAGCTCTGCTTTACCGTACTCACGGCGCGACAGATAATAAAAAGCCAGCCAGCGCAGGCGGCTCTCTGCCTTGATAGCGTCAATCTCGGCTTGTCTTTGCTCAGGGGTGCGAAGGTACGCTTTTAGAGCAGCAGGTAAGTTGTCTGCTTGCGCGTCTGCACGGTGACTATGGGCAGCTATAGGGTCAGGCAGTGGCGCTGAGCCTTCTGTGCTCTCTAAATAATCTGCACCCTCTAGGCGCGCATCGCTATCAGCGGTGATGGTAGAGGCGCTATCGTCCGGATGACCATGAATACGATGCTTTACCTCGGCCAGCATCTCTTTGATACTTTGCGCTTTTGGTGGCTGATACGCAGGTGCGTCGTTAGGCTCAGGGCTATAGCTCGCGGCTGGATGAAAGCGTTTTTCACGTCTTTTACGTTTGGCTGTAGACGCCGACTTCTGAGACGTTTTTTTATCGACCCGTGCTGCATGAGGCGATCTGAGCGCTTTGGGCGTTTGGGAGGTTTTAGAGGTTTTTTTGAACTTGCTAGCAGGGGCGCTCGCTGAGTCGGCGTCCGATTCAGCGAGTATTTCAGCTAAAGTTTTAATGTTCATAATCAATCATAACGATAAATAAGCGTGCCGTTATTGTACTGGCTCAGGCGCTAGGTTTTCATCTTTTTGAGAGGCGTCAGTATCTTTGGCGTCTTTTTTGCTACCAAGCTTTTCTTCACGGATCTTATCTTCGATTTCTTGAGCAATACTAGGGTTTTCTTTTAAGAAAAGCACAGAGTTGGCTTTACCCTGACCGATTTTTTCATCGCCATAGCTATACCAAGAGCCTGCTTTACCCACAGCGCCAATTTCGACACCTAAGTCGATGACTTCTGCTAGGTGATTGGTGCCTTCGCCATAAGTGATTTCAAACTCAGCTTGGCGGAAGGGAGGTGCCATTTTATTTTTGATGACCTTGACACGGGTTTGGTTGCCGATGATTTCATCACCATTTTTGACCGCCCCGATACGGCGAATATCCATACGTACTGAGGCGTAGAATTTCAGCGCGTTACCACCGGTTGTGGTTTCTGGGCTACCAAACATCACACCGATTTTCATACGGATCTGGTTGATAAACACCACCATACAGTTAGAGCGTTTGGCATTACCTGTGATCTTACGCAGCGCTTGGCTCATCAAGCGAGCTTGTAGACCCATGTGTGAGTCGCCCATCTCACCTTCAATCTCAGCGCGCGGTGTCAAGGCAGCGACGGAGTCGACCACGATCATATCGACCGCCCCCGAGCGTACCAGCATATCGGTAATCTCCAGCGCCTGCTCACCGTTATCAGGCTGAGAGAGCAGTAGGTCATCTGTATTGACCCCAAGCTTACGCGCATAAACCGGATCAAGCGCATGCTCGGCATCGATAAAGGCACAGGTGCCGCCTTGTTTTTGACACTCAGCGATAGCCTGTAGCGTCATGGTGGTTTTACCTGAGCTCTCTGGCCCATAAATCTCAATGATACGGCCCTTTGGCAAGCCGCCAATACCAAGCGCGATATCTAGTCCTAGCGAGCCTGTCGAGACCACATCGGCATCGAGGACTGCAGAGTCATCGCCCAGTTGCATGATGGTATTTTTACCAAATTGTTTTTCGATTTGACCAAGTGCGGCTTTGAGAGCTTTGGCTTTATTGTCGTCCATACTGGATTCCTTGTCTTCAATCATTAGTGTAAAACGATAAATTCGATGATAGATAAAATACGGGTAATAGGAAGGCTGCGGGCCATATATACTGACGGCTCCCCAAGTGGTAGGCAACGGTCAATGTCTAGCAAGACGAATAAGATGCCGTATCGATGATGTCGAGAGCACAATCATTCTACTATACAGTAAAATTAATGACGGATAAAAGTAAATAAAAGTTTGATATAACCCCTTGTGCAAGCAGTAGCCTCTCATTATCAAGGCGTTTGTTGATTTCACTAGGCGTTAAGGATGTGTGGTTGATTGGATAAGGATAGTATAACAAAATCTGGGTAGCATACTAAGGGCGCAGGTATGCTAAACGACATCGGTTGTCGCGTACATATTGTTTTTGGAGTTATATAAATATTGGCAAAATTAGCAAGTATTTTGGATAGGAAAATGGTATTGTTTGTCAATAGGGTTTGCAGTTGTCCACAATACATCCTCGGTAAAAATTCGCTGATTGTGAAACATCGGCTCTGATTTCGGTTTTTCTAAAAAATATGAAAAATAAATTTTCAGCGTCTCTGTGTTGATATAAATTATTGATTTAAAACAAATTTTAAATTGTACAAAAAATGAACGATTTTACCTGACCCTTTAATATATCTAGGAAAATGCTTGTCAAGTGCTGACTTATACACAGGGTTATCCACAGCTTATGGGGAGAACTCACCAAGCCCTTGTAACATCAATGCTTGCGCAAATCGCTTATTATGACTTCTTAAAGTTCAAAGCTAACTTTGTGATACCACGCGTATAGTTTTTCCAAAAAATTGCTTTGTGTCGCCGATGTTTCACGCCATAAAATTATTCTTTTTAATAAAAATAAAACCGTCAAAATGGTCGCAAGAAGCGCTGAGTTGACCGTATGGTAAGCTTTTTATAATTAGTAGGCCGTGTTAAGGCGCGTTGTTTATCAGCTATATCGGTCACATTTCGCTGTGCTCTTGATCATCTTCGCTGGCAAAGCGCCGCGCATAAAAAAGGCGGCTAATCTGTTAGCCGCCTTTATCGCTCTTTATCTAAGGGAAGATTTTTAATCTTTGGTGTTAGTCTTTGCTATAAATCAAATCCCAAACGCCATGACCACGTGCGATACCGCGGCGCTCAAATTTGGTCATTGGACGAAAGTCTGGTCTGTCTATAAAGTTGCCAGTGCCTGCTTGGTTGGTGATGCCAGCAAAGTTGTCTAGTACATCCAGCATCCAAAAAGCATAATGCTCCCAGTCAGTGGCGGTATGAAACCAGCCGCCTTGGGTTAGGCTACGTGTCACAATCGCCATGCGCTCAGGACTGACAAAGCGGCGCTTATAGTGGCGCTTTTTTTGCCATGGGTCAGGGAAGTATAGCTGAATACGGTCGATATGGTTTTCTGGTAGCTGTTTGAGTAGTTGGATGGCGTCACCATTGATAATCTTGACGTTACGCAAGCCTTGGGTGCCGGCCATATAGGCGCACTTGCCAATACCTGGCTCATGGACTTCGATACCGACAAAGTTGCGCGCCGGCTCTGCTGCGGCCATCTCGATGAACGAGTCGCCCAAGCCAAACCCAATCTCTAAGGTCAGCGGTGCGTCACTGCCATTTGGGCTATCGGCAAATAGCGCGCGCAAGTCATGGATGCCTGTTAAATCGCCATCGCCAAAGCTGTTATTGACCAAATAATCGGCGAACTCGGGCGCAGTCAACGCCAGCTCGGCGTTTTTGTTCATGTGTGTACGCCGTTTCATAAAGGTGTTGACGATACGAATGTGTTTGTCCGCGGCAGGCGTGCTTTGGTTGTCATCAACGTCAGCGCTCGCTGTGTCGACGTCGATTAGGGTTTGCTCATCAGTGGTTGGCGTACTGGTGAGATTGTCATTACTATCAGGATGTTGACTCATAAGATGTGCAGTGCTTCATTAGGTGAGTGAGATGGCGTCATTATAAGTGATATTGTTGCGACTGTGAATGTGCAATACGTTTTAAGCGTTTTTATACGGTTATAGGAGATGAGAATAGATGTGACATCAAAGACGATAGTAAAGACTATCGCAATGATAAAGGATATTAAAATATCGAAAGACGTCAAATCGGTGTACACGGGTTTTCTATGCAGGGCAGTTGGCGTTATCATATAATAACGATTGATATTTTTTAAAACTTAGAGCGTACTTTCATGTTATTTATCGAAACGGATTCGCCACCACCGTTTTATCAAGAACAGCTCACAGCAGCCAAGCGCAGGCAGCTGGACAAATGGTTTATTGGCCATCGTAGCCAGCGTTATTATCTAAAACGCTTTGAGGAATTTGATGAGCAAGGGTATTTGTCGCCCAAATGGCACTGGGCGGCATTTTTCATCACTTTTCCTTGGCTGCTATACCGCAAGCGCTATATGGACGCCATTGTCTATAGTGTGGCGGGTTGGTCGTTTATTCAGCTCAATGTGGCGCTGGTTTTGGTCGCATTTGAGTTTGTGGCGATGTCTTATGTCCCTGATGCGTATCAAATGGCCACCCGTATCGGTATTGCGGCGGCTATTTGGCTGTTTTGGTCGTTTATGGTGGCGCGCTGGACGGATGCCTATTATTATCGTATGGCGCGTCGTGAGATTGCGGATGCTATCAATGACTATCCGCGTGATGAGGAGGCGCAAAAGGCGCACCTAAAAAAAGAAGGCGGCGTGAGCTTGTTTGGTTTGGGGCTTGGCTTTGGGTTTTTTGCATTTGCGCTATTGGTGATTAAAGTGCAGTTTTTGCCTATCGTTGCCAAACCAAAAGAAAACGCGGTGTTGTTTGATACCTATGATATCGCTAAAAACGCCCAAAACCGGGTGGCGCTGATCTATCAGCAGACTGGGCAGTGTCCTGTGAATCTGCCGCTTAGTACCGAGGATCAGCAGGTGCGCATGCATATCGCAGCCCAAGCGCCAGGGGTGACCAATACCGATTGCGCCATTATTGCGACCATTCAAAACGTCAGCTTTCCAGTGCGCTACTTAAATGATCAGACCTTGGTCTTTTATCATCTGCCAGATAGCAATGATTGGGCTTGCACCAGCTCACTCAATAAAAAACAATCCCCAAAAAGCTGCCTAGCTGACTGATGCATCGATATCGGCTCAAGGGTGTGCTATCGAGCATGTATCCCAGTCAATGTCGTCAATGTAGTCAAGGACAATGCTTTAGAGTGGCAATAATTTATAATGACAATGCTTTAGGATTTGGAATCAGCGGCGCTGGCATCTTGGTCATCGACAGGCGTTGCTTGACTCTTTAGTGCTTCATAAAAATCAGTCAAGTCCATCTTGCGCGCTTTATCGATATCTTCATCAAATAGACTCTCAAGCTCTGCCATGGCTGACTGCGCCGACTCGATCAGGCTGGCTTCGTCGCCATAAATGGCTTGCTGGCGCTCAATCAAGTCATCATCGTAATCACGGAATGTCTGCACCGTTTCTCGGGCTTTTTCTGGAGAGATGCCCAGCAGCTGTAGCGACTCGCGCGACATATCTAACGACGACAGGTAAGTCTCGCGCCAAATATGACGTACGCCTACTTCACGCAAGCGATAATAATGCTGACGATCCCGCGCTCGTGCTAAGACGATCATATCGGGGTAGTTTTTGCGCAAATATTGGGCGGTGGTGATAGAGCGCTCCAAATCGTCAATCGCCAATATAAACACCCGTGCTTTTTTGATACCAGCAGCGCGGAGGATTTCAGGGTTTTTTGGGTCGCCGTAATAGACTTGGTTACCAAATTTACGCACGAAGTCGACGCGGTTGGCTGAGCGTTCAATGGCGGTAAATTCGATATTGTGCATGCGCAGTACGCGCCCGATAATCTGCCCGACACGGCCAAACCCTGCAATGATGACTTGATGCTCATGATCAGGAATCGCATCGTACTCACGATTGGGCTTGTTCTTAGCAAATAATGGCTCGCCGATTTTTTCTAGCAATAAAAACGCCAGCGGTGTGAGCGCCATAGAGATGGTGACAATGAGGTTTAAGGTGTTGGCAAGCTCAGGGCGCAAGACGTTTTGGGCGCTCGCCACGCTAAAGAGGACAAAGGCAAATTCACCGCCTTGTGCCAGTGTCACGCCCAGCCTAATACTAGTCGGCCAGCGATTGCCTGAGACTTTGGCGATGGCGGTAATCACGGCAAACTTAATCACCATCAGCGCAATGGCGCAGCCAATAATAAAAATAGGCTCCGCTAAGATAAGCTTGACGTCTGTGAGCATGCCAACCGACATAAAAAACAAGCCCAAAAGCAAGCCTTTAAACGGCTCGATACTGGCTTCGAGCTCGTGACGATATTCAGAGTCGGCCAGCAATACGCCCGTCAAAAACGCGCCCAGTGCCATTGATAGACCAATCTGACCCATCAAAATCGACACGCCCATCACAATAAAAAGCGCCACTGCTGTGAGCAGTTCAGAGGCACCACTGGAGGCCACAAACTTAAAAAATGGGCGTACTACATAACGGCTGGCAAAAATCAGACCCGCAAATACGGCAAACACTTTACCAAAGTACAGCAGGTCGTAGCTTTGCTCACGCACCCCTGACAAAAAAGGAATGACCGCCAATAAAGGAATGACGGCGATGTCTTGAAACAATAAAATAGTAAAGGCTTCACGGCCATGAGTGCTAGAGAGCTGCTGCTTTTCGGTCAGTATCTGTAAGACAAAAGCGGTGGAGGAGAGCGCAAGGCCAAAACCGACGATAAAGGCAGTATCTAATGCCAAAGAAAAAAATTGATGCAAAAGCCACATTAACAGCATGCCAGTGAGGCCAACTTGCAAACCACCGAGGACAAAGATCGAACGCCGTAGTGCCCAAAGCCGCGATGGTTGTAGCTCAAGGCCAATGATAAACAGCAGCATGACCACGCCAAATTCAGAGAAATGCAGCAAGCTCTCAGCATCACCTGCCACATCCAAGCCACTTGGCCCCAAAATCAAACCAGTAATGAGATACCCTAAAACCGTCGCGATACCAAATCGTTTACCAAGGGGTACAAACAGCAGCGCTGCTCCTAAAAAGATTGTAGCTTGTAACATCAAATTTGGTGAGCCGGCGGCGGCAGCGAACATCTGGTATCCTCAAATAGTGGCAAGGTTAAAGACATAATCAAAAACGTAGTCAAAAAAACATCAAAAACCTGCGTTATTTTTTACGGTAAATTTTCCAAACGCCATTGTCGGCGATGGGGTTATTATAAGCATCGTTACGGCGCTTACGCGGTGTCTGTCTGCTATCGACGACTTTAAAATCAGGCAACGCATGGACGATAAGACCGGTACGATAAAAGCGTACGCGCTCAGGCTCCATCATCTCACCCTTACTATCGCGGCAAAACACATAAGCGCGTAGATCGATAAACTCACGATGCGCCACCAATCTTGCCTCATCATCGTTATCAAATACTGCTGACATGCGCGCAATCTCCTCAGCACTATAATCGCCGCATTTATCAGTCAGGGCGCCGACCGAGCCAAAGCTTTTGGATTCTTTGGCTCGGGTTTTGGTCAGATGTAGGCGCTGCACATGATAAATAAATTGCGGTATCTCAAGGCTGGCTGGCAGTGGCAAATAATCGGGCGGTAGGTTGGCTGCAGGATAAAAAGCCATCGCGCGTTCAAGTAGGGGCTGCCAACGCTGCTGGTAGGCCTGCACCTCGGCTAAGTTACCTTCGTAAATGGGCATGTCGCGGATCTGCCGCAAGATATCAGGCGGGAACTGCTCGTCACGAAACTGAGCAATATCATCTTGCAGCGTCGATAGCAAAACTTTGGCGTGTTTTTTGCCCTCTTTTGACGTTGGGTTGTCAATATAGTCTGGGGCGACAAAGGGCGCGGAACGTCTAGACATAAGATCACATCGTCAATGAATCGGTTAAAAAATAACAAGTCAGTTTATCTGCCATGGCAAATCAATCAGTAAATAGCAGTTTATAATTATTATAACCATATAAACGCCAGTAAAAGGATTTTTTTAAATAGGATAAGTAAAGTTTTGCTAGAAATTGTTGAGATGGGTTGGCGGGGTATGTTGGAGGTAATGGGTAAGTGATAAGCAGAGTGAGCTATTTTTAACCCATTTAGGTGACTGTCGATTAAATGGAGGGCACGTCATCGAGTGGATCGTGCTGGCGATGGTATTTGCTCACTGTCTAAATACCATCGTTAATTGACGCCGTTTTCTGTTGTTTGTAACTAATGACTGTGCCCGATATGGCTATTTGCAGAGCTTTGCTGCTCTGATATGTCGCAGACCAATGCGTCGCTATGGGTGCTGGTTTGCGGGTGTGACAAGCTTTCAACCTGAATGGTGGCGTGATGAATACCAAGCGTAAGCAAACCTTGCTCAAGATTGGCAATCAATATGCTGGCATCCGAGATTCTCATATCCCCATCGACCACCACATGGCAAGATAGCGCATTTAGCCCGCTGGTGATGCTCCAGACATGCAGGTCGTGAACTTGTTTTACTTGTGGATGGGCAAGCAGTTTGTCTTCGACATCCATCAGCGATATGCCTTCTGGCGTGCCCTCCATCAAAATATGTACCGAATCACGTACAACGCGGTAGCCGCTTACTAAGATAAGTATGGCGACGATCACCGACGCTGCGGCATCGGCCCAAACCCAGCCAAACCCCATCATCAGTAACGCAGCGACAATAGCGGCCACTGAGCCCATCAAATCACTTAATACGTGCAAGTAAGCACTTTGCATATTGAGGTTGACAGGCTCTTTTGAGTCAGCGCTTTTGGCTTTTACATGGTCTTTATTTGCTCCATGACTGTGGGTGTGTCCATCGCTGCCGCTACTACCACGATGCATCAGCCAAGCGACCAAGATATTGACCAGCATACCGATGGTGGCGACGATCAGCATACCTTGGGTGGCAATCTCTGGCGGTGAGTTAAAACGTTTGATCGCTTCATAAAAAATCATCAAGGCGATAATTACCAGCGTCGCACCATTGACGGTGGCCACGATAATCTCAAAGCGTTTATAGCCAAAGGTCTTTTGATGAGTGGCTGTCTTTTCGCCGATTTTAAATGCCATCAACGTCGCACCAAGGGCGATGGCGTCGCTGAGCATGTGACCGGCATCGGAGAGTAGTGCCAAGCTGCCAGTTAACAAGCCACCAATCGCCTCGATAAACATATAGCCTGTGATGATCACAAAGCTAATCAACAACGTACGCTGATAGCCTTTGGTATCTCTTGGCGCGGTGCTTTGCTCTAGGTGAGTGTCGTGATCATGAGCGTCTTGATTGTCAGCAGTATAGTTACTATCGTCATTTTTATGCACATCAATAGACTCACTTGCAGGCAAATGCTTATTTTGCTTATGACTGGGATCTTCTTGACTCATAATGTTACTCAAATTTATTAAGATTTATGGTAAATAACTTCAAGGATTAACAATAAATCTAACATAGTCGAGTATTAGAAGCTGTAACGACGAGGTAAAAATGCAGCCAGTAAGCTATAGTCGATTTACTGTAAAAGTGACATGGTGCTACTGGTATAGATTTTTCTTGCGCACTGTTATCACAGATACTGCGCAACATTCATTCCAGTAGCACTCTTCAATTTATAACCATGTCATTTTGAATTGACTATACGTTTAGGAGCCTAAGAGTAATGATAAGAGGAAACGGTGATAGGTGTGAGGTAACATCCTACCAGCCGACAGGGTCGATATCTAAAGTCAGTTTTAGATATTTAGCGCTAGGTAGCGCCAGTACGGGTTGCCACCAGTGGCTTAGTACTTGGTGAAGTTGCCCGCGCTCTTTGGCGATGAGGAGTAGCTGGGCATGGTAGCGGCTGTTTTTTTTGCTCATGGGCGCATCGATGGGGCCGAGCACGGCCAAATTGTGGTTACTGGGCAAGATAGCGATGGCATCTTTGAGCGCTTGCATGGTGGCGGCTAGGGTTTTGCCTTCGCATCGAATCAACGCGGCATGGGTATAAGGCGGCAGTCCCATCATTTTGCGCTCTTGTAGTAGCTCCCGCGCAAAAGACAGGTAGCCGTCTTTTACCAGTTTTAGCAGTAGCGCATTGTCAGGCTGTAGCGTCTGGATTAACACACGTCCTGCTTTGTCTCCGCGTCCTGCTCGACCGGCGACCTGAATCATCAGCTGCGCGGTATGCTCAGGCGAGCGAAAATCCGCGGACAAAAAGCCGCGATCGGCATTGGGCAAACACACCAAGGTAACGTTTGGAAAGTGATGACCTTTGGCGACCATCTGCGTGCCAACTAATATGGCAGGATCACCTTGATTGATACGCTGATAAATATTTTCCCAGCTGTCTTTGCGCCTTGTGGTATCACGATCGATTTGAATAATGGGGTACAGCTCTTTGCTGGTTTGCGGATTGGCAAAAATCGCGTGCAAGTTTTCGCTAAGCCTTGTCGTGCCTATACCTTTGGCATCCAAGTTTTGACTGCCGCAGTCAGGGCACACCGCTGGAATATAAGCTTGCCAGTCGCAGTGGTGGCATTTGAGATAGGAATTACTACTGTTTTGGCGGCTATAATGTACTGTTAAGTGCGCATCGCAGCGCGGACAATCTGCTTGCCAGCCGCAAGCTTCGCACAATAAAACAGGCGCATAGCCACGCCGATTTAAAAACACCAGCACCTGATCGCCAGCTCCTAGGGTTTGACGTATTGCCCCAATCATGGCGTCTGTCAGTCCTGTATCGTAGCGAGCGCCGTCGTCCGTTGTCTGCTGGTGCGTACTTTGCAGACGCGCATCGATAAGCTGCATGGGCGCAGGCTTGGCATTGCCTGCCCGTGACGATAGCTGACATTCTATGAGTTTGCCATCATCGACCAGTTTTAGATGCTCAAGCGAAGGGGTGGCGGTACCAAGTATGACGGGAATGTTGTATTGCACGCCGCGATAAAGCGCGACATCTGCAGCGTGGTAGCGTAGGGTGTCTTGCTGCTTATACGAGCCATCATGTGCCTCGTCAACGACAATCAACCCTAAATCGGCAAAAGGATAGAGCACTGCTGAGCGTGTACCAATGATGATTTGGGCGTGTCCTGTACGGCAGTCTTGCCAGCCCTGCAGGCGGTGGGTGTTGTTCATACCAGAGTGTAGCAGCACGATATCTGCGGCAAAACGGCTGGCAAAACGGGCGCGCGTCTGCGGTGTCAAGCCAATCTCTGGCACCAAAATCAAAACCTGTTTGCCCGCCTCAAGTACCGCCTGCATGACTTGTAAATACACTTCGGTCTTACCGCTACCAGTAATGCCGTTTAATAAAAAACCAGTATAACGGCCAGCTTTGTGAGCGGCGATGATGGTGCTGACCGCCTGTTGCTGCTCATCATTGAGATCAAGTGGCAGTTTGGCCAGTTTGACAGGCGTCGGTGCTTGTTTTGGCTCGATATAGCGCTCAATGAGTCCTTTTTCTTCCAGTGTTTTTAAAAAAGGCCGCTGCATGCCTTCTAATAATAAAACGTCTTCGCTGGCACCGCGCTCGCCGTGCAATTTGAGCATATCAAACTGCTGTTTTTGTTTTTTGGCATTGGGATGAAAGTCGTCATCAGTGATGTTCGGCAGTATGCGCCAGTGCGTGATCAAAAGGTCTAGCGGTTTGCCTTGACGCACCAGCGTCGGCAAGATCACGCCAAACACATCGCCCAGTGGATAGTGATAGTAGCGTGCCAGCCAGTAAGCAAGCTTTAGCATCGTAGCGTTTAAGATAGGCTCGTCATCCAAGCCTCGATAGATAGATTTGAGCTTATTTAGTGGTACGCTGCTATCGGCGGCAGCGATATGAGCAACCACGATACCGATAAGTGTCTGGCGACCGAAAGGAACTTCGACACGGCTACCGATTGCTGGACGCGCGCTAGGCTCAGCGGTGGCCTGCGTAGCTGCTGGCAGGCGATAGTCAAATACCCGGTAAAGGGGCACAGGTAGAGCAACTTGTACCAACATAAAAGGCGTCGCCGTCTTATTAGAAAAATATCATTGCCACAGACGATGATTTACATGGTCGGCATAGGCAGCGTTCGGCATTACAGTCGAAATAACGCCGCATTAACCAAAAATATTTGCATGTTCAATAGACTCTATTCAGCTATTCACTGCTAAAAACCAATAAGCTTAGCAGGGTGCTAAGCTTATCGTTTTGTTACAACACAGATATGAGTGGTAGGCTTACTCAATATACATGATGGCTTCGATTTCAACCACGCCGCCCTTTGGCAATGCGGCGACTTGTACCGCCGCGCGCGCTGGGTATGGCTCGCTTAGGTTGGCGGCAAACACATCGTTGAGCACGGCAAAGTCGCTTAGATCGGTCAAAGAAACGTTGAACTTCACCACGTCGCTTAAGCTACCGCCAGCGGCTTCACAAACGGCTTTTAGATTGGCAAATACCTGCTTGGCTTGTGCTTCAAAGCCTTCTTTTAGCTCCATGGTGTCTGGATCAAAACCCAGCTGACCTGAGACATAGACGGTGTTGCCAACTTTGACGGCTTGTGAGTAAGTGCCAACGGCGGCAGGTGCTTTGTCTGTTTGGATGGTTTGACGAGTCATAGGATATCCTTGTTATCTGTTGTTAGATGGGTTTATCAGTTGGGTTTTGAGCATACAGTGGCAGCCTGTATGGTCTTACTGCAAGCTGCCCAGTTTAGCATTGTTTACTGCTTTCTAAAAACCTCTGAGCATCGCGCCGCATTTTATAATTTGTCGCGTCGTCAAAAGCTATTAAAAGCCGTTTGCGCGATAATTAATCCAATATAAACACGACTTGATAGCCATGTGTCTGATTTATTCGAATTCGACGATAGAGCGACACATCTGGTCGCCATTTAGCGCTATAGCTGATAGAGACGGATAATATTGGGGAAGCCGAGTAATGAGCGCAGCTCGCGTATACCCTGTGCTAAGTGATTGCGGCTACGTACCACGATATGGAGGATGGTATCGCTGCTGCGTACATCGATTTTTTCGACACCCATATTGAGCTGGCGTAAATGATAAATCACTTCACTGATTTGCTCATCGCTCAAGGCGATAGAGAGTTTAAGATAAGCGGGGAAACGAACCTTACCGTTATTTTTGATTCCTGTCTCACTAGTCTCGCCTTGGTTAACAGCTTTATCGCTGCGCCAGCGCAGTTGAATGACCTGATAAGGATTGTCTTTACGAATATCATCAAGTGAAAAACATTTATGACGATGGACGACCAGGCCATGGCGTGATAAATGGCCGACGATAGGGTCGCCATAGATTGGATGACAGCAGTTGGCAAAGTTAATCTCAACCCCTGAGGCGTTGACGATCAGCTGCTGCGGCTGGGTCATATCGTCGCTATGCTCTTGCGCGTGTAGGTCGTTGACTTCGTCACTAAATAAACGGGTGACGACCAGCTGTGGCAGCAATGTGCCAGAGCTGATTTGCTCAAATAAGGCGTTTTTTTCTGTCAAACCGCGCCATTCGGTTAGGTTTTTCCAGTCGCTGTCTGTCAGATCGTCAAGGCTTTTTTGATAGGTCTTAAGCGCGCGGTCTAAGGCTTGCTTTCCGTGATGCTGTTTGTCAGCGGCGGACAAGTCCTTAAACCAGCGCAATATCTCTTCGCGGGCCTTGTTGGTGACCACAAATCCAAGCCACTCTGCTTTTGGCTCTGAGTGGTTGTCGACCTCGATTTCAACCAGTTGGCCATTTTTGACCACCGTGCCCAGTTTGGCGTTTTTGCCATCGATGTTGGCACCGACAGCGACGTTGCCGACCATCGGGCCGACAGCATAAGCAAAGTCTAGGGCGGTGGCACCTTGCGGCAGCTCGTAGGCTCGGCCTTTGGGACTATAACAAATGATTTTGCTAGAGTGTAGATAATCCATCAGCTCGTTAATGGTAGAAACGGCCGCCGAAAAGTCAGGACTGCCATCATTTAAGCTGTCTTCTTCGACCAAGTCCTTCATGTTACGCAAGGACGCTTGAATGACCGATTGACTGACATCAGAGGCGTGCTCAGCACCGATGACCCCAAGCCTTGCCGCGCTTTGCATTTGCTTGGTCAAAATCGTGACTTTGACCACGTCATTGTCGCGCTCGTAGATGAGCGTTAGCGACTGATTGCCACCTGGCAGCGGGCGGCGAATATTATCAGCGATATGGGTGTCGTCGATTTGGTATTTTTTGATCAGATAATAGGCGAGCTTATCGCAAGCTTCGATATTGTCGAGTACGATCTCAAACGCATAATGACGCAATAGCGCACTGATTTCACCGCGGTTGCGAAAAAACTGTCGGTAAATCACCACGCGGTTGTCCAAGACCTTGACCAGACCGTTTAGATCTAAGTTATTTAACACGATACTCAGATAGCGATGAATGGCTTCTCGTTGAAAATTGCGCCCCAAGCCGTGCTGCAACAGCTTATCTGAGAGCTTATTGTACATCTCAGAGTCGAGATTGCGATAGCACAGTACCTCGATATAATCGGCGATGTCATTGAGACCCATTAGCCGCGCAAAGGGCACATAAAAATCCAGCGTTTCTTGTGCGGTGGTGCGCTGTTTTTCTGGGCGCACCGCATCCAATGTCGACATATTGTGCAGGCGATCTGCCAGCTTGATGATCAATACTCGTGGATCCGCGAGGGTCGCGGTCAAAATCTTATGAAAAGTGGCGGCTTTGTTTTCTTGCTTATTGTGTGCCGAGGATTTGAGCTTGGTGACGCCGTCGACCAATCTGGCCACCGTTTTACCATAGCGCTCGGCGATTTGCTCATCACTGACCTCAGTATCCTCCACCGTATCATGCAAAATCGCCGCAATGATGGTATCTCGATCCAAGCGAAAACCTGCCAATATCTCAGCGACCGCAATAGGGTGGGTGATATAAGGTTCCCCTGATTTGCGTTTATCCTTGATATGGGCGATGTCACCAAACTCACAGGCATCAATAACATCACGGCGCTCGGCGGCAGTGAGGTAGCCTACTGAGCGCAATAAGTTATATTGAGCATCATCGACTAGGTGATGACTGAGTTTGGGCAAAGTTTGAATCATAAAGTGACGATCCTATGTTTGATGACTGGATTTTATGACCAGTTTTTATGGCTGCTTTTTATGGCTAGGCAACTGCGATAACAATCAATCATCGATTAAGATAAACGGCGGCTGACAAAATATGAACTCTTTATAGAAAACGCGAGAGCGGGAGCCGTGCACCTTCTAATTAATCGTAAATCGCATTCAATGTCAACAGCTAAGCAAATCGCGCGGCAAAAAATCTAAAAAATCCTACTCAGTGGTATATTTTGGAGTCTCAGTGGTTATTACAACTGATACAACCAAAAAACCACAGCCTATGCTGTGGTCTCTTTTGTCATGGTGATATAACGGCTTTTTGGGCAATATAGCCCGCCTTAATCTGGTTGGTCTATCAAACCACGATTAAAGATTAAAAGCTATGATCACCTGACAGGGCTAAGTCTAATGAGCTGGTTGCAAAGTTATGCTCTGGCTGATTTAAGATATCGCGAGTGATTTTGCCAGCAGCAATCTCACGTAATGCCAACACCGTTGGTTTGTCATTATCGACATCAACCATTGGCTCAGCGATACCTTTGGCCAATTGACGGGCGCGCTTGCTTGCGACTAAAATCAGCTCAAAGCGATTATCTACGTTATCTAAACAATCTTCAATCGTCACTCGTGCCATAAATAGCTACCTCGGTTGTTTTTATTAAGTAGCGAAGATGGACGCCACTCAATAAAAATAATATCAAAAATATATAAAGGGGGATAGCTAGACATTATAGCATTTTTTGCCCCGCCGCGTCGTTGCTTTTTTATCTCTACTGAGCAAAATCTGGCACGCTGCCCTTTTAACGCGTTAATTTGTCTGACGTTTTAGTCTGCTTGAGTGCCGAGCAAATTGGCAATGGTGCGATGGTAGCGCTGCTGCTGGCGGCTTAGGGTTTGTCTGTCAGCGACAATAATGGCTTTTAGCTCAGTCAATGCCACCTCAAAGTTGTCATTTATAATCACATAATCAAAATGGACGTACTGCGCCATTTCCGTCACTGCACCGGCCAAACGCTGCTCGATGACTTCCATCGAGTCTTGCGCGCGCGTCGATAGACGCTGACGCAGGGTGTCGATACTGGGCGGTAAAATAAAAATCATCACCGCGTCAGTAAAGATTTTTTTGACTTGTAGCGCCCCTTGCCAGTCAATCTCTAAGATGACATCGACGCCTGCGTCTAACTGTGCTCGTACGCTTTGCTCTGAGGTGCCATAATAGTTGCCAAACACCTCGGCATGCTCCAAAAACTGATTGTCATGGATGGCGGCGACGAATTTGTCGACATCGGTAAAGTGATAATGCTGACCATCGACCTCGCCTGGACGCGGCGCGCGCGTGGTATGTGACACACTGACAGTCAAGTCATTGGTGGTAGCCAGTAGCTGTTTTACCAGTGAGGTCTTGCCAGTACCTGAAGCGGCGGTGATGATAAATAGTGAACCTGTCATACAGTGTGTCCTAGTAGCGAGTGCCCTAATAAATATAAAAAGCTGGTAAAAAGAAAAATCGCCATCATTTATGGCGATAGCAAGCTTGATTGGTACCGTGATAAACAGCCGTTACGCATAATAAAGCCCCTGCCCATCAGTAGGCGGTAGTCACATGACTACTACGTACTAACTGTGACCGGCGCGGGAATTTCAAAGGCAATAAAAGCAAATTATGCTACAGTAACGCATGGGTTTTATCCCAAACCTTCAATCAAAGCTTAATCCAAGCTGTTGTGAGACGTTTTATATAGTCTTAAATACAAATTATCTAATGATAGGCCTTTTTATGCAAATTTATCTTGCCAATCCGCGGGGATTTTGTGCTGGTGTCGATCGCGCTATTGCGATTGTCAACGAAGCATTGACACGTTTTGAGCCGCCCATTTATGTCCGCCACGAGGTGGTACATAATAAATTTGTGGTCTCAGACTTGGCCAATCGCGGCGCGGTATTTGTTGAAGAATTGGATGAAGTGCCAGATGGCTCTATCGTTATCTTTTCAGCACACGGGGTATCAAAGGCGGTCGAGGATGAGGCTGAGCGCCGCGATTTGACGGTATTTGACGCCACTTGTCCGCTCGTCACCAAAGTGCATATCGAAGTGGCAAAGTTTGCACAAGAGGGCATGGATGCTGTGCTGATCGGCCATGCTGGACATCCAGAAGTCGAAGGCACCATGGGGCGGTTTAACCGTAGGCATGGCGGTCAGATTCATCTGGTCGAAAACGAAAGTGATGTGGCTGCACTCAGTGTCCAAGATGCTGAGCGCCTAGCGTTTGTCACCCAAACCACACTATCGATGGATGACACCGCGCGCGTCATCGATGCACTGCGCGATAAGTTTCCAAGCATTCAAGGCCCGCGCAAAGACGATATCTGCTACGCCACCCAAAACCGCCAAGATGCGGTCAAAGACTTGGCAGGCCGCTGTGAAGTGGTGTTGGTCGTTGGCTCACCAAACTCATCAAACTCCAACCGTCTGCGCGAGCTGGCCGAACGCATGGATTGCCGTGCGTATCTGATAGATAATGCCAACGAGATGGACAAAAGCTGGTTGGAGGGTGTGCAGAGTATCGGGGTGACGGCTGGTGCCTCAGCGCCGGAAGTCCTGATCCAAGAAGTGCTAAAGCAGCTACAAGACTGGGGTGGCGATTTGCCAAGCGAGCTATCGGGTATCGAAGAAAACGTGACGTTTAGCCTGCCAAAAGCGCTGCGCATTCCGGTCACTCAAGTAGGCAAATAATATATAGAGTGGTTGACTAACTCGAGAGCCTATAAAACATAGGAGGGGTAGTGAATAAAAAAAGAAAAAGGTTCGTACTAGCAGAAGCCAATCTTAAAGAAGTCAATAAACAATTGAAGATCAATATGTTTGTCATTGGTATATTGGTGATGATGCTTGCACTAGATATAGCGCAATTTATCGAAACATACAGTCTTTTTTATGGTGCACTTGTGGTCATCATGATTGGCTTGCTGTTTTTAATCTTAAAAAGCCGTAAGCTCCTTAGGATGAGAAAGCGAGAGCTGATCAAATAACACGCCTTTATTAAAGTCCAAGTAAATAAAAAAGAGAATCGAAAATATTAAGGAAAATTATGTCAGCGTACTACAAACTGGTCAAACGCGAACCATTGGCAGAGGGTGTCAGTGTCGCGCATTATCAGCCGACCCAGCATGCCCAGGGCGCATGGAACGAGCACGAGCAACATATGGCACCAGCCACTGGGGTGCTGAGCGCTGAGCTACAAGGGTATGCGCCGCAAAAAAACATGCGCATTGCTCGTATTAGCTTAGATATTTTGGGGCTGATACCGCTTGATGAGTTTACCATCACCACGCGCTGTATTCGTCCAGGCAAGACCATCGAGCTTGTCGAGGCGGTAATGAGCAGCTGTGGTCGAGATGCTATTATTGCTAGAGCATGGCGACTGCTGACGCAAGACACTAGCGCCATCGCTGGCATAGAAGATCAACCAGCACAGCATAAGCCAGAAACGCTGCCTGCTTGGGATGATATGAAAGGCTGGCCGGGCGGCTTTATTGAAAGTGTGCGCTTGGTGGCCGCTCCAGATCGCCGAGAAGGTCGCGGCATGGTGTGGATAACCAACGAGGTCGAGATGGTAGAGGGCGTACCCACTGATGATATGGTGCATCTGTTGGGCATGGTCGATACCGCCAATGGCGTGGTACCAAGACTGGGTTTAGGGCTGTCAGAACTAGAGTGGATGTTTCCCAATACAGACCTGCAAATCCACATGCACCGTGTCCCTAAAGGCCGCTGGCTCGGTATCGAGGCGGTACAGCAGTATGGCGCTGATGGTATCGGGCTGACCAGTGCTGTGCTCCACGATGTGCATGGCCCCTTTGGTCGTAGTGAGCAAATACTGACCATCCGCCCGATGCCGCGCTAGCATAAAAAAGGTAAGCGAGCGTAGGTAAGCAAGCATATACGCTGCATTCGCGACCATGCTAACCATGTTGGCCATGTTAACGAGAGCAGGGCAGAGCCAGAACCATGCCGATTATCGCAAAGCCTCTTATAGTTCTGTAAAATAAAATGAAAGCATGTGATTAATTAATTATACAAAACAATCTAAATCAGTTGTAATAGTAATCAAGTAAAGGCTAAGCAAGATAGCTGCACAGGCAGATTACTATGAACAAAATTCATCTGAACAAAGATCACCGCTTTTCAAACAAACTGACGAGCATTCTAGATATACTGCTAGAAGCGTATTCAGAATAAGTTTGGCACTTTCATTTGTTTTTACAGGAGTATGACCATGAGTGATAAAAAATGCCCCTACGCCCCAACTCAATTGACCATGGGTAATGGCGCACCAGTCGCTGACAACCAAAACAGCATGACCGCAGGCAAGCGCGGCCCATTATTGGCTCAAGATATCTGGCTCAATGAAAAGCTTGGCAATTTTGTCCGCGAAGTGATTCCAGAGCGCCGTATGCACGCCAAAGGCTCAGGCGCGTTTGGTACCTTTACCGTGACCAACGACATCAGCAAATATACCCGCGCGGCTATTTTTAGCGAAGTGGGCAAAAAAACTGAGATGTTTGCGCGCTTTAGTACTGTGGCAGGCGAGCGCGGCGCGGCCGACGCAGAGCGTGACATTCGCGGCTTTGCCTTGAAGTTTTATACCGAAGAGGGTAACTGGGACATGGTCGGCAATAACACGCCTGTATTCTTTTTGCGCGATCCACGCAAATTCCCAGATTTAAATAAAGCGGTCAAACGCGATCCACGTACCAACATGCGCTCAGCGACCAACAACTGGGATTTTTGGACTTTATTACCAGAAGCCTTTCACCAAGTCACCATCGTCATGAGTGATCGCGGCATCCCAGCCTCGTACAGACACATGCATGGCTTTGGCTCGCACACTTACAGCTTTTGGAATGAAGCGGGCGAGCGCTATTGGGTGAAGTTTCATTTCCGTACGCAGCAAGGCATCAAAAACTTAACCGATGACGAAGCTCGTGAAGTCGTCGGTATGGACCGCGAAAGCAATCAAAAAGACTTGTATGATGCTATCGAAAACGGCGATTTTCCGAAGTGGAAAATGTACGTGCAAATCATGCCAGAAGCTGAGGCAGATACCGTCCCTTATCATCCGTTTGACTTGACCAAAGTATGGCCAAAAGGGGATTATCCGCTTATCGAAGTGGGTGAGTTTGAGCTTAACAAAAACTCTGACAACTATTTTGTCGATGTCGAGCAAGCTGCGTTTGCGCCTAGCAACCTAGTTCCAGGTATTAGCGTCTCACCAGACAGAATGCTCCAAAACCGCCTGGTAAACTACGCCGATGCTCAGCGTTACCGTGTCGGTGTCAACCATCAGCAGATCCCTGTCAACAAGCCGCGCTGTCCTGTGATGAGCAACCACCGTGATGGTCAAGGCCGCGTCGATGACAACTATGGCAGCCGCCCACACTATGAGCCAAACAGCTTTAGCCAGTGGCAGGAGCAGCCGGATTATGCTGAGCCACCCTTAAAGATTGATGGCGATGCGGCGCACTATGATTTTCGCGAAGACGACAGTGACTACTTTAGCCAGCCGCGCGCGTTGTTTCATTTGATGAGTGCTGAGCAGCAGCAGGTCTTGTTTGATAATACCGCCAGAAACATGGCAGGCGTGCCAGACTTTATCCAGTATCGTCATATTCGCAACTGCCACTGGTGTGACCCTGCGTATGGCGAGGGCGTGGCCAAGGCTTTGGGCTTGAGCGTCGAAGATGCGATGGCTGCCCGTGACGCTGATCCAGCGCGTCATCTGCCAAGCTGTCTATAAGCCGCGACGCATCGCTTGGCGCGCCTAGAGGTGGCAAGCGAGGCAATGCCACTCAATGCTAAAAAATCATAAAAACCGCTTAAGTCAACTTAGGCGGTTTTTTTGTGGACGATTTTTATGGCCAATCTTGGTTTTTGCGGCATTTTGGCTTGAAATTTTTGCCTGTGCCCCTATCTGATTAACCAGACTAACAGTATTTATCGCCCAGCCTTTATGGCCAGAGATGCCATGCTGTTGGTATTGGAAAATTTGTGATTCACCGCTGCTGATGACAGCATCTTTGGTATGAATAATAGGAGTTTTTATGAGTGAGCAGACCCAAGTGGACAATCAAAGTTCCGCTGATGTAAAAAAACACAGTTTTGAAGCAGAAGTCGCCCAGCTACTGCACTTGGTGACCCATTCGCTATATTCTAATGCCGATATTTTTGTTCGTGAGCTGGTCTCTAATGCCTCGGACGCTTGTGATAAATTGCGCTTTGAAGCCACCAACGATGACAGCCTTTATGAAGACGACGGCGAGCTTAAGATTCGCATCGATGTCGACACCGAGGCCAAAACCATCAGCTTTATCGATAATGGTATCGGTATGAATGAAGCCGATGCCATCGAAAACCTAGGTACCATCGCTAAATCCGGCACCAAAGCTTTCTTAGATAAGCTGTCTGAGTCACAAAAACAAGACGGTCAGTTGATTGGTCAGTTTGGGGTGGGCTTTTATTCAGGGTTTATCGTGGCCGACACCATCACCGTTGAGTCGCGCAAAGCTGGTGAGCCTGCCAATCAAGGCGTTCGCTGGGTATCTGATGGCACGGGAAGCTTTACGGTTGAGACCATCACAAAAGACACTCGCGGCACCCGTATCACGCTGCACTTAAAAGAAGAATACAGTGAAGGTGAAGACAACTACCTAGACCGCGGAAAGATCAAGCGTTTGGTCAACAAATACTCAGATCACATCAGCTTGCCGATTCAGATGCGTAAAGAAGTTTGGCAAGAAGATGTCAAAGAGGAAGGTGCGGACGAAAATGATAATAGCGACGCACCAGCCGGCGGCCAGATGGTCTTGACCGATGAGTGGGAAACCATCAACAAAGCCAGTGCGCTGTGGACACGCTCAGCATCTGAAATCGAAGATGATGAATATGTCGATTTTTATAAAAACATCACTTATGACATGGACGATCCGCTTACATGGACACACAACCGTGTCGAAGGCCGCGTGCAGTACACCCAGCTGTTATATATTCCTAAAAAAGCGCCAATGGATCTGTACACACGCGAGCAGCAGCATGGGCTAAAGCTATATGTCAAACGCGTCTTTATCATGGATGAAGCAGAGCAGCTACTACCGATGTATCTGCGCTTTGTCAAAGGGGTGATCGACTCTGCTGACTTACCACTGAACGTCAGCCGTGAGCTGTTACAAGAGTCACGCGATGTAAAATCTATCCGTGATGGTAACGCGCGCCGCGTACTGACTTTGCTGGCGAGCCTTGCCAACAGCGAGGACAGCGACAAGCAAGAAAAATTTGCGCAGTTCTATAGCGAGTTTGGCGATGTCATCAAAGAAGGCCTAGGCGAGGACATGGGCAACCAAGCGCGTATTGCCAAGTTGCTGCGCTATGCCACCAGCACCAATGATAAGATCGAGACCAGCTTTGAGGACTATAAAGCGCGTATGAAAGATGGGCAAAAAGCCATCTACTATCTCACGGCTGACAACCTCGCTGCTGCCAAAAACAG
The DNA here is from genome assembly GCF_032842965.1 of Psychrobacter sp. CAM01. Classification (NCBI taxonomy): domain Bacteria; kingdom Pseudomonadati; phylum Pseudomonadota; class Gammaproteobacteria; order Moraxellales; family Moraxellaceae; genus Psychrobacter; species Psychrobacter sp. CAM01. Next base: position 235,414 of record NZ_JAWJBL010000008.1, read on the forward strand.
CCCGCAGCTTGAGCTGTTTAAGAAAAAAGGCATCGAAGTGATCTTGATGACCAGCCGCGTCGATGAGTGGGCGATGAACTTCTTGACCCAGTTTGATGACACGCCGCTACAAAACATTGCCAAAGGTGCGGTAGATTTGGGCGATTTGCAAGACGAAGAAGAAAAAGCGGAAGCGGAGAAGGCGCAAGAGGCCATGAAGCCAGTCGTTGATAAACTCAAAACGACCCTAGGCGCACGTGCCAAAGATGTCAAAGTCTCAACGCGTCTGGTCGACAGCCCAGCGTGTTTGGTGGTCGGCGAAGGTGAGCTCTCCCCGCAGATGATTCAGATGCTCAAGCAAATGGGTCAAGAGGTGCCAGAGAGCAAGCCCACGCTTGAAGTCAACCCAGAGCATCCATTGATCAAAAAACTAGAAACCAGCGAGCAGTTTGATGAGCTGGCGCAAGTGATTTTTGATCAAGCACTATTGGCCGACGGTGGTCAACTTGACGACCCAGCCGCGTATCTAAAACGCGTCAACGAGCTGTTGATGAAGTAAACACGACTGATATCAGTGACTAATAAAGGAGGTCTTGTACTCAAGGCCTCTTTTTTTATATGTTTTTATGTAAATATAGCCGAATTTTACAAATCAGCCTTATCCTCTTAGGCGACAATCCGTTACAATCGCGATAGATTAGCGCGCTAAGCTATTTGGCTAGGTTTTTTATTTTTAACCCTATTTTATCGTAAATTAGGGATAAAACTGCTGTCGGTATACCGTACAAACATTAGAGCGTGTTGAACCTTCAACCATGGCACTGACAGTGCCTATTTGTGACTGTTCAACACGCCCTAGATAAAGTCTATAAAGTGGTCTATTAAAAAACGCTGACAGCAAAGCATGCTATCCTTGATTTGCGTTATTTCTCTCGACTGGCTAGAGGTCTAAGTCTTTGTCACTTGCGTCGTTAAAAACCGTATCGCTTCAGCGTTTTTCGCTCAATTTCGCGGCCAATATTATTGCAACCTTATGGATGCTAGTAGGCTCAACGCGGGCGTTTTCTTGGGTCAAGCCTACGTTTATACAGTTTGCTGTTTTTGCGCTGTTGGCGCTGGGTAGTAATGTGCTGTTTTCGTGGCTGGCAGCTGAAAACGGCAGCGTGTTTAATGAGCAAGGACTGGTCAGCTATCTTATTTGGCCGATGATTATCTTACTCAGTGGTATCATCTTGGCACGGCGAGCGAGCAATCAAGCCTTGGTGTTTGTGCCCGTAGTGCTATGGCTGGTCGCAGATACGTTATCGGCGCTGCTACAAAGCTTGGTACAGTTTTTGGGCAGTCACGGCTGGCTACCTGATTGGAGCTATTCGTTTTTACCTATTTTATTTTTGCTGCTTTTTTTGTGGCAGACATTGGCACTGCTTTGGATATTTTCGCGGCGCCTGCGTATTCCGTGGTGGGAGCGTATCCTTGTGCTGCTCGGTGCGGTGGCGCTTTTGACTATCTGGCAGCGTAACGTCGCTGATCAGCCAATATTTAAACCAATCCCTATTGAGCCTGTGCTAGAGGAAGCGGCGCTCTATAAGCAGCCGCGTTTGCTCCAAAACGCTCTAAACAGTATCGATCCGGGTATCACGGGAAAAACCGACTGGTACTTTATGGGTGTGGCGGGGTTTTCTGAGCAAAATGTGTTTCGCTCGGAGATCAATAAAGTCCGTGAGCTGTTTGATGTGCGGTTTGGCACCAGCGGTCGCTCGCTTGCTTTGATTAATAATACTTATAGCTGGCTAGATGAGCCGGTGGCGACCAAGACCAGTATCTTACGCGGGCTTAAAAAAATTGGCCAGCAGATGAATACTGATGAAGATGTGCTGTTTATGACGCTCTCATCACACGGTACCGAAGACTTGATTCAATTGGCCAACCCGCCGCTCGCCATGGAAAACCTCGACGCGGCATGGCTGCGTGAGGCACTGGATGCGTCTGGTATTCGCTGGCGAGTGATTGTGGTGTCTGCCTGTTATTCTGGGTCGTTTATCGACGAGCTGGCATCGCCGACTACAGTGGTGATTACCGCCTCAGCCGCTGATAAGATGTCGTTTGGTTGTACCAACACCGCTGAGATGACTTACTTTGGGCAGGCGTTTTTTGCCGAGAGCTTACGTAGCAATACCAGCTTTGCGGCGGCCTTTAAAGACGCAAGGCGGCGCGTTAGTAAGCGCGAAAACCTGATGGGCTTTGAGCCCTCCGAGCCGCAAATGGCCATCGGTAGTCTAATGGAGACGGCACTGCCAGCCTTTGAGCAAGTGCTGTTTGATAAAACGCGGCCGCCAGTGGCAAGCATTATAGAGGGGGCGGGCATCGATGCCACACCTAAAAGCGCTGCCCGTCCAGCGGTCGCCGCTATTGATGAGATGCGTTGATCTGATCAATATAAGACAGCACGGCCCATGTGCTTTTTCGTTAAGCGTCATATATTTGACCGATATTTTATTTTAGATAAAAAGGATCTGACTTATGAATAACTCTTATCATCATAGCCTCTCTACCAGCTCACAGCTCACGCAGCTGAGTGTCAATCGCTGTTTTGATGGCGAGCAGCACTATTATAGCCATCAGTCGACAGCGACAAAGACTGCGATGACATTTAGTATCTACTTGCCAGATGAGGCGCTCGCAGGTCGCCGCTGTCCAGCTGTTTTATATTTATCAGGTTTGACGTGTAATGCCGATAACGTCACGCACAAAGCGCATTTTCAACAAAAATGCAGCGAGCTTGGGATGATATTTATCGCGCCAGATACCTCGCCGAGAAGTAGTGAGTCGGTGGATGTGCCAAATGATGAGCGTTATTTTGTCGGGCAGGGCGCCAGCTACTATGTCGATGCTGCACAGGCACCGTGGTCCGAGCATTTTAATATGCAAAGTTATATCGTAGATGAGCTATATGACTTACTGCGCTCAGAGTTTCCTATCGATAGCATCGGTGTGACAGGACACTCAATGGGTGGTCATGGAGCGCTACTATTAGGATTTAAATTCCCAAGTAAGTTTGTCAGCGTATCAGCGCTGTCGCCAGTATGCGCTGCCAGCGAGTCGGCATGGGGCGAAGCTGCTTTTACAGAGTATTTTGGTGATGATAAAGCGCAGTGGGCGCAAGCAGATGCGGCAAAAACGATAGAAAAAGTCGGTCAGCAGTATGCAAGTATTTTGGTCGATCAAGGCGCGGCGGACAATTTTTTGGCCGACGGCCAACTACAGACCAATAAGTTGCTTGACGCTTGTGAAAAAGCCAAACAGCCCTTAACATTACGTTATCAAGCAGGGCATGACCATAGCTATTACTTTATTCAAACTTTTATTAATGATCATATCGAGCACCATTGGCGTATGGCGCAGTTTGGCTAGTGTCTAGTAGAGACGTGCTTGTTTTGTCCCGAGTTGTCTTTTGTGCGTGGGCTGTCTTTTGTGCTTGGGTTTTCATATAGGTGCTGTACGGTAGATTGCTTATGTGTATTGAGGTTAAAATACAATGGAAGTTATCAAGATATTATAACTTCCAAGCCTGCTATATCGCAGGCTGCTTGTACCTCAGCCTCGCTTGTCATCATGCACGCTGATATGATTGCCGCCTTACAAAACAAGCAACGTGGTAATCGGGCGTCAACTGAGCCGTAGCCCTATCCTCAGCATACAGGTAGTAGTCTGAGTGTGCTAGATGAGGCGCAGATATCACGCGTGATAGAGATGGCGTGGGAGGATAGGACACCATTTTCAGCGATAGAGCATGGTTATGGTCTAAATGAGACAGCAGTCATTAAGCTGATGCGCCACGCGCTAAAACCGTCGTCTTTTCGACTATGGCGTCGGCGTGTCCGCTGCTGTGCTACCAAACATGACGCCAAACGCTCCTTTAGCGTAGGATGCGCTTATTGCAAAACGCAATATAAGCCGCGTTAGCTTTTGTTTTTAGCCTTGTTATTTTTATACAATCATCAATCAGGTAGTTTATTTATGAGCAGTCCTTCTAAGCCTTATCTTATTGCGCCTTCTATCTTATCGGCTGACTTTGCCAGACTTGGTGAAGAGGTCGAAAAAGTATTAGAGGCTGGCGCTGATGTCATCCATTTTGATGTCATGGACAATCACTACGTACCCAACTTAACGTTTGGTAGCATGATCTGTAAAGCGCTACGTGATTATGGCGTCGATGCCCCTATCGATGTGCATCTGATGGTGTCGCCTGTCGATGGTATGATTGAGCAGTTTTTGGACGCAGGGGCCAGCATCATTACCTTTCATCCAGAAGCCAGCGCGCATATAGACCGCTCTTTGCAACTAATCAAAGATGGCGGCGCTGAGTGCGGTTTGGTATTAAACCCAGCAACGCCTTTACACTACTTAGACTACGTGATGGATAAGGTCGATCAAATCCTGCTGATGAGTGTCAATCCAGGGTTTGGTGGTCAGTCGTTTATCGACAGTACGCTGGGCAAGGTGCGTGAGGTGCGTCAGCGCATCATCACTAGTGGCCGTGATATCAGGCTTGAAGTGGATGGCGGCGTCAAGGCCAGTAATATCCGTGCGATCGCTGAAGCGGGCGCTGATATGTTTGTCGCAGGCTCGGCGATATTTAATCAGCCGGATTATAAAGCTGCAATTGACGCCATGCGTGCAGAGCTGGCATTGGCCAACGCGAGCGCATAGCTGAGATGGGGCACATCTCACGACTACTGTGAGCGTGAGCGCCCTACAAAGGTAAAAAGGTGACATATGAACACAAACAAACCGCCACACGCATCAGTGCCGCCTGATTCTGTAAATAGCCACGCGCCACGACAGCGCAGCTTGGTACCTAAAGGCATTACCATTGGTCTTGCTGTATTTGCGCTTGTACTCAGCTTAGCCGGCTATGGCTTTCGGCTGATGCTCGGTGAAGATGTAGAGACGGTGCTGCGCCATGCAGCGGTCATCGTCCCAGCCTTTGTGCTGGGTATTCCGCTGTTTTTTTGGCTGGGTTCGCGCCTGCTCAACAAAGTCAAAGGCATGCATATCGAAACTCGTAATGCCTTAACGCTTGGCTGGCTGACCGCGTGCGTGGCCATGCTGTGGCTGATGGGGACTTATAGTTAAGTTGTTATGTGCCTCGCTATACTGCATAAACTAAAGGGTTTTGCGTATCGTGCATATCAAATACCCTGTTATGAGTACAGGTTAGTGTGTATGAGCGCAATTCACCCTTTTGTGACTGCTTACTTTTTATTCATAAATACGTTACGCTGTTTGGGCGTGACTGGACGCTTGCATGTCAAAACCTTCTGATAAAATCTTTGATCTTATTTTTCCCAAAGATTTACCCAATAGTTTGTTTATCATCCTGATAGTGGCTTGTCTGCTGCTTGGGCTGTCATCCTTACGTCATGGCACCGACTTGCAAGGCTGGCTCAATGTCATCGAAAACTGGCTACTGATGCTGCTGATATTTCCTACGGCGACAGCGACTGTTGCCCTGCCATTTAAATACCGTGACCCATCGCTTGAGCTCAAGCTCATGTATTATCTGGGTATGTTTGTCGCTTTCTTATTTACCTTAGCAAAACTGCGCTACTGGCGCTGATCGCGCATGTGCTGACGCAAATACCTGACACAAAAGCGGACTCTAGAATAGAAGACTTACGTGACAGCCCTTGAATTTCAGGGCCAAAGCGTCCATTGTATGCATAAGACAGTTTTACCCGTATTACTTAGCGTAATCACGTGGCCAGACGCGACGTATTTTGCCAGTACTTCATCACGGGACAATAAGGAACACATGAATGCCATACGACATCGATATCGATAATGAGATAGAAGTAGATAACGAGAATAGCGATCAATTCGCAGGATTTGGAAGAGAAACCACGCTTGAGCTGGTAGAGGCCGATGATGGGCGACTGCTACTACGTGATGCTGAGCAAAATGAAGCACCGCTCATGACCATTGATTTTTCTGAAAAACTCAAAGACATCCTCGGTAGTGATACGCAGGCGATAGGTCAGCATATGATTCATGCTGCCATTCAGGTGATTATGCAAAAACAAATGAGCCAGTGGCACGCCCATGTCTATGACAAAGAGCCGGCGCACTATAGCTAGCTGGCTGGTGTATTGCACTAAGCTGGCCGATGTACTATAGACAGATAGTCAGCTGAAAAACTACGGCCAAAGCGCCATGCGAGCGACAGTAGAAAAAGTAGCAGATAAAACAGACAAAAAAAGGGCTTATCAATCGATAAGCCCTTTTTTATATTCAAATAATCAGCATTGCCGTATTATTTGATTTTTGCTTCTTTAAAGATCACGTGCTGGCGGACTTTAGGATCATATTTTTTGATCTCCATTTTGCCAGGCATTGTGCGCTTGTTTTTGGTCGTGGTGTAATAATAGCCAGTACCAGCAGTCGATACTAATTTGATTTTATCTCTCATGATAGCTTTCCTTTAGATGGTGGTGATAAGCGCGTGGCTTAAACTTTTTGACCTTGTGCGCGCAAATCTGCTAACACTTTATCAATACCAACTTTGTCGATGATGCGCATACCTTTGGTAGACACACGTAGACGTACAAAACGGTTTTCTGACTCTACCCAAAAACGATGGTTGTGAAGGTTTGGTAGAAAGCGACGACGGGTTTTGTTGTTTGCGTGCGAAACATTATTACCCACCATAGGGCGCTTTCCAGTCACTTGGCAAACTCGAGACATGGCGAACTCCTAATCTATGAGGCATGAGGGATTCTCATACCAGTCTGGGCAAGTTGCGCGTTTTTGCGGCATGGACACAGCAAGCGGCAGCTTTGCACCAAACAAAACTATATGAAGGTTGAGCTGATATGACTGTTACTAAAGGCAAATAACAGACCCACCAATTCAGAAAATTTTAAAGCCAACATTTATACCATAAAACAGATGAATACTCAAATATTTTTGTGATTATCGTCGGTTTAAAGGGTAGCTATTATACCCTGAAATGAGCCGTCTATGTTGTTGATTATTTAATAGTAAAGATTCATTTTTTAGTTGTAAGTTATAACAAAAGTCAGTAAAGTTGCTGTTATATATTTAATACAATCTGTTAATACAACCAACCTTACTGTAATTCTATGTATCATTATCAGTCTGTCATGATTCTAGACAATGATATTTTGCTTATTTGCGCGAATAAATTACTGCCGATGCGGAGTTCCAAATATGTCTCATAGTTCACGTCCACTTTCTTCTAAGTTGTTTCAACTGACAGCGCTAACTTTAGCACTTACATTGGCTGGCTGTGGCGGCGGTGATGGTACAGATGTGGTTGCACCAGCGCCTGACTTGGGTCCTGAGCAGCCTGGTAATGGAGGAGGTTCTGACGGTGGCGAGCAAAATGTCGAAGAAATCAATATTGTTGAAAGCGCACTCTATAATGCTGATGGTAATGTTATAAATTCAGTTAACTTAGAGGGAGCTTACTATCAAATAAAGGTTGTTGATGACGCTAAAAACCCTATTATAAATGCAAAAGTTGTTTTTGATATTGATGCAGAAGGGATAAGCCTTTCTCAAACGACATCAGGCGCAGTTTTGACAGATGCGGAAGGCATAGCACAAATATTTTTAAAGCCTGATAACGCAGAGGTTTTAGGTGCATATACTATATCAGCGAATGCAACCTATAATCAGCAAACGGCCACAACCGATACGACCTTCTCCGTTCAGGCAACAAATGTGACTTTATCAGAAATAACGGTCGGGTCCAATAGTTTGGCATCAGGAGGCCAAACGCCCATCAGTTTGAAGGTTACTAATGAAGCAGGTGATGCACTGAGTGGCGTTTTAGTAAACTTCAATAGTGGCTGCGGTCAAATACCAGAGCAAGTTACTTCTGATAGCGAAGGAATGGTTAAAGCAGTTTTTAAAGCCATCAATTTGGATACCACGCTATGTAGTGGTTTAGTGAGGGTATCTGCACGTACAGGTAATCAAACTAAATCAACGACTATTACTGTAGCCTCTGCTGAAGCTACTTCAATTATTTATACCTCTAATGACCTAAGTCTAGGTATTCGAGGTAGTGGTTCATCTTCTACAGGACAAGCGGAGTTTACAGTATATTCCGGATCTACTACCCTTGCAAATGAACAAGTTAGAGTTTCTTTAGAGAAGTCACCTTTTGGGCTTACTTTTGGGCCGAATAGAAACCAGCAGTCTTATGTAGCAACCACTGATGCTAATGGTCAGATTATTGTGCCTATATTTCCTGGTACAACGCCTGGCCCAGTAGAGATTGAGGTTTCTTTAGTAGACGATCCATTAATAAATGCTTTGTCAAAAAATATAACAGTAGCCAGCTCACGAGTCACTCAGACGGGCCTTAGTTTATCATGGGAGAAGAACGTTTTAGATTGGTCTTATGATGGCGATAGCACTCAAATAAATGCAAGAATGGTAGATCGTAATGGCAATAAAGTGCCTGATGGTACTGTCATTAACTTTACTGCCGAAGGTGGTAAGGTTACCTCTAGTTGTGCCACAGTCGATGGTAACTGTACTGTCAATTTTACAACGCAAAACCCTCGCCCTGGTGATGGTCGTGTAAGCGTTCTAGCGGTTGCTGAAGGTGAAAAAGAGTATATTGATATGAACGAAAACAATGCTTGGGATGAAGGTGTTGATATTTTGGTTCATAATATTGGAGATACTTTCCGTGATGATAATGAAAATGGAGTATTCGATATTGGTGAATTTACTTATCCGTTGACCACTGGGGCGAACAATCAGTGTGATAACAACCTTGATAGATATATCAATCTAAAATTTCCATCATTGTCTGAGCTGAAAAAGCGTCAATACGAAGCTAATTATATAAGTGAGTTTGTTTCTCCAAACAAAGCAAATACTTGTAATACTGATTTAGATGCCGTGGTACGCTATCAAGCTGTTACTTTACTCTCTAATGGTAATGATGCACGCTTTACTGTCGGAAGTTTAGATCAAGCTAATAACTTTACAGTACGTCCAGTCCAAGCTATTTTCAGTAGTGATACACTAGTGACTTTTCGCGTCAATAGTGGCGGGTTTTACGACTTAAGTCCTATGCCTTCTGGTACTACTATCAGCGGTTCTGCGACTGACAATACTGACACATCGGCTCCGGTTAATATTAATGTGAGTCCAGCTGGTCAAGCTAATAGATATAATATTATGTTTAGCGGTGCTAAGCCTGGCAATATCTTAGAATTCATCCTTGATGAGCAAACATATTCAGCTATAGATAATGGCAATGGCATATATGTTTTTGAAGGTTTGGCAAGAGACACTGCGCCAACAGCTGATGACATAGAAATCGTTAGCGAAGAAGGCTCTTGTTCAGCTGAAATGTATTCTGGTGTAGGGAAGGTACCTGCCAATGTGGCAACTGGTTCACCAGGTGATAACTTAGGAACATTTACAACCTTTAAGCTGAAAGATTGTCAAGCAACTGATGAGGTTAAAATTACTGCTACTGCTCCAAGTGGTAATGTAACTAGTTATACTTATACTATTAGATAGTAACTATAGTTATCTTCGCATTTTCGAAACCCCCAACCCTGCATTGGGGGTTTTTGCATTTATAATCTTAATAACCAAATACAAGCAACTCAATCAGCAAAGTTTTGCAAAAACGATTAGAATAGTCGGTTTCCTATACTTTTATTAGATTTCTGCTATCAGCATGACCATGTAAAGCTGATAGCTTTGTTTTTTGAATTGGGCGCATTATGCTAAGTAAAACAACACCAAGTAACACCACCTCAAGCGACAATGCAGCTGTGTCCTCGCCAGCTGTGTCATTGCCAAGTACATCAGCAAAATCTTCGCAAACGACAGCGGCTATCGATACGGCGACGTTACTCATTAAGTGCCGCGACCAAGCGGGCATCGTTCAAGCGGTATCCGAGTTTATCCATCGTTATGGCGCGAACATCATTACCTTGGATCAGTACTCCACCGCGCATGAGGGCGGGCAGTACTTTATGCGTTTAGAGTTTGCTTTGGCAGGCTTGAGCGAAATTATGGATAACTTTGAGGCCAGCTTTGCGCATACGGTTGCTAAGCGCCACAACATGACGTGGCGGCTACACAACAATGCCATCAAAACCAAGGTCGGTATCTTGGTGTCAAAGTTCGATCATGCGTTATTGGACTTGTTATGGCGTCATCAGCGCGGCTTGCTCGATTGTGATATTACTTGTGTAGTCAGCAATCATCCAGACTTGCGCCAAGCGGTAGAAAACTTTGGCATCACTTTCCATCATGTGCCGGTGACGAAGGACAACAAAGCAGATGCCGAAGAGCAGATTCATACGCTGATGGCAGGCAATGACCTATTGGTATTGGCGCGTTATATGCAGATATTGTCGTCCGATTTTGTCAAACGCTGGCCGATGCAGGTGATTAATATCCATCACTCATTCTTGCCAGCGTTTGTCGGTGCTGACCCGTATCGTCAGGCTTATGACAAAGGTGTCAAACTTATCGGCGCAACAGCGCACTATGTCACCGCTGAGCTCGATCAAGGGCCTATCATCGAGCAAGACGTACACCGCGTCACCCATCGTCAGGGCGTGGCGGAGCTGCGCGCTATTGGCCGTGATATCGAGCGCAATGTCTTGGCACGTGCAGTCAACTGGCATGTACAAAACCGCGTGATTGTAGCGGGTAATAAAACCGTGGTGTTTAATTAAGGTATTTAATTAAATAGTGGTGAAATCACTGTAAGTCAGTAAAAAGGCCGCCAGTCATTTTCTATTATGACTGACGGCCTTTTTATGTTTGCTGCTTGAAAATACCAACTATAGCAGCATCTCTAATACAAACTTGCTACCAACAAAGCCAATTGCCAATAAGATAAACGCATAAATGGTCATATTGGCAGCACGTTTGCCGCGTAGGCCGCCGCGCCAATTGCCTATTAATAATAAGCCAAATAGCAACCAAGACAGGACGCTGAATACGGTTTTGTGGGCGATGTGCTGTGCCATCAGGTCTTCAACGTAGATAAACCCGATACCTAGCGCTACGCTCAGCAGTACAAAGCCGACTAAAATCATATCGAATAGTAAACCTTCCATACTTTGTAGGGAGGGTAGTTTATTGACCCAAAAGCGATGGATGGTTTTGTGCTTAAGCTCACGAATTTGTAGGCGTAAAAACAGCGCTTGTACCGCCGCCATCAAGAGCACACAATAGGCCGCCAGTGACAGTAAAATATGGGTCTCAAGCCCGAGGCTGATATCGGTAATGGGCTGATAGGGGGCACGGCCGACATAGCCTGCGGTCATGCCTAGCAATGCAGTAGGCGCCGCCAAGATACCGAGGCTGACAATCGGGCGATACAGGCTAAACAGCACGTAAAAACACAAGAAAAATAAGCTGATCAGGCTGATGACGTTAAACAAATTAAAATTTAGACCATACAACGTCACCACAGATGGATAAAGTAGTGCGGCATGCGCGGCCATCCCGATCAGCAATAAGCCGAGACTGCGGCCTTTGTAGATAGGTTTATCAGCAATCAGCGCCCAACCGATGTAAACGCTGACCGCTATATAAGTCAGGCTAGCAAGTAAGAATGCAAAGTGCACAGATATAAAACCTCATCTCATACTGAGCGCAACATGACCGCTCAATGTATCACCAAAGTGGTATTATCGGAATGATTAGAATAATCCTCCAATTTATCATAAAATGGGTGGCAATTGAGCACCATCTTACTTATTCTTTATAAATGCTTGGTGGCCGCGTTATCCGCAGCAAGAGGGTTTAAACCTCTGCAAAACGACCATAAGTACCGTGTCGTCTTAATGGTATAGTAAGGATTATCTGCTGTTTTTTGTGGCCATCTCATAAGGGCTTATGCTAAGAGCATCCCTTAATATGTTCAGACACCCTGATATTATTGATAAATCGGTTAACTGGTTTACTAAGCGCTGATTTAACGAACAACTATTTTAACTGTATTATTTTAACTGAGAGTTATTTATGTTTGATACCTTAACAGAACGCTTATCGTCGAGTCTACGTAATATCGTAGGATCTGGACAACTGACTGAAGACAATATCAAAGACACGCTGCGCGAAGTGCGTATGGCATTACTAGAGGCTGACGTGGCGCTACCTGTCACCCGTGACTTTGTCAAACGTGTCAAAGAGCAGGCACTGGGTGCTGAGGTGCTAAAAGAGCTGGCGCCGGGCCAAGCCTTTGTCAAAATCGTCCATGATGAGCTGACCGAGATGATGGGCAGTGCCAACCAGCAATTAGAGATGACGGGCAAACCGCCGGTTGTCTATCTATTAGCAGGCCTACAAGGGGCGGGTAAAACCACCACGGCAGGTAAGCTTGCCAAGTACTTACAAGAGCGGCAAAAGAAAAAAGTCATGCTGGTCTCAGCGGACGTCTATCGTCCAGCCGCGATTAAGCAGCTTGAGCAGGTGGCCGGTCAGGTCAATGCCAAGTTTGTCAACTCAAGCACGGATGAAAACCCGATAGATATCGCCCGCCGCGCTATCGAAGAAGCCAAAATCCAATACCAAGATATCTTGATCATCGATACCGCGGGTCGTTTGCACATTGACGACACCATGATGGATGAGATTAAGGCGCTAACGGCTGCGGTCAATCCGTCTGAGACGTTGTTTGTCGTCGATGCGATGACGGGTCAAGATGCCGCCAACACTGCCAAAGCCTTTAATGATGCGCTGCCGCTGACAGGCGTTATCCTCACCAAGACCGATGGTGATGCGCGCGGCGGTGCGGCGTTGTCTGTACGTGCCATCACAGGCAAGCCGATTAAGTTCTTGGGTCGCGGCGAAAAGCTGGACGCCTTAGAGCTCTTTCATCCTGAGCGTATTGCCCAGCGTATCCTCGGTATGGGTGACGTACTGAGTCTGGTCGAAGAGGTCGAACAAAAAATCGACCGTGATAAAGCCGAAAAAATGGCGAAAAAGATACAAAAGGGCGGCGATTTTGACCTTGAGGATCTGTTGACCCAATTCCAGCAAATGAAGAGCATGGGCGGTATGGCAGGCTTTTTGGACAAGATGCCAGGCATGGGCGGCTCAGACATACAAAAAGCGGTCGAGGATGCCAAACCTGAAGAAAAAGTACGTGAAATGGAGGCGTTGATTAACTCTATGACGCCGTTTGAGCGTAAAAACCCAGATAAGATCAACCCAAGCCGCAAGCGCCGTATTGCCGCAGGCTCTGGGCGCGAGATTCAAGACGTCAACCGTTTGCTAAAGCAGCACAAACAAATGGCAAAAATGATGAAAATGATCTCAAAGCCAGAAGGCATCAGTAAAATGATGAAGTCGATGCAAGGCTTGATGGGCGGCGGTGGATCTGGCGGCGGCCCACTGTTTGGCGGTGGTCAGAAAGGCGGCGCTAAAGACGTGAACCCAGCACAGATGGCAAAGCAAATGGGGCTGGATCCAAACAACATGCCGAGCACCGAAGAGATGCAAAAGCAGATGCAAGAACTACAAAACCAAGCGCCCAAAAAGTTCAAAACGCGCTTTTAAGCCTTGATTGGCGGTCATGGTCGTCAGTATTATAAATACGGCAAGTATAACGACCATCAAAGAGGCCCTAAAGCTGTGACGGCTTTGGGGTCTTTTATATTTGCCAAGCGTGAGTTGGTACTGATAAAGAAAGTATGAAAAACGTAGAAATTCATAAAACTTGCCTATCCTAAATGCTATGATAGGCGCTGATTTATTAGGGCATAAGTTTTGTGCCGAGCGACAAAATCGAGGTTGTGATGTTTTTAGCAATGGATACCGTGTTTGATCAGTGTTCGATCGCCGTTTTAGATGCCAGTGGACAGGTATTGTCCGCTCATACGCAGAGCGGCAAACGTCAGCAAACCCAGCAAATCTTGCCGATGATTGATGCCGCCTTGTTGGAGGCCAATCTAAAACTTGCGGATATACAAGTATTGATATTTAACCGTGGCCCCGGCGCGTTTAGCGGCATACGTATCAATACCGCCGTGGTGCAAGCGTTGTCTGTGGCGCATGATTTGCCTTGCGTCGGCGTCTCAAGCCTGCAGGCCATTGCCCAGTGCGCGTATCAGCAGTATGGCGTGACAGAGGTTTATAGCGCCCTTGATGCGCGGATGCAGCAAGTATATTTTGGTCACTATAAGATAAAACAGACCGAAGAGACAGCCGCCATTATGCAGCCAGTGTCGACGGCGGATGACGACAGCACAGAGCAGCTGCTCGATTATGACAGTCAGACGGCGCTGAATTTACCTATCGCTGGTAATGGCTCGGTATTACTCAAACCACAAGACGATCAGGTGTGTCATGATGATGTCTGGCCGGACGCCGTGGTGATAGGGCAGATTGGTATCGCCCAATTTATGCATACTGGCGGTACCGATGCGGCACATGCGCTACCAAAGTATCTACGCAACCAAGCATGGAAAACCCTCAAAGAGCAAGGCAAGGCCTAACTGCGGCTAGCCGTATAGACGATAACAACACCGCAAACATTATACTCAGTCACCTGTCAATCTGGGTTTAGGAATACCACCGTGGATATCATTTTATTAATTCAAGCTGTCATCATGGGTATCGTTGAAGGTATCACTGAGTTTTTGCCCATCTCTAGTACCGGCTATATGATTTTATCAGCCGATGTCATGGGTTTTTGGAGCAAAGACAAAGTTGATTTGTTTGTGGTGGTGGTGCAGCTTGGTGCTATTTTGGCAGTCATTTACGACTACTGGGGGCGGCTCTGGCAAGCGTTTATGGGCCTGCTGACTGGCAATGCCGCTGGCATGAGCAACCCACGGCAGCTGGGGCTGAGTCTGATTGTCGCTACCATTCCGGTGATGCTGGTGGGCTTTACCTTTGCCGATGAGATTAAGACTTATCTGTTTAATCCGATCACAGTCGCCATCATGCTCATCATCGGTGGTGTGCTGATTTTTTATGTCGAAAAACGCCCAAAAACAATCGTTGCGCGTGAGGCCGAAGACGTCAGTCTAAAGACAGCGCTGATGATAGGGTTGTTTCAATGTCTGGCACTTATTCCGGGCACCTCTCGCTCAGGGGCGACCATCATCGGTGCGCTTTGGCTTGGCGTCTCGCGCAAGGCTTCGGCTGAGTTTTCATTCTTTTTGGGGATTCCTGTCATCGTGGGTGCTGCATTATTAGACTTGCTCAAACACGGTGATGTATTGACCCATCGCGAAGACTGGCTGGTATTGGGCGTAGGCACAGTGGTGTCATTTATCGTCGCCCTGCTTTGTATTCGCTGGCTGGTCGCTTGGGTCAGTCGCCGTGATTTTACGATTTTTGCATGGCTACGGATTATCACAGGAGTCATCGTACTGTTGGCGTCTTGGTTATTTGGCTATCAAATGGCAGGCTAAATGTGGGCGATGATTTGTGGTTATACAAGCAATAAATAGAGAGAAATAGTCATGAACGCGTCGCGACCAGCAGCTAACCCTCCTAATGTGCAAAGTTACTGTCAACTGTTTTATATCAGCGATAGCCAGCAAGCACAGATTGAGGGCTTGCAAGCCTTGATAGTACAGCACCAGTTGCCCATTGTCTTAAATGCTGAGCGATTGCACGATAAGCTCACTCAAAAACGCCGCCAGCAGTTAAGCCAAACCTCCAGCGTACCTGTTTTAGTATTGGATCAAAAAGACAAGCTATCGTGGCTAAGCGATGGCCTAAGCGTGGCGCCAGAATGGGATAAATTGCAGCGCCGCGTGGTAAGCGCTGGGCGCAAATCTGAGCTATTGCTGCAAGCAGCGAAGGTCACAGTAGATAGTCGTGTGATTGATGCCACCGCAGGCTTTGGTCATGACAGCTTGATATTGGCCAGCACCGGTGCACAAGTCACCATGCTCGAGCAGCAGCCGTTGATGGCATTGCTATTGTTGGTAGAGCAGCAGCGCATGAGTGCACAGCCCAATTGGCAAAAACTGATGAGCCGTCTAAAAATCATCAACACCGATGCGCTCAGCTACTTTGCCACCTTACCAGCTGATATAACAAATGAGACTAAAGCCGTCGATGTGGTCTATCTAGATCCGATGTTTCCAGAAGACAGCTACCAAGACAGCAAGACCGGCAAAGGCGCTAAAGTCGGCAAGCATATGCAAGCCTTGCACCAGTTGGCAAGCCCGCCGACACTGGAGGAAGAGCGCCAAATGCTACAACATGCGCAAGCTATCGTTGGAGATAGTGATAAACAAGGCCGCGTGGTGGTAAAGCGTCCGCAGCTTGCGCCGTCACTTGCTAATCAACAGCCTAGTGAGAGTTGGCATAACGAAGCATTGCGCTTTGATGGTTACTTCGTGTGATAGATGTTTATTATTATGATGAATGGATTCAGTTAATCCGCTTGAGTGTTTGGAGTTAATGAATTTAGGAGCAGGAATGTCAGCGTTAATCATATGGATCATGGGCGCGGGCCTACTGTTATATAACATCGCGCTACGCACACAGATACTGCAACTAAAAGCACGATTGCGTGAGCAAACAGGCACGCAAGCTTATTTGGCTTACCTACGTCAGCATGCTGCTAAAGGTGACGTCGCGGCTATCAAAGCGCTACGCAAAAAAATATCCTGAGCTATCACTGATCGAGGCCAATAAATTATGGCAGCAGATCCAGTAAACTTATCCGAGCACATAAGCTGGTTACCTAACTTTTTATTGATGATAATTAAAAAACCATGACTTTTTCAGACAAACTACATGCCTACCTGCAGTTAACACGTTTTGATAAACCAGTCGGTATAGAGCTGCTACTCTGGCCGACGCTGTGGGGCGTGATGCTGGCGGCGATGGGTGAGGCGCAGCAGCAAGGGGCAACGGCAGGTTTGCCCAGCCTAAAAGTATTTGTATTATTTGCACTGGGCGCGATTTTTATGCGGGCGGCAGGCTGTGCGATTAATGACTTTGCCGATCGGAAGGTCGACGGTCATGTGTCTCGTACCAAAGGCCGACCATTAGCAGATGGTCGCTTGTCTGCCAAAGAAGCCATCGCAGCTTTTGTGATACTTGTCTTACTCAGTGCCAGCTTATTGTTTTTTTTGCCTATCGCAGTGTTTTATTGGTCGTTAGGGGCAGTCATATTGGCCTTTATTTACCCCTTTATGAAGCGCTTTACGCATTTGCCGCAAGTGTTTTTGGCTGCCGCGTTTGGCTGGGCGATACCGATGGCTTATGTTGCGATACAAGGCGCGCCGGATATTTGGTGTTGGCTGTTGTTTATCGCTTATATGTGCTGGACGGTAGCATATGATACCCAGTATGCCATGGCGGATCGTGAGGACGATCTAAAGATTGGGGTTAAATCTACAGCGATACTCTTTGGCCGCTATGATGTCGTTATCATCTCGCTACTACAGATGCTATTTTTGCTCATTATGGGCGTGGTGATGTGGCACTACTTTGCGCCGACGTCGCTTGGCATCACGCCAGTATTTGGCCTAGCGTTGGTGGCGATGATGTTTGCTAAGCAAAACAGCGCTTGTGCCACGCGTCGTGCAATTTCTTGCTTTCAGGCGTTTTTGGCCAATATCTGGGTCGGGCGCTATGTCTTTGCACTTATCGCAATTGCGTGTCTATGGACGACTTTTAATGGATGAATTCAACAAGCTCTCAAAGTCAAAAGCGGGACAACGGGTAGAACCCAACGGCCCAAGCGTCGATTATCAAGCCAAATTGGCTGAGCATGGATTGACGCGCGCGCAGGTCATCGCCACCGAGCGTAAACTGGCCAAATTTGCCAACACCATGGACTCATTGGTGCGGGTGCCATTTACCAAACAAGGCATGGGCGCTGATGCCGCTCTGTCAACCATTCCGCTGGCAGGAGATTTGGCGGGGCTGGCGTTGACCAGCTATGCCTTTATATTAGGCCGTCAGCTAGGCGTGCCGGCACATAAGATGACGCCTGCAGTGAGACTGGCACTGATCGATATGGTGGTCGGTATCGTCCCTGGTATCGGCACATTGCTGGATATCTTTATACGTCCCAGCCGCAAAACCTTGGGCATCGTGCATGAGCATCTACATAATGAGTATGGCATCATCGAAACCATGCATATGGATCGGCCGTTTTTACATCAATCATTAGAAGATAAGCAGCGGCAAAGTCGCTTTTGGCGTAATCCTATTGTGGCTTGGGTATATCTGCATATCCCAGACATCATCGGCCTTATCGTCATCGCGATGTTCGTGTGGGGGCTGTGGGCGCTTATTAGTTGGCTGGTCGAGGTATTTGGCAAGACAACGGGTTTTGGATAAACACTGTTTGCACTGAAATTTTAAGTCAGTGTAAGCCACTAAAGGTCATCAAACATCAATAAAAAAGCGGCAACGATAGTAACGTTTGCCGCTTTTCTTGGTCTTAAATACTGTATCAGATAAAGGACGTTTTCCGTTTCTATTCAGTGATCACTTCTGCGTCAGCACTAAGAGCATCAAAGCTAGTGACGGTATTGTTTTGGATAAGATCAATGGTGCCGCCACCTGCATGACTCACCAATTGGATGCTACCATCGGCTGAGCGATATGTGGGGTTGTTACCTTGACCTTCTGGTGCGCTGAGTGTCAACTTTGGCTGATTAGGGCGAGTGACGATGGCATTGAGTACGCCCGCCGCCGAGGTCTCAAAAGTGACGGATAATGACTCGCCAGCTGCGCTTATATAACGCACGTCGGTGATTTGTGCGCCTTTGATGGCCTGCTCTGGACTAGGGGTTACAGCGTTATTTGATGCCGTTTTAGTCTCTTCAAGGTTTTGTTCCAGTTCGGTCAAGCTCACATCGCGCTCTGAATCAGTAGCAGTCTGCGCTGAGTTCGGTACCTCTTCTATACTGTCATCCGCCGCTTCATTGACATTGATGTTTGTCGTTACTGGCGTTGTCTGTGTTGACGTTTCAGATGGTGTTTCGGCAGATTCTTCGGGTTCTGGCGTTTCTTGACAGGCAGTCAGCAAAAACACACTCAAAAAAATAGCAGGTGCACTGAGGCAGTAAGTGTTAGCGTTCAAAAAGCTGAGCCGTCTTGGTAAAGAGGTTTTCATAGTCAGGTTTATCCGTTAATAGCGCGCTATATCAATGTGGCAATTTGCAAGGGTCAACCTGCCATCTCATCACTATATAGTATTACGTATTGACTGTAATGACCAGCTTACGCTGTCCGCCATAACCCTTCATGTCTCTGTGCTCACATAAGTAAACCCCTTGCCACATCCCCAAACCCAAGACACCATCTATCAGAGGAATGGTCAAACTGACACCTATTATGATGCTTTTGAGATGCGCTGGTAGATCATCAGAGCCCTCCAAGGTATGACGGTACTCTGGCTGATCGGCTGGGGCGATTTTATTGAGCCAATCCTCTGTGTCCAATCTTACATCTGGGTCAGTATTTTCATTAATGGCGAGACTGGCTGACGTGTGTTGCAAAAACAAATGAACCAGCCCCGCTTTGGCGCTGGACGGTAGGAGCTGAGCGATGGCTTCCTCGATGATAGGCGTGATGACATGGATGCCGCGCGCATAGGCGGGTAGGGTAAGCGTGGCTTGGTGATAGGGCATTGCATACCTCTTGTCATTGGAATCAACTTTATAGATTCATAATACAAGATAGCCATGAGCGTGAAAAGCTCAGTCATAACAAAGCTGAAACTAGGTTTGGGCTTTAAGTAAGCGGCGTTTGCAAGCGTGTACGATTAGGCGATAGGCGTGCGAGCATCGCTGCCGACAACGGTGCAAACGAGCCAAGCATCATATCTGCCAAGGCCTCAGCACATATGGGGGCTAATGCATAGCCTTTTGCGCCCATTGCACTCATTGTCCAAAGCCGCTTACTATCTACCAACAGCCCAACCATTGGATGATAATCAGGCGTTTGCGTGCGAATGCCTGCACGTCCCCGCCACAGAGTGGTATCTGTTGGAATCACTGCTGCCATCTCAGGAATGGCAGTGACGAGCTTGTCACGGCTAATCTGATGCTCTTCATCACGAATATCGGTGCTTGTGTCATTACGCACGAAACTCGCCCCTAACAATAAATGCGTTGCACCTTCTGCTACATCGTTTAACTCGTTATCGCCAGCGTGCGCGGTAAAGGGGGCACAGTAACCGCTATATTTAAGCGGTATTTTCGGTAAGCTTGTAAGCTCGGTGGCGGTCGGCGTAAACCAAGAGAGCTGACCGCGAATCTTACGGCAATCAAAAATGCGTCGATCTAGCTTATGACTCTCAAATGCGGCGCAAATCACCACGTTATCGGCATCAAGAGAGACGGTGTTGTTTGCCTGATCATTACCTTTAATCGTAGCGGTTTGCGCCGTCTCGCTAATATCGTAAACGTCTATTTGCTGAAATTGAATGAGCGAGTGCGACAGTATGATGTCTTTTAAGGCGTGCGGATTGACTAAACCAGATTGTGGTAAGTACAAATTCTCTGATAAATCCTGCTTTTGTAATCCGCTGATGCTTTTTGCCTGCGCATGTGGTAGCGTGGTGGCCATCTCGTCCGGATAGTCTGCAATTTGCTCGGTGCCGATATTGGCTTTTATCAGCAAATCGAGCGCGCCCGTCGGCTCAAGTACTGGTGCTAGCTGCTGCTGCGCGGCCTTGTCATTGAGCGTTCGATATAGACGGCTGCTATAGAGATAACCGATGCTATGCAAATGCTCGTCGACATGATGAATCGGGGTCATTTTAGGCGCGAGTAGGGCGCGCGGGTTGCCTGACGCCCCTGCCAACGGTGCCGTTTTATCCAGCAAGGTCACCTGGATGCCGCGATTGGCCAGCGTCCACGCCATCATCAGCCCTGAGATACCAGCACCAATGACGATACTATGGCCATTATCTATAGCTTGGTGGTCAGCCGCTCGGTTATCAGTATCGCCAAATGTCTCATCGCTTAGTAGCGCTGGCATGATGGCAGTGAGCATCTCACGCTTGCGACCAAAGCCTTTGACTTTTTTGATCTCAAAGCCGCAGTCTTTTAGCGCGCGTTTGACGATGCCGGCGCAGCTATAAGTGGCCGCGGTCGTGCTGGGAGACGATAGCCGCTGTATCTGTGCAAAGATATTTTGAGCCCATAAGGTGCTGTTGCAAGACGGCGCAAATCCGTCCAGATACCAAGCATCGATAGCAGGTGCTGGCGTTAGGTGCGTCCCTGATGCCAATTTTGCCAAGCTGTCAGCGGCATCGCCCAACCATATATCGACCGTTAAGTTGTCATCAAAAAAACGCAAACGATGACAGCCTGCGATGAGCGGCGGATAGGCGGCCAAAAACTGCTCAATCAGCTCGGCCAGCTCAGGCGCACGCTGTGCCCATAAGGCTAAAATTTGAGTGAGATCAGTGAGCGGTATCGGGAATTTTTCTGTGGTAATAAAATGCAGCTTCGCTGTGGCTAAGTGCGGATGCATGTCACGCAGCGCACGCCAGAGCTGCCACGTTGCCAATAAATTTAGCCCTGTGCCAAGTCCCAACTCCGCGATGCTAAAGCATTGATTTGGCGCAAGATTAGTCAATCGCTCGGCGAGTTGATTGTGTGCCAAAAACACATAACGCGACTCTGCGAGACCGTCGGCATGCGAAAAATACACATCACCAAATTCACCAGATACCGGCACTTTATTACCCGTATCATCCATCTGCCAGTCGATTTTGGCAGGAGTGATAGCGGATGCAGAGGTACTGGGATCGGTAGAGTGCTGCGCAAGCGTCGCAGCGGCGCTGTTATTTTTGGAGGTGAGGTTAGACATAGACGATCACATTCGACAAAGCAAAAAGACGATAAATAAAGCTACCAGCGCTCACGGCGGACAAACACAAGCCACGAGATAAAAATACCCACAAGCAAGCTGATCAAAACCGTAAAAGCGCCATATAAAAACAACTGGCCCTTACTCTCATATATCAAGACATTGACTTGGGTTTGTAAGTCATTCACTTGCCGCTGTAATTGGGCATTGCGGCTAAGGAGCTGCTGATTGGCATCGGAGAGCGCTTGACTGGACGGCTGCAACTGCGCGGCCAAGGTGTTATTGATATCAAGGCTGGCGTTGGTACCCGCTGCAGGTGGTGCGGCTTGCTCTACCAAAGGGGCGGCAGTGGTAGCAGCCGTATCGGTGACGCTCGGTGCTGCATAAGCAGACTGCGCGGCCAGCGCCATGACCAACAACACTCTAGCAAGCGCAGACGTAGGGCCAAGCGTATTTAGTACAGAGGGGTATCGGCTCACGGTTTGATCACTTGTGCAGCGCCGTTACCAGATTTTGGCAACGTATGAATAAAAGGTCTGATATCGACATGGCTATAGACGCCATCACGTAGGTAGGGCTCGTCGTTTGCCCACGCCTGCGCCGCCTCGATAGACTCAAAGTCAGCGATGATTAAACTGCCTGACATTGCCTCCAAACCGTGCTCGATAGGTGTTGGACCTGCGATAATTAGGCGGTTTTCTTGGTCGAGTGCCTGCAGACGGGCGACGTGCTCAGCGCGGGTGAGTTGCCGCTGCGCGTGGCTATCGGCTACGTCATGACCGATGATGGCAAATAAGGACATGAGATTTCCTCATAAAATAAACAGTAAATAAAAGGGATGAATGTTCAACACGCCCTAACCACATGAGCTGATAAAAAATCGCGAGTATCGATACAAACGTGCCAAGATGGCATCATGATGGTCGCGATTGGCATTTAGCTGGCGCTGCAAATTATTATAAAATTATAGAAATAATAACGCGCGCGACTTTGCTACTTTGCCGACTTATCCGTCAATGTTGGATTGAGATGCTTTTTTAGTACTGCAAACTGAGCGACGACAAACACCAACATAATTGGAATCCAGCCATAAGTTTTAAAGTTGATCCAGGCTTCATCTGACATCATAAACGCTGTGATATAATGCAAGATGCCCATAAAGGCAAAAAACAACCCCCACGCGACAGTCAGTTTTTTCCAGCCGCTCATCGTCAGTGAAAAGACATCTTTCATGGCCAGCTGCATCAAGGGTTTATTGAGCGCGGCACTGACAATCAGCGTCAAGGCAAAGATGCCGTTGATGATTGGCGACTTCCAGCGTAGATAGACATCATCACGCAGCAATAACGTGCCACCACAGAACAAAATGGTCAACAATAAAACGACCCATTGCTGTTTATCAAATTTGCCTTTTTGCCGAATGAAGTGAATGGCATAAACGACGATGGTGGCGATCAGTAGCGCACCCGCCGCGGCCAAGATACCACTGTAACGAGCAGCGATAAAAAAGGCAATTAAAGGAATAAAGTCTAATAAGGCTTTCATAGCAAGTGGGATGTCCAACAAAAACGTATGGGGTAGTTTACACGTCTACTGCGGCAAAAAAAAGCAAACAACGCGATAATCATACGATATCACAAGCCTGCGCGCCAATAGTCAGTGCGGCTGATCAGTCGTGTTACTGCTATATCTAAAGGGTTGTTGCTGATGCGCGGGCGCGCCGAGTTATTACTGACTTTTTATACTTTTATATACTATTAAAGCTAAGGCTTATTTTATGAAATTTGATTTACATTGTCACAGTACCTGCTCTGATGGTACTTATGCACCGACTGAAGTGGTGCAACGTGCCCACGCAGCTGGCGTCAATGTATTGGCACTGACCGATCATGATACGCTGGCGGGGATTGATGAGGCGCGGGCAGCGGCGACGGCCTGCGGTATGCAGCTGATTAATGGGGTTGAGATTAGCTGTGAGCATACGCTGAGCGGCGGCTATGGCAAAAACAAATCAACCAGAAAAATCATCCATGTGCTGGGGCTGGATTTTACTGACCGAGATAAAATGCACGTAACTTTGCAGCAATTACAAGACAGCCGCGCCAGTCGCGGTCAGAAAATCACTGAGAAGCTTAGTGAGTTATTAAGTCTCGATTATGAGGAGCTGTGGCAAGCTGTACTGGGTAAAGCCGGTGGCAACCCGCAAGGGGTCGGGCGCGCCCATATCGGTCAGGTATTGTTTGAACGCGGCGATGTCAAAACGGTACAAAAGGCCTTTGATAAATACTTGGCAGATAATAAACCTGCCTATGTGGCAATCGATGCGCTGAGCATGGCTGAGGGTATCGAGCTAATACATGCGTGTGGCGGCAAGGCTGTATTGGCGCATCCGACGCGTTATCATCTATCAGCCACGCGGGTGCGTAAGCTGATCGAAGAGTTTGCTGGGCTGGGCGGTGATGGTTGTGAGCTGCCTGCCACTAGTGAGCCTATCAGCACCCGCCGCATGGTCGATCGTAGTATCGCTGCCAACAATTTGGTGGCCTCGGTTGGTAGTGACTTTCATGGTAGCAATATGCCGTGGCGGCGCTTGGGCGACGTTCCTGTATTGACACCTGACCAACAAGGCGTCTGGCAGTCGTTTACCACGCTTGGCTAACGGCTCATATACATTTGTCTAGAAGCGCGCTGCTGCCGCTTATTTGGTTACATTTTGAGGTGAGCGTTTGTCTAATAAATAGCCAAAACAGATTGAAACCTCAGAAAAATCTTGCCACACTTAAGTGGTGGCCAGCGTTTGTACGATGGGTAGAATGTTTATCTCTTACCCATGCAGTTATCTGAGCTTATCTTTAATAGACGCTTATTCTTATATAGCAGTTGTAGTCGTTGGTTGCTTTCACTCATGTTATGTCTGGTGTATTTATATTTTTTGCGGTAGCCAAACTATGTCTGTATCGGTTCCTCATTTAGGCTACAAGCGACTTTCACGAGCAATCTTTGAATGGCAAGCTGCTGATAGGACTGCTTTATTGGCAGTATTTATCTTGATGGAGGTGTTTTTACACTGGCTTTGGTGTGCGTTTGTCTGGTGGTATCAAGATGCCTTAGGCGCTTATGTTTATATCCATCTGTTGTATCCGCTGTGGTTTGGCATCACGGTGATGGGTGTGTTTTTTTGGGGTATCGCACGCCATCTGTCGCATCTTAAACGGCAAACGACTGCCATAAAAAACAAAAACTTAAACAAATGGCAGCTGCTGTTGGTGGTGCCTTATACTTTTTATATCGCCACTGTGATCGTCATGGTCGGTTATAGCAGTTTGTTTGCGGGTGTCTCGCTGGTAGGCGGTGCGATGCTTGGGATGATGCTGATCAAACGCCGCTATGCGTGGCGCGTGTTTTTGCTACAGATTGCTCTGATTTTATTGGCTATCTTGGCGCCTTACTTCGGTATTCATCTGCCCAACTTGCGCCAACTGACGTTTGTTTATCCATTTTTAGACAGCCAAAACTACCTGACGTACAACGAGCTGATGGCGATTGAAAACACGCTTGCCACCTCGGTGTTTAAAGGGGTGACGTTAGACTGGTCGAGTATCAGTGAGCTACAGCGCTCTTCGACGTTTTTTTGGCGCGCAACCCACGTGCTACTGGCCTTACCCAAAGCAATCTTTATCGTTTATATGTTTCGTACGTTGTTGTTGATATTAGATGACAGCAAAAATGAGATATTAAAGCATGCCAATCAAGACGAGCTAACCCAGCTCAAAAATCGTCGATACGGTTTGACGCAGATGAAGCAAGCGCTAAAAGAGCTACAAGATGGGCAGGACTTTAGCGTTATCTTGCTAGATTTGGATTGGTTTAAAGACATCAATGACACCTATGGCCATGAGGTCGGCGATCAGGTGTTGTTTGAAGTGGCGCAGACGCTGACGCAGGCATTGACCGATTCGGCCATCGTGAGCCGCTATGGCGGCGAAGAGTTTTTGATTGTCCTGCCAGCCACGAGTCACGATGGGGCAATGCTCATCGCCGAACAGCTCCGCAAAGACATCAGCAAGCACATCATCAAGGTCGATGATAATGAGGCGTTTAGCGTCACCGCAAGCTTGGGGCTATACACGTTCACTCACGAACAAAGCGTGTGTATGAAACAAGCCCGTACAGAGCAGCTACAGTTAGAGGCGGCGCTGCAACCAGCGCCCGCAGGCAAACCCCGCCACCACAGATCCGCCTTATCGCCAGAGTATCAGACCCTTTTGCCACCTGATATTTGCCAGCGTTTAATCTGTACAGCGGACAAGGCGCTCTATGAAGCAAAAGACCGTGGCCGCGACCAAGTGGTCAGTGCCAATCACATGTTCGTCAGCGAAAATAGCCGCCATGTGATGCTGTGTGGTATCTAAGCTGAGCCCAACTGTAAATGCTGGACGATGCTGGCCAATACACTGGTGGCAAAGCTGCCAGTCGTCAAGGTAAAGCTTAGTATCAGCGCTTGCTCATTGCTCTCGGACGCATCTAACCACTCCCAGCTTAGCGCTTCAATTGGCAAACGCAGTGCTCGGCGCTGGGCTTTGACATCGCGCTGCTCTAAGCCCTTAGCCAGCTGTGTCAATAAGGCGTTGTTTTTCACAATGTCGCTCTCAAGCTGCGCTGCCATGCCGCTGACCTTATCGTTACCCACGCCCCACAGCACGCCAGTCGGATGAATATCACCACTCATCATCCGTGCGCGTAAGGCATCGTCTATTGCCTCACTGCCAAATATCGAGCCTGAGCCGTCTAAGTTAAATACCTCACCTGCCAGCCCATTATCCCAGTTGCCTACGCGGACTCTGGCTGCCAATATCTCATTAAATATCAGACTACGAGCCGCAGACAGCTCCATGGCGTTTTGCTCACGTGGCGCGCGTTTGCGTTTACTATTTTTGGTTTTTGGTTTGCTCGCCGGTATGGGACGAGCAAATAGCCGTAGGGCTTCTGCGATGTTGTTGCCTTCATAACCAAAACGCTGGGGGCCAAAGTAATTGGGCACGCCTGTTTTGCTGATAGTAGCCAGATGCTGTTCGGTCGCTTGCTTGGCGTCAATAGCTGAGATATTACTGGCAAATTCGATCTCTCGTAGGGTAATGGTAAATTGATTGGCACGGTGAGTACCGCGATTGAGCTTTTTGTGGTGCCAATGCTGGGCGATGATGGTGACGGACTCGTTGTCGCTGATGTCTACTGGGGCAAAATCCGAGTCGGGCAGTTGTTTTTTGGGGATTCTTAAGCTAAACCACTGCGTCGTCAGCGCATGACGGTCTTTGAGCCCCGAATAACCGACATCACGCAACGGAATCTCTGCCCATTCTGATAGTAGCTTGGCCAGATAGGCCGTATTTATCCCTGATTTTTCGATATGTAGCCACAAGTGCTCACCCTCGCCTGTGAAGTCAAGCGGCAATATTTCATTGACAATGAAGTCATTGTTTTGGGTTTTATAAGTTGCCTGCCTTAAAGGTTGCGGCATAGGCTGCGGCAGCCGCTCGGTGTCTGTTGCCGCTTTTATATCAGTGCTGGTCGGTATATCAGTGCTTGTCAGCGCGTCGCTCATAGCCCGCTCATGAGTGGATGGCTGATGTGTCTTTGTATTGTTCTGATTATCTTGATCTTGGGAAGTCATAAAGGTGTCTTTTGTTTTGATAAGGGTAAGGAGGCGTACGCGAGACAAAAGTAAGTAATGAGAATATAGGTCATGAAAATGACAGCAAAAAAGTTACGTTTTGCAACGAGGCAAGCATACAAATAAACAGCGTCAGCCAAGGGGTCTTGCTACTATCAGATAATACGTATTTTTGAATGTAGTGTCTAAATGTCTATAAATGGACTTTTGGTTTGAGCTAATACAATCCTGCCCAAGCCCGCCTAAGCCAATACGGATGCCAGCCTATCAATGATAACTGTTAAGGATGACCTATGAGCCAAACAAACAATAATCAAGCCGCTGACAAAATCGCCGCCAAAAATCTAGTGACCATCAATAAGTCCGACATCCCAGATGGTGGCATGAAGTCTTATAAACAAGAGGACGATAGCATCATTTTAGTCACGCGTGACCGTGATGAGTTTAGTGCATTTGATGGCAAATGTCCCCATGCCGGTGCCGATTTAGGTGAGGGGTTGCGCTGCGGCGATAGAGTGATCTGTCCATGGCATCATGGTAGTTTTGACAGCCGCGACGGTACGCTATTAGAGCCTGTCGCGATGCGCGGCCTGACTCAATATGAGCTGATCGATGAGGGCGAGCGGTTGGTGGTGGATACCGCGGCCAAGATAGATAGCCGTACCGAAAATGACAAGCTGACCGACACGCATACCATCATCGTAGGCGGTGGTGGTGCAGGATTTATGACCGCCAATCAGCTACGTCATACGGGTTATGGCGGCAAAATTACCTTAATTAGTAAGGACAGTTACGCCCCTTACAACCGTCCTTTATTGTCCAAAATGTTTTTGGCAGACAAGATGGATGAGAAGTATCTGATACTAGGTGGCCGCGAGTGGGCCAGTAACAACAACATTGAGCTGCGCCTAAACCAAACCGTCAGCGCAGTACTGCCCAATGGGCGTACGATTGTCATTGAAGGCGGCGATGGTAACCACGAGCAGCAGACTGCGGATTTTTTGGTGGTGGCAACAGGCGCTGAGCCGAAGATACCGCCATTTCAAGGTGCTGAGCTAGCGGGCGTCTATACGCTACGTAGTATGGACGATGCTAAAGCGATCAAAACTGCAACAACAGACAAGCACGTGCTGATCGTCGGTACAGGATTTATCGGCATGGAGGCAGCATCAGCGCTGATGCAGGCGGGTAATGCCGCCTCCGTCACTATCGTCGGGCGCAGTCGCCGCGTCATGAGCAATATCGTCTCTGAGGCGGTGAGTAATGCGCTCATCAAACTGCATGAAGAAAATGGGGTGCGCTTTGTATTTGGTACTGGTGTTGAGAGCATCAATGGAGATGGCAGTCACGTCAGCGGTGTCACACTGTCAGACGGCAGTACGCTGGCCGCAGATGTGGTGATTTTGGGTACGGGCGTGGCACCACGTACCGAGATATTAAATGAAGTAAATGACCCCGATGGCGTGCAAGTCGATAAGCACCTACAGCTACGCGACGGCGTCTATGTACTGGGCGATATTGCCAAAGCCACCAATCAGATGGGGCGCATGCGTATTGAGCATTGGCGCATGGCCTTACAGCATGGCATGGTAACGGCTGCTGCTATTTTAAATGAAGACAATATAAACTCGCTAGAGGAGCGTATTCCGTTTTTTTGGACTGGACAGTATGGCAAAAGCCTACGCTACAGCGGACATGCCGCAACCCCTGATAATGGCATGTTGTTTGGCTCGCCAGATAGTCTAGACTACATCGAATACTACTTTGATGATGAGGCGGAAGACACCCGCGCCAGTGCTGCAAGCTCGCTTGGACGAGACAAAGCGCTGATCGCGTTTTCTGAGCTATTACGCCGTGGTCATGCGCCAACGCGCGCGCAGCTCAGTGCCGGATTTGACATGATTGAGCAAGCACAACTACTGTCGCGCTAGCATTTAGAGGCGGATAAGGTTTACTATAAAAAGCTGGCTTGATTATTCAAGTCAGCTTTTTATATCGTAATAGTAAAAGGATATCACAGAGTATGAATAAAGAGATTATAAGTAAGGATGCTGTTTTTTTGCGGCAAGCCCGCCGCGCCGATATCGCCGCGCTTGAGCAGCTACTAAACCGCTGCTACCGAGAGAGCGCAGGCTGGACGAATGAAGCGGATCTGGTGGGCGGTATTCGTACCACGGCAGACGAGTTGGCAAGCGTCATCGATCATCCAAAACACTACCTGTTTGTTTATCCAAAAACCACGACAGGCGCACGTGATGACGCAGAAACAGGTGAGCTGCTAGGCTGCATCGCAGTGGACATAAAAACAGATGACAATGTAGCCACTTGTGCTTATATCGGTATGTTTGCCGTGCATCCAGAGCTGCAAGGGTGCGGCGTTGGCAATGAGATATTACAAGCGGCAGAGACGTTTGCTACGCGGCACCTAGCAGATAACGATCGACCCAGTCGTCTGACGATGTCTATCTTGAGCCATCGTCCTGAGCTATTAGCCTACTATCAGCGCCGAGGATATCAATTAAATGGTAATAAAATGCCATTCCCAGATGACGGCAATAATGGCGAACCAAAACGTCAGGATTTAGAGTTATTGGAATTAGAAAAAGTGGTGAGTGCGTAAACCCTAACCCCAAAAATGCCCAAAGGTCATAAACAGGCCGACACTCAACAAGATAAATGCCACGATAATCAAGCGCTTAAACCAAGTAAAAGCTGGTACGCGCGTGGCATTATCATCAGACATAAGAAAAGCGAATAAAAATAGCAAACTCCCTGCCAAGGTCATGATGCCTAAGCCCACGGGTAATATAAAAAGGTACATCTGCCACACAGTCATCTCGCAACGGTCATTATTAAACGCATCATAGCAGCATCAGGATTGTGCTGTCTGTATCTGTGATGCGTTAAACATTTTCTTGAACCTAAATACAAAGGCTATTTTTTATATTTATCGGCAAATATCTAGAAATTATGTTTGGTTTTTAGTAAGGTGTCTGTATAATCGAGAAACATATTAGATACAATGAGAATGACATGGTACATTTTAAGACATTATTGGTGCTAGCCATATCTATCCCGTTACTCGCGGCATGTTCGGATGCGCCTTCTGCTAGTACGGTTGAAGGACTGATAGAAGATCAGTATCAACAAGCCAATAGTATGATGGAAGGGGCCATGTCACAAGCTGGGGATGATGAGATGGCAAAAGCGGTAGGTAGTATGATGGCTGGCATGATGCCAACCCTTGAGAATGTGAGTGATGTAAATTGCGACGCGGCTGATGGAAAAGACACTTACCGATGCACAGCCAGCATCACACACAGTATCGGCGGTAATAGCCAAACCAACAGCACCAATTCTTTAGTATATAAAGTCAACGATGAATGGGCACTAGGTAACTAAAACGACAGCGACACAGCTACAATGTTACGTGCGATTCATTTGACCCAAATAGGAAGTCATTAGCGATGCCCAACAGTACCCAACAACAGCAGACAAATATCAATAAAGATCTAGGCGCAAATCAAAGTGGCGCTCAAACAACTGACGCTGGGACGATTATCCAAGCGTCTGGTGCTGAGCTAAAACAAG
This sequence comes from Psychrobacter sp. CAM01, assembly GCF_032842965.1. Lineage (NCBI taxonomy): Bacteria > Pseudomonadati > Pseudomonadota > Gammaproteobacteria > Moraxellales > Moraxellaceae > Psychrobacter > Psychrobacter sp. CAM01. The sequence continues at coordinate 266,486 of NZ_JAWJBL010000008.1, forward strand.
ACTCTACGAATATGGCCCTACTAAACTGGTTGGGGTGTTTGTTCTTCGGTTTTATCCCGCCACTTGTCATCATGCTGATGAAAAAAGAAGACGCTTATGTCCAAACGCAAGCCAAAGAAGCGCTAAACTGGTCCATCACCTTTTTAGTCGTCTATGTTGTGTTATGGGTTGTGGCGATGATACTTGGTTTTATTTTGACCTTTATATTTGCGCCTTTAGCGATGATTCCAATGCTAGCACTGGTGCTGTTTGGCTTTTCGCATCTGGTGTTTTGTGTGATGGGCGCCATCAAGTGTTCCTCTGGTCAAGACTTTCGAGTACCCTTTAATATTCGTCTGATTAAGTAACATCAGCCTTCATATTAAAATTATCGTAGATGCTAAATTTTGACATTGTGTTGTCAATGAAGCTGCTGTGCTAAAATCAGCACAGCAGCACCTAGCAGTATCTACTAACGCATCGTCACAAACTCTTCTGCACCTGTCGGATGGATGGCGACGGTATTGTCAAAGTCAGCCTTAGTCGCACCCATCTTGATCGCCACTGCAAAGCCTTGCAGCATCTCATCGACACCGTAACCGATGCCATGTAAGCCGATGATTTTTTCTTCCTCACCTAAGCACACCAGCTTCATCACGCACTTTTGGCGATGCTGCGTCACCGCGCTATACATTGAGGTAAAGGTCGAGGTGTAGCATTTGATATTGTCTTTACCATACTGCGCCACCGCATCGATCTCAGATAAGCCAACCGTCCCAATCGCAGGGTGAGTAAAAATCACCGTCGGTACCAGCTCGTATGTTAAATGCTCATCGGTCTTGTCGTTAAACAAGCGCTCAGACAGACGCCTACCAGCGGCGATAGCGACTGGTGTCAGATCAATACTATTTTCGATAATATCACCGACCGCGTAAATACCATCGATATTGGTATTTTGGAATTTATCGACTTTGATTTTGCCAAACTCGGTGGTTTCTACGCCCGTTACCTGTAGGTTGATGTTGTCGGTTGAAGGCGCGCGCCCAATTGCCCAAATCAAGCAATCGACCGTATCAAGCGTGCCATCTTTGGTGAACAGCTCTAAACAGCCATCTTCGTTTTTATTGACTTCGGTGAGTGTGGTGTTGGTATGCAGATGAATACCGTCTTGCTCCATCTCTATCAGCAGCGCCTCGACGATAGTGTGATCAAACGAGCGCAGCGGCGAATGCTGGCGGACATAGAGATGTACCTCAGCGCCGAGACTGTTGAGCACGCCCGCGATTTCGACTGCGATATAACCTGCGCCCGCGATAGCGACGCGTTTGGGCAAATGAGTCAATTTAAAAAAACCATCAGAATCGATGCCGTGCTCTGCGCCTTTGATATCAGGCTTAATCGGATGACCGCCCGTCGCAATCAGGATATGATCGGCAGTGATATGCTCGCCATTGACTTCGACCGTATTGGTATCGACAAACTTAGCAAAGCCTTTGATTACTTCCACGCCGTTTTTGGCCAAATTATTGTCATAAGCGCGGTGGATATTTTGGATATACTGCTGGCGGCTTTGTACCAGCTTTTGAAAGTCAAAGTTTTTTAATTCCACATCAAAGCCATAATCTGGTGCATACTTCTCAATCGCTTCGGCCACTTGCGCGCCGTACCACATCACTTTTTTGGGCACGCAGCCCCAGTTGACGCACGTACCGCCTAATTGTTCCGCTTCGATAATGGCGCATTTTTTGCCGTAGCTGGCCGCGCGGTTGATTGAAGCAATACCGCCGCTACCGCCGCCAATGGCGATATAATCATAATGTTTGCTCATGTTTTATCCTTGTATGTATGATTGATAAGTGCTGTCTTGAGTATTGTCGCGGCAGGGTGCAACCGACCACGGTGGGTATGGTACAACATAAACAGCCGCTATTAAGAGAATGGGCAAAGACCCAACATACTATAAACGATACCTAAACAATGGCGCGACGTCTATAAAATAACAGCCCAGGAATGGACAGACCCAACACCAACCCTGAGGTTACAAACAAGGCCTCAAACAAATACACCATCATTTGGCTAAATAACTCGTCCGAAAAACCAAAATAACCTATCTGTACCATACTCACCATTGCCTTATAAGCGGCGATACCGGGCATCATACAGATGACACTAGGGGAGATCAGCGCTTTGGGCGGTAGGGTGTATTTTTTAGAAAAATATACGCCCAAAAAGCTGGCAAGCATCGCCCCAAAAAAGCTGGCCACCGCCAGATGGACATGCTGATAGACAAGGGCGGTTTTTAGTCCAAAGCCAAACGCCGTCATCAGCAAACACGGCAAAATATAGCGTTTGGGCACGGTAAACATCAGCGTCCAACCAAGAGTGATGATGCATGATAGCGCGACAGTCTCAATGAGCCACATATCAAAACCCCCAATGCTGTATTTGCAGTAACACCAGCGCCATGACGATGCCCACGCACGCGGACAAGGTCAGCATATAAGTAAACACCGCCCGCCCAACGCCGATATTGACATAGCCCTTTAAGATATCGGATAAGGAGTTGATCAAAGGAAAGCTGGGCACCAGTAGCAGTACACTAGAGGCCACCGCAATATCGGCATTATTGCCAATATCAAAATAATAAGTCGTCGCTCCGATTAAGGAAGCGATAAAAGCGGTGGCAATGACGGTGATAAAGGGGTTGAAATGATGCTTGGACAAATAAATACGAGTAAACATCGCCACCATGCCGGCGATAAAGGTCACCCCAGTAATTGCCCAGCTGCCGCCGTTTAAATAGGCAAATGCGGCGCAAGACGCCCCTACAAATATGCCCACCAACCATGTTGGGTACACCGCTTTATCTAGCTCATCAAAGGCAAGGATGGTGCGGTTCGTCAGCTCAGACTTTAGCGTATTGCTACCTAGCTTGCCGCTATTGGTATTGGCTTCGGTTTTATTGATGATTTGCTGGATTTGTACGAGTAAATTGACATTGATGCTTTGGTTAATGGTGTCTCGGGTGGTGGTGATACAGCGCTCATCACAGATGGTGGTCAAGGTAATGGCGTTAAAGTTCAGCGAACATTCGACGCTGTTCATGCCTAAGGCCAGCCCCAAGCGTTTGGATAAATCCACCACCACCGCAGACTCTGCGCCATACTGCATAAGAAGTAATCCGCAGCGCACGCATAGCCGAGTGATGCGCTGCTGCTGTACGTAGCTGATAGAAGTCATGGGTAAGCTGGGCATGTTGGCTACTGTCGCTCTTATGAGGGTTATAAGGGATGAGAAGTAGTGATGACGTATCGATACAGTAAGGTAACGATAGCATAACTTGCGCTATTGATTTGCTACTATTATAAGGCGTAAACCCTTGCCGCAAGGAGAATAAAATGCATATCGCTATCTTAACCCTGACTTTTGCGCTAGCTGGCTGTCGTTCACTTAAAGAAAAACGTCAACGTATGGGCGGCTTGCATGCGCGCTTTGGCAATACGCCAAGCGTCGCCGTCTGTGAGAGCGGTGAGCGTGATCGGCATGACGCCAGCGAGTGGACGTTTGTGATCGTTGGATTATCCAAACGTGAGGTCGAGTCGCAATGTAGTCAAATTGAGGAGAAGATAGAGCGCACGGTAGATGCGCGGGTGATGAATGTGGAGCGGGAGTTTGTTTAGATTAAGTCCGTTATCCATTTTGCCGCAATGAAGAAAAACCTAACTTAGCGGTTAGGATGAGCGTACAATCTTAATATAACCAAACAATAGACTGTTAAATTGATAGACTTTTGTTTTTTACCATGATAATCTCTTTGTGCAATTTAGACACATTAGTTACATATTGGTTACATTGTAATGGTTATGGCTCTCAAATAGGACGTCTGATGACAACGTTTCAAAAAATAAAAAATGCACTATTGCTGACTACGGTTACTACTTTAGCAGGCTGCACCACGGTTGCTGATATTGCAGGATATGATACTGCTACCATGAATATCGATGCGGCAAAAAGCTATTCGCAAGTGGTTTCTAGCGCTCATAGTCAAGGCGCGGTAGACAATACCTCTGCCACCGCCGCGCGAGTAAATCGGGTTTTTCATCGTATGAAGCCCTATGCTATACGCGCTAACACAACAGGGGTGCCCTTTGATTGGCAGGTCACTGTGATACGCTCGCCTGAATTAAACGCTTGGGCAATGCCTGGTGGTAAAATGGCATTTTATACCGGTATTGTAGAGAAGCTACAGTTGACAGATGCAGAGATCGCGGCAATCATGGGACACGAAATGACCCATGCGTTAGCTGAGCACAGCAAAAAGGATGCTGGGCAAAAAATTCTGACAAGCCTAGCACTTCAGTTAGGGGGTGCTGCGATACAGGCGGAAACAGGGCTGAGTAATGAGGCGCTGGGTTTGATTAGTGACTTTGGAATTGATAAGCCGTTTTCTCGTAGTCAAGAATCACAAGCCGATGCAGGTGGCTTACGTTTGATGGCGCAAGCAGGCTACAATCCAGAAGCTGCCATTGCAGTATGGAAAAAAATGGAAGCGGCAAATGGTCGCAGCAACACCTTAGTCACGTTGATGTCTACGCATCCAAACTCAGGGCAGCGTATCGCCAAAATTCAAGCACTGCTACCTGACGTGATGCCGATTTATCAAGCCGCTGTAAAAGCGCCGACCAATACCATGAGTGGCACCACGACTGGGGTAGTGACTCGGACGATTAAACATAAATAAATCAGTACATAACATCAAAAAGGGTAAGTCAAACTGAACTGTCCCCATAAGTTAGTTGTATCCAACTTATGGGGCAGCTCAAAAGAGCAGCCGTTAAATAACAACTAAAAGTAAAACTTAACCCGCCTCAGACACCGCCTGCGTAAGCATCGGCTTTAAAAACTCACCAGTGTATGAGCCTTTGACTTCTGCCACTTTCTCAGGCGTACCTTCAGCGATGATCATGCCGCCGCCTTTACCGCCTTCAGGGCCAAGATCAATCACCCAATCGGCAGTTTTGATGACATCCAAGTTATGCTCGATGACCACGATGGTGTTACCTTTATCACGTAGCGCATGCAGGATATTAAGCAGCTTGTCGATATCATGGAAATGCAGGCCAGTGGTCGGCTCATCCAAAATATAGAGCGTTTGTCCCGTGTCACGCTTGGCCAGCTCACGCGCCAGTTTGACTCGCTGCGCTTCACCGCCTGATAGGGTAGGCGCGGATTGACCTAGGCGAATGTAGCTTAGCCCCACATCCATCAGCGCTTGCAGACGACGATGAATCGCAGGAATGGCTGAGAAAAACTCAGTGGCATCCTCCACCGTCATCTCTAGCACATCGGCGATGGTTTTGCCTTTATAGTAAATCTCTAGCGTCTCGCGGTTATAGCGTTTGCCGTGGCAGCTATCACACGGCACATACATATCTGGTAAGAAGTGCATCTCAACTTTAATCAGGCCATCGCCCTGACACATCTCACAGCGTCCGCCTTTGACGTTGAAGCTAAAGCGGCCGGGTTTATAACCACGGGCGCGCGCCTCAGGCGTTTGAGCAAACATTTCACGCACAGGGGTAAACACGCCAGTATAAGTGGCAGGATTTGAGCGCGGGGTACGACCGATTGGGCTTTGATCGATATCGACCATTTTGTCCAAATGCTCAAGCCCGCTGATGCTGTCATGCTTATCCGCGATAAGGGTAGACGCATTGTTTAACTGAGTCGCTGCGATCGGCATCAAGGTGCGGTTGATCAAGGTTGATTTGCCCGAGCCGGATACACCAGTGACACAGGTCATCACACCGACTGGTAAGCTCAGATCGACGCCTTTTAAGTTGTTACCTGACGCGCCTTTTAGCTCGATTGTCATTGGCACCTGCTTTGGTTTGGCTTTACCTTTGGTCTCAACTTCCATGGTCTTGGCTTTATGCCGTACTTTGGGAATCTCGATTTTTTTCTCGCCAGACATATATTGTCCGGTCAGCGAGTCTGGGGTCGCCATGATCTCATCGATCGTACCTTGGGCGATGATATGACCGCCATGCACGCCTGCGCCGATACCGATATCGATGACGTGATCCGCTTGACGAATCGCATCTTCGTCATGCTCAACGACCAGTACCGTATTACCCAAGTCACGCAGGCGCGTTAAAGTTTTCAGCAAGCGGTCGTTATCGCGTTGATGCAGACCAATGGACGGCTCATCGAGCACATACATAACGCCCATGAGACCGGCACCGATTTGGCTGGCAAGACGGATACGCTGTGCCTCCCCGCCCGATAGCGTCTCAGCAGAGCGAGCAAGGGTCAAATAATCTAGCCCGACACTGACGAGGAAGTTTAAGCGCTCATTGATTTCTTTAAAGATTTTTTCCGCCACTTCGCCTTTATGGCCGCCAATTTTTAAGGTTTTATAATAGTCAGCGGCATCACCGATAGATAGCTTGACGATATCGGCGATGGTCTGCTCATCGACACGCACGTTGCGCGAGATTTCATTGAGGCGCGCGCCATCGCAGACGTTACAAGTGGTGTCAGCCAGATATTTTGCTAGCTCATCACGCACAAGGTTACTTTGCGTTTTGGCATAACGGCGTTCAAGGTAGGGTAATACGCCTTCAAATGGTACCGTCTTATTGGTCTTGCGCCCGCGCTCATCGGTGAAGTTAAAGCTCAGTTTTTCTTTACCAGAGCCGTGCATGATGATGTCTTGTTGCGCTTTTGGCAGTGCTTGCCACGGCGCATCCATATCGATGTCAAAGTGCTTGCAGACGGTAGAGAGCAGGCCAAAATAATAGGCATGACGCTTGTCCCAACCATTGATTGCGCCTTGGTTGAGCGATTTTTCATGATGAGTGATGAGCTTTTCGGCAGCAAAATATTGCCGTTTACCCAGACCGTCACAGCTTGGGCAAGCGCCGTACGGGTTGTTAAAACTAAACATCCGCGGCTCAAGCTCAGGCACGGCTCGGTCACAGACAGGGCAGGAGTGCTTGGCTGACATCACTTGGTCGTCAGCACTGTCTGCGTTTGGGTTGCCATCCATAAAGTGTAGTGTGACCAGACCTTGGCCTAAGCGTAGGGCAGTCTCCAAACTTTCGGCGACGCGGTTACCCAAATCGTCACGGACTTTAAAACGATCGACGACGACTTCGATGGTGTGTTTTTTCTTTTTATCGAGCGTGGGTAGCTCGTCGGTATCATAGACGTCGCCATCGACACGCACACGGACGAAGCCTTGCCCAATCAATTGCTCAAGTAAGACCGTATGTTCGCCTTTGCGCTCACGAATCACAGGAGCCAGGATCATAAGCTTGGTATCTGTCGGCAGCGCCATGATCTGATCGACCATCTCAGTGACAGACTGCGCCACCATGGGTTCACCATGCTCAGGGCAATAAGGCGTGCCGATACGGGCATAGAGTAGGCGCAGATAGTCATAGATCTCGGTGATGGTACCGACCGTCGAGCGCGGGTTGTGGTTGGTGGATTTTTGTTCGATCGCAATTGCAGGGGAGAGTCCCTCGATGCTATCGACTTCTGGTTTTTCCATTTGTGAGAGAAACTGACGCGCATAGGCAGACAGGCTCTCGACATAGCGGCGTTGCCCTTCAGCATACAAGGTGTCAAACGCCAAGGACGATTTACCAGAGCCAGATAAACCTGTGATTACCACGAACTTATCGCGCGGGATGTCCAGATCGATGTTTTTTAGGTTGTGCGTGCGGGCGCCGCGTATTGCAATGTGGTCATTTGCCATCGGTGATAGGTTTCCTATTTGCTAAAGTGATGGATAAAAATACTGATGTATAAGAAGTAGTGAGCGCAACCTACATTTAAACCAGCCATGTAAAACAGCATCCCAGTCGCGCTATATTATTTTTAAAGTGTATGAGGGTCAAAATAGTGACGCAAAAGATAGCTGGTTTTTATAAACAGCGTTTTTGTAAGCTATGTTTTTACGATAACTATTTACAAGCGATTTATAAGCGATGCTTTTATAGATGATACGCTTTTTTTATTGCTTCGGTTTTTATAGTGTCTTTGTCAGGCCTCGCTGCGATTTTTACGCTATTTTTTAGTGGGTGCTTTTTCGCGCGCGTTTTTTATAAGCTGAGTAATCTTTAACGAAACCGTTTAAGGCCGCTAAACCATCTAGGCCGTTTTTATCTCACAAGTTTTGTTAGGCTTAGCCAATCTAAAGCAAATCTGTGTTACGTAACAGGTATCCTTTGTTATGGTTTTGACCAGTACGCTTGTCTTAGTCAGTACTTAATGGCTCAAGCGAATCCGCAACCTTATTGATAACGTTGTACTTTATTGTCATGATGCGTGCATTATTCAAGGCAAAAAGCCGCTAGAGACGTACTTGGTAACAAAAAACAAAAGTCTCGGCAACCAAACGGCGAATGTCTTATACTAGGGGCCTTAATTTAGAGGGCTTGATTTGTAGGCGAATGCCCTGATAGATCGACTGTGATATTGATATATGGCTAATCTATTTTAAAATAAGTATAGACCTACTGGTCGTCATTTTTAGAGTGAATCGACTATATCAGCAATGATAAACCTGTGAGGCAAGTATGAATAGCGTAGAAAAACGGGCAATCCTCGGGGTCGGCGGCATCTTTGCCCTGCGTATGATTGGCCTGTTTATGATTGTGCCTGTGTTTTCGGTGTATGGCGACAATTATGCGCATGCTACGCCGTTTTTGATTGGTTTGGCGGTTGGGGTTTATGGGCTGGGTCAGGCGATTTTTCAGATACCGATGAGCCTTGCTGCTGACAAGTTTCCGCGTAAGCCGATTATCTTTTTGGGTCTGATATTGTTTGCTTTGGGCGGTATGATTGCAGCCAACGCCACCGATATTTATGAGGTCATCATCGGTCGGGCGCTGGCAGGAAGCGGTGCGGTGTCGGCGGTATTGATGGCGCTACTCGCCGATGTCACGCGCGAGGAGATGCGTACCAAAGCGATGGCGACGATGGGCTTGACCATTGCCACCTCTATTATGTTGGCCTTTGCCTTTGGTCCTTTATTGGTGGGGTCGCTTGGTATGTCAGGCTTGTTTTGGCTGACATCGGGTTTTGCAGTATTGGCAATGATGCTACTGTTTGTGGTGCCGACGCCGCTACGAGTGCTCAAACATAACTTGGACAACAAATCTATCGGTCAGCAGTTGGCCAGTGTGCTAAAAATCGGCGATTTAAACCGTCTGCATATCAGTATTTTTGCGCTACACCTGACTATGACGGCGATATTTGTTCTTTTGCCGCATCAGCTCTCTGAAGTGCTGGGTTTGTCGGTTCGTCAGCAGGGCTTGGTGTATTTGCCACTGTTGTTTATTGGTTTTGCGGTGGCGATACCCTTTATTATTATCGCAGAAAAAAAGCGCAAAATGCGTCAGGTGTTTTTGGGTGCGATTGGCCTGATGACCGCGGCACTGGCGTTACTGGCGCTGGGTAGCCATGTGGGCGTTGGGATTGTTTTGGGTTTGCTCTTATACTTTATGGGCTTTAACTTGCTTGAGGCGACGATACCGTCTTGGATATCCAAGCGTGCACCAGTCGCCAATAAAGCCACAGCAATGGGACTAAACTCATCCAGTCAGTTTTTTGGTGCATTTGTCGGCGGGGCGCTGGGCGGCTTACTCTTGACGCAGCCAAATTTGCTGGCATGGGGCGTACTGGCGCTGATTATGGGCGCGGCGCTATTACTGATATTTCCGATCGCCCAGCCGCCGTATCTATCAAGTACCACCATTACCATTCCTAAAAACATCAATATCCAAGACTGGTCGCGACAAATGCTGGCGGTAGATGGCGTAGATGAGCTGGTGGTGATGGCAAAAGAGCAGGTAGCCTATCTTAAGCTGGACAAAACCCAGCTCACCGACGACTCGCGACAAGCACTGTCGCATCTGGCACAAAGCCCACTAGATATTTAAATAAAAATTGGTTAAAGTAAAATCAAATTACTGTAAAATCGTATTGTCGATAGCATTAACGATGATGGGGCACATTGGCTTCATTGAATCATAATAGATACGATTCACTAAATTATTCATAAATAAAAGGACGGTACCATGCGCGGAGTTAATAAAGTTATCATCATCGGTAACCTTGGAGCAGACCCTGAGGCGCGTCAGTTTAACAACGGTGGTAGCGTGACCAATATCTCGGTTGCGACATCAGAGCAGTGGACAGACAAGCAAAGCGGCGAAAAAAGAGAAGCAACTGAATGGCATCGTATCTCACTCTTTAATCGTCTAGGCGAGATTGCAGCGCAGTATCTTCGTAAAGGCAGTAAGGTCTATATCGAGGGCAGTTTGCGCACGCGTAAATACCAAGACCAAAATGGTCAAGATCGCTATATCACCGAGATTCGCGCTGAGCAAATGCAGATGCTCGATGGCGCCAGCGGTGGCGGTCAAAGCCAAGGCGGGAGCTATGGTAATCAAGGCGGCCAAAACAGCTTTGGTCAGCAAGGCGGCTACAACCAAGCGGGCGGCGTGGCAGCTCAAGGCATGGCGCAAGGCAGTAATCAAGGGGGTTATAACAATCAAAATGCTTATAACAACCAAAGCAACCCTCAGCAAAACCCATTCAATCAGCCAGCGCAAAATGCCTCTCAGCCTAAGCCAACAGCGATGCCTGATGGTCCAGTCGATGATGATATTCCGTTCTAGGAATACGTAATCTAATAATGTCGATTAAATCAGAAGGGGTCTATATCAATAGACCCTTTTTTATATCTGTTTTTATTATTGAAGTTTTTTATTTTAATAAAAAAAGTTTGTTCGTTATTAAATGCGATTGTTTATAAGATTAAGAAATAATTGGGAGTAATAGCGAATTAAAAATTTACTTAAGTTTACTGTCTGCTGAGCCTATACAAAAACGTATAAAAAACTACTGTTGTGATAAGCGATGTTTTTGTTTATATTACTTTTACGGATAAGTTTTATGACCCAAAACCTTTCTTGGTTTGAGTATGGCGATATCGAGCTATTTTAAATCAGATGACATTGAATGGGTTTATAATCTTAACGCCGTTATCATATGATTAAGTGCTAACTCAGATACTGAGTCAGTTACGTCCTTAATGATTCATGAGATCATTGAGATTGTTATTTTATTATAGAGTTGGATTTATTATGACTAAAAATAGTGCTATTGATTTAGATAGTTTAGGCGTTGATGAGCTACGTGCCATTACCGAAAACGCTCAGCAACTTATCGCTAAAAAACAGCATCAGCGTTTATATGACGCTTATATGCAGTTCGAAAAAATTGCAGAAGACAGCAATACCACTATCGAAGAGATTTTAAAAGCCGGTGAGACGCTGGAGAAAAAACGCAGTATTAAATACCGCAATACCGACAACAGCGAAGAGACGTGGACGGGCCGTGGCCGCAAGCCTACCTGGTTGGTAGAGGCGTTGGCCGCAGGTCGCAAACTTGAAGACTTTGCTGTTTAATTAGCACAGCCAGCGTCTGGTTGCTGAGCCAAGCATCAGATAAAAGCCAGTATCTTTTTTGCCAGTCTTTTGGTAAAAAGATACTGGCTTTTTTTCTGTCATCTGTATGCCATTGTTTGTTATGATAATGACGTTTTTGTCTTATATAAGAGTTATCACACTGTGCCCCAAGTATCTGCGTCGTCTCATAAGCGTCCCCGTAAGCTGTGGTGGCTCGTTGGGCTGGTGCTCTTTGCGCTATTTGCGGTACTGCAAATGCCTGCCGCATGGGTGCTCAACAAGTATGCGCCAGATACGCCTTATGTGCAGCACGTATCGGGCAATCTCTGGCAAGGGTCTGCTATTTGGCAGATGCCTGTGGCAGCAAGCTCGCTTACGGGGACAGCCGACTGGTCATGGCAGCCTTGGCAGTTGCTGCTCGGTAAGCTCGGTGCCAAGGTTGAGATCCAATCAGAGCAAACCCGCCTGCATGGGCAAGTAAAAATAGGCTGGCACTCGTGGCAGGTAGATAATATGAGTGGCAAAATTGCCCCGTCCACCCTTGCCGGTATCATCGATTGGCAACTGCCCAATACACCAATTCAGGTCAATAATGTCTCGCTCAAACGCCAGACAGCTAGCGGTACCACCGCCGATGAGTCAGCGACCAGCGCCAAGGCGGCAGGCTTTAGCCAAGCAGATGGTCAGCTTACGTGGGTGGGTGGCGAGGTTGGCTATCCAAGTGGCGGGAAGGTATTTTATATCACTATGCCTGCGCTGCGTGCTGAGCTGAGCGCTGAGCAAAAAAACAACAAAAACCTTTTGCATATCAATCTACTAAACCAACAAGATAAGCGCTTGGGTGACTTATATATCGATGGCGATAATATGCTAGATGTCAGTTTGACCCAACGTCTGCTAGAAAACATGCCCGACTATAAAGGACAAGCGCCGCAAGATACACCAGTCGTCAGTGTGCGTCAGCCGTTATTGGCTGGTTTGGGGGCGCAGTAAATGCTGAATATGAGCGCAAATCTCAAGCCTGTCCTCAATATCCTAAATCGTTTTTCGGGTTGGTTGCTGTTTTTGGCCATGGTATGGCTGTGCTGGACAGCGGCGCGGTTGTTTTGGCTCTTGCTGGCGGCACCGCTCGCACCAGCCTTGCCCTTAGCGCCATTACAAAGCAGCACGGCTTCAGGCAATGACAACGCAGGTTTGTTTGCGATCTTCGCTGATCCTGAGCCGAGTGCAGCGCCTGCACAGCCGCCCCCAAATGTCGAGTTAAAAGGGGTGCTGCTCGCTATGCCAGAGAGCCAGTCATCGGCATTACTCGATGTCAATGGTGAGGTAAAAAACTATCGTATCGGTGATACGTTGACAGGTAGCGACTATGCATTGGTGGCCGTCGATTGGAATGCTGTCGTCATCGCTGATGCCTTTGACAAGCAAACTGTGATTAGAATGGTTGAGGCGATGGCGCTGGATCAAAGCGATAACATAGCAGGCGCTGTGAGCAACCAGCGTTTGCCAGATCATACGATGTTGCCCACCGCGCCGCTGCCAGCTGATATAAATAATGAGGCGGCCATGACAGGCAGCGACGCTCGTGCCAGTAGTCCGCAATCAGCCATCGCCGAGGCGATCAACGAGCTGCAAGATAACCCCGCCAGCTATCTGAGTAGAATGGGGGTAATGGCATCAGGAGAGAGCTATCAAGTGACGGCGGCGATGCCAGCGCAACTGCGTAATCGCTTGGGTCTTGAGCCAGGGGACAAGGTCATCACGGTCAATGGGCAAAGTGTGGGCAACAATCCTGCCCAAGACGCGGGCATATTGCAGCAAGTCCAGCAAACTGGCGAGGCGCAGATACAAGTGCAGCGCGGCGAGCAAGTGATCACCATTCGTCAGCAGTTTTGATGCCATCTAACAGGTTGCGGCAAGGTTGCGACTTTGGATTTATCGCATTTATAGTAAGCCCATCACCAGATGGATTAGGCGTTCGCTCAGTTGTATCGTTGTGTTTGAGTCTTCACGCTCACATAGTGGTTTTAAATGCTGGCTAGGTAGGTTTTGACCTAAAGCCAGTACATATTTAGCAATATCACTGCAGGTAATTATCAATATGGTCAGTTCTCACAAATTTTCAGTCACACCTTTGCAGCGTATTATGCAGCGTCTGATGCGTATGTGTCGTCCTTTATGTCTGGCGATACCGCTATGGGCTGCCAGTACAGGGATTGCGAGTGCTGAGAGCTGGAAGGTCAACTTACAAGACGCTGATATCAAGGCGTTTATCAATGAAGTGGCGACCATCACCAATCAAAATTTCGTCCTCGACCCGCGTATCAATGGCAATGTAACGGTGATTTCAAACAAAGCCTTATCACGTGATGAGATTTACCAGCTGTTTTTGAGTGTGATGCAGGTCAATGGCATTGCCGCGATTGATTCTGGTACGACGGTCAAGCTGGTGCCTGATAATGTCGCCAAGCAATCTGGCGTCGCCGTCGATTTGCGCGGAGATAGTGTCGGTGAGTCTTTGGCCACACGCGTGATTTATCTGACCAATACTCAGGCTGCAGAAGTATTGGGCGTCATTCGGCCCCTGATGCCGCAGTCTGCCCATGCTGCTGCGGTACCTGGTGTCAATGCGCTGGTGTTGTCTGATCGCGCCGATAGCCTCAATCAGCTGACGGCGCTCATCCGCGATTTGGACAGCAATGTCAATGATAGCTTGCGCGTGATACCGTTACGCCATGTCGATTCTGAGCGTATGATGGAGCTGATCAGTGCATTGGTCTCTAGTGCAGGCAGCGGGCAAGCACAAGGCGGTAGTAATCAGCTGAAGGTGATTGCTGATAGTGCCAGCGATAGGCTATTGGTCAAGGGTAGCCCTGAGATGATCGCCAAAGTACAAGAGATGGTAAATCAACTAGATACCACGCCTAGCAGGCGTCTTAGCGGCTTACGGGTCTTTCGTCTAAAGTATGCCAGTGCCAGTCATATTGCAGAGATGCTACGCGGACTGCTGGCCAATCAGTCGATCAATAGTGCAGGGGCGACCTCTACTTTAGAATCTGCCTCCCTAAACGACGCCAGTAGTGCCGGGGCAGGACTGAGCAGTGCTGCCAACGATACCAGTACGAATAGTACGGCTGCATCGGCGTTGTCTTCTGCAGGCGCTGGTACTGGCAGCGCCAGTGCAAATGGTCGACCCTTTAGTATCATCGCTGATGAAACCCAAAACGCCGTTATCGTCAACGCCGCCCCTGAGCTGATGTTTGAGATCGAAGATGCCGTCAACCAGCTAGACAGTCGCCGCGCGCAAGTGTTGATTCAGGCAGCGATCGTCGAAGTCTCAGGCGATGATGCTACCCAGCTTGGCGTACAGTGGGCGCTGGGCAATGCCAATAGCGGCTACGGTGTGGTCAACTTCAATAACGTAGGCGCTAGTGCCACATCACTTGCCGCCGCCGCTTTAGCAGGTGGGTCGAGTATCAGTGCCGCTGCCGGCTCGATAGCAGGCGCGTTGGTCGGTATCGGTGATAGCAGCAAAGACAGCCAAGGCAACACTCAGTTTTATGGCGCAATCTTACAAGCGCTTGACTCGACGACCAGTGCCAATCTGCTGTCGATGCCTTCTATCTTGACGTTGGACAACGAAAAAGCCAGTATCTTGGTCGGGCAAAACGTACCCTTTGTCACAGGTTCTTATACGACCAGTGGTAACTCCTCGACCAATCCTTTTCAGACCATTGATCGTCAGGACATCGGTATCAACCTCAATGTCATTCCGCATATCGGTGACAATGGCACGGTACGCCTTGAGGTCTCACAAGAGGTTTCATCGGTGGTGCCTGGCAGTACTGGCAACGCGAGCGGACTGATTACCAATAAAAGCCTGATTAATACCACGATTTTGGCAGACGATCAGCAGACTATCGCTTTAGGTGGCCTGATGCGTGACAACACTACCACCCGCCAACAAAAAGTCCCAGGGCTGGGCAATGTCCCTGTGATTGGTCGGTTGTTTCGCTCAGACAACGACAGCACCCAAAAAAGCAATCTAATCATATTTTTGCAGCCCACCATCTTACGTGATGGCGGTGCGGTCGCGAGTGTCACTGAGCGTAAATACAATCAGATGCGCGTGCTACAGCTGGTCATTGATAAAAACGGCACAATCAAACAGTTGCCCCTGAGTGGTACAGAAGGCTGGAATGGCGATGTCAGCGCCGACTATGAACTGATGCCGCTCAACCCTCTCGTACCCAAGCGCGATCAAACCCCAACTGCTGCGCCGCAAGGCTTTACAAAAGTAGACAGCCCAAGTAGCGGTATCACCACCTATCCGTTAAAGCGCTGATGGCAGATGGTAGCTGGTTTTTAATTCACCAATTTTTTAATTCACTATCATCAATCCGGCATAAAGCGAACGCGCTTACGAGGCCGGATCATGATGTAATCACGCACATAACATCGTACATTAGCTTGCGCATTCATAACACAGATACACATAGCACACTTGATATCGCCGTATAATAATGGGTAATAAGTAATTTTTGGTATCAATTACCAAAAAACTAAGCAAGTATCAAGAGCAGCTATCATGTCAGAGCATCAAAATGACCAAGCATAAAGACAACAAGCATAGAGACAATAAGTACAAAGACCATAAACAGACAACAAAAAAATGGCTGGCATTGGGGCTAACCGCGGCGGCTTTGTTACTTATCCCTCGGCGTAGTAGCCGACAGTCTGACACGAGCTGCCATGAGGGCTGCGCAGACCACTTATGACATGCCCGAATCAAGCGGCGATACAAAAAACCAAGATAAAGATAGCTGCCAGAGACCCAATGCGTGCCGTGGAGTGACGAATTATGACCGCTAGCGATTCATCAACCCTGAGCCATGACCATGAGAGGATATCTACTATCTACCCGCTCATCGATACGCACACGCACTTTGATGCGCCTGTATTTGACCATGACCGCATAGCACTTGCGCAACAAGCCTATGAGCGAGGGGTGCGTCATTTGGTACTGGTGGGGTATTTGGCGCGTCATTTCGAGCGTATGTATGAGACCAAGCACGCACTCACGGCGACTGATGCAGCTCAAGATAAAGACTGGGATAATTGCGACCACCCGCCGATGCCTGTCACGCATATTGCGTTAGGTTTGCATCCTTTTTATATTGAGCAGCATACTGACCAGCACTTAGCGGATATGGCTCAGATGCTGGAGCAGCAGCGTCCTATTGCCATCGGTGAGATTGGACTAGATACGTTTACAGATGCCATGAAAGTCCCTGCCGTGTTTGCCAAGCAGCAGCAGTTTTTTTGCGCACAGCTGGACATGGCAGTGGCGCATCAGTTGCCTGTGATGTTGCATATCCGTAAGGCGCATGCAGAGGCACTGGCTATTTTAAAAGCGCACGACTACGACGCGCAGCAGCTCGGTGGTATCGCTCATAGCTTTAGCGGCGGCGAGCAAGAAGCCAAGGCTTTTGTCAAACTCGGTTTTAAGCTGGGAGTGACAGGGCAAGTCACCAATCCCAATGCCAAAAAACTGCGCCGTGCGATTAGTGCGGCGGTAAAAGAGCATGGCATCAGCTGTTTGGTGTTAGAGACGGATTGCCCTGATATGACGCCCATCATGTGTCAGACAGCAGGTGACAGCGCATCGGCATTAGGCCAATCTCCAGATGATGAGTGGGGCGCGACGTCTACTGCAGGATGCGCTCACAATAGGAACGTACCGGCCAACTTGCCATGGGTGCTGGCGAGTCTCAGTGAGCTGCTTGAGATACCCATCGAGGAGCTTGCCAAACAGTTATGGCAAAACAGCAATGATGCTTTACAAACGCATTGGCCTTATCCCGTATAATGGGGTAGAAAATCAAGCATCATGTAGACAAGTCATTTTAATCTAAAAGAGCGTTGAATCTGTGATAAGTGATACAAAAAGTTTTGAGCAAATAAATGAAGCGATGAGCAGCGCACCTTTGGCGGTGCAAGCGGCCGAAGATGGGCAGTATGAGCGCCGCTTTCAGGGTACCAAGACGCTTTATGGCGCAGCAGCGGCAGACACCTTTGCCGCCGCTCACGTCTATGTCATCGGGGTGGGCGGTGTCGGCTCTTGGGCGGCAGAGGCGCTGGCTCGCACTGCGGTCGGCACCATTACCTTGATAGATTTGGACGTGTTGGTCGCCTCCAATGTCAACCGTCAACTGCCGGCACTAGACAGTACCTTTGGTCAAAGTAAAATTGCAGCGATGGCCACACGCTTGCATGAAATCAACCCAAAAATCACCATAAACTTGGTCGATGATTTTTTGACAGTAGAGAATGTTGCAGCGTTATTGCCCAATCGCGATACGGCCAAAACAGCCGCCCAGCAGGGCAAGCCGATTGTGGTGCTCGACTGTGTGGACGATATGAATGCTAAGCTGGCCATCGCGTTGCACTGCCGTTTTAATAAATTGAAACTGGTCTGTGCTGGGGGCGCTGGTGGTAAGATAGACCCAAGCCAAATTCGAGTGAGTGACTTGCGTGAGAGCTATCAAGACCCGCTACTGGCCAAACTGCGTAACAAGCTCCGACACGAAAAAGGCATCAACCGCGAGCTAAAAGATAAGTTTGGTATCAAATGTGTCTACTCTACAGAGCCGCCGCGAGTAGATAAAAGCTGTCAAACAGGTGGCTTGCATTGTGGTGGTTATGGCTCAGCCGTCGTCGTCACCTCAGTGGTGGCCATGGTCATGGTGAGCGAAGCGTTACAATTATTGATAAAGCAGACCGCGTAATGCCAATCGTCTGAGATTATTAAATGGAGTCCATCTTGTCTACAACCAACTTGCCAACGCTCAGCTATCCGGTCGCAGTCGATGACGCTGCGCGTATCAACAAGCTAAGAAAGTATCAAGTGCTCAATGACAATGATGAGCCTGCATTTAAGCGTTTGGTAGAGCTGGCCAAGTCTTTTTTTGGTATGCCGATTGTCACCATCACTTTTATGGACGAGGAGACGCAATACCTCAAGTCTGCTCATGGCTTAGGTGAAGTATGCCGAACCTCACGTGAAGTGGCAATCTGTAATTATACGGTGCTCTCCAATGACGTATTTGTGGTAGCAGACTTATCAAAGGACAGCCGCTTTAGCCAAAACCCTTTGATTACCGAGTCACCGCATTTACGGTTTTATGCAGGGGCGCCCATTATCTTACACGAGGATCATAAAAGCTTTCGCTTGGGCTCTTTGTGCCTGATGGATACCAAACCGCACTACGACTTTGATGAGTCGCAAGCCAAAGTACTGGCGCAATTTGCCATGATCGCAGCAGATGCGTTACAGCTACAAGACAAGCAGCGCGATGCCAAGCATGCCAATGAGATGAAATCGGATTTTTTGGCCAATATGAGCCACGAGATACGGACACCGATGAATGGCATCATCGGTATGGTGGAGATGCTAAGCGAGACGGAGCTTAGTGACGAGCAACAAGAATACGTGGACAATATCAAGGTATCCAATGAGCATTTGATGGCGATTATCAATGGGATTTTGGACTTATCAAAAGTTGAATCTGGCAAAATGACTATTGACTCCATTCCGCTCAACCTCTCCACGTTATGCAACGAGGTGGTGAGCCTCTTTGCGATAAAGGCGCGTCAGCGCGGGCTGATGTTAGATTATCACTATACTGAATCGCTATCGCCTTATGTACAAGGCGATCCGATACGGCTCAAACAAATCATCGCCAATCTGGTCAATAATGCCATCAAGTTTACCCGTGAAGGGGGTCGGGTGAGTATCGCGGTCAAGCACGTGCCCAACTGCCACTGTGCCGACGACACCGAACACCCTGACCATACTGCCGATGATACGGCAGTGTCTGCTGACTATATGACCGTATGTATCGAGGTGACCGACACGGGGGTAGGCATCAAGCCTGAGTCGTTAGAGGCGATATTTGATGCCTATGATCAAGCGGATAAGTCGACGCACCGGCTTTATGGCGGTACAGGGCTTGGGCTATCTGTCTGTAAGTCGTTGGTAGACTTGATGGGCGGTGAAATCAATGTCGACAGCGAAGTGGGCGTTGGCACGACGTTTAGTGTCCTGCTACCGCTGCCAACCATCGATGCTGCCAAATATGAAACTTGGCAGGATTCCAATGAGCTCATCACAGATGAGCCAAGTCATGAGCGGGCAGGTCATATCTTGCTGGTCGAAGACGATGCGGTAAACGCCATTATTGCCAAAAAAACCCTGACCAACAGTGGGCATGTCGTCACCCACGTCACGGATGGACAGCAAGCGCTTGAGATATTTGCCGTATCGCCTGATCGCTATGATCTGATTTTGATGGATCACCATATGCCGATTTTGGATGGGGTGCAGGCCACCGTCAAGCTACACGAGCTCTATGATCCGCAGTCTTTGCCGCCAATCATCGCTTTGACGGCCAACGCGATGGACGGCGAGCGTGAAAAATACCTCAAGGTTGGGATGCAGGATTATTGCACCAAACCCTTTAAACAAGAGCAGCTCAATGCACTGGTGCAGTATTGGCTGATTCAGCAATCATCCAATCAAGAATAGCGGGGCAATAAAAAAGCTTAACCTTTATGATAAAGGTTAAGCTTTTTTTGTACTCAGTAATAATCAGTAAACAGTAAGTGTCGACTAGTTGACACGGGTCTGGTAGTCGCCAGTACGGGTATCCACACGGACCACTTCGCCCTGCTGGACAAATAATGGTACACGTACAACCGCGCCAGTCTCTAGCGTGGCAGGTTTGCCGCCGCCGCCTGAGGTGTCGCCGCGTACGCCAGGATCGGTCTCTGTGATTTGCAATTCGACAAAGTTTGGCGGCGTGACAGACAAAGGCACACCATTAAACAAAGTAATGACACAAAGCTCGTTACTGTTGTCTTTTAGCCATTTTGGCGCATCACCAACAGCCGCTTTGTCAGCTTGCAGCTGCTCAAAGGTTTCTGGATGCATAAAGTGCCAAAATTCACCATCGTTGTATAGATAGTTCATTTCAGTGTCTAGTACGTCAGCGGCTTCCAAGCTTTCGCCTGATTTAAATGTTTGCTCAAGCACTTTGCCACTACGAAGGTTACGCAGTTTGACGCGGTTAAAGGCTTGACCTTTACCTGGTTTGACAAATTCGTTTTCGAGAATGGCACAAGGATTGCCATCCAGCATGACTTTTAGACCTGCTTTAAATTCATTGGTAGAAAAACTTGCCACAAGAGACTCCTAAGGGTTTGTAAGTAGGGGGTATCACTATGCTATGTGCTGGTGGTTGCAGGGCTTGTTGCGCCAAAACCTATACCATCACTTGTGTCTGTCGCACTTAGCAAAATAGGCTAGGCGGGATACTTTGATAGGGTAGACACTAAGGGCGTATAATAGCGGCTTTTGGGCACAGGTAATAGGCTGTCATGATAAACCATTTAATCACACAAAAAAACTGGCAAACGCAATTATCCGAAGCCATTACATCCGTGGATGAGTTGCTTAGCATCCTAAAGCTCGAGACGCTACGCACAGAGGTCTATGTGCCGAAACACTTTGCGCTGCGTGTGCCGCGTGCTTTTGTTGCGAAAATGAAAGTCGGTGACCGCGAGGACCCGCTGCTCAAACAAGTCTTGCCCGATCAGCAAGAGCAAATCAAGGTCACAGGCTACGTGGCGGACCCGCTAGCGGAAAACGACCAAAACCCTATCAAAGGCCTGCTGCACAAATACCAATCAAGAGTGCTGCTGACCATCACGGGGGCTTGTGCGATTCATTGCCGCTACTGCTTTCGTCAGCACTTTGATTATAGTGCCAACATGCCCACCGCCGATGCCAAAGCACATATCATTGACTATATCACAGCGCACCCTGAAATCAATGAGGTTATCTTAAGTGGCGGTGATCCCCTAAATGTGACCAACAGGCGGCTGTTTGCATGGCTGGATACGCTTGAAGCTATCCCGCAGCTGACCACCATTCGTCTGCATACGCGCTTACCGCTTGTGATTCCTGCGCGTTTGGATGCGCCGCTATTAGATAGGCTAGCCCAAAGCCGCTGTCAAATTGTGATGGTCATCCACTGCAATCATGCCAATGAGATTGACACGCTGACGGCGGAGTATCTACAGCGTGCAAGAGCCGCTGGCATTACGTTACTCAACCAAGCGGTGTTGTTAAAAGGCATCAATGATAGTGTGGCGATACAGACGCAGCTCAGTCAGCGCCTGTTTGCCGCCGGTGTGCTGCCGTATTATTTACACGTTTTGGATAAAGTGGCAGGCGCTGCCCATTTTGATAGTGATGAGCACAGCGCTGTAAGGCTATACTGGTCGCTGCTGGCGGCTTTGCCAGGGTATCTGGTACCCAAGTTGGTCAGAGAATTACCGAATAAACCCTTTAAAGTGCCGGTTAACATTTACCATGATGCTTGATATGCAAAATATGCTATATTAAAAATTAGTAAACAAAGAATGACTAATAAAGAGTGGGCGAGCTGCTGACTACCAAATAATCAATATCAATAGTGACGCTTGGTAAAGGATTTATCAAGCGTGCGGGTAAGGATGGTATTAAGGTATAGTCAATTCGAAGTAAAATCGATACGCTGATATTAACGTGCAACTGGCATCAGCTTTTCTTGCTTGCCTGTCTGACAAAACTGCTTTGCTGCCAAACTATTCGATATCACTAAAAGTTATTAGGATTAAAAGTTATTAGGAATCTGGATGATTACCCTATCGACGTTTCAAAAGTTTTTGTCTACTACAAAACTGCAGTCAACGACAGCAAGGCGTTCTGTTGATAGTGAAGCGCGCTATTTGCAGACACTATTGACCAGCCTGCCGTCACAGACACATGAGGCGCAAGCTGAGCGGCTAGAAGAGATTTTGAAGGGCTTGCAGGCGGTAGATATGGAGGAAGAGCAGCGCCTTAATCTCACCGCTCGTGTCATCGAGGCCGCTGAGCAATTGATTGTAGCGCTGCGCCAACACTATATTTATGAGACCGCCGCCTTTAGTGAGGCACAGATGGCGTACGTGGCTCAAGTTCGGTCGTTATACTATTTGATTATCATGATCTATGATGGTGTCATACAGCGTGAGATGGCCGTGTCAATGAGTCCTGCTGACTCTGTCCTAAAAAACGGTTGGCAGCGTTATTTTCACCATGAAAAGCGCGCATCAGTCGTGCTCGCCCTTGCTATCTATCAGTCACTATTGATGTATCAAAAGCTCTTAGGCGAGGCGGCGCTCTGCTACCAAAAGCCGTCATCGTACTTATGGTCTAAGATCAATCAGCTGTATTATCTTGCTCATCAGCAGCGCCTAACGTTGATGAATCTGAGCGCTCATACGCTCACTCAGCGCGCAGATAGCATTCACCGCCTGTACTGTCAGCTATGTTTGCACAGTTTATTGAACGTACGTGCCATGCGTCGCCCTAATATCTTGTTGGTGCAGCGCTTGTTGCCTGAGTGGGCCGAGCATCTGCTAGCCACCATAGAGCCTGAGAGCGAAACCCGAGTGTTTGTCAATTTAAAAGACAGTCAGCCGCCCACTTATTTGACAGCTCATTCATGCATCAATCCCTATGAGGATCGGTATGAGTGCTTATTTATAGAGCTGACACCGATGATTACCTATCTGCAGGCACGCAGGCAGGTATTGATAAAAGAAGGCCGGGAGGCGGTGGCGTGCGCGCTGCTCAATAAAGTAATCATGACGCTCACGTATCGCTATTTGCAACCTCAGCTGACGTTGCCCACCAAGTATAGCTCAAAGCAAGACGCTGTGGTGATTAGCGGATTTAACGACATGCATTACCGAGTCAGTCAGGGCTGCAGCTTCACCAGATTGATTGTAGCAAACGAGCTGCCAGAGGCACACCGGCCTCATTATGATACCCATCAGCTGCCCACTAACACTCATACGCGGCTGAACGTTGAGACATTTGATGGCAATGATACCTTATCGTTGTTTCGTATCTTGCGACTGCGCGCTGAGCCAGAGAGTATGCCACCAGATCGTCAACCACCGACGCGGACTGGGCAGCTCGATTTGAGTCCTCTACCTATAGATGCAGGTATCCAGTATGACACCAGTCATGAAACCCGTGATGAGCGCGCGGCCACACCGCCACCATTACAGATCATGAGGCTTTTTCTGTTATGTCGTACTGAAACCGCGACCACCCTTGATTGCTCGATAGGGCTGACTCGCTGGGTCAATGCCGATGGCGCTACGCCAGAGATTGAGTGGCAGGTACTCGGGCACAATCCCGCGGCTTGCGGCCTACGTGTCGATGGTGATGACACGCGTGACCGGCACTTTGTGCCAGCTTTTATCATGGGGAAAGACGAGCAGCTCCAAACTGTGGCAAGCCTCATTGTCCCAACCGCCCATTTTCAGGCCGATGATCGGGTCATCATGCGTATCAATCAGCAGCAGACGCCGTTACGTTTGGGGCGACGCTTACTAATGACTGATGAGTTTAGCCAATATGAAGTGCTGCGCTTATAGCTTGACTACCAGCACTGCTGTTCGATTGAAAGTAAGCTCCAGCAAGCCTTTAATAGACGCTATAAAGCTTTTTTTTGAGCGTTTGAGTTATAGATAAGTACTAAAAAGCGCTGCGTGGACCACTGCCTAATGAAGTCCACCTGCAGGGGGTGCAGTTATTGTCTATAATGGCACAAATTGTTACTCTATTGATGCGATACCCAATCTGCTGACCAAGCATCGACCAAGCAAGCTCAGGTATCAAACATCACTGATAAAATACGATCGTATGATCATAAGATTAAAAGGCCATTTATGCGCACTCAGTCTATGCTAAACCTGTTAGTCATCAATGATGATCAGCTCTATGCTGAGCGACTTGTGCAGTTATTGAGCGCTTATTATGACAGTGTGAATTTGGGATTTTTGGACGATAAAGAAGAGCTGCTAAGGCTGTTGCGTCAGCCATGGGATGTATTGGTGTTTGGCAGTGCTTATGACATGAACTTCACCGAAGTGGTGGGCATCGTGCAAGAGCAGAGTATTGATCTGCCGATGATTTGCTTGTTTCATGATGAGGCGGCAGCCACCGCACAAAATGACGACGGCTTGCCAGCTATCGTCAGTGGTACAATGGTCAAGGCGCTCAAAGCCGAGCAAGAGATGGCAGTGGTGATGGCCATTTGCTTGCAACATGACAACTTGCGCAGCCGCCGTGAGCTAAAGACGCTGCGCCATGTCATCTCTGAGGCGGAGCAACGCGCGAACGTCTTGATTAAAAACTCCAAAAGCGCGGTCGCCTATATCGATCAAGGCATCCATATATTTGCCAACGACCCTTATTTGCAGCTTTTTGGCTTTAAAACTATGAATGATGCCATCGGCGTGCCAGTCGTTGATTTGATTTCAGGCGGGGATAGTGTCAAAGGCTTTAAACAGTTTTTGCGGCAGTTTGACAAAGGCAATCGACAAGAGGTGGAGTTTGAGTTTGAAAGCAAACGTACAGATGGTAGCACCTTTGAGGCCAAACTACAGCTTGCCTCAGCCACCTTAGACGGTGAGCCTGTCACCCAAGTTATCATTCAGCAAAACACCAATAACAGCGCTGAGGTGGCCAAGCGTTTAGCGGAGGCTGAGCGTAAAGACAAGCTAACCGGTATCGATAATCGCCATGGTTTTGAAAAACAAATGGCGCTGGTGTACGAGCAGGCAAGACAAGGGCTACTGACAGCAGGGCTTTTGTATATTCAGCTCGATAATGTGGGTAAAATAAGAAGCAGTTTGGGCCTACAAGGGGTCGATGCGACGGTCAAGCAAGTCGCCTATATGTTAGATGAGCTGATAGAAGACGGGCATGTGAGCCGCTTTAGTGATACGGTGTTTACGGTGCTTGTCGAAGACAAAAGCGCCAGCGAGCTAAAATATTTGGCACAGCACATTGTCACACGCATTAGTGAGATGTTTATCGAAGTCGATAAGCGTACCATCAGTACCACCGTCAGTATTGGTATCGTGAAGATAGAGAAAAGCGCTGCAGAGCCCAATGTACTGCTCGAGCGTGCTATCGATGCCATCAATCAAATCATGATAGAGACTTCCAATCATGGTGGGACGTACCACTTGTATGACCCAAGTGAGCATGCCAACAGCGATGATCATGCATTGGCTGAATCTTTGGTCGATGCCATTACCAACAATCGTTTTGAGCTGTCATTTCAGCCCATATATGACATTAACAAAGACCGTAGCGACTTTTTTGAGGTGTATCTGCGCTTACCGCTGGCAGATGCTGACAATACCGTACTCACCCCTGATCAGTTCATGGCTGTCGCCAAGACGCATAATTTATTAGAAAAAATCGACCGCTGGGTACTAATCAATGCCTGCAAAAAAATAAACGAAGTCCGTAAGACCCATCCTGAGGCCAGACTGTTGGTGCAGCTCACTGGGGCGTCGCTGGTCGACAAAAAACTGCCAAATGTGGCCAGTCAGTTGATCAAGGCGGTCGGCGGTGCTGCTGGAGTCTTGACACTGCAGTTTAATGAAAAAGACATCTTAGACTATCTGACCGTTGCCAAAACCCAGTTTTCGGCGTTGACACAAGTCAGCTGTCAGTTAGGTATCAATAACTTTGGCTCATCTGCTAAGTCTATCGAAATCGCCAGCTTTGTACAGCCAGATATGGTGCGTTTAGCGCGAAGCTATATCCAAGACATCAATTCTGCGGATAACCTAAACACGGTTAAGTCTTTGATTATGCGTACGTCTGAGGTCCATGCTGACGTACTCATGCCATATATCGAGGATGCCGCGACGATGTCGGTGGCGTGGAGTGTGGGCGCACGCTATTTGCAAGGATACTATCTAGAAGCGCCCAGTGCGACCATAAAAGTCTCATAACGTCATGCCTCATCCTGTTTTTAACTGTCATACCTTTTAACTGAAGATTGTCAAACATGTTTATGATTCGTCAGTATCGTTTGTGCGGCCTTGTTGCCGCTGTTTTATTGCTCAGTGCGTGCGGAGAGCAAGTGCCTGCTGATCACCGTGACCCTGTGACATTGCCGCTATATACTGAGGGCGATGCCGACAACGGTGCGATCATTTATCAAGATGCCTGCGGTCAGTGCCATCAGCTAAATGCAGGACTGAACAAAAAAGGCCCGCAGCTGATGAATATCTACGGCGCGCCTGCCGCCGCCCTCGAGGATTATACTTATAGTGAAGGACTAAAGGCGTCAGGCTGGGTATGGGATGCACAGACACTAGACCCTTATATCGCCGATGCGCAAAAGAGTATGCCAGACTCAAAAATGCTCTCAGACCCGATGCCGGATGCAAAAGAGCGAGCAGATGTGATTGCTTATCTGTCAACCCTAAGGGCCGCGCCGCCTGTGACCGATGATGCCAATTGATGGCAGACTTGTTATGTTTATTCTTCCAAAATGAGCCAGTAACTGACTATGAGCCATGCCGCGATCGACCCCGCTTCTCCCACCACCTCTAAGCCAGCCACGCAGCTGGCAGATACGGCGGCCTTGAGTGCCGCTGACTATCAGCACAATCAGCAAAAAATAGCTCAGCTGCTTGAGCAACTAAACCACATCGTTTTAGATAAGCCGCAGGCGATTAAGCTGGCGCTTAGTGGTATATTGGCGGGTGGTCATTTATTGCTACAAGACTTGCCTGGTATGGGCAAGACCACATTGGCACAAGGGCTAGCCCAGCTGCTTGGCCTAAGCTTTAATCGTGTGCAGTTTACCAATGACATGCTGCCCGCTGATATTTTGGGCATGAGTATCTTTGAGCAAAAAAACCAGCGCTTTGAGTTTCGGCCAGGGCCGATCTTTACGCAGTTGTTACTTGCGGATGAAATCAACCGCTCTAGCCCCAAAACCCAAAGCGCACTGCTAGAGGCCATGGAGGAGCGGCAAGTCACACAAGATGGGCAAACCTATACGCTGCCGCAGCCGTTTTTTGTCATTGCCACCCAAAACCCATTACAGCAAGCAGGCGTCTATCCACTGCCTGAGTCGCAGCTTGACAGGTTTTTATTGTGTATATCGCTTGGCTATCCATCGCCTGCCGCTGAGCGTGAGCTTTTGCAAGGTCAAGATCGCCGCGAGCTGCTCAAAGGCTTGCCTGCTGCACTTGATACCGAAGCGGTACTATTGGCGCAGCAAGGCGTCAAGCAAGTGTATGTCGCCGATGTGGTCTTGGACTATCTGCAGCGGCTGGTTGCAAAGACACG
Organism: Psychrobacter sp. CAM01; assembly: GCF_032842965.1. Lineage (NCBI taxonomy): Bacteria > Pseudomonadati > Pseudomonadota > Gammaproteobacteria > Moraxellales > Moraxellaceae > Psychrobacter > Psychrobacter sp. CAM01. Next base: position 294,215 of record NZ_JAWJBL010000008.1, read on the forward strand.
CGCCAGCTCGGAGTATCATGGTTTGTCGCCGCGAGGTGTGCTGTCGCTACAGCGTGCGGCGCAGGCTTATGCGTATGTATCGGGGCATCAGGAGGTGGCACCAGAGGACATCCAAGCGGTGTTTGCTGCCGTCACCGATCATCGCCTTGGTCAGCGTTTTGTGCCCGCGCATGTGACTGGTGGACAAGCGATGCAGACCATCGCCCAACGTATTTTGGCAGAAGTGGCTGTTATTGTTTGACCGTCTGTTTACTCATAATAGACTCACTTCTAAAGTTGCTCGTTTATTAGCGATAAGACTATTAATTTTGAGGATAGGGTCGTTATGAGTCTGTTGCCAAATGCCTTTACTGTACCAGCGGACTCTGCACTACGCCGCTGGTTTGCCGCGCGTGCGCCCAAAAGCGATAGCGCCACCCTCACGCTGCGTAATGTCTATATTTTTTTTAGCCGTGAAGGCCTGCTGTTTGCCGTTTTATTAATCATCACTTTTATTGCTGGCATCAATTATGGCAACAACTTGGTGCTGGGTTTGTGCTTTTATTTGGTTAGCGTTTGGCTGATCAGCTTTCATGTGACCTTTGCTCATGTCTCAGGTCTCAAGGTGCAATTGATAGATGTCACTATGGCAGAGGCGGGTGCGCCTGTCTGGGTGACCTTGCAACTGATTAGTGAAAGCCGTCAACCAAAACGGCAACTATTATTTGGTTTTGAGCAAGCTGACGGCCAAGCGAATAGTAAGGCTAATGGCAAGATAGATAAAAAAGCCAATAAGAAAATCAAGAATAGCGCTAGTACCCTAGAGTCGATACTAGTGACACGACTGCAAGGCGAGCAAACGATTCGCCTGCCAGTACAAACGCATAGCCGCGGCCAGCTGGTGCTCCCCAGACTCACCATCAAAACCGTCTACCCGCTCGGCATTATGCGCGCCTGGTCTTATGTGTATTTTGCCCGTCGCGCTTGGGTGTATCCTAAACCTGAGGCTTTTGATTGGCAAGCACAGTATGCGCTAGCCAATGAAAAAGATCTGCCAACAGGCGGGCAATATCAGCAAGGTCAAGATGATTTTGAGCGGCTCGACAACTATATCGAAGGTGAGTCGCTGGCCCGTGTGTCGTGGGGGCATGTGGCACGAGGTCAAGGCATGTTTACCAAGCATTTCGCCGATCCGGTCGGTCATGAGCAAGCGTTGGATTATGCCGATATGCCAGCCGCGCATCATGAACAAAAACTGGCACAGCTGGCTTATGGCGTACAGACCTTGGGTGAGCTGGGCGTACCCTTTACGATGCAACTACCGCAAGATAAGCCTGAAGGCGCGGCGATGGGGGCTGGTGACAGCTTTGTACAAGCGTGCTTGCTAAGGTTGGCAAAAGCGCCATGAATAACTCTACGCAGCCTCTATCAAAAAAAACGATAGCGTCATCGAGTCGCTTTGATAAAGCAAACGCTATAAACGCTGCCAGCTTTGAGCAGTTGGCCTTGGGTGATCATCGCAGCGCACAGATAGTACGCGGTGAAAGGCCAAGCGGATATGCCAAGTTTTTTGCTTTGCCTGCCTACTACTGGGTGTTGATCGCCCAAGTGGTCATTATCTTACCGCATGCAGCCCATCTGCCATTATGGCTAATGGGATTTGCGGTGGTCAGTATCATTGCTCAGATGCCCGGCGTCAAAGCGCAATTTAAAAAAATAGCACATCTAAAACGCGTCTATCAGGGCATGCAGATGCTCGGGTTTTTGTTAGGGCTGGCAGGGCTATGGCTGACTTATCACACCGCTTTCGGCCTCGATATGGGTGTGGCGTTTTTGGTGCTGTGCTTGATTAGTAAGCTGTGGGAGCTCTATAAGCGCCGTGATGCCTATGTGGTATTAAACTTATCGCTATTTGTCCTCGCCGCGCTGTTTTTGATGGATCAAGGCTTGGTCACGACGCTTGAGGTAATCGTGGGGGCGGTGACGGTGCTGCTGGCCTTTATTGCGTTAAATGACGACGGCAATACGCGCGGTGATGGGCGTCTGCGTACGTTGGGCGTGCTCGGTATCGGCGCATTGCCATTATTGGTCGTGTTGTTTTTGTTTTTTCCGCGCCTGCCGCCGCTTTGGTCAGTGCAGCTCTCAGGTCAGCAGGCGACCACGGGTGTCTCTGATAGTATGTCGCCTGGCGATTTTGCCAATTTGGGACAATCGACCGAGCTGGCGTTTCGGGTAGAGTTTGCAGACAAGCGTCCCCCGCAGCAGCAGCTCTATTGGCGCGGCTTGGTCTTTAGCGACTTTGATGGGGTGACGTGGCGTCCTAGCCCTCAGCAACAAGAGTGGCAGCCTGCACCGCAAGCACCTGCTTGGATTGAGAATGCCTTTGCAACTATCCCTGATAAGGCAAAAGTTGCGCCGACCAACTATGAGGTTATCCTAGAGCCAACGCAGCAAAGCTGGCTGTTTGGGCTTGATTATCCGTTTACGCAGCGCCAAGACGTCAAAATCACCTCAGATTTTACTTTGTTAAAAGATCAACCGTTGACTCAGCAGTTGCGCTACGAGGTATTGCAGTTTGCACCGATGCGTATCGATCCGATTCTCTCTGATGAGTCGCGCCGTCTCAATCTTACACTGCCAGCTGACGGCAACCCGCAAGCGCGAATATTGGCGCAGCAGTTATTCGCTCAGTCAGGCTCAGACCCTGTGCGCTATATGCAGGCACTGGAGCGCTGGATTAACCAAACGGAATTTCGTTATACACTGTCTCCGCCGCGTTTAGCTAGTAACCGTATCGATGGGTTTTTGTTTGAGACCAAAGCGGGGTTTTGTGAGCATTATGCTTCCAGCTTCACCTTTATGATGCGCGCCGCTGGTATTCCTGCGCGCGTCGTGGCAGGCTATCAAGGCGGTGAGCCCAGCCGCGGCGGCAATGTCTGGGAAGTGCGGCAAAAAGACGCGCACGCTTGGACGGAGGTCTGGCTTGAAGGTCAAAGCTGGCTACGTGTCGATCCGACCGCCTTTGTCGCGCCTGAGCGCATCGAGCAAGGGATGGAGGCTCTGACGCGGTCGCAGGGCGCGGCGATGTTTGGCGAGGGCGCTGCCGCCCAAGTCAGCTATCAGCAGTATCAGCTACTACAAACCTTACGCCGCCTCTCAGATCAAGCCAGTTATTATTGGCAAAAAGACATCGTTGGCTATGATCAGGACAAGCAAGCCGACTCGCTACTCAAATGGTTTAATATCCGCACACTCATGCAGCAGATTGTATGGCTGGCGGTTAGTGCTATCATAGTGATGTCTATAGTCATCTTAATCATCTGGCAACGTCGCCGTCGCCGTCAGCGTTGGCATCCAGTAGAACTGCCGCTGGTACAGCTATCAAAACGCATTGGTAAAAGTGATAAAGAGTTGGCTCGTCAAGAGAGTGAAGGGCAGCTGGCTTGGCTTGAGCGCTTGGCAATAGCGGTTGAGGACCGAGAAAATGATTCAAATACTGATATCAACGCCGATACCAATGCTGAAAGTAGTAATAAGAGCAGTAAAGTGAGTAAGCTAACAAATAGTGGGCACTCAGAGAGTGTACAAGCAAAAATCTTGCAAATGAAACAAGACTATCGGCAACTGCGTTATGGCCGTCTAAGCAGCCTTGAAACCAATGATAGCGAGTACCAAACTGTCCTAAAGCAGCTTAAGAAAGATGCACGTGAGTTATTTTGATGGCGGATTTGTGACAGCATGATTGAGCATAGGATAATGTGCTTACGAGATAAAGGGGGCAGGGCGATGGCGATATACGTCGATTTTATGCAGATAGAATATAAAGGCTATAAATGGTGCCACATGCTGGCAGATAGCCTGCAAGAGCTCCATGAGTTTGCCGCCTTGATTGAGATAGATACGCGGTTGTTTCACCGAGACGCCAGCTATCCGCATTATGATGTGACAGTACAAATGCGCAAAACGGCGATTGAATATGGTGCCATACCTGCCAATCGAAAAAAGATTATTGAATGTGCAAAGAAGCTAAAAATAGAATTACATGAGCAAATCGCACAATCTGAGAACTCCTAATAAGTTGATTTTCTAAAACATGAAAAAGGTGGGTTATGCGTTTACAGCCCACCTTTTTATTTGCTTATACGTTTACCAGTAGCGCGTTTGACGCTACCAATTGTATTGTGGGTTTGGCACTACTGTGCAGTAGCGGCTTTACTGATACCATTAAGGGCTTTTGCGATATTGGTGAGCTGGGTATCACAGCCTGTTAGATGATGACGCTCTTTTAGGTATGTTGGATGGTTATACGACAGCCAGACTTTTTGCGCCGCGTCTTCACTGATGAGGATTTTTTGTGGCAAGTCAATAGCGACGCTTTGCTCACAATTCATCAATGGCGTACCGACTTTTGGATTGCCAAACATGATCACTTGCGTCGGTCTTAAGGTTAAGTCGGCACCTTGCGCGTTTTTTTGATGATCGACGCGGGCGAATATTTTCATGCCTTTACTTTCGATAATGGCGACCAGCTTATCGGCAGTGTCTTGTACTGAGTGCGGGCTTGGCATGGTTACCAAGCCTTTTGGGGCATTGATAGCAGGCGTGGTTTTGGGTGTTGGCGGCATCGTGTCAGGCGCGTTTACGATATTTTTAACACTGGCGCAAGACGAAATCGCCAATGCGCAGGCAGTGATAGCAATTATTTTAAACATAAAAAGTCCTTTTTTATGGTGGTTGTTTGGTAAACCATGGTTGGCTATATCAGTACGCTTTGTGTATCAGAGCGTGATGCTTTAGAGCATTGTGCGTAATAAACCATGCATAGTAAAGGCGCGCGTGGCAAATGGATCTCATCAGCGATGATATAAGAGCGCCAACTATGCCAGACGTGCTGCCAGATAATCCACCAGCAAGCGAATCTTTGGCGATAAATGACGATTGTGCGGATAAACCGCCCAAATGCTTTCTTCAGGCTCTCTATAGTTATCCAGTACGCTGACCAGCGCTCCTGAGGCCAGATATTGCTGCACATAATAATCAGGCAGCTGCACGATACCCAGACCCTTTAATGCTGCATCTACTAGGCTGTGGCCGCTGTTGTATTGCACGCTGCCTGAGACGCGTAGGTTTTTTTCTGTGTCCGTTGGTTTGTGCGCTTGCTGACCCACTGCCTTGTTAGCGTGTTTATCGTTTTCGATAAAGTGCCAATAATCACGTGTGCCAAGCAGGCAGTTATGTTTGTGCAGATCGGCCAGCGTGTGCGGCGTACCATATTTTTTGAGGTAAGCAGGGGCAGCGCAGACAAAGTTGGTACGGCGACTGAGTTTTTTTGCCATCATGGTTGAGTCGCTTAATTTGCCAATACGCACCGCTAAATCATAACCACCCTCTATTAAATCTATTTTTTGATTGCTCAAAAAGGCCGTCACTTCGATATCGCGGTATTGCACCATAAAGTCATTGACCAGAGGCAATAGTTGCTGCTCGCCATAGGTGACAGGGGCAGTGAGTTTGATTCTGCCTTGGGGTTTTGATTGTAAGTTACTCACCGCTTGCTCGGCGGCATCTAAGCCATCGAGCACGCCGCGGCAATGCTGATAAAACACCCGCCCTTCTTCTGTGAGCGACACCTTCCGCGTTGTACGATAGAGCAATTTAATATTCAGGCGTTTTTCTAACGCGCTGATCTGCCGACTGACCTGCGCGGTGGAGATGCCCAGCTCCTTTGCCGCTCGGGTAAAGCTCTCGTATTCAGCCACATAGACAAACTCACTAATACCATCCCAGCGCATGATTATTACCACTGTGAAAAAGATATTTGCAAATATAACACATTGTTATCACAGCAGAAACAACTATAATGGACAGTATAAAGTCAATGCCTACAGACGAGTCAAACTAGTGCTTGCCTCTATGGTGTAAGCGCTATAAGCTAAATTGGTCTGAGCGTGATTCATGCCATTACTTATTTATGATAAAAAGAGAGAATACTATGTCAGATAATTTTATTAAGTCCAAAGCCGCCATCGCGTGGGGGCCAAATGAGCCGCTATCTATCGAAGAAGTCGATGTGATGCTGCCCAAAAAAGGCGAAGTGCTGGTAAAAATCGTCGCCAGCGGCGTTTGCCATACCGATGCCTTTACGCTATCTGGTGAAGATCCAGAAGGCGTGTTTCCAGCAATTTTGGGTCACGAAGGTGGCGGTATCGTCGAGCAAGTCGGCGAAGGTGTGACCAGCGTAGAAGTCGGCGATCATGTCATTCCGTTGTACACCGCAGAATGCGGCGTCTGTAAAATGTGTCGTTCAGGTAAAACCAACCTATGCTCGGCAGTACGCGAAACCCAAGGTAAAGGTCTGATGCCAGATGGCACCACGCGCTTTTATAAAGATGGTGAGCCGATTTACCATTATATGGGCTGCTCGACGTTTTCTGAATACACGGTGTTGCCAGAGATTTCATTGGCAAAAGTCAATAAAGAAGCGCCATTAGAAGAAGTGTGCTTGCTGGGCTGCGGCGTGACCACGGGCATGGGCGCTGTAATGAATACTGCCAAAGTCGAAGAGGGCGCAACGGTTGCTATCTTTGGGCTGGGCGGTATCGGACTGTCGGCTATCATCGGCGCGCAAATGGCCAAAGCCAGCCGTATCATCGCTATCGATATCAACGAGAGTAAGTTTGAGCTGGCCAAAAAACTTGGTGCGACAGATTGCATCAACCCAAAAAATTATGACAAGCCTATTCAGGATGTTATCGTCGAATTGACTGACGGCGGCGTGGATTATTCGTTTGAATGTATCGGGAACGTCGACGTCATGCGCTCAGCGCTAGAGTGCTGCCACAAAGGCTGGGGCGAGTCGGTCATCATCGGGGTCGCAGGCGCAGGGCAAGAGATTTCAACCCGTCCATTCCAGCTGGTGACAGGCCGTGTTTGGAAAGGTTCAGCCTTTGGCGGGGTCAAAGGCCGCAGCGAGTTGCCAGGCTACGTTGAGCGCTACCTAGCAGGTGAGATTCCGCTACAAGAATTTATCACTCACACCATGCCGTTAGAAGACATCAACGATGCCTTTGATTTGATGCATAAAGGTGAGAGCATTCGTTCGGTGGTGCACTTTTCTGAGTAAACATTAAGTTAAGCGGCAAACGATAAGCTGAAAATACCGCGCCTATTATGGAGCGGTATTTTTTTATGCTCAAGACAAACCATAGCGATTAGCCTTGCGCGCGATGAATGATTTGCTCTGCAAGCGCGATCAAGTCTGTGGCCATAAAGTCCGGTGTTGGCACATTGGGGGCAGATAACAAGGCATTATAAGGACGTTTGAGAAACGCCCCTTGGCAGCCAGCAGCTTGCGCGCCGATGGTATCCCAAAGATGACAGGCGACTAGGCATAAATCTGACGTCTGGACAGCCAGCTCATTAGCGACTAGCTCATAGGTCTCAGGCGCCGGCTTGAACTTTGCGGCCTGCTCAACACTAAAAGACTGCTCAAAAAATACGCTCAATCCTGCCTTGTCTAGTGGCGTAGGGGCGGCGCTGGGTGCTGAGTTGGTCAGTGTCACCAGACGAAACCCTGCCCCACGTAGTTTGGTCAATGCTGGGACAGCGTCAGAATGCGCAGGCATGTTGCTCATACGCGCTTTAAACTCATCGATATCGTCCTCTGTCAGCGTGATTTGGTGGATATCAGCGCTCATCTGTAATGCACCGATACCCAGCGCACCAAAAGGCGTATACAGCCCTGATAACGTCATGGCTTGCGAGTATAGCACCAGCTGGGCAAACCATTCTCTTAGCATGTTTTCGTCACCGAATAGATGGGCAAATAACGGCGCTAAAGTGGTTATGTCGAGTAGCGTCTCGTTGACATCAAAGACGATAACCGAAGGTGTTAGATGAGCGTGCATAAGATATCCTTTCATCGACAGTGCGTAGGGTTTAGTCGGGCATATTGGCCAATTGCCCTAAGATATTGAGATAATTGTCTACCCCTTGCGCGCCGCTTACCAAATGGCGCTCATTAAAAATCATCGCTGGCACACTTTGAATGCCTTGCTGCTGCCAGTGCTGCTCTTCTGCGCGTATCTCTCGAGCAAACCGCTGGTCTGCTAAGACCGCCAGTGCCTCGTTTCGATCTAAGCCGACCTCTGTTGCGATATCGGCCAGTACCGCATTATCCGATATATTGCGGTTGTTCGTGAAGTGCGCTGCAAAAAGCGCTTGTTTTAACTCATGTCTGTGGCCTTGTTTTTCGGCCCAGTGCAAGAGCTGGTGCGCATTAAAGGTATTATGCATCCATGTGTCGTCGTTGAAGTGAAACTGAAAGCCGACCTCATCTCCCGCCTCTGTTATTCTGGCGCGGCTGGCATCTGATTCTGCCTTACTTGAGCTGTACTTTTCCATGATATGCTCACGCATATTTTGTCCTTCTTTTGGCATTTTGGGGTTTAATTCAAAAGGGTGCCAATGTATCTCATGGTCTGTATTGCTTTGCTCGAGCGCCGCGGCCAATTGGCGGTAGCCAACGACGCACCAAGGGCACACCACGTCTGAGACGATGTCGATACGTAGGGGATTGTTGGTATTTTTCATATCTATCTGCCTAATATTATTTATATGCCTGATATTATTTAAGATTATTTGAGGTTCATGCTCAATTGCTATCTATCAATCCATGCTAGAAGAATGATATTGAGATTGCAATCACTATTAATAAATAAACTTTAGTTTATTTTTTAGATTGATAACGCACGCGCACAGTCGTCAGCGGAGTCATAAACTGTCCTAAAAAATAAGCAAGAGTGCAAGGTTTGGCAAGAAGCGCCACGTTCAGAGGCTGGGTTTTTTATGCCGTGACGTAGTGTGTAGGGAGCTGGTGAATATAAGTGGTGGGTCATGCAATCAGCAGCTGCTGTTAGTTATTTCGTTGCTTATATAGAAGTACGGCGGTATGGTATAAAGATAAAGAAGGGCGTTGTGGATAAAAGGAGCGCGCACCACACCGAGTTGTCTGCTATAAATGCAGACATAAAGGTGTGGTGCGTGTCTTCAATGAAAATATGGTATGTCAGCCATGTCTATTTTTATATCTATGTCTATTTTTATAAAAGTCATGACCGTCACGAGTTATGAGCAAGTACGCCACAGATGCTTAATTTAAAAATCGGAGCCCAGAGGTTTTGAGTGCCCACACCAGCTCTACAAAAGCGCGGCTATTGGTGAGTGGCTCGCCATCGATGATCAGCACATATCCTGAGCCATCAATCCACAAAAACACAAAACTGGTCTCAGGAATCAACAAGTCAACCTGCTGAAAAAACGAAATTGCTTGGCTTTCTACTGCCCAGCCGCGTTGTTTTTGGCGCAGCATAAAGCCTGAAAAGTCAGCTGCCGCCACACTCAACATATCCGCTTCTTCTTGGCTATAGCCGATGCGCGCCAGACAAAAACCCTCATCAGAGCCGATAGCGGCACGGCGCTTACCAGATAGGCTAGCGACGACATAAGGCAAAAACTGATCCAATGGTAAGTTGGGCGCGGGCAAAAACAGGGACAACTTTTCGATCCAGCCGGCCTCTATAAAGCGCTGTAACCACGTCTCAGAGTAGCGCTCTAGCCAATCAGCGGCGAGTAGAGTTTGCTCATAAGAGAGTAGGTCTTGTAACGATAGCTGCTCCTCTGTAGGTTCGCTTTGGGAAAATGCCTCAAAAATACCGGCTGGGGTTAGGGTAAGATAGGTTTTATCAGCATTTAAGTAAGAGGACATAGCGGCTACCATTGTGATGAAATTATAAAATAGGCGATAAGTTAAGTTTTAATGGTTTTGGTTTGGTCAAGACGTTGTTGGCAGTTGTTCCAGCGCTCATCAAAGTGCCAGTCGCTTTTGCCTAAGCGAAACCAAACCAAAGAAAAAGCCAGACGGTCATTGCGGGCGATACAGTGGGCAAAAAACTCGTTTTCGATTTGTTCAATCGTGCCCCAGTCCTCCTCGGCACGTGCTTGCATCAGCTCGGCGGTGATGTCTTTGGAGATTTCTTTGGCATCGTCGCTACTGATGCGCAGTCGCTGTTTTTGCTCATTGAGCGACGGCGATATCAATACACTCCAACGCGTCGCCAGCATACTGTTGCGCTGGATGTAGCGTTTTTTGTCGATGCAGTCGCGAAAGCCTTGTGCAACATGAGGGTACAGACGGTCTTTAATACGGGTAAATAGATTATTGACATCGTAAGGAATATCGTACCAGCAGCCATAAAAAAAATCTGCCACCGCGCCCTGTAGCGGCTCTTTTTCGCTCAACAGTAAGGCAGCGTTGATACGCTGCTCATGAAAGTGACGATTGGCAGGTGCCAAAAACACTTTGCGTGAGTAAAAGCGAAACGCACGGCGCGCCTCGGTCTCGGCTTCTTTGCTCAGATCTACATCAGACATAATAGGATCCTTTAGGTCACATCTTCGTTGCGGTTATTCTTGCCTTGATAGCGGCTGCGCCTATGGTGTTGCGTTGTATGGACATGACCCAATAATCACGGCGATGACGGTTGTCACCGACCATGAAAAAATAAAATTAGCCAAAGCAAGATAGCAAGTAACGACTAATCAAGCAAGGTTTCCATCAAATCAATCATAAACTCGGCGTCTTCTTCATCCATGGCCTCAAACCCTTGCGGCATACCAAGCTCGGCCAATGCTTCTTGACCGTCTGGATCGTTGTGAAGGTTGAGTATGGCATTCATAAAGATATCGGTATCTGGGAAGTCGTCTTTGATCAGCAGTACATGACTGATATCAGCCAAATCACTTTCGATCAGCACCGATAGCTGAGCTTTGGTCAGACGAGAAAAACCGTGAAATACCTCTGCCAAAAAGAACGCTGCCTGCGCCTCGCCTTTGATGACTTTACGCGCCGCAGCCTGATAAGTTTCGGTGACATCCCAGCTCAGGTCAGATTCTTCTATATCGACAGCCTCAAGCAGGCGCAAACCGATCAGCTTGACATCGCGGTTGTTTGCCATCGCAATGGTAGCACCAGCTTTGATATCTTCTAAGGCATTGATGTCGCTATTGGCACCAGCGGCGATGACCATTTCGTCAGATTTGCCGATAGGGCGTGCGACCGCTTTGTAGCCTTGTTCACGGATCAAAGCTGCCGCATCAAAAGGGTTGGCATAGATGACTTGAATGTCCTCAGCCGTGATGACTTGTTGTTGCTCTGCGTGTGAGGCTGGCGTATTTAGGTGCATGTTTAAGTTGGCACGCTTTTGAATCAAGGTGTTAAACATATGCCAACCTGCAAAACGCTCAGGCGAAAAATCAGGGGCGATTAACATATTGTGTGTCGTCATGATTTACCCTTCCTCATTTTGTTTCATATCAGCGTACTGCGCCTGCATGGCTGCGATTTTGCTACGTGATGGCTTGCGGCGTACTGAGGTATAGCCCACAGTTTCACCGCGGCGCACGTTTGGCACCACCGTAGCATAGACCCAGTAGTGACTGCCGTCTTTACATAGGTTTTTGACATAGCCATGCCACTTCTTTCCAGCTTTTGCTGTGTCCCACAAGTCTTGATAAGCCGCTTTTGGCATATCAGGATGGCGCAGGATAGACTGCGGCTGGCCAAGTAGCTCGTCTTTGGTGTAACCACTAATCTCGACAAAAGCATCGTTGACGTGGGTTAGGATACCGTCTAAGTCGGTACGCGAGACGATAAGCTTACCATCAGGATAAGGGCGCTCAACACCCGTATCATAAATGGTGCGAGAGGAGCCGTCATAGTAAGTCAGCGTCATCTGCTCAGCTGGCATATCCGGCTTTGGTGCATCAGGGATTGGAGAACCCATAGTAATCTCCTTTATTTATTGTTGTATTTATCTATCATTGTATTCGTCATGATTGACTGGCAAACAATGATTGATTAAATAAGTTTTGCTAGGGCTTCTGAGGCGCGTTTGATGTCCAAAAAGATCAAACCGAGCTTGGCATTTGGCTTGGCCATGATAGTCAATACCGCTTCATCGCCTGATGAGGTCATGATGACATAGCCTTTTTCGCCTTGGATCATAATACGATCGATGCTACCGCGCGCCAGCTCGCGACCTGCACGGTCACCCAACGACAATAAAGCAGCTGACATAGCGCCAACACGGTCTTCATCAACGCCTGATGGTAGGGCTGATGCAATCATCAGACCATCGTTAGAAATTAGGGCAGATGCTTCGACATCGGCAGATGAGCTGTTTAAGTCTTCTAAGATTTGCTGGAACGAATCTGTACGCATATCACTTTCTCTATGACGGGTTATTGAATGAATGGGATCACTATCAGCGACCCTAAAAAAGGGCTGAAGCGAAAGCCGGTCATTATAAACCCTTACTACTTATATTGATATATGTTACAGCAAACAAATGGCTAGGTTTTACTAATTTTTGACCGTCTAGTTGCCATTATTAACCTTTTATCTGTTGTTTTTAATTTCTGGCCAAACTAAGGTCGGCAGCAAAGCTTTATTCTCTCTATTTTGTTCAGCCACTTGCAATCAGCAGTAGTCCTGTATCAATTTTTGCCTAATTTGCCTAGCGTTTTACTTCATGCTTTCAATACCTAGCAACTTACGCAGCGGCTAGATAAACGAATAATTTATACAAAAAACGTTGACCATAACTTTTCATGATGGTGATATTCACTAGACTTATACCCTAAAAAAATGATATATAGTTATAGGATAGAAACGGTCATTGCTACTGAGCGTCTTGTTCAGGTGTCACATTATCCCGCTTTTCTACTCCCGCAAGCTTCTATATACCGCAGTGTATAGGGGCGATTGTAGTCTTACATCAATGTCCATAATCCCCTTCGTTTGTTGCCATACGACGCGACATCGATGTAAATAAACACGTCCACCATTTTTACCCTAAGGAACCTATATGAGTATCAGTCAGGCCATCGAAAAAGTCGAAGCGCGTTACGCCCATCAACCTGAATTTGTCCAAGCCGTAAAAGAAGTGGCACTGACTATCGCGCCTTTATACGACGCCCATCCTGAATTTCAAAAAATGAAGATATTTGAGCGCTTGGTTGAGCCGGATCGTATTATCTGCTTTCGCGTCAACTGGGAAAACGATAAAGGTGAAGTACAAGTCAACCGCGGCTGGCGTGTCCAGTTCAGCAACGCGCTTGGTCCTTACAAAGGCGGCGTACGGTTTCATCCAACCGTCAACCAATCAGTGCTTAAGTTTTTGGGCTTTGAGCAAATTTTCAAAAACGCTTTGACGGGTCTGCCGATGGGCGGCGGTAAGGGGGGCGCTGATTTTGATCCTAAAGGTAAAACAGACAGCGAAATTCGCCGCTTTTGCTATGCGTTTATGCGTGAGCTGCACCACTATGTCAATAAAGACATCGATGTGCCAGCTGGTGATATCGGTGTCGGCGGCCGTGAAGTCAGCTATATGTTTGCCATGTACAAAAACTTAACGCGTGAATACGGTGGCGTGTTGACAGGTAAGGGGGTGGGATTCGGTGGTAGCTTGATGCGTACAGAAGCGACAGGCTACGGTGCGGTGTACTTCTTAGAAAACATGCTCGCTGCTCAAAACGAGAGTATCGAAGGCAAAAAAGTACTGGTGTCAGGGGCAGGCAACGTCTCGCTCCATGCCGCCGAAAAAGCCTGCATGCTAGGTGCGACAGTCCTGACGGTCTCTGACTCACAAGGGACGCTCTATGACGCAAACGGTCTAAATCAAGAAAAAATCGATTGGCTAAAAGCGCAAAAAGCCCAGAGCAAGCCACTGTGCGATTATGTCGATGTCTATGGAGGGGAGTGGTTCGCGCAGCAAAAACCTTGGCATATCAAAGGTGATATCGCCATTCCATCAGCCACACAAAATGAAGTCAACGAAGACGATGCCAAACATATGGTCGAAAACGGCATCAGATATATCGTCGAAGGCGCGAATATGCCACTGACGGCAGAGGCAGTCGATCATATCCGCTTGCACCGTGTGCATTATGCGCCAGGTAAGGCAGCAAACGCAGGCGGCGTGGCGGTCTCAGGTCTTGAGATGTCACAAAACTCGGTACGTCAATACAAAACCTTTGAAGAAATAGATGAGCGCCTAAAGTGCATCATGAAAAACATCCATGACTGCTCGGCTGAAGCGTCAGCAAACTATGGTCAAACGGACAACGGCTATATCGACTATATGGCAGGGGCCAATATCGTTGGCTTTAAGCGGGTGGCGGACGCACTGTGCGCTTATGGTATCTTAAACTAACGCCTTCTCGCTGCTGAGACACTGTCAAATACCGCGCTTATCATATATAAGCGCGGTATTTTTTTGTTTGTATAAAATATTTATGAGCGCAAAGACTGATTGTAAGCCCGAGGCAATAGACGCCAGCTAAAGATTTCTAGATTATAAGGTATTAATTTATAAAAGTTTTTACATTTTTTACTTGAAGTTACATTAATCTGTTTTTTTAGACAGTTTATAAATAATCATCGTCGATCTTTTTGACTATCATCAATTATCTCAGTGTTTATCGCACGGAGTTATATCATCAATCATTCATGTCACGAGCATACGATGCCGCTGACAATGACGATATGTTTATCAAAGGATGAATCATGACAGTCAATAAGGAGGTCTATCCTGATGGCCACTCAGGTGTATCAGGTTTATATCCAATGATACAGGATAAACCAAATGCGGAGCGGTTTGCTTACAGCGGTGGTCAAGATTATAACAATAATGGCAGTGAGGCTATTAGTAATCGAGCGGCGCATGCCTTTGGCTCTTATCTATCAACCTCTAAACGCGCGCAGACCAGCTGGTATAAGTACCCTGTATTAAATAACCATATAAATAATCATGTAAGCGAGCAAGTAACCAACCATCTACGTAGCAATGATCGCCTAAAACCCTACCGCCAAAATATCCGAAGGAATATAGAAAATGATACAAAAAATGGTATAAAACCTGTCGGCAAACTTGAGCGGGTGGGGTGTCTAGCAGGCGATGCGGTCGGTACTATCAATCAGGCAACGACTCATGCAGTGGGCGCGCAGCCGATACGCTTGAGCTTTCAGTTGATGACCCGTGCTGAGCCTGCGGCAATGGTAATTGCGACCATCAAATCGTTGCTAGCCATCAAAGCGGCCGACGATGAGATATTAATCATAGATAACAACCATACTCAGCGTGAGCTTTATGAGCCTTTGGCAGATTTTTGTCATGGCTTGGAGCCGCATCTCAACGTGCATTTTTATCATATCGATGCGGTGGCAGGGTTTAAGTCAGGTGCGCTCAATTTGGCACTGGGGCTGATGGACCCTAGCGCCAGTCATGTGGTGGTGGTCGATAGTGATTATCAAGCATTGCCACATGCTCGTGATGCCATCATCAGCGCTATCAAGGAATATCCTGAGCATGCTCTATTGCAATTTCCGCAGTTTTATCGTGATGCAGATAAAGCGGATGTCCATAGCGAATTAAATCATTATTTTAACCATCATCTATATCGCTCTTTTAACCGTCAGCGGGCGTTATCTACCGGTACTTACGCGGTGATACGCCGAGATGCTTTGGTGGGTTTAGGCGGCTGGTCAGGAGCTTCCATTACTGAAGATGCGCAGATGGGGGTGCTGCTCCATCGTATGGGTCTGCACAGTCGTTTTATACCCAAGGTGATTGCTACCGGTATATTGCCCACCACGCTGTGTGATCTGATCGCTCAGCGGCAGCGCTGGGTATATGGCAATGTACAGGTGCTCAACTGTTACTTTGTTACGCCGTCATCTCTAACCGCTGATAGCAGCGCAAATACAAATGTAAGCCAGACGATGGGCGAGCGTTTGCAGTATATGCGTGCTCATTTTTCGCAGCTGAGTGCCTGGATTAATTTCACGGGGATTTTTATCGTGCTGCATGTCTGTACGCTGCTTATCGTGCTGACGGCACTGGTAATAGGCGCACAGGTGGATATGGCAATGCTGCTTACGCCCTTATATGTGGTTTATGCCGCTTACGGCGTGTTTTTGTTGCGACGGCTGTGGGCCTATGCGCAAGACCGCTCACCGCTTAATCAGCAGGTAGCTCAGCACGTTACGCCAACCTTTACCAATAAGCGACGAGCGTGGGCACTACACCTAAACTTTTGGGAAATCGGCGCTTTGTCATGGTGGCCTGTGCTGTGGGGCCGCGACAAGCCATTTGTGTGTACGCCCAAACAGGCGGAGATTAGTAGCCGCCGCAGCGTATGGCAGGCCAATGTTTGTGCCTTACCAAAACGGCTACTCATACTTAATGTCATTACCTTAGCCGTGACCTCACCGCTATCAGCGCTGTATTCGCCTTTGTTATTTGTCAGTGCGCTTGTGGTCACTGTCCTCAAGCTATGGTCAGCAAAAGTGGCTTTTGATAATTATGGGTATCCACCTGAGGTGGATGACCGCTATGCTGATGAGCATGATACGTATGACGAGATCAATAACACTGTAAACCAAAGCTGTGTGATTAAAAATAATATCGCTAAAAATAAAAATACCGCTAGAGATAATATTACTAAAAATAAGCGCCCAAATAACACCGATCCAATAAAAAATATATAGCTGAATAATAAAATAATAAATGGATGACGTATGCTGACTTCTATCAAAACCAACCCAAATAGTCATATAAAAGCTAAAACCCCTAATATCGTTATGGATAAAATATACGACTTGCCTGAGTCACCGGCGGCGTGTGAGACAACCGATGGGGCAAACGTTAAAGAAAGAAAACCACGACGTATTGCCATCATCGCTCACTCGTTATATCCCATTGCCCAGCCTTATGCAGGTGGTCTTGAGATGATCACTCAGCTGATCTGTGATGAGTTGGTGGCGCAAGGTCATCAGGTGCTGCTCTACGCTCATGCGGACAGTCAAACCCATGCCACACTAGTACCCTTTATGACCCGTGATGAGTTTGAAAAAACAGTTTATGCCGATGAGCATGAGTCAGTAGAGATGAGCCGCGAGGAGCTGTATCAGTATCTGGTCTATCAGCAGGCGCTGCGCGATATCATCAGCCGTGATGAGCAAGGAATGATAGATGTGGTACACAATCATAGCTTGCACCATGTGCCGATGATGATGGGGCAGGCGTTTGGCGCGCGGTTTTTTACCACGTTTCATACGCCGATTTTTCCGCAGCTGCGTCTGGCACTACTGACGCTACGGCAAGGCACTCAAACTCAATTTACAGCGATCAGTGGTCATCAGCAGCAGTTGTTTGCTGAGTTTGTGCCCTCGCATGTGGTCTATAACGGCATCGATGTCCACTCATTTAATGCCAATACAAACCCAATTGCTGATGAAGTGTATTTTTGGTACGGGCGCATCTGTCCTGAAAAGGGCACGCATTTAGCGATGGACTACTGCAAAGCGGCAGGCAAGCGCCTGATTATTGCAGGACCCAAAAGTAATGAGGAATACTTCGATGACTATGTGGCACCGTTATTAGAAGCCGATAGAGCGAGCGCTGCGCCGTTATTTGATTATGTTGGACATTTAAGTAAGGATCAAATCAACGAGCAGTTAAGCCAATCGACCGCCATGCTATTTACCAGTACTTGGGATGAGCCTTATGGTCTGACGCTCGCTGAGAGCCTCGCTTGCGGTACACCTGTGATTGGCTTCGATGTCGGTGCCAGTGCTGAGATTATCACGCATCAGACAGGTATTATCGTACCCAAAAAGGATAAAAAGGCATTTATACAAGCGTTTGCTGACATTCAGCATATTTCACGAGCAGCCTGTCGTGCTCGCGCTGAGCAGTTTTGTTCAGTCGCTGCAATGGTCGATGGTTATCTGCGTTTATATGAGCAGGCAGTAGCGGTTGATGACAGCGATAGCATCCAAGAGGCGTTTGTCTAGGGCGTGTCTTTATTTCAAAAATGGTGATAAAAATGAGATAAATTGCGGTCAAACAAGGAAAATAGCGCCGTTAATATCGGGATATTGACCAGCTATTTGACGATGTTTGGCAAAATTTGGCCATTTTTAGCCCATTTAGATAACTATCGAGTGAATTGAAGACACGCCCTAGCATTCTTTCCTTTTTCTTTATGTAGTGAATATCAATGACTGGCTTAATTTGTTAGGAACTATTTACCATGCGTATCGGCTACTATGCTCATCATCACGGCTCGGGGCACTGCCGGCAAGCAGACAAACTGACCGCCTTACTACCACCAGAGCTGCGTTCGCAAATGACGGTGTTTACCAGCTTACCTGCCGATGGTTATCGCTTTAGCAGTATAAATGATGAGCACATCGTACGTTTAGACGCTGAGGATGAGCGACCAGATGATGTGCTAGCGGGGCGAGCAGGCGAGTATTGGCAGCCAAGCTGTTTGCACTACTCGCCAGTAGGCAACAAAGACATTCAGAGACGCAGTTGGCAGCTGCTTGATGAGATACATCAGCGCCAGATTGACCTGATGATTATTGATGTGAGCGCCGAAGTGGCTATGCTATGCCGTACCGCTAGTGTGCCTTATCTCTATGTACGGCTGGCAGGCGAGCGTGATGATGCGCCGCACTTAAACGCCTTTGCGGGCGCGCTTGGATTATTAGCCCCTTATCCTAAAGCATTAGAGGCGGCAGCCACGCCGGACTGGGTACGACGAAAAACGCTGTATCTTGATTTTTTACCAAGTAACGCCCAAGGTTTGCCTAGCTTTTGTGAGTTTATGGACGAGCTTATGACATTGACCCATGATGATGCTATTCATAAACAACTGGTCGCCAGTGTCGATAAGTCTTCTATCGTTACTGTGATTAAAGGCTATGGCGGGCACGAAGCGATTGATGCCAAGTTGCCAAAGCTACGCCAAATACTACCAAACGCTATAGTTGTCTCTCTTGGTCCTATCAATGATGAAGTACGGCATTGTGTCGATATTGCCGCCCACGTCGATGATGTGACGCCATTTATCGCCTATAGTCATCTGCTATTGATGGCGTGTGGCTTGAACGCAATTGCGCAGGCCTATGATTATGCCACGCCGCTTATTGTATTGCCTGATGTGCGCCCGCACCGTGAGCAAGAAGTGATGGCAGAAGCATTAATCGAACAAGGTCGTGCGCTTAGTTGGCCACAGTTTATCGCCACAGCCTCTAGTATGGATACTCAGAACCTATTGTCTTCTCTCTCCATAAATAATAAGTCAATTGACCATGAGCAGACTGCTTTGACAGATAGGCAAGCCAATTTGGCGGCGAAACGTTTTATGAATAGCATTGCTAACTATATTTCTGTAAAAGATTGGTTTCAAGATTGGCTATTGCCGCAGTTGGACTTAAAACCCAAAAAATAAGAAATAACAAAGAAATTTATAATAATAAGAGCAAATATTTCCATGACAACGACAACCAGAGCTCAAGACGCCGCACATAACACCATTCCCGTGAGTGTAATAACGACTTGCTATGGGCGCAATCGACATCTTTACAATCTACTTGCTAGTCTGGCGCAGGGCAGCGTCAGGCCGCGCGAGGTGGTTATCGTTAATGATGACGCCGAGGCTGAACGTCTGGCAGATTACGATTTAAATATTATTAAGATAGCAACGACTACAGCGACTGAGCATGGATTGACGAGTAGCGCCTCGTTTGATATCGGTCGTAACCGTAATCTTGGCGCTGCATGTGCTAGTTATGAGGCTATGATTTTCTTGGATGTGGATTGTATCGTCGCCTATGACTTTATCGACGGGCTATATGATAAATTGCAAACGTATCCTGATGCGCTACTGATGGGCCAGCCACGTTATTTAACGCGCCCTTTGACGGATGATGAGGGTAGTCAGCTACAGCAAGGTAAATTGGCCGCCGCCTTGGACAAGCTATCGGTATTTAACCCTTATCGTGATAACTTTACCCAACATCGCAATGACAATGTCGATGCTAATATTAAAAAAACGCAAGATTATGGCTCATTTTGGAGTCTATGCTTTGCCATAATGCGTCATCAGTTTGAGCGGATTGGCGGCTTTGATACCGGTTATGTCGGCTACGGCGCTGAAGACACCGATTTTGCTTTTATGGCACGTGCTTTAGACATTGATTTTTATCTGACCAATGACGTGGTTTACCATCAACAGCATAGCGTCTACCGCCCGCCACTCAATCATCTCGATAGCATAGTCATCAATGCCAATCGCTTTTATGACAAGTGGCAACACTGGCCGATGGCAGGCTGGCTGGTAGAGTTTGTGCAGCTAGGTTTGATTGACTGGCAAGAGGCGCAGACAGTGCCCATTGAGATTCTTCGGCAACCAAGTAGCGCTGAGATTGACGCCGCACATTGTCCAGATGCGCCTTATGTGTAGACGGTTCTTAGTTCTGCTAATACCGATGCATCATTAGTATCAATGAGCAGTTAGTATCAATGAATAGTGAATTTTGATGAGCAACTAATACTGACGAATAATCTCCACCCCTGTAGGCGGCGTTGCAAGCGCTTGCCGCTCAAACGCCCAGTTATGTCCTTCCCAAAAATGCGCGGTCTTATCATCATTATTAAAACCTAACATGATGATCGATAGCGGCGTCTTAGCTTTCTGTTTTTGCTGAATATGCAGGCGTGCAGATAAGAGTAACCGGTATAATAAAAACCCTGACGTCGGCGCCGACGAATGGATATCTGCAAAGATAGGATAATCCGCCACTACTTTATGCTGCTCTGACAACATGCGGCAATACTCATCGCTGCGTAATAGTTTCTCAAGCGGTTCTGGAATCTCTAGCACTCGGTTAGCCGTTATAGGATCATCAGCAGGGTTTGGATCATCGCATGGCATGGGAAACTGATAGGCAGTATTCCCAAACAAGATGCCAAGCGGTGCTTGCTTGGTCATATCGAGCATCGCTGTCACATTATTGCTACGCGGTGGTAGGCCAAAATGCAGCTTACTGTCACCGATTTGTCTAAAAAATAGCAGCTTTGGTAAATCTTTGGCGAGCGGATGATGGGCAAAGAAATCTGCATGAATAAAGTCATTAAATAACACCAACATATCAGTAGGCTGCAATAGCGTCTCTAAGCTTGCTGTGTCTATCGACGGATTATTGGCGATAAATATCACACGCTGGCTTCGTATTAACTGCGCCTGCGTGATAGGCGGTAGAGCGGCAAATGCTTCTGCAGCAAGATGGCTGCTACTGATGTTTGGTAGTGATTGATCAAGCATATCTGGCATACCAATGTAATTAAGGTATAAAGGTATAGACGGTGAGTGAGATTTTTCTCATGTGCTCATTACAGTATAAAGAAGAAGGTACTCAGGCTTGTTTGAGTTTTGAAAATAGAAAAAATCTGGCAATAAGGTATTGCCAGATTTTTTGTTATGAATAGGCTTTTATAGGGGTTTGTTATACCGCTTCACGCCATCTGCCTTGTACCATAATACCTGCGATAGGGTTTAATCCCATTTGATAAGCAAGGTCAGCAGGGCGGGCGATGTCCCATAATACCAAGTCAGCATCACAGCCCACTTCTATCTTGCCTTTTTTGGCGAGGCCTAATGCTTGCGCTGCATGCACGGTCGCCCCTGCCAATACTTCTTCCGTAGTGAGATAAAATAAGGTACAGCCCATATTCATCGCCAATAACAGCGAGGTGAGCGGCGAGGTACCGGGGTTGCAATCGGTTGAGATAGCCATCGGCACCTGATGTTTGCGCAACTTTTCAATCGGTGGCAACTTGGTATCACGCAGCGTATAAAAAGCCCCCGGTAATAGCACGGCTACCGTTTTGCTTGCGGCCATTTTTTTAATATCGTCTTCTGCTAAGTGCTCAAGATGGTCGCTTGATAGCCCTTGGTATTCTGCTACCAAAGCGCTGGCACCTATGTTTGAGAGCTGCTCAGAATGTAGCTTCACAGGCAAGTCTAATGAGCGAGCAACATCAAAGACGCGCTTAATTTGCTCACTACTAAAGGCGATGTTTTCACAAAAACCATCGACCGCATCGATTAAGCCCTCGCTATGTAAGATGGGCAACCACTGGCAAACTTGCTCAATATAGTCATCGGCACGGTCTTTATACTCAGGCGGTAGCGCATGGGCGGCCAAATACGTGGTGCTAACATGAATGTGGTGTTTGTCGCCGAGCGCACGAGCGACTTTTAGCATTTTACGCTCAGTGTCTAAGTCCAGCCCATAGCCTGATTTGATCTCGATACTGGTCACGCCCTCGCGCAAGAGGGCGAGCAGACGTTTTTCACTTTGGGTAAATAATTCTTCCTCACTTGCTGTACGAGTAGCGCTCACTGTCGAGACGATGCCGCCACCTTGCGCGGCGATATCTTGATAACTGGCACCTTGCAAGCGTGCTTCGAACTCGTTGCTGCGATTGCCGCCATACACGATATGGGTATGGCAATCGATAAGTCCGGGCGTGATCCAGTTGCCATGTACGTCTTTGATTTGATCGCTTTTATAATGAGTTAGATGCGGTTTGATTTGCTCATGCGTACCAACCCATGCGATTTTGCCGTCTTTGATACCGATAGCAGCGTTTTCTAATTGACCATAAGGGGTGCTTTTGTTTTGATCATTGCTTTGATTGGCGCTTTGATTGGCGCTTTGATTTTCACTGTAAATATCAAAGCCGTATTGCGCTGAAAAGGTGGCAAGATTGGCATTGATAATGAGGTGATCAAATGAAGTCAGGATGGAGTCGTTTATATGCATTTGATCTGTAGGATTTATTGTATGAGTCATGGTGAGCTCCTGCTTATTAGTATAGATTTAGTGCAGCCATCCATCGTCCGTTTATTTTAAAATAGACAGTGTGTCGTTGGTAAAAACGCTTCTTGCTGTGGTGCTGCTGACAGAGGGTGTGCAAAATTTACTTCAGTAACCTTGTATGGTTGGTTTATTTTAAAAATGTTATAGCGTGACTGGTATAAATTTTGCTCGCTTGTTGTGCGCAAGCGAGACAAAGGCTTCGAAAAATTTATCCCAGTCACTTATATCAATAGCAACCACATTTTGATTCTATATCGATTTATTTATACTAAAAGTAAATGCTGCTCGATAATAGTGGCTAAGAGGCGAGCGGCGACTTTACAGCTGCGTGCATCAATATCAAAGGTCGGATTAATCTCGGCGATATCAGCCATTTTTACTTTGCCTGATGCCATGATACATTTGACCGCGCGCTCAACGAATGCCAAGTTAATGCCATAAGCAGCGGGTGCACTGACGCCCGGTACCACGCTCGCTGGCAAGCAATCCATGTCAATGGTTAAATAGATGACATCAACGTCATTGATAAATTTCTCTATTTGCGCCGCAAGTTTTTTCCATTTTTTATTGGCGCAATCTTCGTCGCTGATAATATGCACGCCTAACTGCTCAGCACGGTCAAAGAGTGCGGCAGTGTTAGAAAATCGACTGACGCCGATACAGCAATAGTGAAATGGCTGATCTTGCGCCTCAAGGTGCTCGGCAATTTGGCGAAAGGGCGTGCCAGAGGTGGCGACATCAGACTGACGAATGTCCAGATGCGCATCAAAGTTAATAATGCCAATACGCGGCGGCGCATTGTTGTTACTGGTAGCATCTGTCTGCTGTAGCGCCTGCCATAATCCTAAAAAGCTGCCATAAGCGATGGCATGACCGCCACCAATTCCAATGGGTAGCCCGCCTTGCTGGATAATGTGACTGACTTTATCAGCGTAGGTTAATTGAGCTTGCTCGAGGGTGCGCTCGGCAAAGTCATCATTATCATGACAATGTATGTCACCAGCATCACCCAGTAGCGTTGATAGTTGCCCATCAAAGCGTTGTTGCAGCTCAGCGATGACGGGCAACGCCGCAAATACTTGACGAATCAAAGGCGGCGCTGCTCTGGCTCCCACGCGTCCTTGATTGCGTCTGACACCTTGGTCACAAGCGAAGCCGACCAGCCCAATGCGCTGGCCGTTTTGCTGGTTGTTTTGTTGACTACTGCTATCAAAGGCATAAGGCTGCGCTATCTGATACCAGTAGCGGGCGCGTGCAGACTCAAACGGCTCTGCACGTCCAGTCCAGCGGCTCATATCAGCAGTGCTGTGGCTAACGGCTGTGTCAGGCATTGATAGGCTCATCGCTGATTTCCTTTAATCCGTATTGCTTGTGTATATTTGAGCCGCTATAAAATAAGTACAGTGCGACTGGTATAAATTTTCTTTGCTTGCTGTGTGACTTCGTCACTCCAGAGGCTGCATAAAATCCATCCCAGTAGCACGCCATAAAAGCTGTACTCTTTTTGTTTAGCACTTACTATAAAAGGATGCTATTTATTTAGACTCGTACCAGTCACTACGCAGTGCCTGCCAATGCTTTGTCAGTGCGCCATTTAATACCAGCTGTTTTGCCGCTTCGATATCAGGGGCTAGGTAGCGATCTTTGTCATAAAAAGTCACTTGCTCACGCAACTTTTGGTGGGCGGCCTGTAATGCTTCGGAAGTAGCAAGGTTACGGTGGAAGTCAATCCCTTGACCAGCAGCCAATAGCTCAATGCCAACGATGGTAGCGGTATTTTGCGCCATCTCATATAGGCGGCGGGCGCTATAGGTGGCCATCGACACATGGTCTTCTTGGTTGGCAGAGGTTGGGATGCTATCGACACTGCCTGGGTGAGCCATGGACTTGTTTTCTGAAGCCAGCGCTGCTGCCGTCACGTGAGCGATCATAAAGCCGGAGTTTACCCCCGCATTTTCCACCAAAAATGGCGGTAAGCCACCTGATAAGGTTGCATCAATCAATAGTGCCACACGGCGCTCAGACATAGAGCCAATCTCAGCGATTGCTAAAGCGAGCATATCTGCGGCAAAGGCCACTGGCTCGGCATGGAAGTTACCCCCTGAGATAGCAACAGGGCCATCTTCATTGTTAAAAATAAGCGGATTATCCGTCACCGCATTAGATTCAATTAATAACGTTTTGCCTGCTTGGTTGATGATATCAAGGCAAGCGCCCATCACTTGTGGCTGGCAGCGTAAGCAATACGGATCCTGTACTCGATCATCTTGCTCGTCATTGTGCGAAGCACGAATAGCACTGCCTTTAATTAGTTGACGGTGGGCTTTGGCGATCTCTATCTGACCATGGTGACCACGCACTTCATGAATACGCGCATCAAATGGCGCATCCGAGCCTTTGGCGGCATCAATAGACATAGAGCCGACGATGGTTGCTGTTTCAAGTAAATCTCGTGCTAAAAAATAACCACGTAATGCCAGTGCTGTTGAGACTTGTGTACCGTTGATAAGGGCAAGGCCTTCCTTGGCTGCTAGGGTGATGGGCTCAAGACCATGCTGCGTTAATGCCTCAGCGGCAGGCATTTTTTTGCCGTCAACGTAGACGTCGCCTTCGCCCATCATTGCCAGCGTCATATGCGATAAAGGCGCTAAGTCGCCAGAAGCACCAACAGAACCTTTGGCCGGAATGTTTGGCGTAATTTGATGATTAATTAAGCCAAGTAAACTATCGACGACCTCGCGGCGAACGCCAGAGACGCCTTGAGCAAGGCTGGCTACTTTCATCACCATGATTAGCCTGACCACGTTATCCGGTAGCGCCTCACCCGTACCGACTGAGTGTGAGATGATCAGGTTGCGTTGAAGCAATTCAAGCTGGTCGTCGCTGATACGAGTCTTGGCTAATAGGCCAAAACCAGTATTGATACCATAAGCGCTCTTATCACGGGCGATGATGGTACGTACATCTTCATGTGAGGCATCGATTGCCTCATAAGCGCTGGCGGGTAAGGTGAGGTGGACAGGGTGATTATAGATATCACGTAGCATCTCAAAGCTTAGCTTACGTGGATGGAGAGTCAGAGTTTTGATAGCGGTCATAGGAGAGTCCTAAAGTTAAAAACAATATGAATAATATGCTTTAGTGTTCTGATTTACTTAATGGTATCGGCTCGGCGCTGATGCTGGCAGATGACGCGATTTAAGCCATCCAGCCGACATACATAGCAAAATGTCCGAACGCGGCTGCGAGTAGGACGCTAAGGGCCACACGCTCAAACCATATGACGATCATTTTGCCAACCGATACTGGAATTTCTGTTGCGAGTACACACGGAATCATGGCAGAAAAAAACAGCACGCTGCTAATCGATATCACCCCAGCGACGTAGCGTGTTAGGATATCTGCCTCACTGAGTAGTAATGCTGGTAAAAACATTTCAGCGAGCCCAGCAGACATACCTTTAGCAGCCACTAAAGGCTCTGGCAAGCCGCCGAGCCACGTAAATGGATACAAAAGCAGACCCAATACATCAAATACTGGGGTGTATTTGGCTAACAAAAGACCGGTTAGCCCGACAGCAATAATAGAGGGCACAATGGCAGCAGCCATCATCAGACCATCGCGAAAATTAGACCATAAAATCTGTTTTAAATCAGTTGCCTGACGCGACGTCGCTAAGCCTAAATCAAACGCGGCGGCCAGCCGTTTGCCACGGGTATGATCGAGTGGCGGGCGTTCAACGTCATTGTCAAAAAGGCTAATGGGCGGAATACGAGCGGTAATAGCGGTGACGATAAAGGTAATCACTAGTGTTGACCAAAAAAATACGTTCCAAAACTCCATTAGGTTTAAGGTTTTGGCAACAATCACCATAAACGCTGCCGATACCGTAGAAAACCCAGTAGCAATAATGACGGCTTCACGCGCTGAGTATTGTTTTTGTAGGTACACACGATTGGTAATCAATAAACCAATAGAGTAACTACCCACAAAAGACGCAACGGCATCAATAGCTGATGAGCCAGGCGTTTTCCAAATCGGTTTCATAATCGGCTGCATCAGCACACCGACCATCTCAAGCAAACCAAAACCCACCAAAAATGCTAAGATTAATGCCCCGATAGGGACAATCATACCCACCGGTAATGCCAGCTTTTCAAACAAAAATGGCAGCATGTCAGCTTCCATCATATAAGCAGGGGCGGTGCCAGTCATATACATCACCGCCAAAACCAAACCGACTATCTTAAACACGGTCAGGGTCTTGTGGGTAAGGTTTTTGCGCCATGAACCGTCTATGAATGGCTTGCCAACACCAAATATCATCAGCAAAAACAACAAGGTCACAGACAAGGTGTGTTGCTGAGTGACCAGATAAGTGGCCCCATGATCAAACAAAATCGTGCTTTTGTCACCGATGGTAAAGGGCACAAAAAACATCACCAAGCCAATAGCACTAAAGACAATAAGTTGTAAGAGTGCTATGGGTTTGGATAGCAGCTTTTCAGACCGTAGGCTAGCAGGTGCTGGACTGTCTAGAGGCGTTATAGGTACAGAGCTGCCTGGAGGCAAAATATCACGTTCAGACATATTATCGTCCTTGATAAAGTGTTGATGATGTCCTTATATCATCCGAGCATATAAGGACAGGAGCAAGCTATCTAATCATCGGCAGATGTAAACCATAGTCCTTAGCGGTTTTGATTGCCAGCTCGTAGCCGGCATCGGCATGACGCATCACCCCTGAGCCGCAATCATTGACCAGTACTCTTGATAAGCGCTTGGCAGCAGCATCTGTACCATCGGCGACGATGACCATGCCAGAGTGCTGCGAATAACCCATGCCCACGCCGCCGCCATGATGGAGGGATACCCAAGTAGCGCCACCTGCGACATTTAGCATACCATTTAATAGCGCCCAATCAGACACCGCATCTGAGCCGTCTTTCATGCTTTCAGTTTCACGGTTTGGGCTGGCAACGGAGCCGGTGTCTAAATGGTCACGGCCGATAACGATAGGGCCTTTGAGCTCACCGTTTTTGACCATCTCGTTAAAGGCAAGTCCTGCTTTGTCACGCTCGCCTAGACCTAACCAGCAAATGCGGGCTGGCAGACCTTGAAACTGAATACGCTCTTTTGCCATATCCAGCCAGCGATGCACATGGGTGTTTTCAGGGAACAGCTCTTTGATTTTTTGATCGGTTTTATAGATATCTTCTGGATCGCCTGATAGCGCCACCCAGCGAAACGGCCCTTTACCTTGGCAAAACAGCGGGCGCACATAAGCGGGGACAAAACCTGGGAAATTAAAGGCGTCTTTTACCCCTTCATCAAAGGCCACTTGGCGGATGTTATTGCCATAATCAGTGGCAGGTATTCCCATGTTTTGTAGATCCAGCATGGCCTGTACGTGTACGGCACAAGAGGCGGCAGCAGCTTTGCTCAACGCCGCATGTTGCTCTGGGTTTTCTTGCGCCGCTTTCCACTCATCAACGCTCCAGCCACTTGGCAAGTAGCCATTGATTAAGTCGTGAGCGGAGGTTTGGTCAGTGACTAAGTCAGGTTTTATCTCGCCTGCGTTCGCACGCTTGACCATCTCAGGTAGGATATCTGCGGCGTTACCAAGTAACGCAATAGAGACGGCTTCACCGGCGGCGGTATGCTGCTTGATCAGCTCATAAGCATGGTCAAGGTCATCCGCTTGCTTGTCGACGTAACCGGTGCGCAAACGAAAATCAATGCTGGATTGCTGACATTCGATGTTTAAAGAAGTTGCACCAGCAAAGCTTGCGGCCAATGGCTGTGCGCCGCCCATACCGCCAAGACCCGCGGTCAAAATCCAGCGTCCGCTCCAATCGCCATCATAATGCTGGCGGCCTGCCTCGACAAAGGTCTCATAAGTGCCTTGGACGATGCCTTGGGTGCCGATATAAATCCAGCTCCCAGCGGTCATCTGCCCGTACATAAACAAGTCTTTACGATCAAGCTCGTTAAAGTGCTCCCATGTCGCCCAGCGTGGGACGAGGTTGGAGTTGGCAATCAACACACGTGGGGCATTTTCATGCGTTTGAAAGACGCCAACCGGTTTGCCAGATTGTACGAGCAAGGTCTCATCGTCTTCTAACGCTTTAAGAGAGGCGAGGATTTGATCATAGCTTTCCCAGTTACGGGCAGCGCGGCCAATCCCGCCATAGACGACTAGGCTCTTTGGGTTTTCGGCCACATCAGGGTGCAGGTTGTTTTGAATCATACGATACGGCGCTTCGGTCAGCCAGCTTTTACAATTCAGTGTACTGCCAGTGGGCGCAGCGATATCACGGCTGTCATCACGGCGAGTAAAGGTGTTTGCCTTATGGGCGGTGTCTGTGGTGGTTTCCTTGGCAGTAGTCATGAACAGATCCTTTTGAATGTGCATCGCTTATTTACACTACGTATTTGCGTGGTCTATTTGCGCGGCATTTAGCAATAATATTGAAAGTACCTAATAAGTTGTATATACAAATTATCAAAGATTTATTTTTCATGCAAGCATTTTTTTGTATGGGGTAAGATCTTTGACGTACGTCTGTCTTGGTGACGGCTTTTCTTTGTCTTCTGTGGTTGGTGATCCAACGCAGGTAGTGATTAATGGATGAGGGCTGCCGCGGCGACTGATGGTCATGGTATTATGAAGCTATTATTTTGCTAAAACTGACGGTAAAACACGGACATGACAAAACAAGTTCCCGCTTATCAGCGGATCAAAAACGCAATCTTGGATAATATTCACTCAGGGAAGTGGCAAGCAGGTGAGGCCATCTCTACAGAGATGGCGCTGGCTGAGGAGTTTGGTGTATCGCGCATGACGGTCAACCGCGCGCTAAAAGAGCTGAGCGAGGAGCGAGTATTAGAGCGCCGGCAAGGCTCAGGGACCTTTGTCGCCCAGCAGCAGTTTAATCATACCTTTGTAGAGGTGCGCAATATCGCGCAGGACTTGCGATCGGCCAACCGCGATTATCAAGCGCAGGTGGTGAGCAAACGTGTGATCACCGCAAGTATGCTAGATGATGAGCTGCGCCGTAAGTTTGCTATCGACAGTGCGGCAACCACAGGCGAGAGGAGCGCGGCGGATAGTAGTGCGGCGGATAGTAGTGCAGCGGTCTTATACGAAGTGAAAATCATTCATTTTGCGGATGCTCAGCCCATACAGTTTGAAGAGCGCTGGGTCGATGCACAAAAGCTGCCTGAGTTTATCGAGCAAGACTTTAGTATTATCAACACCAGTGAGTACTTGATTGCCAAAAGTCCACTGGAGCGCGGTAGCTATACCATTCGGGCGCTAGCAGCACCAGATGACATCGCCGCGCTGCTACAGATTGCCCCGCAGTCGCCTACATTGGTGCTGCGCCGTCAGACATATTCAGCAGGGAAGGTGTTGACCTTTGTCAAAATGTGGCACGCAGGGGAGCGCTATCAGTTCGCAGGCGAGCTGTAACCACAAACGAGCAAAATTGGCTGCTGCTCACTGTTTTTGTACGTTTATTCTTACCTAAGTGCGTTAATATAGAAACAATTGAGCTTTTGTGTTTTAAACCCTTTTGTTTGAAAACCTTTTTTTGAAAGATAGGGACAGGCTGTGATAAGAAAATGCAGAAAGTAGCCAACGCAGTATTGAAAAATTTATCTACAATCCTCAAATCGGGCAGCTAAAGCCGATGCGCGCTGTGCGGACACTGTCCAAATACGATTTGTTTGTAAGAGTGTTTGCCTGCATAATTTTATCATACTGTTTTCCTATACAGCTTTTGCATACAGCACGGGCACCCTATACTCTTGCTAGACACTTTTAGACTTATTCATTCATCTTATAAGGACGCCTTATGAAACGTCGTACTCTTTTAGCCCTCGCCGCCAGCACAGTCCTGCTCGCTGCTTGTGGTCAGTCTACTACCAATGACGCCGATAGCAATGCGACTGATAACGCCGCGAGCGGTGGCTCTGATATGCTGCAACGCATCAACGATGGCGGCACGATCAATGTGGGTACAGAGGGTACCTATCCGCCGTTTACCTATCACGATGAAAGCGGCAAGCTGACCGGCTACGATGTCGAAGTCACCCGTGCGGTGGCGGATAAGTTAGGCGTTGAGGTCGAGTTTAAAGAAACCCAGTGGGATGCGATGCTTGCAGGCTTAGACTCAAAGCGTTTTGATATGGTGGCCAACCAAGTCAGCCTAACGACGCCTGAGCGCCAAGCAAAGTATGACCTCGCGCAGCCTTATAGCTGGTCTGGTGCCGTGGTACTAGCGCCCACCGACGACAATCGTTATGGCTCATGGGATAGCCTAAAAGGCCTACGTAGCGCCCAGTCGTTAAGCAGTAACTATGGTGAGCTGGCCGAACGCTATCAAGCCGAAATCGTCCCTGTCGATGGTATGGCGCAAGCGATTCAGTTGGTCAAGCAAGACCGCGCTGACTTTACCATGAATGACAATTTGGCCGTACTCGATTATCTAAAAAAATTCCCAGACAGTGGCCTTGAGATCAAACTGGTTGCCCCGGCCGACGAGCAGCGCGGTTCAGGTTTGGTACTGCTAAAAGGCAATGACGCTGTCGTGACGAAGTTAAATGAAGCCATGAGCGAGCTGCATGCCGACGGCACGCTGACCAAGCTTAGCGAAGAATTCTTTGGTGCTGATATAAGTCAACAAAAATAATGCTAGCGTCTCTTACCTCAGCGTTAACCGATTTATTGGCACTGCTGCCCTTTATGAGTCCTGATCGGGCACAAATCGTCATCGACTCGTTTTGGCCGATGCTCAAGGGCGGTATCTACTATTCGATACCGCTGGCTTTGATTTCGTTTGCCATCGGTATGATGATTGCGCTGGTCGTGGCGCTGATTCGTATCGTGCCACGTACAGGCTGGCTGCATGAGATTGTCTACCGTCTGGCCCGTATCTATGTCTCAGCGATCCGCGGGACACCGATGCTGGTGCAGTTGTTTATTATCTTTTATGGCCTGCCAAGCGTCGGCGTCAAGCTCGACCCGTTTCCTTCAGCGATTATTGCCTTTTCGCTCAATATCGGTGCTTATGCCTCAGAGACAGTGCGCGCCTCGATTTTGTCGATTCCAAAAGGTCAGTGGGAAGCAGGCTCGACGGTTGGTTTGACGTATCTGCAGACCTTTCGCCACGTGATTTTGCCGCAAGCGTTACGGGTATCGGTACCGCCGTTGTCCAATACCTTTATCAGTCTGGTCAAGGACACGTCATTGGCATCGCTGGTATTGGTCACAGAGCTATTTAAGCAAGCGCAGATCATTACCGCCCGCAACTATGAGTTTATGCTGGTTTATACCGAAGCGGCTTTTATTTATTGGGCCATTTGTTTGTTTTTGACCTTTATCCAAGGCAAGCTTGAGACCAGACTCGATCGTTATGTGGCCAAATAAGCGACAAGTATTGGCCACTGTCGCCATTTCACTCAAGCGACGAGCCAAGTATGGTAGTAGCTATTTGCTTACTCGTGTTTTGTTATTATTCTTTATCTGTCAGCGGAAACCTCTATGATTCAAGTCAGTAATATTCACAAAGCCTTTGGTGACAATCAAGTACTAAAGGGCATCGACTTGACCATCGAAAAAGGCAAGGTGGTGGTGATACTTGGGCCGTCAGGGTCGGGCAAAACCACGTTTTTGCGTTGCTTAAATGCGCTAGAGATACCCGATCAGGGCGTTATTGCTTTTGAAGACGGTAGTTTGACGGTAGACTTTGCCACCAAGCCTAAGAAAAAAGATTTGCTGGCACTGCAGCGTAAGTCTGGCATGGTGTTTCAGTCTTATAATTTGTTTCCGCATAAAACAGCGATAGAGAACCTAATGCTTGGGCCGACGGTGGTACAAGGGCAGAGCAAAGCCCAAGCGCGTACGCAGGCGCTGGCCTTGCTCGATAAGGTGGGTTTGGCAGACAAAGCAGATTTGTATCCGTTTCAGCTCTCGGGCGGGCAGCAGCAGCGCATCGGCATCGCGCGGGCGCTGGCCATTGAGCCGTCGCTGTTATTGTTCGATGAGCCAACCTCAGCGCTTGATCCAGAGCTGGTACAAGACGTACTTGGTACCATGAAACAGTTGGCCTCAGAGGGTTGGACGATGGTGGTGGTGACCCATGAGATAAACTTTGCTCGTGATGTGGCCGATCATGTGGTCTTGATTGAGGGCGGCCATGTGGTCGAAGAGGGCAGCGCCAAGCAGCTGTTTGAAGACTCTACCCACCCTCGCACGCAAGCGTTTTTACAGCGTATCGAGCAGTAATAGGTGCAATAGATATTGTCTGGCGCAAATTCACTACTTTTAAATAAGTCTTTACGCAAAAAATAGCCCCAACGATGACATCATGGTTGGGGCTTTATTTGTTTTTTATGCTAACTTTTCAGCTCATCTCTCACTAAGGCTTTTGTTTCGCTAAAAAGGCTTTGGTCGTCGTCTGAGCCAGCGTGGTACGCGAGTGGTCGTACCATTTAACATGGCATTTAATAAAGCTGCCAGCAAAATCAGTACCACACCCACATATTGTATCCATGAAAGCGCCTGATGCAGGAGCAGTAGCGCCAAAGCAATGGCGGTCAATGGCTCAAAGATGGTAAACACCGAAGCGCGTGTGGCAGGCAGTTTCTCTAATGCTTTCATATACAGCGCAAACGGCACCACCGTACCAATCAAGGAAAGCCCCAGTGCGTAGCCCCAGGTGGCCAGCGGTAAGGCAAATAGCTGCCCGTAAGTACGATACGTCTCAGGCAACAACAGCAGTACGCCAGCACTGATGATAATCGAGGTAAAAAACACCAACGGCGCAGGGTGGGCATAGTGCATCGCGCGTTTGCCAAGGACGCCGTAGAGCGAATAACACACGCCAGATAGCAGCCCAAGCGCGATACCCCAGTTGACTTTTGCCTCATCACCTAGCATCGTCAAACCCACGCCAAACACTGCCATCAGCGCCAGTAGTGCAGACAGGCGGGTGATGGGCTCATCGAGTAAAACCGCAGAAAATAGTAGGCTAAATACCGGTGCGGTATATAGCAAAGCAACCGCAGGGCCAGCGCCGACATAGATGACGGCAAAAAAATAACAGAGCGACATACCAAGCACGCCTATCAAGGACTGCAGCGTCAGCCCCAGCCACTGCTTTGGACGTAGCTTAATCAAATGGGGCCAGAGCGTTGGTAGCATGGCCAGCACCAAAAAAGCGGCGCTCACGATACGCAAAATAGTAATCTGCCAGCCACTAAAGCCGCTCTGGTTTAGATAGGTGGAAAATATCCCAAGCGTGCCCCAACAGACCGCAGCGCTAATGATTTGAATGGTGCCTATCCATGACTGCCGCGTTGTCATCGCGCTATCGGTGTGTGCCATATCCTTCTCTACATCTATCATCAAATCCAAAAATAAGCGAGCAGCTTGCAGCCTAGTAGGTGCTGTTTGCTCACTACGCGCCTAAAATAACAAAAGACAACCTGATAAAGGCTGTCTTTTGTTGATTTTTAAGTCTATCACGAAAGCATGGCTCATGTGCAAACCCTTCTTGATAAATATCTACGACATAGCTGTCGCCGATATATAGTTGATAAGATAGCTGGTTGGTTTGGCGCGTGCTGATGTTATGCGTGTTAAGTTGTGCGCTAAGCCTATTTTTGCGTCTTTTTCATATCGCTAGATACACAAGTAAGGCGTTTAAACTTGTCGTAAAAAATTGCTTAGTAAACGTTTGGCGCCTTCTGTGGCAAATGACTCTGGATGAAACTGTACGCCCTGAATCGGATAGTCAGTATGGGCAAGTCCCATTATCTCATCGCCTGCGAGCGCCGCCTCTGTCAGGCTCAAGTGATGATGGGCGTCATTGGTAACGACAGCAGTGACGGTTAAGCAGTCAGGTAGCGTATCCGCCTTTACCATAAGCGAGTGATAGCGCATGATTTCTACCTCTTGCGGCAAGCCTTGATAAACACCTGCATCGTCATGGCGAATGGCAGAGACTTTGCCATGCATCGGTACGTGAGCTCGTATCACATCGCCGCCGAATACGTGGGCGATACCTTGCATGCCTAGGCAGACGCCCAATATCGGCGTGGTTTTTCCCATGATTTTGATAACTTCTGCA
The DNA here is from genome assembly GCF_032842965.1 of Psychrobacter sp. CAM01. NCBI lineage: Bacteria > Pseudomonadati > Pseudomonadota > Gammaproteobacteria > Moraxellales > Moraxellaceae > Psychrobacter > Psychrobacter sp. CAM01. The sequence goes on from NZ_JAWJBL010000008.1 coordinate 329,129, forward strand.
CAAATACCAAAGTAAGCAGGATCATCAGGTGCGCCTGGGCCAGGTGAGATGATAATGCGGTCAAGATTCATCGCTTGTACGTCAGCCAAGGTAATTTCATTATTGCGTTTGACGATGACGTTTGCAGCGCTAGCGCCGTCTTTATCATCCTCCATGGTTTGCAAAATCTCGCCGATATATTGATATAAGTTAAAGGTAAACGAGTCGTAGTTGTCGATAATCAAAACATTCATAAGTCATCACTCTTTGCTGAAATAGAGAGGGGTTTAGGCGGTCATAAAGCTGTCTAATACCACTTTCATGGCAGAGAGCTTACGCTGGATTTCTAAGTATTCATCAGCAGGGTTGGAGTCGTAGACATTGCCGCCGCAGGTTTGCGCGTAGGCGGACTCACCATTGATAAATAGACTACGAATAGGAATGGCAAAAATACAATCGCCATTAAAATTAAACGAGCCAAGCGCGCCGCCATACGCACCGCGGCCATCAGGCTCTAGCTCGTTGATGACTTTGATTGCCTCGACTTTTGGCGCACCTGATAAAGTACCGGCAGGGAAGTTGCTGGCAAGCGCGCTAAACATATCTTCATCAGGGTGCAAAATCCCAACGATTTCAGAGGAAATGTGCTGCACGTGTGAGAAGCGTTTGATGTCCATTAGGCTGCGCACCTTCACCGTACCAAAGCGCGCGACACGGCCGATATCGTTACGGTGCAAGTCGACCAACATATTATGCTCGGCGATCTCTTTGGCATCGTTTAGCAACGCGCGGGCAAGCTGACGGTCTTCTGCGACATCGGCGCCGCGTTTGGCGGTGCCAGCCAGTGGATAGGTTTCCATCTCACCTTGTCGCAGGCGAAACAGCAGCTCGGGGGAGGCACCAATGATGCACTGCTCAGCAAATTTCATAAAGTACATGTGCGGTGATGGGTTGACCGCGCGCAGCTTTTCATAAATCGGCATTTTGTCGCCGCTAATACGATATTTGGATTTAAAGCCCACCTCGCACTGAAAGATACGCCCAGAGATGATGTCTTCTTTGACTTGCATGACGGCGCGCGCATGCTCATCTTGGCTCATGCCATCAGCCAAAAATTCAACCGAGGGCGGCTCATAGCTGGGAACGGGCGCATCAAGCAAGGCCTTGATGCGCTCGATACGATTGTCTTGCTGCTCGGTAGGATAGTAAAAATAGAAGATTTCTCCGGTCATCTTATCAAGCGTTAGACCATCGAGATAGACGCCAAACTTAAAGGGTTCAAAATCATCGCTTGCCTTTGCATTGAGACTTGGCTCAAAAAAATTGACACTGTCATAACCTAAGTAGCCGACCAGTCCGCCTGTCTGATCACGAGCGATGACGTGCTGCGGGGTGATGCTGCGTAGAAGCTCATAAGGGTTGTCAGTTTGATAGTGCTGGGTTTTGGCGGTTTGATTGTCAGTAATTGCCAAAGTCTTGCGGTCAATAGCGGCAATGGTCATCACAGGGTCAAAACCAATAGCATGATGGCGCGCCATATGTCCATCTTCGCCTAGTGACTCAAGCAGATAGCAGGTCTCAAACGCACGCTCAATACGTTTAAATAACGCAAAAAAATCGATATCTTGGGTGAGTTTGATGCGTTTTGGTTTGCTGGGAATCTCAATCGCCGCAGGCGGATTGTGCTGTAGGGTAGGTGTCATAGTGATGTCCAAAGTGATTTAGATTGGTGTCAGATAGAGATAGACAAAATTGATATTAAGCAAAACCGATATAATGGCTAATCGCTTATGCATTTTCTCTATGCGTCGCCAATAAAGCGCTGACGTCATGCGCCTGCATCGCCTTGGCGCCGCGTGAGACAGTGGCGATACCAACCCCTAATTGCTCAGATATCTCACGCTGGGTCACGCCGCGCGCTAGCAAATCAAAGATACGTATACGGTTGGCAATCTCTTGCTGCTCTTTTTCTGTCAGCAGCGCGCGAAACAACGCCTCGATATCCGCACTATCAGGACAGTTTGCCAAATGCTGTAATAAGCTGTGATAAGGGTTGGTACTCATGGTATGTCGTCTTATAATAATCAGTCAGATAATAAATAACAGAACAAATTCTCTTGTTTCAGCATTCTAGTATAGTAGTACAGGAAAAACAAGGTATCTGCCTATCTTTTTATGATATTGGTTTATGACGTTGATGCGTCAATCGCCATCTTCCTCCCTTAGGTTTTTCGACGGCCTTTACAAATTATCATTAAAACGCTGAATTTCTCACATTCATTATTGCCAAATTGTTAATACTTGGTTATGATGCCTGTCATTATTTAAATGCTAATAATTATCATTAATGTTCGTAATGTTATTCGTATATAAGCCGTGCTGTAGTGCCTTGTTGTTTGTCAATGTAGAGATGTAGCAATGCATTGACAAATGCCAGACAGATACAGTCACAGCTAAAATCTAATATTGATCGTCATCAAAGTGAGTGTGTTATGCGTGAAGTAAAGTTACCAATCTCGTCCAATCAATTGACCGTGTTATCTATGGGCGTGGCAGCCATATTGTGGACGCAGGCAGCCAGTGCGGCAGCAGAAGACATGCCAAGTACCACACTACAGACCATTACCGTCACGGCCAATAGCTCAGTACGAGATAAAGTACAAAAGGATGGCGTGTATGTCGAAGACTATACACCAGCTGCACAGGCAAGCCACTTAAGTGATTTTTTGGATGTCATACCAGGGGTTGAGGTCGGTGGCACCTCATCAGTCAATCAGCGCGTGCGCGTGCGTGGTCTTGATGACACCAACCTAAAAGTGACGATCGATGGCGCGCGTCAAGAAGGCGCGATGTTTTATCACATGGGTGATATCACCATCGATCCAGACCTATTAAAACAAGCAGAAGTGGCAGTGGGTAATAACTCTGTGACGCTAGGTAACGATGCCATCGGCGGGGCAGTGGCATTTGAAACGGTCGATGCAGTAGATTTACTAAAGCCGGGTCAAAAGGTCGGTGCCAAGCTACACGCAGGATACGGCAGTAATAACGACGAGCTACTGACATCCGCCACCGTCTATGGTGCACCAACTGACAACATCGACTTGTTGGCCTATTATGGTAAACGCGATGCAGATTCTGGTGAAGATGGTAGCGGCCGTGAGCTTTTTGAAGACAGCGAAAGCGAAAACATCTTATTAAAAGCAGGGGTTTCGATCCTTGACGATCACCGAGTGGGCGCCAGCTTTAGCCGTACCGAAAAAGAAGGTATTTTCCCATTTCGCCCGGATTTTCCGAGTTTGAGTGATGAGAGAATACCGCAAAAGGTAAGCCGAGATACTTACACTGTCGATTATAAATTTAATCCAGTAAACCCTTTGGTTGATGTCGATGCCAATATCTATCAGACCGAGACCGAGATCTTGCGTGATAACGATACTGAAGTCACACCTGGCTATGATTGGAATGCTAAGATAAAAACCACTGGCGCGAAAGTTGAGAACACCAGTGTGATTGAGAGTGCATCGGGTCGCCATAAGCTGATCGCAGGTGCTGAGCACTACCAAAAAGAGTCAGAGATGGCACGCGACGGTGCGCGTACGGGTAAGGATGAAGCCAAAAACACCTCAGTCTATCTAGAAGACCAGTGGCAAACGGGCAAACTGACTCTAACACCAGGCGTACGCTACGACCGCTACGAGTCTCCTGAGTTTGTATCGGATGGCAAAACGTATGACAATGTGGTTGGTGCGTTTGCTGCAAGCTATGAGATTGCGCCGCGTACCCAAGTGTTTGCCAGCTACACAGAGCTGTTTAATGGTCCAGATTTAGGCCAAGCGATATTTAACAGCAATGGCGATGGTATCTATGTCAATGATGACCTAAAACCAGAAGAAGGCTATAACTCTGAAGTAGGTGTCGCGACTACGCTACGAGGGCTGACGCTTGCCGATGATGCGCTACAATTAAGTGCAAAATACTTTAAATCAAATATCGAAAACTATCAGCTGTTTATGAGAACTGGTAGTCGCCCAGGAAGATTTGGGCTTGACTGCGATACTGGAGCAATCGGCGGTGAATGCCAAGGTATGTACAACAGTGCCGAGGATTACGAAATTAAAGGGGTTGAGCTGGCAGCCAACTATAGCACTCGTGACTTTGGCATGGGTCTTAGCTATGCGCGCGCCCGTAGTGAAGGCAGTGAAACAGGCGATAGCATCCCATCAGTGAGTGGCAGCGGTGCTGACTCGGGCGATCGCTATATGCTCAATCTAAACTACGAGCCAAGTGATGAGGTGGGACTAGGCTGGCGCAGTACTTATGTCGCGTCGCTCACCGATAACAACCAAGACACCAAGCCAAGCTATGATGTGCACGATGTGTATGTGAACTATTCACCACGTCAGTTTGATGGTCTAAAAGCCACAGTTGGGGTTTATAACCTGTTTGATGAAACTTATGCTAGCCACGCTTCACGCTTAAATCCAGCTGATGCTACGGCTACAGATTTTGAGATGGGTCGTAATATCAAAACCTCTTTGACCTATCAATTCTAAAAGTCGTCAACTCTAAAATCCATCAGCTCTGACTGCATAACCGTAGTGTGACTGATGAAAAATAAAAAGCCAGCTGTCTGACGAGGAGAGCTGGCTTTTCTTATCGTAATTTTAGACCTCACCAAGATAGTTGTATGACTGTGCTACTGGTATAAATTTTCTTTGCGTGCTGCTTAGACAGAGGCTGCACAAAATTCATCCCAGTAGCACTGTATCGTTTTTAAAGTGGGTTAACTAGACAGCTAAAAGGATAAAAAATGACCAAACCTAATCCAAGAGTATTAGAAGTAAAAGGCATCGCCGATATCACCCCAAACATGCGCCGCATTACGCTTGGCGGAGCGGGCATGCAAGACTTCCCAGTCGAGCAAGAAAGCGCCTATATCAAATTGATGTTTGCAGGGGAGGCAGGGCAAAAGCCCATCATGCGCACTTATACCATTATTCAGCAACGTGACGATGAAATCGATGTCGATTTTGTCTTACATGATCTCAACCACAAAGGCGCTGAAGGTCCTGCCTCACATTGGGCCAAAACCACACAAATCGGTGATACTATTTTGATCGGTGGGCCTGGTGCCAAAAAGCTTATCAATCACGAGGCGGATTGGTTTTTATTGGCGGGTGATATGACCGCGCTGCCCGCCATCACGGTAAACTTAGCACAGCTGCCTGAGGATGCCGAGGGCTATGCCGTCATCGAGGTGCTGCGTGAGGATGATATCCAGCCGCTACAAAAGCCGAAGAATATAACGCTTGAGTGGGTAATCAATGCCGAAGCAAGCAGCGGTCATTACCCCATTCTTGAGCGTATTAAGACGCTAGGCTGGCCGGCTGGTGAAGTGGCAGTGTGGGCGGCGTGCGAGTTCAACAGTATGCGAGCGCTGCGTCAGTACTTTAAACAAAAAGAAGTGGCTAAGAGTCATCTTTATATCTCCAGCTACTGGAAACTTGATAGCAATGAAGATGAGCATAAAATCGTCAAACGCGAAGATGCTGCATTAGGGTTATAGTCGATGCACTCTAAAAAGAGTATAGCGCTACTGGGATGAATTTTGCGCAGCCTCTGGGAACGCAGCACGCAAGTAAAATTTATACCAGTAGCGCGTTTAAACTTATATAACAGTTTTATTTTCAATTGACTATATAAGGTGACGTGGCTACAGTCTTGCTTAACTATAACAATGTATCGACAATCACTGGCCGACCTTGATGGTTAAGTACCGTCACATCGACGTTATATAAGTCTTTCATGGCAGTTTTGGTGATGACATCGACAGGCTGCCCAACCGCCATTACTTGGCCAGTTTTCATCATGACCACGGTATCGGCAAACTGCGCGGCTTGGTTGATATCATGTAGGACGATGACCACGGTTTTTTGCTGACTGCAGCTAAGCTCGCGCAGCTCACGCATCAGGCGCCCTGCATGGTACATATCCAGATTGTTTAGCGGCTCATCGAGCAGTAGATACGGCGTGTCCTGGCAGACAATCATCGCAATCAGCACGCGTTGCCGCTGACCACCAGATAGCGTCGATAAAAAACGCTCGGCTAATGGCTCAAGCTCAAAACGCTCGATCATTTCTTGTACTTTTTGCTCGTCCTGTGCGCTCGGCTGTCCTTGATGATACGGATAACGGCCAAACATCAGCAGCTCATGCACGCGTAGGCGACCTTGCACTTGGTTGTCTTGCCCAAGCATCGCCACCGTCTTAGCCAAAGTGCGCGCAGGACAGCTGACAATGTCATGCTCACCAAACATCACCTTCCCAGACTGTAGCGGTTGTAGCCTTGCCATGACCGAAAATAAGGTAGATTTGCCCGCGCCATTGGGGCCGATTAGGGCAATCACTTGGGCGCTTGGTAAGGATAAGCTGATGTCATGCAGGATTTGTTGTTTGCCGATATGGTGGGAGATATTATCGAGTTTAATCATAATAATTCTTATTTTTTAGATAGATTTTAATCAGTTTTAAATAGTTTATGATTTTTTATATAGGTCAAGACGGCATGTTATTAACGACGCTGGGTCATAAATATGAGTAGCAAAAACACCAAGCCGCCCGCCAGCTCAATCACCACGGATAACACTCCCGCCATGCCCAGTACTCGCTCAAACAGCGTCTGACCAAGAACCAAACAAATCATCGCCACCAAACTGACCAATATCAGGCGCTCGCTATGATACATATGCCGTGCAATGCGATTGGTCAAGGCGCAGACCAGCAAGCCAAAAAAAGTCACCGGCCCGACCAGTGCCGTGGCGGTGGCGACCAATACCGCAATGACTGTTAATAGCCCAAATGCGAGGTGTTGATAATTAATGCCCAAATTAATCGCTTGCGCCTTACCGAGCATCAAGACATCGCATTGATAGCGCCAGCGCCAAATACACAGCGCGCTAATGGTGCAAATAATGAAGCTGATACCCAATAGCTGCGGGTTGACGGTATTAAACTGCGCGTAACTGGCTGACTGCACCACGACAAAATCATCGGGGTTAATCAGGCGCGCAATCAATGCCGATAAGCTGCGAAACAACACCCCAAAGATAACGCCCACCAATATCAGCCGCGTCAAATCCTGACTGCTTTTTGAAAACAGAACTCGAAACAATAATAATGATGCGCCAAACATCAGGACAATCTCAAGGGCGAATTTGGCAATAGGATTGATGCTGGTAAAGCTCATCGCGCCCAAAAAAAACACCAATAAGCTTTGTAGCAGTATATATAGAGAGTCAAAGCCCAGTAGAGAAGGGGTCAAAATAGGATTGTGCGTTAAGGTTTGAAAGAGCAGAGTCGATACGCCAATCGCATAGCCGACCACCATGAGCGCCAGCAGTTTTTTACCTCGTAGTGGTAAGGCAAAATCCCAATGACCATTGACATTGAGCGTCAAAAACAGCGTCATCGAGACCAGCAAAATAACAGCGGCAATCGACTTTGGGTGATTGCTGATCCATGCCCAAAGCTGAGCCAAGCGACTCTGGGTAGAGGGGGCTGCGTGGTTCTCGTTATCTAAATTATTGTTTTTTAAACGACGCTTCTCTGCTGAGTCAGTCTTTGTAGAGCGGCCAGTTATAGAGCCATACTTAGAGGGTGAAAACATACGTAAATCCTACTATGCTACCTGTAATAGTAACAACGCCACGCTTATCTAAGCAGACAACAGGACGAATAAATAAAGAAAAGGGTCAATGGTGGTGAGTCAGCTGCTTTATTGCCAGATGCGTGATTATGCGCTACATTGTTATGAGGTGCCTTATTACAAAACGCCTTATTACAAGACGCCTTATCGCTCAGCGGGCGCGCGTAATAACAGCCATAAAAACAGCACCGTGCCGACCACACCAAACACCGTGGCGACCGGCACTTCAAACGGGTAGCGGATAGAGCGCCCGATGATATCGCAGAGCAATACTGCCGATGCGCCCAGTAGCGCGACAGCTGGCAAGCTACGGCGCAGCTTATCGCCCATCAGCCGGCTGACGATATTGGGCACCACCAAGCCAATAAAAGGAATCATGCCCACCGTCACGACGACGACCGCGCTCATCATCGCCACCATACCGACGCCAAGCCAAGTGACCTGCCGCTTACTAATGCCTAAGTTTAGAGCGATATTATCGCCTAGCCCAACGATGGTTAGCTTATCAGCGATGATATAAGCCAGCACGCACAGCGCGCCCGTCAGCCATAGCAGCTCATAACGCCCTGCCAAAACACCAGAGAAGTCGCCAAACTGCCAAACGCTAAGCATCTGTAGTGTCTCGGTCTGATAGGCAATAAAGGTCGTCACCGCCTCGATGATACCGCCAAAGACGATACCGATGAGCGGAATCATCAAAAAATCCGTCGGCGGAATGCGGTGAATGAGTAGCATAAACAGCATCATGCCACCGACTGCCGCGATGGTGGCGACCCCCATTTTGACCAGTAGCGCACTGGCAGGGAACAGCAGGCTGACGACTAATAAACCCAGTGCTGCGCTTTGGGTAGCCCCTACCATCGATGGCTCGACGAAGCGGTTTTTTAGCACCACTTGCATGATCATCCCTGCCACCGCCATGGCGACACCGGTCAAAATAATGGCAATGGTACGCGGTATGCGGCTCACCAGTAGTAGCGAGCTGTCTGAGTTGGCGCTATGGTTGATGAGGCTATGAAAAATACCAGACCACGAAAAATCCGCTACCCCAATGGACAAACTTAATAACACCAAAAGCCCCATCATGATGAGGCTGACTGTGTTGATAAGCCATGGCGGTATGGCTGCACGCCGACGCGTATGACTCAGAGCCTTGCTGCCGGTTTGCCAAGATGGTGATGTGGGCAAAGCGGGACTGGTCTCAAGACTATTGGCGCGGGTCTGGGCACGCGATGAAAATAACGACATAACGGCTACTGGCTCATTAAATAATAGGTCAAAAAATAGCTGGTATGGTTGCCACGTTTATTGTGCGCTTGCAAACGCATTTTTTATCGTGGTCAGATCTTGTATCCACTGATAATAACCGCCAAAGGCGAGATAAGAATCTGGGCTTAGATAAACCACTTGGTCTTTTTGCCACGCGGTGGTTTGGGCGACCAGCGGATTGTCTAAGACCGCTTTGGCACCCACGCTGTCTTCACCGATAGCGGCGCTACGATCGACGACGAATAGCCAATCAGGGTTGGTCTTTTGTAGATATTCAAAAGAGATCGGCTGACCATGACGACCATCTTTGATTTGGTCATCAGCGATCGGCACATTGACGACATTATGAATAAAGCCATAGCGTGAGTCAGCGCCATAGACAGACATTTTATTGCCATTGACCATCACCACCAGACCGGTGCCACTGTCTTTGGTGACGGCTTTGGTCTCTGTGATTAGGCTGTCGATATTGCTTTGTAATTTGGCCGCTTGCGCACTTTTACCAAACAGCGCGCCAAGATCGTGCAAACGCTGTTTACTCGACTCATAGATGTTGGCCGTATCGATGGTCATATCTAGGGTTGGCGCGATGCTTGAGAGCGCATCGTATTTTTCGGCCATCCGCGAGCCGACCAAGATGGCTTGGGGCTGCATGGCGTTTAGAGCCTCAAGGTCTGGCTCAAATACCGTGCCCACTTCTTTTGGTTCAGGCTGCGTCTCTGAATGCAAGTTATCTAAATGCAGGCCACTTGGCGCCCCATCGACAGCCACGTCCAGCGCTGCCAAGTCCTGTAGCAAGGTCATATCATAGACGACCAATGGCGATGGATTCATTGCCAGATCCATATCCCCTCTGGCGGTATCGACAGTAATGGTATGCGTCGAGACAGCATCGTTATTGGCGACGTTTTCGGCATGGTCAGCGGTTGGGTTTTCGGTCTGAGCGTCCGCAGGCTCTGAGTCGTTGGACTCAGGAGAGCTGCAGCCTGCCACACTGATCGTCGCGGCAAGGGCGGTGGCCATCGCCGTCCATAAGGGACGTTTAAAAAAAGTGCTAGAGAAGCGGTTGGATAATACAGTAGTAGACATAAATAACTCGGTAAATCGGCTGGGTGAGCGGTGTAGAGACAAAGTAGAGACAAAGTAGTCAGCTTGTAAAATGTCAATGACGGTCTGAAAACCATCACAGTCATCACACGGCTCATATAAAAAAAGAGCTGGTCTTGCAGATGTATCACATAGGGTGAATAGGCAAGACGACGCTCAGCGGTATTATTATCATTTGTACATTCACTATCCAAGCGCTCGTTGATGTTTGTTATAAGTTAAGTGTGGTCAAGCGCTCTTATCGGATAGATAATCGGTCATGATAAATTAATTGAGACTCATTATCAATATAAATGATAATGGTTTTTATTAACGTATTATCAATCACAAATAAATAAGCATGTTATTTTCTTAGGTGCGACTGATACAAACTTCGCTAATGAAATTAACACAATTTATTATTGATAATAATTATCGTTTGCACTATCATCTACACCATTCTACCTCGGTCACCGAATATTAGAGTGTTATGAGTTCAACGATTTTAGACGCGCCATCTCCCAAACTGACGCTCGCCGCTGCCGTGGTCGTCGTCGGCCTTCATGCCTTGACTGTCGCCGCGCTAGTGGCGATGAAAGTGCCTGAAAAACCAGTAGAAGCAAAAATCCAAACGCCGCCCATTGAGATAGAGCTTGTGACATTGCCGCAAAAAGAGCCTGTCGCCGTGGTAGAGCAAGAGGCGCCAAATGTGCAGCCAGCGCCGCCAAAACCTAAAGCCGCGCCTATCGTCAAGGCTCAACCAAAACCGATCAAAGAGCCGGTTATCAAAGAAAAACCGCCTAAAGCAATGCCACCGAAGAAAGCAGCGCCGCCTAAAAAAGTAATAGAAAAGCAGCCTGATATCATTAAAACAGAAGCGCCAAAAACACCGGCAACTGAACCTAAAGTCGATACCCAAGCGGCTGATGAACAACGCAAAGCTGAAGAGCGTCGCAGAGCCGAGGAGCGTCGTAGAGCCGAGGAGCGTCGTAGAAGAGAGCAAGAACAGCAGAAGGCTGAGCAAGAAGCCCGTGATAGAGCAGCAGCGCAAGAGGCTGAGAGGTTGGCGGCAGAGAAAGCGGCTAAAGAAAAAGCAGAAGCACTGGCTGCCCAGCAAGCCGCGCAAAGAGCCGCTCAAGCAAAAGCTGCAGCAAGCAATACGCCAGTGAACTTTACTGCCAGTAATGCTGATTGGGCATCGCCGCCGAGATTGAGCTTTCCTGAGCGTGCTGCTCGAAATGCTCTATCAGGTGATACGTTTAATGTGGTGTTGGTGTTGAGGGTCAATAAGCAAGGCGGCATTGATAGTGTACGAGTGTCGCAGCCGTCCGGCAATCCAATTGTGGATATAGCAGCGCAGCGTCAAGTTCGCTCTGGCAAGTTTAAACCCTTTACACAAAATGGCGTGCCCGTGGTGGGCAATGTAACACTAGCATTTAGCTACGATGTACCTTAGCGCGCATTTTATTGAATTCATCTCATTAATTTTAAAAGATATTTATAATTTTATATTTCTTTATGATAAGGCTAGCTGTGATATACGCCGCGCTATCATAGGATGATATTAAACATTAAGGAGTCTGGCATGGACTTTATGCATTACTGGCAAATCAGCGACATGGTGACCAAAACCTTGTTTTTTTTGCTATTTATCTTGTCTATCGTCTCTTGGGTGACGGGGGTTATTCGCGTACTACAAAGCCGCAAACTGGCCGCTACTGTCGCAGACGATTTGAGTCAGCAGATTACCGCTAAGCAGCCTGAGCTGGCCGGCTGTGATGCCGCGCAGCGTCGCCTAGTCACCGAGCAGACATTGCTCAAGCATATCGGCCGCTACCGCTTTGCCAGTGAGCGCGGCCTGCCTATCCTTGGCACGACCGCTGCGATTGCGCCTTTTATCGGGCTATTTGGGACGGTATGGGGCATCTTTCATGCGCTGCACAATATCGGCATGACCGGACAGGCAGGACTCGGACAAGTGGCAGGGCCTGTCGGTGAGGCGCTGATTATGACAGGCCTTGGCATCGCCGTTGCCATCCCAGCGGTGGTGTTTTATAACCTCTCAGTGCGTATCAATCGCCGAGTGATGTACCATGCCAATGACCGAGCCCATGATTTGTTGGCGACATCTGCTAAGCAGGTAGCGACCAATAGCCGTCCTACTACTGTCACTGCGACTCAGGCCGCAAAAGATCAGCAGATTGCCCAAAGAGACGCGCCACACGCCACGCACTATCGTAGCTCAGCGCCATCGCAGAGCTAGTCGCTGCTGGGGCATAAATGGGCAGCAGTGCGCCAAACGAGTACAAACGGTGCATCAATAACCAAACGTATTGAGGATAATTATGGCATTTCAACTGGGTGATGATGATAGTCAGAGTATGAATGAGATGAACCTCATTCCGCTGATTGATATCATGCTGGTCTTGATGATTATATTTTTATTGACGGCGACGGTGCTCAATCCAGCGGTGCCATTGGACTTGCCAAAAACCAGCGCAGCAGTCACTGAGCCGCCATCAAAAGCCATTCAAATCAGTATTGACAAAGACGCTGGCATATTTTGGGACAGCGATCCAATTAGTATGGAGACGCTAGAGGTAAAGCTACAAGAGCAAAGTGCAACAGGCGAGGATCCTTCGGTGCAGCTACGTGCTGACAAAGACAGCAAGTACGATACCGTGGCACAAGTACTGGCCGCCGCTAGCCAAGCAGGACTGACCAAGATAGCCTTTGTCAATGAGTAGCCTATATAAGGTAGGTCATATAAAGTAGGCGGTATAAAGTGCGGGTAAACGAGCAGTTATAGCAGCAGATTGGCAAAAAGTAGCAGCGCGCCGATCAACAGAAAAACCACCAAAACAACAATAAGAAAAATTAAAATAATAAATGCTTTCTCCAGCCTCGCTCGGGTAACCTTGCGAGGTTTCCTTTATTTTGGGTTTGGTAGACCCTATTACCAAGCGTAACCAAAAGGACGATAACCATAGCCCAAGCGTCCAGACCCATAGCCGAATGGATAAGGCGTGCGCAGATAGTCGAGGTCGCGCTGACGAATATAATAGTAGCGCCCTTGCGAGTAGGCCTCTTCTAGCTTTTCAATGCCCTCCAGCGGACAAACAGGCTGCCAGTCGTAGCCTTCGCGGCCCAGCTTATAGGCGTTGAGCTCGGTGCAGTAGGTTTTTAGACCTTGCTGGCGTCCTTGCTCCCATTGGATGCGATTGGGCATCGCACCGCCGACGCTTGCGCATTGATTGGTATAGTGTCCAAAGTACGCCCCTGAACGGCCACGGATACCATCTGCGTAGCCGACCTCCTGCCAATTGCTGGCTTGACACTGCTGCGGCGTTAGGCTCTGAGTCGTGGCGCAGCCTGATAGTAGTAGCACGGCCATACCTATCATCGCCAAGCTCAGGCTTGCTCGGCTTTTTTGTATACCGTGTCGGCTGGTTTGTATATCGCTTGCTAGCGTGGCGACTTTGCGGCGTGACGCGGTGCTCGATGAGTTTTGCTGAAGAAGATAATTCATAATAAACCTGCGCGCGTTTAAAATTATGGTTTATCATAGCACCTTTTAGCGCTACCAGCTTTTTGTATCTTGTGAGTATTGGTGTTTTTATATATCGATAAGTAATTGATATACCAGTGTATCTATAAGAGCGATAGCACGCAGGCGCGCTACAAGCGTTTGCGGCTACTGTGTAGGGCTTGCTTGATTTTTAGGTGTTGATACGCATTATAAGTGTCTATCTGCTCGCTTTTTAGCCGCCAGCGGTGAGCGTTATATTTTTCATATCATTGTTTTTAGTCAAAAGGCCAGACCACCATGGGAATATTGATCGGCGTTATCATTGTACTATTTGTGTTAGGGAGTATGATGGCGCTCAAACCGAACGGTATTGATCAGCGCTTGGATAAGCTGCGCATGACAGCGCGCCGCTTGCAGCTCAACCCAAAGCTGGTCAGTTGCCCTGATTGGATCAAAGGCCGTGACAACGAGTATGGCCGCGGCATGCTTGGGCAGTACTGCCTCATACTGGACGATATCCAGCTGCCCCATGCGCGCTATCAGGTGATTGATGGACAGTGGCGACCAGATAGTAGCTTTGTCGATACGAGTGCAGATGACAGCAAGCTTGTGGTGCCAAGTGCGATTCGCGCGACTCATAGCAAGCCTGTCATCAAACCGGCCAACTTTGCTTTGGATAAAGCGCCGCTGGACTTGCCTGCGAGCATCGAGCCTTTTGTCAAAGGACTGTTGACCAAAGCCAATAGCATCGTGATTTACTGGGAAGATATCGCCTATGTGCGTCCAGCGACCAACCCCGCCTATCAACAAAAAATGATTGAGACTGATCTATTAGTCCTAAAGGCAAACCTAGACAAATGGGCGCGACAAATGCAAAAAAAACCCTAAAGCTGGTAAAGCAATTTTTCGTCTCCATTTAATAGCAATATGCAAGCACTTTTGGCAAACTCTCAGTCATTTGCAGTTGACAGCTTAATACTTAGCAGTGTAACGTCTTTATAACGTGCGCTTTGTATTATGGTTAGTGTTTGTTTCATAACCGTTTTGATTGGCAGCCATTACTACAATAAATCGCTGAGCGAATATACTTAGCTACCATAAATTGCCATGCTGCTGAATTTAAACCTACTTTTCATCTACTTATATTATGGTGTCGTCACATATGGCAAAAACCACAACCAAAAAAACTCCAGCATCCGCGACCGATAACCCAAAAAAAGGCAAGTCGTTGGTGATTGTCGAGTCACCCGCCAAAGCAAAAACCATTAATAAATACCTTGGTGATGACTTTATCGTACGCTCAAGTATCGGTCATGTCCGTGATTTGCCCGTTAGTGCCAGTAAAAGTGCAAAAAAGACAACCGCTGCCAAAAAAGATGAGACGCTGAGCAAAGAAGAAAAAGCGCAGCAAGCACTGGTGCGCCGTATGGGTGTCGATCCAGAGCATGACTGGGCGGCCGTCTATGAAGTGCTGCCAAACAAAACCAAAGTCATCAAAGAGCTAAAAGCACTGGCCAAAGACGCTGACAAAATTTATCTGGCCACGGATATGGATAGAGAAGGGGAAGCCATCGCTTGGCATCTAAAAGAAGTCATCGGCGGCCCTGATAGCAAATACCAGCGTGTGGTTTTTAATGAGATTACCAAATCCGCCATTCAAAATGCGTTTAAAGAGCCATCAAAGCTCGATATCGACCGTGTCAACGCCCAGCAAGCGCGGCGCTTTTTAGACCGTGTCGTCGGCTTTATGGTATCGCCGCTGCTATGGCAAAAAATCGCACGTGGTTTGTCGGCGGGCCGTGTGCAGTCGGTTGCGATGCGCTTGGTGGTCGAGCGTGAGCATGAGATTCGCGCTTTTATTCCAGAAGAATACTGGCAAATCCATGCCGATACCCACGTTACTGCTAATAATGCCAAAGCACCGACAGACGCAGAGCAAAGCTCGATTCGCCTAGAGGCGACCAAGCAAGGCGGCAAAACGCTTAAGCTGGCCAATAAAGAGCAGACCGATAAAGTCTTAGCAGTACTCAAAACCAGCGATTTTATCGTCAAAGAGCGTGAGGAAAAACCCACGCAGTCGCGTCCGAGTGCACCGTTTATCACCTCGACTTTGCAGCAAGCGGCCAGCACACGCTTAGGGTTTTCAGTGAAGAAGACCATGATTTTAGCGCAGCGTCTGTATGAGGCGGGTCACATTACCTATATGCGTACCGACTCGACTTTTTTGTCTGGTGATGCCTTGGCGGCGGTGCGTGGCTATATCGAAGACAGCTATGGCGATAAATATGTGCCAGAAAAACCAAACTTTTATGGCAACAAACAAGGCGCACAAGAGGCGCATGAGGCGATTCGCCCATCTAATGTCCATATGAAATCTACCCAGCTCAAAGGCGTTGAGCGCGATGCCATACGTCTGTACGAGCTGATTTGGCGTCAGTTCGTCGCCTGCCAGATGCTGCCAGCAAAGTATCTATCGGTGAATTTATTTGTGGCAGCAAGCGATGTCGAGCTAAAAGCCCGCGGCCGTACCATGGTGTTTGATGGCTATACCAAAGTCATGCCACCTGCCAAGACGGACGATACGCTACTGCCTGATGTCAAAAAAGGCGATCAGTTGACCCTAGATAAGCTCGACCCAAGCCAGCACTTTACCAAGCCACCACCGCGCTATACTGAGGCCAGCCTCGTCAAAGAGCTGGAGAAAAAAGGCATCGGCCGTCCATCGACATATGCCTCTATCATCTCCACCATTCAAGACCGCGGCTATGTCAAGCTCGAAAACAAGCGCTTGTTTGCCGAAAAAATGGGCGATATCGTCACCGATAGATTGACCGCAAGCTTCCCAGACTTAATGGACTATACCTTTACTGCTGCGTTAGAGGACAAGCTAGATCACGTCGCAGAAGGCGATCAAGACTGGAAAGATGTGCTAGATAACTTCTATGGCGACTTTAAAAAGACGCTCGAGCGCGCCAAAGAAAAAGATGGCATGCGCCCCAATGACCCGACCGATGTACCCGATGTGCACTGCGATATATGCTCGCGTCCGATGCAGCTGCGTACCGGCTCGACGGGGGTGTTCTTAGGCTGCACCGGTTATAACTTACCGCCAAAAGAGCGCTGCAAAGGCACCAAAAACTTGATGCCAGTCGAAGCTTTTGCCAATCTTGATGAAAGCGACGCGGCCGATGAAGTGGCGGAAGTCAAAGACCTGATGGAGAAAAAGCGCTGCCCCAAATGTGGTACAGCGATGAACGGCTATATCGTCGATGGTGGCCTGAAACTGCATATCTGTGGTAACAATCCTGACTGCGACGGTTATATCTTAGAAGAAGGTAAGTTTGAAGTCCCAGGCTCAGATGCGCCAACCATTGATTGTGATAAGTGCGATGGACAGATGGAGCTAAAGACCGGACGCTTTGGCCCTTATTTTGCCTGTCAGCAGTGTGATAACACCCGTAAAGTGCTAAAAACCGGTGAAGCTGCGCCACCGCGTATGGATCCGATTCATCTGCCAGAGCTCAAATCAACCAAGCATGATGACTATTTTATCTTGCGTGAAGGCGCTGCAGGCATGTTTCTCGCCGCCTCGAAGTTCCCAAAAGTGCGTGAAACCCGTGCGCCCAAGCTGGCTGAGCTGCGACCTATCAAGGATAAGATGGAAGATAAATTCCAGTATCTGTTTGAAGGGCCAGATGAAGATCCAGACGGTAATCCAACGATACTGCGCTGGTCACGTAAGAAAAAAGAGCAATACATCGGCTCTGAAAAAAACGGCAAAGCCACGCGTTGGGGTGTGTACTGGCGCAATGGCGAGTGGGTTGAGGAGTAATCAATACCAGTCCAAACGATAGCCAATCTTCGATACCGATACAGTGAGCGACCTAATAGCCGCGTATCTGATTTATCTGGATTCGACCATACTTTGCGATGTTCGGACACGCCCTAATATCCATAAAAAAACCTCTTAGATGATCTAAGAGGTTTTTCATGAGCAAACGGCTATGTTTTACGACCGAACTACTGCGATTAGTTCTTTTCGATGATACCACATGCCACACGGTCACCTGAATTACCCGCAGGCTGACTGGTATAATCATCAACCCCACCATGCACGATAAATGCTAAGCGGTTGACGCTGTATTTGCCAGCTTCTGCCGCAGAGATTTTTTTGTTGACGTAGTTGATGGTAGCAACGCCATCTTCGTTTGCTGTCAAATTAGGCAGGTCGCCTGCATGACCATTCATGTCATCGGGGTTAGAGTGCGGTTTGTTGTCTGGATTAAAGTGGCCGCCTGCCGCTTTACCCATATTGGCACAGCTGCCTGTCTCGTGAATATGAAGCGATACGGTCTTACCAGGCTGCAAGTGCATCAGCTTACCATACACCTGTACGCCGCCATCTACCGGACGTAAGAACACTTGTCCGACTTCATTTTGGTTACCAGAGACGGCTTTGATGGTAGATTTTAGTGCTGGCTGATTGACAGGGTTGCCTGTTTGCATTTGACCTTCGACCGTTTGACAGCCAGTCATGGCAAGAGCCGAACCACATAGTAGCGCACTTGCAAGCATTGTCTTATTCATTATTCTCTCCATTTATATTTATTCGTTGTGATGAATGTCTACTGTTTTCTCAAAGTACTCATGTTTTCTAAGTACTCAAATACTGTATTCCAACACTGTACTCAAAAACTTTCCTCAAACACTGCTTAATTGCTCAAGCATTGCTTAGTGTCGCAATCAGTATAGCCAAGCGTTAGATATAGTTATTCATCAAATGCGCAACAATCGGTTAATAAATGTAAGTATCGTATGGGTTTAAAAAGTATGAGGCAAAAAAAACGCCCATCATGACGATGAGCGGTTTTTTTATCAGGCTAGATTTATAATCAATCAAATCAGTTATGTAGCGCTTTGCCAGAGGTTTTATCGACCGTGACTTTGGCAGGCTTAAGTGGCACTGGCATACTGACCAGCGCTACTTTTAATATCTCATCAATCGTCGCCACTGGCTGAATTTTCAAGCCTTCTTTGACGTTGTCGGGGATATCAGCTAGGTCGCGCTCGTTACTCTCTGGAATCAAGACATGCTTGATGCCACCGCGATGCGCGGCCAACAGCTTTTCTTTTAGACCGCCGATGCGTAAGATTTTACCGCGCAGGGTAATCTCACCTGTCATGGCAATATCCGGGCGAATAGCAATGCCAGTTAGGGCAGAGACCAGCGCTGTGGTCAGTGCACCACCAGCCGATGGCCCGTCTTTTGGTGTCGCGCCTTCTGGCATATGCACGTGGATGTCAGTGGTTTTGACGGTTTCGTAGTCGATACCTAGGCTGTCGCCACGCGCCCGTACCACACTCATGGCCGCACGGATCGACTCTTTCATCACGTCACCAAGCGATCCGGTAAAGCTCAGCTCGCCTTTACCTTTCATGGCCACCGCTTCGATGGTCAGTAGCTCACCGCCAACTTGTGTCCAAGCAAGGCCCGTCACGCGGCCGATTTCAGGCTCTTCTTCTGCCAGACCATAGTCGTACTGATGGACACCTAGATAGTCATCGATGTTTTTGTCATCGACCACCACCAGCTGACGCTCTGCTTTTTTCGGAGCGCGGGCGCCGTGGGTTTCGACCGCGCCGCGTACCACTTTGCGGCAGATTTTATTGACTTCGCGCTCAAGGTTACGCACGCCGGCTTCACGCGTATAGCTACGCACGATGCTATGCAATGCCGCTTCGACAATCTCAATCTCGCCTTCTTTGAGGCCATTTTGCTTGATGGCTTTTGGCACCAAGTACTTCTGCGCGATGTTGATCTTTTCTTCTTCGGTATAACCCGGCAGACGAATGACTTCCATCCGGTCCAGCAGGGCAGGCGGGATATCCATGCTGTTGGCTGTACAGATAAACATCACTTGCGACAAATCTAAGTCCATGTCTAGATAATGGTCGTTAAAGGTATCGTTCTGCGAAGGGTCTAGCACCTCTAACAACGCTGATGCTGGATCGCCGCGGAAGTCTTGCGCCATTTTATCGATTTCATCGAGTAAAAATAGCGGGTTTTTGACTTCGACTTTGGCCAATGACTGGACGATTTTACCCGGCATCGCACCGATATAAGTACGGCGATGACCACGGATTTCTGCTTCATCACGCACGCCGCCAAGCGCCATACGTACGAACTTACGGCCAGTAGCACGGGCAATCGACTCACCTAGTGACGTTTTACCAACACCGGGAGGGCCGACTAAGCATAGAATAGGGCCGCGCAGTTTTTTCACTCGTGATTGGACAGCGAGGTACTCTAAGATGCGGTCTTTGACATCTTGCAAGCCATAATGGTCTTCGTCCAGCACCGTTTTGGCTTTATCAAGATTGATCGAAACCTTGGTCGTGGCGTTCCACGGCGTGTCCAAAATCCACTCAATATAGTTGCGCACCACAGACGACTCAGAGGAAGCAGGCGGCATCATTTTGAGTTTTTTCAACTCTTGCTCGGCTTTTTTGCGCACATCTTCTGGCAAGTCAGCATCTTCTAGACGCTGCTCTAGCTCAGCGACATCATCTTCACCATCGAACGCGCCATCATTGAGACCTGATAGTTCGTTTTTGATCGCTTTCATCTTCTCGTTTAAGAAGTACTCGCGCTGGTTGTCTTCCATCTGCTGACGCACGGCTTCTTGGATGTCTTGCTCGATGTTTTGTTCCGCGCTTTGCTTGACGAGATATTCGGTCAAGGTGTTGATATGGGTTTTGATGTCGTCTTTTTCTAAAAACGATTGCTTGATCTCTAAATCCATCGATACGCGGGTCGAGATAAAATAGACCAACTCCAATAAGTCGTCGATACGCCCCGCCACGCGCGTCAGCTCACGCGCATTACGTAAGCGCGCATCCGCATAGCTCTCAAACAGGGTAGTCAGCGCTTGAATGGTGTTTTTTTGCTGGCTCTCATCCATCGCTACATCAAGGTCAGCGCGTTCAAACCTCGCCATCAATAGCGCATCGTGGTTTTCGATCGTATCGACACGCGCACGGTACTGACCTTCGATCAGCACTTTAATGCAGCTCTCGTCGCTGTCATGCGGCATGGTGCTGACGATGCGGCACACGGTACCGTATTGATACAAGTTGTCTTGATCAATGTCTTCGGTGAGTGAGTCTTTTTGTGCTACGACCAGTACCTTGTTGCCGTACTCCGCCTGCGCCAATTCGACGGCTTTGACGGAGGGTACGCGGCCGACAAATAGGGCGATTTGCATGTGCGGATAGACTACCACATCGCGCAGTGCTAATAGCGGCAAATATTCTTCTGCCGATGTATCGTTATGCTCTTTTGCTGGATCTGCGGTCGCCGCGACACTCTCTTGGGTATCGTTCGGTGTATCGCCGTCAGTGGCTGCGGTCGAAACGTCGACATCGATGTCGATATTGTCTTGATCAATATTGTGTTCGCTCATATATTCCTTCCTCGTTCACCAGACTTGTAAAGTCAAGTTCGTGGTTCATGTTTAGATAAATGGTGCTGCTATACAAAATTGCAAGGCTCTATTGCCAACAGAAACGAGGATATTGTCTCTTTATTTGCTTGGTTTTATTTGTCTGCGGGGTTCTGCGCGTGGGTTTTGTTGACAAAATCAGGTAAAATGACGCGCGTCTTATCCGCAATCGATAGTCAAAGCTATTTATAGGGCAGAGCGGGTAATACGCAAAAGCGCCATCATGGGGCTAAAAACATAGGGTAAGGGGCGAAAATATGACCATCAATGCAGTGCTGTTGGCGGTAGTCATCATGCTAGGACTATCTTTGGCGCGGGTACACGTGGTACTGAGTTTGTTAATCGGCGCGCTAGCAGGTGGGCTCATCGCAGGTCTGGGTATGACCGATACCCTCAACGCCTTTCAAGAAGGCATCCGCAACGGCGCGCAAATCGCGCTGTCCTATGCGCTGCTTGGGGCTTTTGCCGTGGCGATTGCTCACTCTGGATTGCCGCAGTCACTTGCAGGGGCGGTCATCAAGCGTATCGATGCTGGTGGCACCAGCGCGATGATTAAGTATCTGCTGTTTACCGGCTTGGTGATGATGAGCTGCTTTAGCCAAAACCTAATCCCCATTCATATCGCGTTTATCCCGCTGCTGGTGCCGCCATTGCTACTGGCGTTCAATCGTATGCAGATAGATCGCCGTCTGATCGCGTGCTTGTTGACCTTTGGTTTGGTCACCACTTATATGTTTATCCCTTATGGTTTTGGTGATATTTATCTCAATCAAATCATGCTAAAAAACGTTGGAGAAGCGGGCATCGATGTCGCTGATATTTCAGTTGTACAAGCGATGGCCATTCCGGCGACAGGGATGCTGGTCGGCTTATTAACAGCGATATTTATCAGCTATCGTAAGCCGCGTGATTATCAGCAAGTCGCAGTGGATAAAGAAGCGCATGACGCCGTGGTGGCCAATGATGCCTTGAGCAAAACCGCTGCTGGCGCTAAGGCACAAAGCAAGCTCAAAACCCTAGTGGCGCTAGCGGCTATCGTCACCGCCTTTGTGGTGCAGCTTTATACCGACTCGCTGCTGCTCGGCTCGATGTTTGGCTTTGGGGTCTTTATGGCGACCGGCGTGGTCAAATGGCGTGATGCCGATACGGTGTTTAATGATGGTATCAAACTGATGGCGATGATTGGCTTTATCATGATTACCGCGCAAGGCTTTGCCGAAGTTATGAAAGCGACGGAGCAGATTCAGCCGTTGGTCGATGGTGCCGCGTCGTTGTTCGCAGGTAACAAGGCCATTGCCGCCTTTATTATGCTGCTCATTGGGCTAGTGGTGACGATGGGGATTGGCTCATCGTTTTCGACCATCCCTATTTTGGCTGCGATCTATGTGCCGCTCTGTATCTCTTTAGGGTTTTCACCGCTCGCCACCGTGGCGATTATCGGTACGGCTGGCGCGCTTGGTGATGCGGGCTCGCCTGCCTCAGATTCGACACTCGGGCCGACCTCTGGCCTGAATATCGATGGCCAACACGACCATATCAAAGACAGCGTGGTGCCGACCTTTTTGCATTACAATATCCCATTATTGGTCTTTGGTTGGATTGCGGCGATGGTGCTTTAGCCAATACTCTAAACAGCTATTACCAAATCAAAAAAGGCGAGTGATTTGATAATCATCCGCCTTTTTGGCTTTTTATAAAGGTTGAATTTACCTTTTTCAGTCTGTTGTTTGATATAAATCATCTTTCACTGGTATTACCACCCTCATCAAAATCCCCAATCTCACCAGTTAAACTAGCCAAAAACGCATCACTTTGTGCCAGCAACTCATTCAAACGCGCCTCATTAATGACATTAGCCAATTCATCAGAGCCAAAGGATTGTTCTTGACTGTAGTAAAGCATTTCTCTTTTGTCATCACTTCCTAACGCTTTTAAATACGTTTCAACGGTATCAGCGCTAGAGGCTTCTTGCTCAGCACTATGGTTAGTCTTTGCGCTATTATTTGGTTGAAACCACCTTATACCACTTGGCGTTATCAGGCCATCTAACGGCACATCCCAAGGCTGACGCGCTAGCTGCTCGACCACTTGAAAATCATAACACCAGCCAATTTTTAACGGTTTTTTTAACCCTGCCTGATGGCTTTTACCAAGTGTCGTATCATAAAAGCCGCCGCCCATACCCATACGATTGCCACGTTTATCCACTGCTACCAGTGGACAGATAATGACGTCTAACTCTCGTGCCCAGCGTAACCTGCGATGATGGTTTTGCTTCATGCCTAAGTTATGAATCCGTGTCGGTACGTTTACCCATTTAGAATGATAAATCGGCACAAAGCGCAGGTGTTTATCAATATTACCCGTAGTATCACGACCGAGCGAGCCGACCACTGGCAAATACGGCAAATAGCCTAAGCGCTTACACCAGTCGAGCAGTGGCTGAGTGGGCAGCTCACCAAAGCCATCGTAATACAAGCCAATACGCGCACGCGGTGGTAGGCGCTGCTGGAGCTTGGGTAAATGTAAGCTCGCCATGCGCGCGTATTGTCTGCGCTCGCCGTCTGTCAATCGGCGGCGCTGGCGGGTAAATTGCCGTCTGGATGGATTGACAATAGTAGCTGCCATTTTATCCTTTGTTTTTATGTCAGCGCCCTTAGATGATGACTTAGGCGATGCTTTAGGCGCTGTCGTGGCAGATGGGTATTGGCTGGTACTTTTGGACATCAGTTAGCCTCACGGACGTGGAGAAATTTGTGATAAGTCATGCTATCATAACGCCACTTTACATCGTATTTTCCTTTATGTGCAGCGTGCGTTGCACTTTTTATGGCTCAATAAAACCAAAGAGGGTAGTTATGTCGACACAGAATCAGGCAACACGACTTGAGAAAGACACAATGGGCAACGTGGAAGTCCCAGCCGACGCTTATTGGGGCGCGCAAACCCAGCGTAGCCGTGAAAACTTCAAAATTGGTGGCGAGACTTTGCCGCGTCCGATGATTGAAGCGATGGCACTGGTAAAAAAAGCCGCTGCTATCACCAACGCCAGCCTAGAGCGTATTGAAAGCGATAAGCGCGACCTCATCGTACAAGCAGCAGATGAAATCATCAATGGTGGCCTTACCGACCAGTTTCCATTAGTTGTATGGCAGACCGGTTCTGGTACGCAGTCAAACATGAACATGAACGAAGTGCTGGCCAACCGTGCTAATGAGATTGCAGGGAACGCGCGCGGCAGCTACACGCCGATTCACCCAAACGATCATGTCAACCACGCTCAGTCTACCAACGACAGCTTCCCAACCGCGATTCGTGTGGCCGCTGCTCGTCAGATCAACAGCTTGCTTATCCCAGCGGTAAAAGCACTACGCGATACGCTAGATGCCAAAGCCCGCGAGTTCGATAGCATCGTCAAAATCGGCCGTACGCACTTACAAGACGCCACGCCTTTGACCCTAGGCCAAGAGTTCAGCGGTTATGTCAGCCAGCTTGACCATGCATTGACTCGCATCGACAATGCGCTACAAGGTCTATATGAGTTGCCACTAGGCGGTACCGCAGTTGGCACGGGTCTAAACGCCCACCCTGATTATGCAGTCAAAGCAGCTGAGCAATTGGCTGAATTAACAGGCTTGCCATTTGTCACCTCACCGAATAAATTTGAAGCACTAGCGGCGCGTGATGCCGAAGTCTTTGCTTCTGGCGCATTAAAGACCCTAGCGGGTAGCCTCAATAAAATCGCGAACGACGTACGCTGGCTAGCTTCAGGCCCGCGCTGTGGCCTCGGTGAGCTGACCATTCCAGAAAACGAGCCAGGCTCGTCTATCATGCCAGGTAAAGTCAATCCAACGCAGTCAGAAGCGATGACCATGGTTGTGGCTCAAGTGATGGGTAACGACACGACTATTAGCATGGCGGGCGCGTCAGGTAACTTTGAGCTAAACGTGTATAAGCCTGTAATTGCCTTTAACCTATTGCAATCTATCAAGCTACTGGGCGATGCGTGCAACAGCTTTAACGAAAACTGCGCCGTTGGTATCGAGCCTGTCAAAGAAAAAATCGATGACTTCTTGCACAATTCATTGATGCTGGTGACGGCTCTAAACCGTCATGTCGGTTATGAAAACGCGGCAAAAATCGCCAAGACCGCGTATAAAGAAAACAAAACGCTCAAGCAAGTTGCCGTTGAGCTGGATCTAATGACCGAAGCGCAGTTCGATGAGTGGGTAACCCCCGCTGATATGGTGCATCCTAAGTAAGCAGTAGACCAAATAATGACCTGCTACGGCGTCAGACTCGCTTAATATACGATAAATACAATTTACACTCGTCTTTCTGGTAGCAGCGTCATATTTGTTTTACTGAGAATTTAGAAATAAAAAGACCTTGTCATTTCTTATATGAGAATGTGGCAAGGTCTTTTTTATGTTGATACGATATCTTTTTTCTAAAATATAATTTAAATGCTAGTATGGCAGTATAATAAATTATTTGGTATTTATGAATATCGGAGTAACTAATAATAATGAAATTTATTGCACCGGAATTTAAGAAAGATGGTTTCCACTGTCCTTTATGTGGAACTTATGCTCATATGAATTGGTCAAGGCTATCGAATGGTACAAGTTCTACAAACTATTATGAGTCGCTTTGCTCATATTGTAGCGAACCTAGTCTATGGAGAATAACCAAATATAATGTATCACAATTTGGAAAGTTTCCTGAAGAAGCAGAGCTTATATTTCCAGACAATGGATTGGCGGCATTACCTGAAGATGATATGCCTAAAGATGTAAAAACTGATTACGTTGAGGCAGCGAGAATATTTTCAAAATCTCCCCGTGGAGCAGCAGCTTTACTTAGATTGGGGTTGCAGAAACTATGTAAGCATCTCGGTGAGGATGGAAGTAATATAAATAATGATATCCGTAGTCTTGCTGCTAAAAATGTCTTACCTCCAATGGTCGTTAGGGTGGCTGACACTGTACGTATTACAGGTAATAATGCTGTACATCCAGGAACAATGAAAGACGAAGATTTTGATTTTGTAGCATCTAAAATGTTTGACCTGCTTAATTTTATAGTAAAAAAAGGGATTTCAGAACCAAAAGAACTAGACGCTTTGTACCAACTCACTCCAGAAGGTCCAAGGAAATCTGCAGAAGATAAAGATGCTAAATCCAAAGTTAGTAATCTTTAACTATCTATTTAAAAGGGTTTTCTAGATTAGGCTGCGTCTCACATACTAGTTTCAAGAAATAGCTATATTATCGGTGCGTTAGCCACACCCTACATTCAAAATCATTCAATAAAAAGACCTTGCCACATCACGCGGTAAGGTCTTTTTTGTATCAAACTTCTAATCTTAATTAAAACTTATAAAGCAAACCAAGCGTCGTCGTAGCATCAGTACGCGAGTTGACCATTGGGCTCTCTTTTTGCTCATTTGGCAGATAGCTTAAGCTTTGGTTGGCAAAGCCTGCCCAGCGCTCATTGAAGTCATAGTTGGCACTGATATTGATATAAGGGTTTAAGCTTGAATTGGATTTATAAGCAGCAAGGCCGGTCTTGGCAGATTCTTCTTCACTAACGCCATAATAATACTCGTTGTAATCTGCATCATGATACTCAAACCCTGCACTCGGATAGACGGTGAGCTTACCTTGAGTGATACGCGCCAGATAAGTCAGCCGTGCCGTGTTGCCGCCGCTACGATCCAATACGTCTGTTGCGATCTGCGCACGAAAACCCCCGACTGGCGTACGACGTAAATACGTCAAACCTGCCGCTGCCGAGGCCTTACGCTCATCTAGTCCTTGTAGCGCGCCGCGTGCATCATCAGGGTCAAACTTGCTACCAGACAGCTGCGCGTATGCCGAAAGCTGATTGGTACCATCATTGATGAGATAAGCGCCAGCTTGAGCGCCGCGCGCATAGACTCTGTTGTTGTCATAAAACACGCCCGGCAGTACGTGTACATCAGTGCTGTCTTCCATATCATAAGCTGAATTGACTGCCATGACGTTGACGCCGACGCTAAGTACCGCGTCTGGATCGGTCGGTAAGTTGTTTTTAAAAATCGCGGCATGAGATATGCTGGCGACACCCAGTAAGGCAGTAGCTGCCAAAGCGTTAAAGGTTGTACGGGTAGCGATATGAGGTAGCGCAGATACATTAGACATGGGTTTTTCTCATCAGTGGTTGGACTAGTAATTGGTAAAACGACTAAACAATATCGTCAGAATTTGAGCAAATAGAAATAAGTAACATAAGTAAAAAGTTGCTGGTGAACAAATTACACAAGTTGTTGGCAAGAAGGCTATTCAATGAGCACTATTCAATGGCGGCGAGCACTTGTAATAGCTGCTGATGCATGTCTTGCCACCAGTAGGCAAAGCCAACACTTATGACGACCATCACAAGCCAAGGGAGCATCTGCCATAGTATCGCAGGTTTTTTTGCCTTATTTGAGTCAGCACGGTGATGACTATTATTATGATAGTTATTATACCCTGTATGCTGCTGATAAGTGGGATGGATGTGCAAGCTTGCATCAAAAGGCGGGCTTATCTGTGTCGCCTTGGCACGCTGACGATAGGCAATGGCAAAGGCCAGTGCAATCACCAAACCTGTCACCGCGCCGCCGATATGACCAGCATTGTCGATACCAGGGACAGCAAAACCATAGACCAAATTGATACCCATAATAAATATCAAACTTTTGAGATTAAGGACAAGGCCGTTGACTGAGATTTTGAATAAGGCGGCGATGAGTAACGCCGCCCCGATACCCATGATGCCACCAGAGGCACCTGCCGATATGCCAGGCTGTCCCGTGCCATCTAAAATCCCTTGCCAAGTGACATAGTTATTGAGTAAGTTGCCACCGATGGCCGCCAATAAAAACAACGCCAAAAACTTCGCGGAGCCAAACATCGGCTCGGCCACCTGACCGAAAAAATACATGGCAAACCCATTAAACAATAGATGCATCAAACCAATATGCAAAAACGCACTACTGAGCAGCCGCCATGGGTCGTCAATCATGGTAAAGGGCAGCGCATTGGCGCCCCATTTGAGCAAATCCTCAGTCGAGGGGTTATTGGCATCGACGCCTGTCAGCACCTGCAGGAGAAACAGCCCAATAAAGCTGATTAACAGTAAGGTGGTCACAGGTGCTGTCTTTAACAGTTGTTGTATGGTCATAAGCGCCAGTTTTATTGACAAGTTATAAATAGAATAAATAAGCAGTAGAGATAACGATAAATAAAGCACAAAGACGATGCGTAGAGCAAGTCGTTTGCCAGCGTGCCCGTTTGTCAAACGGCGCTTGTATCAAAAGCCAATCAGCCATTATGGCTCAGCTTACTTTGAGGTTTTCGTAAGTGCCTTTTACTAAGATGTCTTTTGTGACTGTGTTGATATCGGTATGACCACAAAACGCCATACTAATATCACATTCGTTATAGATAAGCTCAAGCGCGCGGCGCACACCATCTTCGCCATAAGCGCCCAGCCCATACAGAAAAGCGCGGCCAATCATCGTACCTTTTGCGCCCAAGGCGATGGCTTTTAGGACGTCTTGACCTGAGCGAATTCCGCTATCGAGCCACACCTCAATGTCGCTGTTTTCGGCATGGACTGCCTGTACGATGTCAGAGAGGGCGGATATAGAAGACAGCGCCCCGTCCAACTGACGACCGCCATGGTTGGAGACGACCAGCGCATCGGCACCGCTACGGGCGGCGAGTATCGCATCTTCAGGCTCCATGATGCCCTTTATAATCAGCTTGCCACCCCACATGTCTTTGATACGCGCGACATCATCCCAGCTCAGGCTTGGATCAAACTGCTCTGCCGTCCACGCTGAGAGCGAGGAGATGTCCTCGACGTTTTTGGCGTGGCCGACGATGTTGCCAAATGTCCGGCGGCGTGTGCCGAGCATGTTCATGCACCACTGCGGCTTGGTCATCAGGTTTAGGAGATTGGTCAGTGTCGGTTTGGGCGGGGCAGAAAGTCCATTTTTGATGTCTTTGTGGCGCTGACCGAGCACTTGCAAGTCGGCAGTTAAGATAAGCGCAGAGCAATTGGCGGCTTTGGCACGGCGAATCAGATTGGCCATAAAGTCCTGATCGCGCATGACGTATAGCTGAAACCAAAACGGCGCGGTGGTGTTTTCTGCTACGTCCTCGATAGAGCAAATACTCATGGTCGACAGCGAAAACGGCACGCCAAATTTTTCCGCGGCGCGCGCCGCATGAATCTCACCATCGGCCCACATCATGCCAGTAAAGCCTGTCGGCGCGATGGCGACTGGCATTTTGACCGGCTCGCCGATCATCTGTGTCGCCAGACTGCGATTGTCCATATCGACCAAGACACGCTGACGCAGCTTGATGCGGTCAAAGTCGGTCTCGTTATTACGATAGGTGGTCTCAGTCCACGAGCCTGAATCGACATAGTCATAGAACATACGCGGCACTTTGCGCTCAGCGACGCGGCGCAAATCTTCAATCTCAGTCACTTTCTTTAATTTAGTCATCTTTCTTAACTCAGGCAGTTTTTAATGTTGGGTATGAGGCGCTCATAGATGTCTTATTATTATGGCAAGCTGTCCTACGACGGCGCAGACATAAATAACTGCTGCAAATCCAGCACCGAAAACGGATAATTTAAGCGCGCTGTCGGTGTGATTATCACAGGAATGGTAGTGGCAAATGTCATCATCAGCGGCTCATCGAAGTCGGCAATGTCGACATACTGATAGGTCAGCCGCTGTACGGTTTGAAACTGCGCGATGACTTGTTCAGCGACATCACACAGATGGCAGCCTGTGGTACCAAGCAGCCACCAATTATCGATATTTTCACTAGTGCCAAGGCTAGGGTTGGCGGCTATTATGCGCGTCCGCAGCTCTGCTATATCCTGCTCTGCTATATTATTATCATAATCCATGTTTATACTCGTGCTCTATTGTCTATATCTAGCGTTCTATGTCTGGCGTTTTTTTTCTGTGAGTGACAACCGCTTCGTTTACTTGGATAGGTCGTAAAAAAGCTTATATTGCATTGTGCTACTGACATGATAAAGCAGTGGGGTAAATAATGACAGCGATTATGAGATTAGGTAAGATGACCTGCTATTTGAGTTAACTGCTTGGGCTGTTTTTGGATAAGCGGCTACCTTTTATCTTTTCAATCACTTGGATATCGCGCATGGCAAGTTTTGGCACATTTATCAAACGAGTATTTTTGGCGTTTATGTTGTTGGTCGTGGTCTTTCATGTTTTGGTCGCAGGACTATTATTGATTTGGAAAACCCAGCCCATTAACAACAGCATGTTTATGCTCACGCATCGCCTAACAGGCGGTACCGTGACGCAAAACTGGGCAGAGTACGACGCCATTGCCAAATCTGCCAAGCAAGCAGCGATCGTCAGTGAAGACGCAACCTTTAGCCAGCATAATGGCTTTGACTTAAAGGGTATCGAGGCTGCACGCAAAAAAAACGAAGAAACAGGCAAAATGTCGGCTGGCGGCTCGACCATCACGCAGCAGTTGGCCAAAAATCTTTTTTTGACCGCGCACCGCTCCTATATTCGTAAAGGCGAAGAGGCGATTATTACCGTGATGATAGAGACGTTGTGGGACAAACAGCGTATCTTGACCGCTTATCTTAATGTGGCTGAGTTTGGCGATGGTATCTACGGTATCGAGGCGGCTGCACACCACTATTTTAATAAAACTGCGTCCAATCTCAACCGTGACGAGTCCGCGCTGCTCATCAGTATGCTGACCAATCCAAAATACTATGAAAACAACCAAGGCGATAGACGGCTACGTAACAAACAGCGTATCATCAAAAAACGCATGAAAAATGCGGTCTTACCACAATCCGCATCATGACGTATCGATAAGACAAAAGGAGTAGGGACGTGGCAGATACCAAAAGCAATGATAAGCAGTATCAGACTGACAATAGCGCCACCGTGATGAGCATAAACGATGGGGCGCATGGGGAAAAAGAGGATGATCTCGCCCACATCGCATGGCAGCGGTTTGAGGATGGCAGTTATTCGCCCAGCAGTTATATCAATCGCGACCTGTCTTTGTTGCAGTTTCATCTGCGGGTACTGGCGCAGGCTGCCAGTCCGCGCCATCCGCTGCTTGAGCGTTTGTTTTTTTTGATTATTTTTTCATCAAATATCGATGAGTTTTTTGAAATTCGCGTGGCCGGTATCATGCAAAAGCTCAATATCGGTGATGTGTCGACCAGCGCGCACGGTATGCGGCCCAGTGAAGTGCTCAATGATATCTCTGCTGTAGCACATGAAGCCATCGCTGAGCAGTATCGCATTCTCAATGAAGACATCTTGCCTGCGCTGGCCAAAGAAGACATCCGTTATCTCAAACGTGATGAGCTAAATAGCGAGCAGTCGGCATGGATGAAGCGCTATTTTACCGAACAAGTCTCGCCTGTACTGACGCCGATTAGTATTGATCCTGCCCACCCGTTTCCGCGTTTGGTCAATAAAAGCCTCAACTTTATCGCCACCTTAGAGGGCAAAGACGCCTTTGGTCGTGATATCAATCTCGCCATCGTCCCAGCGCCGCGCAGTCTCCCACGTGTCATACGCTTACCTGATGAACTGACTGGTGGCAAAGAGCATCATGTCATGCTATCGGCCATTATTCATGAGCATATTGGCGAGCTGTTTCCGGGGATGAATGTCACCGGCTGTCATCAGTTTCGACTAACGCGTAATGCGGACTTGGACTTGGCGGACGATGTCGAGGATATCGCCAAAGCGTTAGAAGGTGAGCTTGAAAATCGCCGCTTCGGTGATAAGGTGCGCCTAGAGGTCACCACCGACTGCCCGACGCCCATCAGCGACTATCTGCTCAATGAGTTTGAGCTGCACGACAATCAGCTGTACCGTGTCAATGGCCCGGTCAACCTCACGCGTTTATTGTTTGACTTTAATATACCAGCGCTACGCTATCAGCCCTTTACGCAAGCGATACCCAAAGCGTTTCGCCGCGAAGAAAAAAAGCTGGACAAAACCAGTAGCATGTTTGCCGCCATGCGCAAAAGAGATGTACTGGTG
This sequence comes from Psychrobacter sp. CAM01, assembly GCF_032842965.1. Taxonomy (NCBI): domain Bacteria; kingdom Pseudomonadati; phylum Pseudomonadota; class Gammaproteobacteria; order Moraxellales; family Moraxellaceae; genus Psychrobacter; species Psychrobacter sp. CAM01. The sequence continues at coordinate 361,312 of NZ_JAWJBL010000008.1, forward strand.
CATCACCCTTTTCATGCATTCTCGCCTGTCGTCAACCTATTATGGCAAGCTGCCAACGATCCAAAAGTTTTGGCAATCAAGCAAACGCTGTACCGCTCAGGCACCAATTCAGAAATCGTCAAAGCACTGGCCGCTGCTGCTCGAAATGGCAAAGAAGTCACTGCCGTCATCGAGCTGCGCGCCCGTTTTGATGAAGCCTCAAACATCGCAGTCGCCAATTATCTGCAAGAAGCAGGGGCGGTGGTGGTGTATGGCATTGTCGGCTACAAGACCCATGCAAAACTGATGCTAATCATACGCCGCGAGGATGATCGCATTCGCCGCTATGTGCACCTAGGGACAGGCAACTACCATGCCGCCAATGCTAAGGTCTATACCGACTACGGTTTGTTTACCGCCGATCCTGATATCTCAGAAGACGTGCACAAGATATTTCAAGAGCTAACGGGTATGGGCAAGCCTGCCAATCTCAAAAAATTATTGCATGCGCCCTTTACCCTGCATGATAAGTTGATGAGTTTTATCGATGCTGAGATCGCTCACGCAAAGGCAGGCAAGCGTGCTCATATCATGGTTAAGGTCAATGCTCTAACGGAGCGTCGCCTGATCGCCAAGCTCTATGATGCCTCTCAAGCAGGGGTAAAAATTGAGCTGATTTTACGCTCAATGTGCTGTCTGCGTCCACAGGTCAAAGGTTTGTCGGAAAACATCACAGTACGCTCGGTGATTGGCCGGTTTTTAGAGCACACACGCATTTACTATTTTTATAATAACGGTGACGAGCGTTTGTATTGTGGTAGTGCCGACTGGATGGATCGTAACTTGTTTCATCGTGTCGAAGTGGCGTTTCCGATTGAAGATAAAAAACTGTTTCAGCAGATATATCAAGATGGTTTGATTAACTACTTACAAGACAATACCCAAGCGTGGACGCTTAATGGCGACGGCGTCTGGCAGCAATTACAGCCTGCTGCTGGCACGCCGCCACATGCCGCTCAAGAGCACTTATTAACGCTCATCAACGGGGTAGAGGCGTCGTCTTAACAACTCTCCAATATTGACTCAAACCAAACGCTGGCGATGACTGGCGTTTGGTTTTTTTATGGGTGCATTTGGGTACCGTTATTTGCGTGCTGCTGGTAGGAAGTTACAAACTGTCTTGTAACCTCACATTTATTCACACATTGATACCGCAGCACACTGGTGTCTGGTCGAGCCTTGTTTCTATAATAAAAATACACTCAATTATAAAAGCATAGGAAAAAAGGGAAGCCTCTATGAATAATAACGATACGACGCCTGATAATTCTGATACAAAATCAGACATCAAAAAAGCAGCCGAACAGGCAGACAGTCAAAAGATTCAGCAAAACCTCAAGGAAGACAAGAGAGTCGATGCGCCTAAACAGCTAAGCGAAGAAGAGCAAACCGCCTTCATCGAAGAGGATTTGCGTACAGATAAATAAGAGGATAACAAATAACAATAACAGGATAAATAGCTACTCCACTTAATAGGGCGTGTCCTCATTTTAAAAATGGTGATAAAAATGAGATAAGTCGCCGTCAAACAAGGAAGATAGCGCAGGTAATATCGAGATATTAATTAGCTATTTGACACCGTTTGGCCAGATTTAGCCATTTTTAGCCCATTTAGATGACTATCGATTAAATTGAGGACACGTCCACGCCAATACATACGTGAGGAATATAGCATGTCAGATAATACACGCCCGAATAATGAAGAAGCAGTACCGATCCACGATCCTGCCATCAAGCAGCCAGACAACCCAAAAGGCAGTTATGAAGGCCGAAAGTACCAGCCAAATATAGATGGGCCAGAACAAGCCTCACAGGAGACAGACGAAGTCTATGTCGACCCACGCAAAGAAGAAAACCTACCTGATGGCGGCAAAAACGTGGCTGATCTCAATGCTCATGATTTGAGCCAAAAAGGCAATGGATAGTTCGTTATCAATATAGGTTAGACCCATATAAGCTATTATGAAGCATAAGGTCGAGTGTTGAGCACGTTATTTTGTGGCCATGCTAAAGAAGTAGCTACGACCATCAAGTATTAACGAAAAACAATAACGATAAAAAAGACAAGGATAAAATGATGCAAACCAAAAATCCAGCATTAACCAAAACGCCCATAGATAATCGTAAAGATACGCTTGGTCGCCACGATATGAGCAATAATGGCAAAAAACATGATATCGAAGATCATGAAATTAAAGAAAACACGACAGAGAATAAAGGCACAGATACTTTTAAAGAGGGCATCGTAGAGACAGAGCATGTCAATGACGATGATAACCCTGCGCGCCAGCCAGATCGACGCGATCAAGAAGGCACTGCGTTTGATGATAACGTCAATGAAAGGGCCGTCAGTAGCGAAGCCCCTGATAGCCATAAGATTAACAATAAAAATCGCTATGCCACTGTCGATAATGCCCAGACACGGGTGTTAAACCCTGACGAAAAAGATCATAAAAAAGACAGATAGTTTTTTTATGAGCTAGGACACGTCCTTCATTCAATTGATTTACTTTCATCTTTCTATCATAAGGAGATGCTATGAATAACCCCAATGATCACTCATTAGAATCAGCAGAGACAGCACAATCGCCAAAACACCAGCAACATGAGCTAAAAGATGCTGACGATAATGACGGTATCGTGCCCAATGATGCGCTGCAAAAAGCCAATCCTGCGGCTGCAGAGCGTGTCACAGATGATCACGACCCGCACCACGTCGCCAAAGACCATAAACAGTATGATAGCCCGCTGATGGAAGACGACAAATAGCTAAGCGGGCGTGCCACTATGAAACCGTAGCTCGGTATCAGGGCTGGTGATAAGCTCTGCTTCTACTTCTCTAAAAAATGCCACTCGCTCATCGATATTCTCTGTCGATAGTGACTGTGCCAATGCCAAATAATCCTCAAAATGACGACTCTCTGACTTGAGCAAATAGCGATAGTATTTTGCCAATCGCTCATCATCAATCACCTCAGCCAATGCTGCAAAGCGCTCACAGGAGCGCGCTTCGATAAACGCGCCGATGATCAGCACGTCGATCATTGCCGCAGGCTCATAAGTGCGCTTGTGTTTGAGCATGCCTTTTGCATAGCGCCCCGCACTTAAGTACCGCCATTCTTGGCCACGCTCATTCATGATACCCAGCACTTGCTCATAGTGCAGCATCTCCTCACGTATCAGCTGCGCCAATTTGCGCTGCAAATCATAAGAAAACTCATAGCGAAATAGTAGATTCATCGCGGTGCCAGCGGCTTTTTTTTCGCAGTTGGCATGATCTTGAATGATCAAAGGTAGATCAGCGATAGCGGCGGCTACCCAGTCTGGTGTGGTGCGTGCACCCAAAAAACCATAAACCGCAGATAAATCTACTTTGTTCGGTGTGCGTAGCTGCGAGATATCTACGCTGTCTTCTCCTATACTGCCTTCTACTGTACTGTCGTCATGTATAGCATGGGAATTGGTTGGCATGGTCGGTTTACTCATAGTCTGTGTCATGGTCAAAAAGTATTGGATAAGATAAAAGGTTGTTTTAAAGGTTTAGGTTTGTCGCCTGAGCTTATTAAGTATTAACCATCGTTTTTATAATAAATTGACTATATAAAAGCTCAAAAAAACGATCACCACGATTTGAGGATAAACAGCCTAAGCGCCGATAGGCTGTAGGGTATCATTATTATACAACCCCAGTATTTACTTGGTGAATGGTGTTTTCTTGTTTATTTCTTTATTTGATAGTAGGATGATATTTTGTTTAGGCGGCATTTTGTTTGATGACTCAATAAAGGAGCGATCAAGGAGCGATGAGCGCCCATTCGAGATGGCAAACATTATAACAACTGCCAGCGCGATATAAAGCAGATATCACTATCGACGAAAAGGCACAGCTATCACGCAGATCACCCGCCAATATCAAGGACGCGCCATTTTAGAGAAATGCACGCCATCTACTACCGCTAAATGGTAGCAACTTCGTAGGTACACCCATCACAGATAGATAAGGATAACAGCATGAGCCAATCTTCTAACGCCAATCGGATTCAAAAAGGTATTCTTGCCATCGACCAGCAGTTGTATGACTTTATCGAAAACGAAGTGCTGCCAAAAGTCGGTGTGGACTCAGACAGTTATTGGTCAGGTTTTGAAAAAGTCATCAAAGAGTTCACGCCGCGCAACAAAGCGCTGCTTGCGACTCGTGACAGCATTCAAGCGCAAATCGATCAATGGCATCTAGACAATCCTGCCAAAGAAGGTGAGATTGATTTCCCAGCGTACAAGGCTTTTTTGCAAGAAATTGGCTATTTGTTACCAGAAGGCAATGACTTTACGGTAAGCACCCAAAACGTCGATGACGAGATTGCTCATATTGCAGGTCCACAGCTAGTCGTCCCCGTACGCAACGCGCGCTATGCGTTAAATGCCACCAACGCCCGTTGGGGCAGCTTGTATGATGCCTTGTATGGCACCGATGTCATCAGCGATGAAAATGGTCAAGAAGCGGGCAGCAGCTACAACCCCACGCGCGGCGCCGCCGTTGTTGCTTATGCCAAAGCCTTTTTGGATGAGCATTTTGCGCTAGCCTCAGGCTCCTATACCGATGTTACAGGCTTTAGCGTCGTCGATGGCAAGCTGGAAGTCAAGCTAGGTGATAGCAGCACTGAGCTAAAAGACGCCGAAAAATTCGTCGGTTATGTCGGCGAGGCAGATAGCCCTTCTGGTATTTTGCTCAAAAACAATGGCTTACATGCAGAGATTCAAATCGATGCCAGCCATCCAGTAGGTAAAGATGACCCAGCAAACATCAAAGACGTACTATTAGAGTCCGCCATTACCGCGATTCAAGACTGTGAAGACTCAATCGCTGCGGTCGATGCCGAAGAAAAAGTCGAAGTGTATCGCAACTGGCTCGGTTTGATGAATGGCGATTTGCAAGAGACGTTTGAAAAAGGTGGTAAAACCCGTACCCGTAAGCAAAACCCAGATCGTGAGTACACCACACCAGAGGGCGGCACACTGATCTTACCAGGCCGCTCATTGCTCTTGATTCGTAACGTCGGTCACTTGATGCAAAACCCAGCGATTTTGGTCGATTTGGGCAATGGTCAAGAGCAAATCTTTGAAGGCCTGATGGATGGTTTGATCACGCCACTATTGACGCTAAATGATCTAAAAGGCAAAAACGCGCTATCAAACTCACGCAAAGGCTCGATGTATATCGTCAAGCCAAAAATGCATGGCCCTGATGAAGTCAAAATGGCCAATGATTTGTTTAATGCGGTAGAGGACTTGCTTGGCCTAGAGCGCCATACGCTCAAGATAGGTATCATGGATGAAGAGCGCCGCATGACGGTAAACCTAAAAGAAGCCATCCGCCAAGCCAAAGAGCGCGTTATCTTTATTAATACCGGCTTTTTGGATCGTACAGGCGACGAGATGCATACCAGTATGAACGCAGGTGCCTTTGTACCCAAAGGCGAGATGAAGTCGCAAGCATGGCAGCCCGCCTATGAGCAGTGGAACGTCGATATCGGTCTAGAAACTGGCCTGCAGGGCGTGGCGCAGATTGGTAAAGGGATGTGGGCCAAGCCTGACGAGATGAAAGAGATGCTAGAGACCAAGGCGGCGCATCCAAAATCTGGTGCCAGTACCGCTTGGGTACCATCACCGACAGGCGCCACCTTGCATAGCATGCATTATCATCAAGTTAATGTCGCCGAGGTACAAGACAGCCTAAAATCGCGCGAGCGTGCTAGCCTAGACGATATCCTGACCATTCCATTGGCCAAAGATACCAACTGGACAGAGGAAGAGAAGCAGCAAGAGCTGGACAACAACGCGCAGGGCATCTTAGGGTACGTGGTACGCTGGGTAAACCAAGGCGTCGGTTGCTCAAAAGTGCCTGACATCAACGATGTGGGCCTAATGGAAGACCGTGCGACTTTGCGTATCTCAAGCCAGCATATCGCCAACTGGTTGCATCACGGTGTGGTCAGTGAGCAGCAAGTCATGGATACCATGAAGCGTATGGCGAAGATCGTCGATGAACAAAACGCCGGCGACAGTAGCTATCAGCCTATGGCAAGCAACTTTGAGCAGTCTTATGCCTTTAAAGCCGCCTGTGACCTCGTCTTTAAAGGACGCGAGCAGCCAAGCGGCTACACTGAGCCACTATTGCACCAAGCACGCTTGGATCTAAAAGCCAACGTCTAAGCCAGTGTGCTTTGCTGTCTCATTGCATCGGCATAAAAGCTGTGTCGATGCATGTATATATTGCTACATGGCTATATTGACCCGATGTCGATAGTAGGTCGATAGTAGATAGCGATAATGCTGTTTCGCTTATAAGCGCTACTTATCAGTGAATAAGTAGCGTTTTATTTTTGTACACAATACAGTGGCTATAATAGAGTGGTTTGTCATAAAACTTACGATAAACCATTGGTATTTAAGCGCATTGTATGGCTATTTTTTTCAACGTCTGAGCGCTATAAAAGATATGGAGTGCGCCAGATATCGCGTTAAAAGTACAAAAAAATATGTTGCAAATTATGTCAAAGTTGTTATGCTTGTACTCGAAGTATGAGTTTGGTAACGGATGTTACGCAGCAGAAGGATAAAGACCAACGTTTACATGGCAGTTACTTTTTTTGATGCTGGTTATGTAAGTCATGGTTTTTTCATCTTACTGTAATAAAACTTCGCCACACTTGTTTCTGACTAATCTCGGTAGCCAGTTACACATTATATCTTTGAGGATTTGTGACGATACCAATTGGGCACCAGCTAATAATAGCTCGCTCATTACTACAATTGTAAAGTGGAGATACCCCATGAAAAAACTACTTTTAGCTACAGCCGTTGCTGCTCTATCTGTTTCTGCAGCCAATGCCGCTCCAACTGTCTACGGTAAAGGCTTCTTAACTTTAGATGTAAACACTGGTGACAATGACACAACTACAACGACTTATAACACTGATGGAAGCGTTGATAGTGTTGTTAAAACTTCAGTAGACGCTGATGGTCGTAGCCAATTAAACTCAAATGCTTCACGTATTGGTTTAAAAGGTTCTGAAGCACTAACTGCAAACACTGACTTAGTTTATCAACTAGAGTACGGTATCGATATTGACGCTGGTGATGCTTTTGTAGATGCCGACGGTGGCCGTATGGAGAAGTCTGATCAGTTTTACTCACGTGACACTTATCTTGGTTTGAAAAACGCTCAGTACGGTACATTGCTTGCTGGTCGTCTATCAGCTATCGATGACTACGTAAACTTTGCTAACGTGACTCAAGGTGGCGTACTAGGTGGTGATGTCGTACTTGCAAGCTTTGACGCACCGCGTACTAACAACACTTTCAACTACTTCTCGCCTAACATCAATGGCATGCAGTTCATGGCGATGTACGCCATGGATGAAGACAACAATACTGATACACTAGGCCGCGATGCGTTTGGTGTTGGTGGTAAATACGAAGCAGGTCCAATGAACGTTGGTGCTACGTACATCCAAGCAGGCGACTTTAAAGTTGCTCGTGTCAGTGGTAACTATGCTATCAGCCCAGTAGTGACACTAGGCGCTCTATATCAAAACACTGATTTTGACAGTGATGACAACGAAAATGCATTCACTATCAGTGGTGAGATGGCGACAGCGACTCCTTGGACTGCCTATGCTCAAGGTGATTTCGTAAACAACGTTGGTGGTGCTGACGATGCTGAAGCTTTCCGTGCGGTAGTAGGCGGCAAATATGCGTTTAACGCGGCAACGACTGGTCACCTATATGGTGCTTATTTAAGCTCAGAGGCTACAGTAACTGCACCTCTTGTAAAAGTTGAGAGCGAGTTTGATGGTTTTGGTATCGGTGGTGGTATCGAATACAAATTCTAATCTAACCATTAGAATCTAAATAAAAAACTCATCCTTCGGGGTGGGTTTTTTTGTTGTATGTATTATTTGTGACAAAAGTCTACCGCTGAGGTAGAAAACAAGAGTTTCAGACAGTTTGCATTTTTGCCCTATATTTTATGGCGTATTTTTAGTAAAATCCTTCTTTACCAATTACCGAAAGAGTACTATGACCAAGTTTATATTTGTGACCGGTGGGGTAGTGTCCTCACTAGGAAAAGGTATCACCGCCGCTTCTCTTGCTGCGGTCTTAGAAGCGCGTGGCGTGACTGTCACGATGACCAAGATGGATCCGTATATCAACGTCGATCCAGGTACGATGAGCCCATTTCAGCATGGTGAGGTGTTTGTCACCGAAGATGGCGCAGAGACGGATTTAGATTTGGGCTATTATGAGCGCTTCTTACGCCATTCTAAGATGACTAAGAGCAACAACTTTACCAGTGGTCGTATCTATCAAAACGTGCTAAACAAAGAGCGCCGCGGTGAGTATCTGGGCGGTACCGTACAGGTCATCCCGCACATCACTGATGAAATCAAAAGTAAGATTCTTGCCAGTGGCGAAGGCTACGATATCGCCATTATCGAGATTGGCGGTACAGTCGGTGACATTGAGTCGCTGCCATTTATGGAAGCGGTACGTCAGATGCAAGTAGAGCTTGGTCGTAATCGCGCTATGCTCATGCATTTAACGCTGGTGCCTTATATTGCCAGTGCCGGCGAAACCAAAACCAAGCCGACCCAGCATTCAGTCAAAGAGCTACGCTCTATCGGTCTGCAGCCAGATATTCTCATCTGCCGCTCTGAGCACCATATCTCGCAAGACAACCGCCGCAAGATTGCGCTGTTTACCAATGTCGAAGAGCGCGCAGTCATCATGTGTGAAGATGCCCAAAGCATCTATCAAATCCCGCGCACGCTACATGAGCAAGATCTTGATGATCTAATCTGCGAGCGTTTTGGTCTTGATGTACCAGAAGCGGACTTGAGCGATTGGGACAAAGTGGTCGAAGCCCAGCTCAACCCTGAAGCGGTAGTGACGGTGGCGATGGTCGGCAAATATGTCGAGTTACCAGACGCTTATAAGTCAATCAACGAAGCGTTGCTACATGCCGGTATCGTGCACCAGTCAGATGTCAAAATTGACTATATCGATGCTGAGCTACTAGAGACGGACGATGAGCTGTATGCGCGTCTAAACGATGCCGATGCGATTTTGGTACCAGGTGGTTTTGGTGAGCGCGGTACCACTGGTAAAATGAGAGCCATCACTTATGCCCGCGAAAACAAAGTGCCGTATCTGGGTATCTGTCTGGGTATGCAGCTGGCGGTGATTGAATACGCCCGTAATGTGCTGCATATCGATGCCAACTCTTCTGAGTTTCATCGTACTGCCGCTGAGCCTATCATCGGGCTGATCACTGAATGGCTAGATGAGCGCGGCGAGCTACAGATTCGTAGCGATGACTCAGACCTTGGCGGCACGATGCGCCTAGGCGCGCAACAAGCGGAGTTGGTTGCTGGTAGCAAGCTATCACAGATCTACGGCACCAAAAACATCACTGAGCGTCATCGTCATCGTTATGAGATGAACAATCGTTATATCGAGCCACTAGAGCAAGCGGGTATGAGTATCTCGGGTTATTCTGCCAAACAGCATTTGGTTGAGTCGGTTGAGATTGCAGATCATCCATGGTTTATCGCGGTACAGTTCCATCCTGAGTTTACCAGCTCGCCTCGTGGTGGCCATCCGCTGTTTAATAGCTTTGTCAAAGCGGCAAAAGACTATAGCGAAACGAAGTAGCGGTTAGTTTAGTAGGAAGTAACCGCTGCTTAGTAGAGAGAGTTGCTACTATTAAAAAAGCTATGAGTGACCGAGTAAGAATTGTGCTCGCATCAATCATAAATGCTATGCGATAACAGTATTACTGTAAAAAGACTGATCTTCGGATTGGTCTTTTTTGCTTTTATACATGCAGGGGGTTATGCCTAGCTGGTCGAGCAGTGACAATAACAATGCTTGATCATGTCTAATTACGCTAGGATACTTTCTTTCATTGGGTTATCGGTTACAATATCAGGCAGAGACATCACTATAATAAAGAGGAAAACAGCGGTATGGACAATCTAACCACAGCGCAATCGCATATCACGCTCACCACCTCCAGTCACAGCACCATCACGATCGGTAATGATCAGCCGTTTGTGTTGTTTGGCGGTATGAATGTCTTAGAATCGAAAGAGATGGCGTTTGAGATTGCGGAGCAGTATGTCGAGATATGTCAGCGTTTGGGCATCGGCTATGTGTTCAAAGCCAGCTTTGATAAAGCCAATCGCTCTAGTTTGCATTCTTATCGAGGCCCAGGCTTAGAAAAAGGCGTCGACTGGCTGGGGCAAATCAAAGAAAAGTTTCAAGTACCGATTATCACCGATGTACACGAGCCGTATCAAGCCGCACCGGTCGCAGAGGTCGCCGATATCATTCAGCTGCCTGCGTTTTTGTCGCGTCAGACTGATTTGGTGCATGCGATGGCAAAGACAGATGCCATCATCAATATCAAAAAAGCGCAGTTTTTAGCGCCGCATGAGATGCGTCATATCATTAATAAATGCTTGGAAGGCGGTAATGATAAGCTCATACTTTGTGAGCGCGGCAGTGCCTTTGGTTATAACAATTTGGTCGTGGATATGCTCGGGTTTGATACCATGAAACAAATGAATGTACCGGTGTTTTTTGATGTGACCCACAGTTTGCAGCAGCCAGGCGCGCGCAGTGACAGTGCTGGCGGCCGCCGTGAACAAATCACCACCCTTGCCCGTGCAGGGATGGCAACGGGACTGGCGGGGCTGTTTTTGGAGGCGCATCCAAACCCAGAGGTGGCAAAATGTGATGGCCCCTGTGCGCTCAGAACCAGCCAGTTGGAGCCGTTTTTGCGTCAGCTTAAGCAGATTGATGACTTGGTCAAAGGTTTTGAGGTATTAGATACTCACTAATACCGTCAATGGAATCCATGATAGGAGGATAGGATAATGGCGATTCAGACAGCACAAGTCAGCATCGAAAACATCGATGATGCCGAAGGCTTGGACAGTGTGATGACCGCGCTGAAAAACATCACAGGGGTGACCGCGATAGAGCTGGATGCGGCAAGCAGTATAGCAACCGTGCGTTATGATGATACCGATACCAGTATTCATGCCTTAACGGCGGCGATTAGCATGGTTGATTATGTGACGCAGCCATATCCTATCGATGCACCGCAAAATCCACGCTATCATGATTAAAAGTTATCATAATTAAAAGATACTGACGTCGCAAAGTGAGCGTCGGGCATCGCCTGCTGGACAAAGTCAATCCAATATAAAAACGACGTGACAGCCGTGGATCTGATTTATTTGGATTTGATTATATAAAGCTTGATTATATAAAGTATGAAGGCGTTAGATAATAAAGTCATACCAAAGCGCCTTGTTGTTGGCTCTGATAGGGCTTATGCTAGGACACGCCCTTAGTAAATGACTGTATTTACTTTAAACTAGGTTAATTATATAACAATAAGGAGGCCCTCATGGCAACCCAGACTCGTATTATCAATATCGATGGCATGACTTGTGGCGGCTGCGTGGCAAGCGTTCATACAGCCACAGGTGATATCGACGGTTTAGATACCATGACTGTCGATTTGGCTGACAAGCTGGCAACGGTGACATTTGATGATAGCAAAACCAGCGCAGAAGCCATTGCCGCCGCGATCGAAGAGGCAGGTTTTGATGCAACCGTCGCCAACTCATAAGTCTTACCGCTTTAACGCAAAACCAGCTGTCATGGCTGGTTTTTTTTCATGAGAGCCTTGCGGTCAGTCTACTTGCTTTGACAACTTTGCTAAGCATGGCTGCAGGGCTTGAATAGAGAATAGTCGTAGCCATTTACTAGGTATGAGGCAATAGCCACGCTTGAGTAGGATTTATCTCTCATTAGATTAGGGCGTGTTCTTATTTTTATCATTGAGCCACTATAAAATAAATACAGTGCGACTGGGAGTAATTTTGCGCAGCCTCTGTCTGCGTAGGCACAGCAAGCAAGAAAAATTAATACCAGTCGCGCGTGATAAAACCATGTACTTCTTTTATTTAAGATTGACCCTATCATTCATGTTGAGAATGAGGACACGCCCCAGCATAGTCTATTTGCCTGCAGACGCTTTTTTCTGATTTTGACGTCTGATATTTAGATTTTTCACCGATTTTATTATACATTTATAAACGCTATAGTCCGCCTACCCAAAACGAAGCGCCTGTCATTTAAGAGATGGCAGTTGCCTTTATAGATGCCTTGGCCGCTTTTAGAGTAAACCGACTATGTAATGCGCTATAACGCAACCACGAGTTTTATTTATGAAAGATTCTACCCGCACCAGTACTGACCCGTCTTATGAGGTGGCGACTGATATTGAGTCCAAGACTGCGATAGCGCCTGAGCGTGCCCACTTGCAGCTGGCGATCGATGGCATGACGTGTCAGGCGTGTGCTTCGCGGATTGAGAAGGTACTTAGCAAAAAGCCGGCGGTATATGAGGCAAGTGTGAACTTCGCTGGTGAGACTGCCAATATCGATTATGATCCGGCGCAGACCACCCCCGAGCAAGTCACAGAATGGGTCAACAAAACCGGCTTTGTCGCCAATCTGCAAGCCGATGACAGCTTGTTTGCACAGACGGATAAAGACACTGCAACCGAGTATCCATGGCGCTTGATCGGGCTATGGATTTGTCTGTTGCCGTTTTTGGTTGGTATGGCGGGTATGCTAACGGGGTTTGGTATGGCGTGGATGCCGCCTGTTTGGATTCAGTTTGTCCTAGCCACCATTGTCCAGTTTGGACTGGCATTGCCCTTTTATAAAAGTGCGTGGGCGTCTATCAAAGGCGGCCTTGCCAATATGGACGTGCTGGTGGTCATCGGTACGGTGACTATTTGGGCGTATTCTACTTATCTGTGGTTGACTCATGGCGATGGCACGTTAAGTAGCCTATTGCAAAGTGGATATGCTGGCGGACATGGCCCTGCTGTGTATTTTGAAGCCGGGGTGATGGTTATCGCCTTTGTGCGAACGGGTAAGTATTTGGAGGAGCGCACCAAAAAGCACAGCCTAAACAGTATCGATTTATTGTTGTCACTGACGCCAGATGAAGTAGAGCAGCAGCAGCCCAACGGCGACTTTCATAATGTCGCATTGCAGGCGGTGCAAGTCGGTGACATCCTGCGTGCCAAGCAAGGCAGCCGTGTGGCGACCGACGGGGTGGTCATAGATGGCGGCGGCTGGTGCGTGGAGAGTCATCTGACGGGCGAGTCTGTGCCCCTCAAAAAACAAATAGGCGACGAGCTGCTGGCAGGGGCATTGGTTGAAAACGGCAGTTTGCTGTATCGCGTCAGTGCCAAAGGCAGCGATACCCAGCTTGGCGATATGGTCAAAGCCCTTAGCGACGCCCAAGGCTCAAAGGCTGACTTGGCAAGGCTTGCCGATAGAGTGACGGCTGTTTTTGTACCAGTGGTGGTGACCATCGCTTTGGCTACTTTTGGGCTAACGTGGTGGCTGACCGGCATGGTGGATACCGCCTTGATGCATGCGGTGTCGGTATTGGTTATCGCGTGTCCTTGTGCGCTCGGTCTGGCCACGCCTGCGGCTATCATGGCGGGCATGGGCGTGGCCGCGCGCCATGGCGTTTGGTTTAAAGACGCGCAAAGCCTCGAGGCGGCAGGCAATATCGACACGGTCGTGCTTGATAAAACCGGCACATTGACTGTCGGTAAGCCGTCTATCGTCGAGCATGTCATGGTGGACAACTCTATCGCTGTCGATGATGTGCTACAAATTGCGGCAAGCGTTGAAGCGCATGCCAGTCACCCCTTAGCGACCGCCTTGATCAATGCTGCGGCCGAGCGTCATTTGCCACTGATGAATGTCACTGACATCAGTGTCATCAAAGGCGCGGGTATCCAAGCCAATATCGAAGGCTTGGGTCTGGTAAAAGTCGGCACGGCAGAATTTGCCAATCTAACTTTGCCCAAATTTATGCCAAAAGTATGGCAAATTGCCAGTACCGTGGCGCTTAGTATTAATGACGAACCAATCGGGGCGTTTGCTTTGGCAGATGATCTAAAGGCAGACACCCCGCAGGCGATAGCGGCGTTACAAGAGAGCGGCATCCAAGTCATCTTGATGAGTGGTGATAAGCAGTCTGTGGTCGATCACGTGGCAGGGCAGCTGGGCATCGACAAGGCATATGGCCAAATGAGCCCGCGGGATAAAGCCAGTCAAATCGCGCTGTTGCAAACTGCAGGCCATAAAGTGGCCATGGCAGGTGATGGCGTCAATGATGCGCCAGCAATGGCCACTGCCGATGCCAGCTTTGCCATGTTTGAGGGTACTGATGTCGCGCAGCATAGCGCCTCCGCTCGCTTGATGGGCGAGTCGCTGATGCATATCGATGCGGCCCAAAAAATCGCCAACTCCACACTGCGCAATATCAAGCAAAACTTATTTTTTGCGTTTCTTTATAATACGCTGGGCATACCGCTGGCAGCGTTTGGGTTTTTAAACCCGATGATTGCCGCGGCGGCAATGGCGTTGAGTTCCATCTCTGTCCTGATGAACGCGCTGCGTTTGACCCGTTTTCGCACTGAAGTTGAGCTAGATAATACCGTCTCTACTCATCACACTGATGATAAGCGCTTGCCAAGTGCATAAGTCTTTTAGGGCAGTCACTTTAGCCGATATCGCCGTGAGCCAGATAGGCGGATAACCGAGCGTTTGTATGACTTTATGAGCGTCAGTCGGTGTAAGAGAAGGGAAGTTTGGCGAAATTTATGCTATGATGCCACGTACGATAGCCGCTCATGAAAGCCGTAAATAAACGCTTGATTTTGTCCAAACCCAGCCGATTATACTAAGTAGGCAAGACAGGTTTGGGTCTGCGCTATACGATATTTTATTTTATCTTTTTTGTATTCTAGTTGCCGTTATTTACCCCACAAACTTGGCATGACCAAAGGAATTAACAGACATTATGTACGCTGAAGAAACCACCAACGTCACCGCAATTAAAGACATTCGCGCCCGTGAGATTTTAGACTCGCGCGGTAACCCAACCATCGAAGCTGACGTCATTTTGGCTGATGGTACTATCGGCCGTGCTGCTGCACCAAGTGGCGCGTCTACTGGCTCACGTGAAGCCCTCGAGCTACGTGATGGCGACAAAGATCGCTACATGGGCAAAGGTGTCAAAAAAGCCGTGGCCAACGTCAATAGCCAGATCCGTAGTGCGCTTATGGACAAGGACGTCACCGAGCAGCAAGCCATTGATGATGCGATGATTGCATTAGATGGCACAGAAAACAAAGACAACCTTGGCGCAAATGCCATGCTAGCAGTCTCTCTTGCCACGGCAAAAGCCGCTGCTAAGTCACAAAGCTTGCCACTGCATCAATACATTGCCAACTTGCGCAATCAGACATCATTGACCATGCCGGTACCGATGATGAATATCCTAAACGGCGGCGAGCATGCCGACAACACCGTTGATATCCAAGAGTTTATGATTGAGCCAGTTGGTTTTACCAGCTTCTCAGAAGCCCTGCGCGCGGGTACAGAGATTTTCCATAGCCTAAAGTCTGTCCTAAAATCACAAGGCCTCAATACTGCGGTCGGCGATGAAGGGGGTTTTGCACCCAACCTGCGTAGCAACGAAGAGGCCATCACTGTCATCATGCAAGCGATCGAGCAGGTCGGCTATAAGGCTGGTGAAGAGATTCATTTGGCGTTAGATTGTGCGGCTAGTGAGTTCTATAAAAACGGACAATATGTCTTGGCAGGTGAGGGCAACAAAGCCTTTGATAGTCAAGGCTTCTCAGACTACCTCGTAGGCCTGACGCGTCAATATCCGATCATCTCTATCGAAGATGGCCTTGATGAGTCAGATTGGGACGGCTGGAAGTACTTAACTGAGCAAATCGGTGATAAAGTTCAGTTGGTTGGTGATGATTTGTTTGTGACCAACCCTGCTATCTTGCAAGAAGGTATCGACAAGCACATTGCCAATGCGATTTTGATTAAATTTAACCAAATCGGCACGCTGTCAGAAACCCTAGACGCCATTTATCTGGCGAAGAAAAATGGCTATGCGACGATTATCTCGCATCGCTCAGGTGAGACAGAAGACAGCACCATTGCAGACTTGGCAGTCGGTACCGCCGCCGGTCAAATCAAAACAGGCTCACTATGTCGCTCGGATCGTGTGGCAAAGTATAATCAGCTATTGCGTATCGAGCAGCAAGTACGCGCCAGCTACCGTGGCCGTGAAGAGTTTATCGGCCTACGTGGCTAAACGCTCTCATAGTTACAGCTGATAAGTAAGTGTATGCTGGACGATAGGCTGCTTTTGCGGTATCGTTCAGCATACCGAGCTGTGTTGATTCTCTCTGTCTTATTTGGCGCAAACCCTTTATGAAATACTTTAGCCAATTTATGCTACTTGCCTTAGCCGTTGCAGTGCTTTTAGGTCTGCAATATCAGTACTGGCTGGGTGAAAATGGTCATTTTGAGCATCAAAAACTGCTGACACAAATCGAAGAGCAGCAGCGCTTAAATGACAATCAAGTATCAGCAAATAATTTATTGCGTACGGATGTTCATGACCTAAAAAATGGTCTTGAGGCGGTAGAAGAGCATGCTCGTTTAGACTTAGGTCTTATCAAACCCAATGAAACCTTTGTACAGGTGTCCACGGCGCCGACGACGCACAGTCGTTATTAAGGTGGGCGCATTAAGCCAGCCGTTTGGCCATACCTTGTTCTTTTCATTATAATTACGATGACATATAGATAGTTTTTAACCCCTTCTTTTTTTATCTTCCTCTCTTTTTTTTAGCGACACATCATGGCTCGCCGTGATTTTCCTTTGATAGGCCTTGGCTCATGAATACCACTCCTCGCATACATGCCATGATCGTTGCTGCTGGTCGCGGCAGTCGCTTTGGTGCTTCTATGGCCAAGCAGTATACCTTGTTTCAAGGCCAGACATTGCTGCAGCATAGCGTGGCGCGGCTCGCTTGTAGTGCCTTTATCGAGCAGTGCTGGTTGGTCATCGCTGCAGACGACACCACCGCGCAAACGCTCGATTTTACCATGCCGGTACAATATGCCACTGGCGGTGCTGAGCGTTGGCAGTCGGTGCAGGCGGGCGTGGAGGCCATTCGGCAGTCGGGTGCTGCAGACACCGATTTGGTCTTGATTCATGATGCTGCGCGCCCAGCGGTGCCCAGCTGTGATATTGATAAAGTCATTACGGCAGCGATGCATGAACCGTATGGCGCCATCTTAGCGACGCCAGTCGCTGATACTCTCAAGCACTCCTATACGCAAGACGCGGGGCTGCCTGCTTATGTTGCGCAAACGCTTGATCGCAGCAATATATGGCAAGCACAAACGCCGCAAGTCTTTCGATTAGATCAGTTAAGAAAAGTCCTACAGCATGTCAGTGAACAGCAGATAGCAATCACGGATGAAGCCAGTGCTTTTGAGTCTCTGAGGCTGCCTATTCGTTTGGTAGCTGGCAGTCGCCAAAACATCAAATTGACGTATCCTGATGATGCTGTCTTGCTTTCTGCTATCTTGAGTCTGCAAGCTTAGTAGCTTTTACCTGGCAAGCCTTTACGTAGACGCTAGAACCATCAGCTTATTAAACCGCTTGTTTTTTTGGTATGTCCGTATATTATTGCTGCAAAAAATTCAAAGCATTGTACTTTTTATATTTGATTAATCAAATATAAAGGTGCGCTAATATATGTCTATTTATATATAATCAAACTTATAAGGTAAACATAGGTTGCTTTGATGACTGAACTAGCCTATTATGTAACTAACTTAATACAATTTATATAAACACTTATAAAATCAATAATATAACAAGCCAGTTGATGACTTTTGATTGTCTTGTCTCTAGATTTTTTCCAACGTTAGTATGGTTGTTTTAGCTACATTAACCTAAATATAGGGAGAAGCGGATTGTCAATAATCAATGATTCGACAAATCCAGTAACGACAGATCTTTACCAGCTGGTATATATCAGCCGGATTACTTCGACTGGTCTATCAAGTCCTAGTACGCTCAATGACATCTCAGAGGTAGCGATTGAGCGTAACCAAACTGATAAGATTACTGGTATTCTTTGCTATGGCAACGGGTATTTCTTGCAATGTGTAGAGGGGTCAGAGCAGGATTTGACCAATCTAAAAAATCGCTTGCTAGTAGATGATCGGCATAAAGACATGAATGTCTTGGACTTTTCAGCGATTGATAAGCGACGTTTTTCGAGCTGGTCATTACGCTCTATCACGCTTGAACGCTGGATGACGAGAGACCCTGCATTGAAAAAATTAATGCCATTTAAGCCCTATAACTGGAATGCTGATGAGTGGCGTAGGTTTTTGGATGTACTACAAGGCTACTACGAAGAGCAAATCAGAACAGGTAATATTGACACCCAACCGATTAAGTACAGCACCTTAGGGGTAACCTTAAGTAAAGTAGTCGGTCAGCATCAAGCGTTCTTTTTGATTCAAACGGTATTGGGCTCGATGATAGTCATCGCGCTGTTGTGGGTGATGCTATCAGATAAAATCTGGTAGGAAGTTCGCTTGCGTCGACAGGTGCGGCAAAACATTTATTCCAGTCTCTCTATATCCTATTTATCTGACCGTAATATAAGCAGTGTGTAGTTAGCTTTAAACTTGCAAGGCCAGCATTCATTGCTGGCTTTTTTGTGGCTATCTATCAGACAGATAGCGTTTAATTTTGATGGCAGGAGTAGGTCAATAGAGTCTAGAGCTTAAAAGTTAGAAAAAGGGTGACTCATTAGCAGAGAAGGGTGTGGTTTGCTTGGCTAAACCAAGTCATTGAGTCAAAAAACCAGCATAAAAAAAGCCCCACTCATAAGATATTATGAGTGGGGCTTTTCGGTGGTACGCTTATCAGTCTTATCTTATGCTAAGTAAAAGCTATGCTAAGCAAAAGGGCTAATAAGTGACGCCTTATAGTGGCGTCCCCAGGGGGATTCGAACCCCCGTTACCGCCGTGAAAGGGCGGTGTCCTAGGCCTCTAGACGATGGGGACTAGTAACAACACCTCAGCTGCTTTCACCATTTATGCTGAAGTGGTGCGTATTTTAATGGCGTCTACGTTTTCTGTCAAGCCTTTTTCTTCGTCTTTTTAAAATTAAATATCTTTTTTTGATGGCGCGGCGCGGATGTAGGTCTTTGCGCTTTAAGTGATGCCGAATCCATAGAGAAGTACAAGCGCTAATGGTCAGGGCTAGTAGCACATAACCGAGGATGGTGCACCATAATTTAAGCTGTGGATCCATAATAGAGTCCCTCCTATCAAGCCTTGCAGTGATGACTCATATACTGCAAGGACGTGTGGGCGACTTTGACCATCTGTAGGATGATAAGACCACTAAGCAGTAGGCTGGTATGGCTCGTCAGCGTACTGTTTTTATTCTCATATCCTTTTCGACTGAAACACCAAGAGGGTAAAGTCAGCTAGTCTTACCAATAGCATTATTATGAGGGCATAACAATATAGGATATGTGATTAAAGGCTTATTTGTCAGTTTGCGTAGCGGTGTCAGCTTCGGTAGGCTCAGTAGCCATAGCGTTTGCGAGCATGGGGTAGCTGTTTAATATATGACAAAAGAGCTCGGCAGTTTTTTGCGTATCGTACAGCGCTGAGTGTGCGTCTTTACCATCAAACCCTAACCCTGCCGCTTTACAAGCTCGTGCCAGTACCGTCTGACCAAAAGCAAGGGCCGACAGTGTCACGGTGTCAAATACCGAAAAGTTATGAAAAGGATTATGGTTTTTGCTATTGGTACGTAGCACTGCGGCATTTAAAAACGCTAAATCAAAATGGGCATTGTGACCGATGAGCACGCACTGACGACAGTCCTCTGCACGTCTGACTTCTTTTAAACCTTTAAAGATACGCCGTAAAGCAGTCTTTTCGTCTTCGGCGATGGCTTTGCGCATAGGGTTTTTGGGATCTATGCCAGTAAATGCCAGCGCACTTGGCTCTAGGTTTGCCCCTTCAAAGGGTTCGATATGGGCGTTGAGCGCATCTCCTGGATAAAACACGCCCTGCTCATTGAGTAAGATAGGGATACAGGCGATCTCTAGTAGCGCATCTGTTTGCGCGTTAAACCCTGCTGTCTCCACATCGACGACGACAGGCAAAAATTTACGAAACCGGTCTTTTAGGCTCAGTGGTGCTTGCTCATCTGACGAACCTGCAGTGCTATCTGCGCTAGTCGCCGGTGTGTGCTCAGGGTTGCGGGGTAAAGCGGTATCGTTTTGAATGGTCATATCACGTTAAATCACTTTTGTCAGTCGTGCTGTTATATTGAATAAATAATCACTAAAAAACCGTCCTACGATCTCAGCTACGCTTTAGGTAACAAGGTAGCGTCGATATCGTCGGATAGCAAATAAAAGCGCGGGTTTTGGCGTCCGCTGCCACTTACTCTTAAGTTGGCTTCGTCTTTAATCGAATTAGTCTTTAATCGACCAAGGGAGCGTCTCGCCCGCTAGCAGCGGTGTCAATGAAGTGCCGTCAAAATACGGGTAAGCGTTTGGCACTTGCATTGGTGTGTTTATAAGGGTGATGGTGCTTTGGTTGACAGGTAAGCCATAAAACTGCGCGCCAAAACGACTGGCGAACCCTTCTAGTTTGTCTATCTTGCCGACACTGTCAAAGGCGGTGGCATATAACGGCAAAGCGATAGAGGCGCTATAGCAGCCGGCACAGCCGCACGTGGCTTCTTTTTTGTCGGTTGCGTGCGGGGCGGAGTCAGTGCCCAAAAAGAACTTTGGATTGCCACTTGTTGCCACGTCTAACAGGACTTTTTGATGGCTTTCACGCTTTAAGATAGGTAAGCAGTAAAAGTGCGGCTTGATGCCACCGACCAGCAAATGATTGCGGTTAAACATCAGATGCTGCGGGGTAATGGTCGCGGCTATATGGTTGCCTTGTGCCAAGACAAAATCAGCGGCGTCACTGGTGGTAATGTGCTCGACGACGATTTTTAGAGTGGGAAATTTGACGATGATTTGTGCCAATACCTCGTCTAAAAACCGCTTTTCGCGGTCAAAAATATCCACATGATCTTGCGTCACCTCACCATGTAACAATAAAGGCAAGTCGTATTTTTCTAACGCTTCAAACACATCGACGCACGCACTGATGTCAGTGACACCATCAGCCGAGTTGGTCGTGGCGCCTGCTGGATAAAGCTTGACCGCTTGGACGATACCAGATTTTGCAGCCATCTCGATGTCTTGCGGCGTGGTGTTGTCTGTGAGGTATAACGTCATGCGGGGGTTAAACGCTGCAATGCGCTCAGCGCTTATGTCGCTGTTTTGCAAGTGCGTCATGATACGCTCACGATACGCGCGGGCATCATCGACAGTTTTGACAGGGGGGACAAGGTTTGGCATACAAATGACACGGTTAAAGCTATCTGCAGCATGTGGCACGGTCGTGCCCAGTGCCTTGCCATCGCGCAAATGAATGTGCCAATCGTCTGGCTGAAGAATGGTCAACTCTCTAATCGAATCAGTCATAAGGTCGTCGCGCTCTATATCGTCATATACGGGAAATAAAAGGGAGTGATACTGCCCGACTATCATAACAGATTTGCCTACTTGACTAAATATGTGACCAGATATAGTCAATAGAAGAGACAGGCGGGCAATGACCCAGCTGGCATGCCAAATAACCGCCGCCAAAATATATTTATTTAAGATTTAACGCAAAAGCGCGCCACACGGGGCAGTGGTACTTTTGCCCATAGTAAATATGATGTACACTGAGCAGGTGGTTTATTTTTTTTGTCTACGATTAGCGCTTTTATCTCCACTCAATTCTCATCATCAAAACTTTATAATAGGAGTTATTCATGGCTCAACTTGATCCAAAAAATATTAATAAAATCGTATTGGCTTATTCAGGTGGTCTTGATACCTCCATCATCGCTAAATGGCTGCAAGAAACCTATGATGCTGAGGTGATTACTTTTACCGCTGATATCGGTCAAGGCGAAGAGGTTGAGCCGGCCCGTGCCAAAGCCCAAGCCATGGGTATCAAAAATATCTATATCGAAGATTTGCGCGAAGAGTTTGCGCGTGACTATGTCTTCCCGATGTTCCGTGCCAACGCCATCTATGAAGGCGAGTACTTACTCGGCACGTCTATTGCTCGTCCGCTCATCGCCAAGCGTTTGGTTGAGATTGCTAAAGAGCACAACGCCGATGCCATTAGTCACGGTGCGACAGGTAAAGGGAACGATCAGGTACGTTTTGAGCTTGGTGCGGTCGCGTTATCGCCAGATGTTGTGACCATTGCGCCGTGGCGTGAGTGGGACTTGTCAAGCCGTGAGAGCTTGATGCAGTATGCTAAAGAGCATGATATTGCCATTGACTATGCTGGCAATAAGAAAAAATCGCCTTACTCAATGGATGCCAATCTACTGCATATCTCTTATGAAGGCGGTATCTTAGAAGACCCATACGCCGAGGCAGAAGAAGATATGTGGCGCTGGTCGGTCAGCCCAGAAGATGCCCCAGACGAGGCACAGTATCTAGAGCTAGAGTATGAAAAAGGCGATATCGTTGCGATTGATGGTGAGCGCCTCAAGCCATATGAAGTGATGATTAAGCTAAATGAGCTAGGCGGCAAGCACGGTATCGGTCGTTTGGATATCGTCGAAAACCGCTATGTCGGTATGAAGTCACGCGGCTGCTACGAGACGCCAGCAGGTACCATCATGCTAAAAGCGCATCGCGGTATCGAGTCGCTGACCCTAGATCGTGAAGCGGCGCATCTAAAAGATGAGCTGATGCCGCGCTATGCAAAAATCATCTACAACGGCTACTGGTTTAGCCCTGAGCGCATGATGCTACAGGCATTGATTGACAAATCACAAGAGTATGTCAATGGGACGGTACGTGTGAAGCTGTATAAAGGCGCGGTGAGCGTGGTTGGCCGTAAGTCGGATGACTCACTATTTGATGAAAAAATCGCCACGTTTGAAGATGATGCGGGCGCGTATGATCAAAAAGACGCAGAAGGCTTTATCCGTCTAAACGGCTTGCGTTTGGCCATCGAAGCCAGCCGCGGTCGTGATTTATCAAAATAAGCGCTTACGCTGTTTTTGATAATTTGATCATCAAAAAGCACGTCATCATATAAAATATGCAACAAAGGCCGCTATCGATAGCGGCCTTTGTTTTTTTTATGACGGTGTTATGAGGATGTTATGAGGGTGATCATAAAAAGGGTTGTCTATTTGGTTTGTTGGTCATTTGCGGGTGTAGTCTCGTCATCGTCTACTCGAACGATGGCGACATCTTGCTGTTGACGCTCTTTTAGGCGGTCTTGCTCTATGACTTCCTCAGTTGCCAGCACCATACCGTCTGACTTTTGGTTTTGATACTTGAGCATCGCAAGAGCGCCAAGGACACCGATCACAGCGACGATCAAAAGGATAACGGGGTTTTTCCAAAGTGGCGTGGCCGCGTCATATTCAATTGGTTTTTCGCTGATGGTGGCTGGGGTGTTGTCGTTATTACCGCCGATTAACCCTAAGCTGACCAAAGGCGGCTTTGGTGGATTGGCAGGCTCAGAGGTTATGCGTAGGCGATTGCGGCTCAAATAGATATCAGATATCTTTGCCAGCTGTAATAGCCAGCGCTGATGCGGTAGCGCGACGGCAGGCATTTGGGCAAAGACCAGCATATCATTGTGATGACCTTGCTGGACATTGTCAGGTGAGCGGCCGATGGCCTTAAGGTAGTTGCCAGTGGCCAGCTGCATATCTTGTACAGGGCTTTGATTGTCAGGTCTAAACCCAGTCAGCTCATACCAGTAAGGGTCAAAAATCGGGGGCGTACTAGATAGCTGCGCGCTACTCAATAGACGGCGCTCGGCGGCACTTACAGATGACGCTTCTGTCGCAGTAGACGGCGTGTCTATACTATCATGTTGGCTCGGTTCTTGTGCGGCGACCGTCTCGGGCGTACGAGCCTGCGCAAAACGCTCAGCTGCTAAAAACTGCGGCTGCAGCGCAAACCACTTATCGATCTCATCATTATCTAGCTGACTATAATCTGCTAAGATAGCCAGCTCACGTAGTGCAATCACGCACAAAGACGTGAGCAAAACTTGTACTTGTGGCGAGGTGGCTTTTATCTGAGAAGCAATGCGCTCACTGGCTTTGATGACTCGGGCATTATCGTTAAATATCGCATCAGCAGCGTCGTGGCGATGGTACAAAGTCGCCCCTAACGTGGCAAAGTTCATCGAGTTGTATTGGCGTAGCTCTTTGACCGCGCCGCGCCCAAATAGCTTTTTGCTGACCGCCTGTCCTTGATAGCGCTGCTGATAGGCAAGGAGTGCACTGACAATAGCTTGTAGGCTGGCATCCATCGCTAAGCGCGCCTGCGGTAGCGAAAGCTGGGCGGCATCTGCCAAAAGCGACACCATCGGCTGGGTATCATGATATAAAAAATCATACATCGACACACGTGTCGGTGAAATAGTCGTCATAATCTGCTAGCATCAAAAAGTGTGCCCCTATATTACGGTGCCAAATGTCTCGGCACAATCCCTTAATAATAGAAAAATTCAATTCATTGACTCACAACACGGTTGACACAGATGTCAATTAGATGGCTGACCGCTGGATATATCCTATGAAAAATAATGAAAACGCTAATAAAAACGTTGATATGCATTTGGTGATTAATATTGCTCAGCAAACCTTAACACTCTACCAATATGATAAAAAAATAGCGCAATACGCCGTATCTACCGCAAAAAATGGTATCGGCAGTCAGCAAGATAGCGGCTGTACGCCGCTTGGCGAGCATGTCATTGCTCAAAAAATAGGAGGCGATGCGCCGATCAATGCTGTGTTTGTTGGGCGGGTGCCAACTGGGGAGATCTATGATGATGCGCTCGGAAAGCAGTATCCTGAGCGAGATTGGATACTAAGCCGCATTTTATGGTTAAGTGGTCTCGAGGAAGGGTACAATAAAGGCTGTAATGCCCAAGGTGGCTGTGATACCTATCAGCGCTATATCTATATCCATGGCACCCCTAACACCGAGCCGATGGGCGTTGCGCGCTCGCATGGCTGCGTGCGTATGCGCAATGACGACATCGTAGCGTTATTTGCGCAAGTCAAAGAAGGCACGCCTGTGTCTATCGTGGCAGCGTAGATGGGTAGGTGGCCTATCTGAGGGCAGATAGTGGCTTTAGCCAAGCAAGCGTGTCAGATACACTGCAACATCAAGCAGAATAACTTTATAGAGTGATTGATAAAATCAACTTTATAGAGGCTAGATATTATTTAGCGTATTGATATAATATTGCCTTACTAAAAGTGAACGTGTCGTGCCAGATACCGCTCACTTTTGACATCTTTTATGATAAGGATAACGATAATGTCTAAAGAAAGTCTAGTCACGCTACAACAAGCTTTTGATGAGCGCCGTTCGGTATATGCATTGGGCAATGAATTACCAGTCGCGCCGCAAGCGATTATCAACATGGCAGAGCGTGTGCTTTTGCATACGCCTTCAGCCTTTAACTCGCAGTCTTCGCGTCTGGTGGTGTTGTTTGGTGACGAGCACCAAAAGCTGTGGGACATCGCTGAAGAAAAACTGCGTGCAGCGGTCGGCGACGGTGACTTTTCGGGCAGTCAGCAAAAGCTGGACGGCTTTCGAGCAGCGGCGGGTACCGTGTTGTTTTATGAAGACCGAAACGTGACCAAGTCATTGCAAGAGCAGTTTGCTTTATATGCTGAGCGTTTCCCTATTTGGGCAGAGCAAACCTCAGCCATGCACCAGTATGCCATGTGGACAGAGCTGCGTACGCTGGATATCGGTGCCAACCTACAGCATTATAATCCACTAGTAGATGAAGATGCCGCGGCAGCGTTTGCTATTCCCGACAGTTGGGAGCTGATAGCACAGATGCCATTTGGTAATATCAAAGCCCCTGCTGGCGAAAAAACCTATCAGCCGGTCAGTGAGCGTATGAAAGTACTGGGTCTATAAGAGAGTCAGACACGCCTTAGGCCTACCTGATGATAACGTGGCCTTGTGTTACCAATATCAATGATAAAAAGACAGCTCATCGACCATGAGCTGTCTTTTTTGTATGTAATATAATGGTTTAGATTGATATCAGCGATTTTTTGACTTTGGCCAAACGTTTTTGAAGAGGTTTATATTGGGTCTTTAGGGTAGCAGCAAACCAGCCTGCGCCAAATAGCGCAGGTGTCTCTGTCGCTGATTTTTGCTGATAGTGCTGGCCATAACGCATGGCGTCGTCATAGTGGCTCAGTGCTTGTTTTGCTTTGAGCAAGTGCTTACGCTGGCGCTTGAGCTTCTTTTTTACTTTCTTTTTTTTGTGGCCTTTCTTGAGAAAAGGCGCGGCAAACTCATGGACATGATATAAGGTCGTCACCTGCTGGTTTAACGCTAGCAGGGCTTGCTGACTCTCTTGCGTGTCTTGGGCGCCGCCGTTTTTCTTGGTATCGTCGGTAGCGCTCTCTTCTGACTCAGCGCCATCTAAGCATGGATGTATTTTATGTTGAAGCCGCTCTTCGGCCTGCAAGAACGCTTTTTGCTGCTTGAGGAGCACGGCTGTTAGCGCATCTTTTGCGCTTTTGTCCGCGTGCGGCTCAAGCGCTGGATCACTCATCGCAAAGGCAATCAGCTCCAGTAAGGTTAATTGAAAGTCATTGGCACAGACAGCGTCCATAGGCCGTACCTTCATAGCGTCAATATCAGCCGCCCATTCTATAGCAGGCGCGCCATATTGCTGTAAATGTGGCTCTACAGTAGAGGCCAGATGAGTAAGGTGCTGATAGTCACTGAGTAACGCTTGAGTTTGCTCTAGTATAGGAGACCAATCAGGGTTGATCTCATCAGAAAAGCTGGCAAACGCTTGCAGAGCAGCGTGCAGGCGAGTGATACCAATCGCTAGCTGCAAGACATGCGCGTTATCATAACGCCCAGAGACGATAGCGCTGCTATTAGGCAGCATATGTAGTAGGCAATGATGTACCGCCGCCCGTACAAACGCAGGCATACTGGTATGGTTGTCGATATGAGAAAGCTGAGTGGCAGCAGTGACAGCGGGGTTATGCGCTTGTCCTGTAATCAATAGACCACCGCGCTCGGCTTTAGTGATGGTAGATAAGCACAGCTTATAGCGCTTACACCAGACTTTGGCTGTCGTAAATAAAAAATCAATATCGCCTGACACCAGCTCAAATTCAATTTCTTGAATACGATCACGCAGCGCATCATCATTACCGTGGACAATCTCTCCATAGTCATAGGCCATCTCCAGCTGATTGTCTGCGCCTTCATCATTGTCTTCTACCAATAGGCGGGTGGTGCGCTCGACATCAGTGATATACAGCTGAGTGAGGTTTTTGGTGAGTTTTTTGAGCTTAAAGGACGCAAGAGCAGGGGCGATGGCGGTGTCTTTATATATACTCAAATCAGGCATAAGCGCATTGTTAGCGAGCATGGCTTGTACGTGCTCAGGGTCTAAGGTGGCATTGTGCTCTAGGCGAGCTGCCAGACCATCGCCACCAGCTTTGATGGTTTGCACCCATGTATCGCCTTCTTTACGAATGCGTAGGCCAATTCCTGCTTGCGCCAACTGCTGATCAGGGGTGTCATAGTAGTGGGCAGCCATTTGTGTGGTTTGAGAGGATTTGACTTTTGCTTGACGCATCAAGCCTTTAAGCCGTGCCTCTGGGACCAAAAACTTGAGTTCGATCTCTTGCATAATGACTCCTAATAATGACGACGAATGCTTATTAGTCTACCATCCTATGCGTGATGATAGGACAATAAAAAAGCCGCCCTACAGTATGTAGGACGGCTTTTTGTATCAATTATACTTAAAAGTAGTCGATGATTAGAACTGGTTCATGGTGTTCTTTTCGCCGCCAGCTTTTAGCGCGTTGTCACCTGAGAAGATTTC
The DNA here is from genome assembly GCF_032842965.1 of Psychrobacter sp. CAM01. Taxonomy (NCBI): domain Bacteria; kingdom Pseudomonadati; phylum Pseudomonadota; class Gammaproteobacteria; order Moraxellales; family Moraxellaceae; genus Psychrobacter; species Psychrobacter sp. CAM01. The sequence goes on from NZ_JAWJBL010000008.1 coordinate 389,376, forward strand.
TTTGTGATCATCACCTAAGTCAGAACCTGCCATGGCTTGGTGCTTAACACAAGAGATACCTTCGCGGATTTCTTTGCGCTGTACGCCAGCTGCATAAGCAAGCATGCCTTCTTCACCAAAGTAGCCTTTAGCAAGCTCATGTACGCTAAGCGCTGTGGTGTGGTAAGTTGGCAAGGTGATCAAGTGATGGAAGACACCTGCTTCACGTGATGCATCACGCTGGAAGTTTTGTGCAGCAACGTCAGCGGCAGCGTCAAGCTCAGTGCCGTCGTAATCGCTACTCATCAAGTTATCTTTGTCATAGCTTGATACGTCTTTGCCTTCTTCTTCCCACTGAGCGATTACTTGCTTACGGAAGTTTAGCGTCCAGTTGAATGATGGGCTGTTGTTGTATACGAGCTTGGCTTTTGGCTGCTGCTCTTTGATGCGATCTACCATTGATTTGATGTGGGCAACATCTGGCGTTGGTGTTTCGATCCAAAGTAGGTCGGCACCGTTTTCAAGCGCAGTCACACAGTCAAGTACGACGCGATCGATGTTGGTCTCTTCACGGAACTGGTATAGACCGTTAGCCAGACGTACTGGACGAACCAGCTTACCGTCACGCTTCAGAAGGACGTCGTTTTCTTTTGCATCAGCGATGTCGATTTCTTCTACGTCGATGAAGTCGATGTATTTAGAAGCAAGGTCGCCTGGCTCCTGTGATACTGGGATTTTTTGCGTCAAAGATGCGCCTTCAGAGTCAGTACGAGCAACGATAACACCGTCTTCGACACCAAGCTCTAAGAATGCGTAACGAATGGCATTGATTTTGGCGATGTAGTCTTCGTGCGGTACAGTGACTTTACCTGCTTGGTGACCACATTGCTTGGCATCAGATACTTGGTTTTCGATCTGAATGGCACAAGCACCGGCTTCGATCATTTGCTTGGTTAGCAAGTAAGTGGCTTCTTCGTTACCAAAACCTGCATCGATATCGGCGATGATTGGCACAACATGCGAGTCGAAGTTCTCGATTTTCTCTAAGATAGCTGAGGTATCTTGACCCGCTTCTTCAGCTGCGTTTAGCTCACGGAAGTAGTCGTTTAGTACTTTAGCATCGGCTTGACGCAAGAACGTGTAGATCTCTTCGATTAGCTTAGGCACTGAGGTTTTTTCGTGCATTGATTGGTCTGGCAGTGGACCAAACTCAGAGCGTAGGGCAGCTACCATCCAGCCTGATAGGTAGATGTAGGTTTTAGACGTAGTACCAAAGTATTTTTTCTTTGCATACATGGTTTGCTGAGCGACAAAACCGTGCCAAGCACCTAAAGACTGTGTGTATTGAGACGTATCGTTGTCATAGTCTTCCATGTCTTGACGCATGATTTTTGCAGTATATTTGGCGATATCCAAACCGGTTTTAAAACGGTTTTGCATCATCATACGTGCCGCATCAGTCTCGCTGATATTCTGCCAGTTACCGTGCTTTTGCTTTAATTCACGTACTACGTCGATCGCTGATTTATATGCAGTTGACATCTATAGTCTCCTTGGTGGGGTGTAAAAAAAACGAAAAATTCCATGTTAAAATAACGCTAATGGCATCTGACCAGATAAGCGCATCGTGATGCTTTATTTGAGTGTTATCGGCGGCTTATCAGAGCAGAGACCATCATCAGTCATCCGTTCGAGCATCTGTTCAAGCCTTAATTACCCTAAACAAACCTGCTCGCGAATACAAGTAAGCTACTAAACTTGGTCGTCGACAGATGGTGGGTAAAATATCGATAACAATGGGGCGTATCCATATATCGCTCAGGGGCTTACGCTAAATTATTAGACAGCAGTGTCATTATTGGCGATAAGAGATGTTACAATATTCAATGCCGTAATCGCTGGGTTTGGTTGCAATCCATGACCGCTATCCTCTAGATAACAGGCCTGCGATTGGAATTTTTATAACGTTGTCGCAGCGATAACTTTCATAAATGTATCTTTTATCAACACGGTTTGGCGGCTTGTACGACCTGCTCATCAGAGTCTGATAGACCGACATAAATAGCGCACAAACAGAATGGTTGTGGCCCGTGTTGCAAATCATCTACGGGATTCACTATAACTGCCTTACCAAGATTTATCTAATTTATGATAGTTATCTTTAGTATTTTTATGGGTTATAATGTATAGATAACAGCGGCTTACGACTGGTAAATCGCGTTATCATCAGTGGGCCCTAACGCAAAATATAAAATAAATAGCGATATTATGCAGTTACAGGCTGATGGTCAGCATAATTGCACAAAAAATGCCAAGCTTATAAAAGGCGTTTATTCAAAAGCCAAGAGAAATATATATGAATTTGCAGCGGGTAGATTTAAATTTATTGGTACATTTAGATGTGTTGTTACGAGAAAAAAACGTTACGCGGGCAGCCGAGCAGCTTGGCATTACCCAGCCTGCCATGAGCAATATTTTGCGGCGGTTGCGCAAGCTGTTTAATGACCCATTATTGGTGCGCTCGTCTGAGGGCATGACACCAACGGAGCGTGCATTAGAGCTGCAGCCACGTATTCGTGAGATATTGGCTGACTTGACGCAAGTGCTGGAACCACGCACAGAATTCCGCCCTTATAGCACCTCACGCGTGTTTCGTATCATGACCTCAGACTACGCCGAGGCGACGCTGGTGCCAAAGCTGGTCAAAGCGCTGCGCTCTGAGGCGCCCAATGTGATTTTGGACTTTTTGACGCCCTCTGATGTCTCCTACCGTGATATGGAGCAGGGCCGTGTGGATTTGGCGATAAACCGCTTTAATGAGATACCGCAAAGCTTTCACCAAGTGCTGGTCTGGCGTGATACATTTAGTTGTCTGCTGTCCTCTGAAAGCCCTTATGCCAACCGCTTTAATCTAAAAAACTACCTAAAAGCTCAGCACGTTTGGGTATCCAAAACAGGTATGGGGGTCGGGTTTGGGGTCAACCCTGAAAAGTCTGGCGGTCTTGGTTCTATCGATCAAGCATTGCAGCGCTTGGGTCAAAAACGGCAAATCAGCGTTTTTACCCGCCATTATCAGATGCCAGCCATGCTTGCAGCAAATAAAGACTTGATTGCTACTTTGCCGACGCGCGTGGCTCGTATGCAGGCCAACAACGACAGTATCATTATGGAAGAGCCACCGTTTTTCATTCCTGAATTTGAGCTGACGATGGCTTGGTCACCACTACTCCAGCATCATCCAGCCCATCGCTGGCTGCGTCAGCTGATCATGCACGTGGCGCGTCAGGTGGTTGCTGAAGAAGAAAACCCGCCACAAAACATACCTGTTATCAATCATTTGTTCTGATTTAATACATCTTGCCTCTACTCATTAGCTTACTCTCTCAAAACCAGCCATAAGGCTGGTTTTTTGTTTTTAACTCGATAGATGATCGCCGATGAAAGTGAGCACACATCTCCTAAATCTCTATTAGATAAGAGGGGGCAATATCTCAGTGATACTCTTAACATCTTACGCACACTTCTTTATATCTTGTAAACCTACTCACCAAGCATTTTGCTATGATAAATGAGATTTAATAAAGATAATAAAAAAACAAGGCTATTGTTAAGTTTTATAACACTGTTTTTTATCACACTATACAGACGGTTCTATTTCATCATCAGAGCCGATTATAAGTCGATCAATACTTTAAAATTGATTTAAATAGACCATTATCATCTATAACAACAAGGATATATATCATGGCAGATATTACGACAGTAAACCCAGCAACGGGCGAAAACATCAAAGACTACAACTACATGAGTAATGATGAAGTCAATAAGATTATCGAAGCGTCTCATAAAGCATTTATGGATTGGCGTCTGGTAAGCGCAGAAGAGCGCTCTAAAGTCATCAAGTCAATTGGTGATACGCTAATGACGTATAAAGATGAGTTGGCGAAACTGATGACCGAGGAGCGAGGCAAAACTCTCAAAGCCAGCTTAGCAGAAGTCGATCTATGTAAAGCCATTTGTGACTTTACAGCGCAAGAGGGTGTTGCCGCTCTAGCCGATGACGAGCGTGAGATCGAAGGGATTAAAAAAGGCCTTATCAGTTATGACCCTATTGGTATCATTTATGGTATTCAGCCTTGGAACTTTCCAGCTTATCAAGTGTTTCGCTACACCATTGCCAACTTGATGGCGGGCAACAGTATCTTGCTAAAGCATGCTTCAAACGTCACAGGCTCAGGCCTGCTTATTGAAAAAATCATGCATGAATCAGACTTACCAAACGACTTATTTCGTGCTTTGATTATCAATCACGATCAGTCTGAGCAAGTGATTGAGCATGAGAAAGTACGTGGCGTAACGCTGACGGGTAGTGATGCGGCCGGTAGGGTAGTGGCACAGCAGGCTGCCAAAGTGCTCAAAAAGACGGTAATGGAACTGGGTTCTAATGATGCGTTTATCGTATTAGAGGATGCGGACTTAGATCTTGCGGCGGCGACCTGTGCCCATGCTCGTCTTTATAACAATGGTGAGACTTGTATCGCAGCCAAGCGTTTTGTGGTCGTTGATAGCGTCTATGATAAGTTCCGTGATTTGGTCATCGAAAAGTTTAAGGCCTACAAAGTCGGTGATCCAATGGAAGAATCTACTGACGTCGGTCCAATGTCGAGTAGTAAACAGCGTGATACCCTGCATGAACAAGTACAAGAGAGTGTCAATAAGGGCGCAACCATTACTCTAGGGGGTGAAGTGCCAGAAAAACCTGGCGCGTTTTATCCACCAACGATTTTGGAGAATATCAAGCCAGATCAGCCAGCGTATAAAGATGAGCTATTTGGTCCAGTTGCCTCTTTAATACGTGCCAAGGATCAAGAGGATGCGTTTAGAATCGCTAATGACAGTCGTTATGGGCTAGGGGGTGCTATCTTTTCTAAAGACGAAGAAAAAGCAATAAGTCTTGCCCAAGATCACTTCGATACTGGTATGGTATATATCAATGGCTATAATCTAGTCCATCCAGGACTGCCATTTGGTGGGGTTAAAGATTCTGGCTATGGCCGTGAGCATGGTGGCTTTGGTATTAAAGAGTTTGTGAATATTAAGGCTGTGCATGTGGTCAATAAGAAACCAGCTTAAAGCCTCAGCTTCTACATAATTTTTATTACTGTTATTATGATCCCCTCGTTACTTGAGTAACGAGGGGATTCTTGATTTAGTCATTTAGCCAAAGTTTTAGGGGTAGAGCAGGTAAGACAGAGGGGGTGGTCTGCGCTATATTAAGGTCGATGACGCCTTTTGCGATAAGCTGAATCGTCCAAGGCAACAGCTGATGCTCGAGCTGTTGTACCCTTGTTTGCAGGCCATCAGCGGTGTCCTGAGGTGTAACGCTAAGCAGTGCTTGGGTTAAGACCGAACCTGCGTCAAGCTCGGCGGTGACGACATGGATACTACAGCCATGATGGCGATCGCCTGCTTGTATGACGCGCTGATGAGTATCAAGGCCTTTGTAAACAGGTAATAGCGAAGGGTGCAGGTTGATCATCGGCGCAGGCGCATGGTCGATAAACCCAGCGCTTAGTACCCGCATAAAGCCTGCCAATACAATCAAGTCTGGCTGCCAAGCGCTCAGTTGCGTGCTGGCATGAGCCTCGAAAGTCTTGATGCCCATGCGCTTGCCGCTGGCCACATGTGACAACACGGTGACAGGAATATCTGCGTCTTTTGCGCGTGTGACAGCGTAGGCATCTTCGCGATTACTGATGACGCCGACAATCTCAATCGGTAGCGTCCCTGCGTGCATAGCGTCTATCAAAACCTGCAGGTTACTGCCGCTACCAGAGACCAGTACCGCCACGCGTAGTGGCTGATGGTGAGCTGTATGATGGCTATCTGACATTAACGGTACACCACCGCGTCTGCCTGCTCATCAGTGCTGCGTTTGACCATTTCCCCCAATTGCCATGCGGTTTCGCCGGCAGCATTTAAGGTGTCGATGGCTGCTTGCGCTTTGTCTTTTGGTACCACGATGACAAACCCAACGCCGCAGTTAAAGGTGCGGTACATCTCGCTTTGCTCGATATTGCCTTGGGTCTGAAGCCAAGTAAACAGCTCCGAGAACTGCCAGCTTGCCGTGTCGATACTAGCGGCCAGATCATCCGGTAGCACACGGGGTAGGTTGTCTGTGAGGCCGCCGCCGGTGATATGCGACATGGCATGCAGGGCTGAGCTGCCAAGGGTATCTTGCAACGCCTTGATGGCTTTGACATAGATACGAGTCGGTGCCATCAAGGCATCTTGAATAGGCTGACCGTCAAGCATCTCGTCGCTGGTGGTGACATCCACGCCGCTTACGTCGATGACTTTACGTACCAATGAGTAGCCATTTGAGTGTGCGCCACTAGAGGCAAGGGCAATCAATACATCGCCTTCGCTGACGTTTTTGCCTGTGATGACTTCGCTTTCTTCGACCACACCGACGCAGAATCCCGCTAGGTCATAATCATCGTCTTGATACATGCCAGGCATCTCAGCGGTCTCCCCGCCGATAAGCGCACAGTTTGACAGCTTGCAGCCCTCGCCAATACCAGTGACCACAGTCGCCGCGACATCGACGTCCAGCTTGCCTGTCGCATAGTAATCTAAGAAAAACAATGGCTCAGCACCGCATACAAGCAAATCGTTGACGCACATAGCGACCAAATCGATACCGATGGTGTCGTGACGTTGTAGCTGCAATGCTAATTTAAGTTTGGTGCCAACACCATCCGTCCCTGATACCAGTAGAGGCGAGGTGTAACCAGTCGGAATACGACAAAGCGCTCCAAAGCCGCCAAGTCCGCCCACAACCTCAGGGCGAGAGGTGGCTTTTGCCACTGATTTAATACGTTGAACCAACGCATCGCCAGCATCAATATCAACGCCAGCATCTTTGTAGCTTAAAGAAGGCTTGTTACTCATGGTCATCTCACAAAATTTATAAGGAATGAAGGTGGGTCAAAAAGCGAGTTGGTTGTGATAACTCTGAAGGTCGTGGGCGCATTATACCCAAAAACCGCCCTGACTCGCAAAGCAACTTGCCACTTATTCGCTATATTTGCATCAGTTTGCGCCAGATCGTCAGCGCTTGCCAAAAAACTCTGATTAAACCATAAAGCATCCTGACTATAGTGAACGACTAAAAGTGACAGTTGCCCGTAATTGCTCCGTATGGTTTTGCTGGCATGTTACTACTTACAATCATATAAGAAACAAAAAATGACGGATTTTTTGCTGTACTTTGCGATAATAGAACGCAAAATCATTGTCAATCACTGTTCACTATTTTTATTGACCAATCGCAGGGTTACCCACCATGATAAATCAAACCATAGATCCTTTTTTCCGGCGCTTATTTATCGTGGCGTCGATGGTGGTGGCGCTTTTTTTATTGTATTTGATGATGCCAGTCATCATTCCGTTTGCTTTTGCTTTTGTACTGGCGTATTTGTTTAATCCGCTGGTCAAGCGCCTATCAAAATATATCAAGCGTTGGGTGGCGATTCTCATTGTCTATGCCACCATCACGCTGGGCATGGTGCTACTGCTTTGGTGGCTGGTACCGACGTTATGGCATCAGTTGCAAGCGGCTTGGGAATATCTGCCAAAGGTGCTAAATTGGTACAATCAAGTCGTGCGTGAATGGTTTGCTAATAACAGCCGTATTCGTTTGCCTGAGTTAGAAGCCAAAGGGTTTTCTGAAACGTTGGTCGACTATATGCAGACGAACTATAAGTTTGCAGATGCCAGTACGATGATGAGTCAAATCATCGCCTCTAGTATGAATTTTATCAACAATGCAGGTCTTATCGTACTGGTGCCAATTTTGACTTTTTATTTTTTATTCAACTGGGATCAGCGGTTGCAGACTTGGAAGATGGCCATACCAGCACCCTATTGCAAAAAAGTGATACAGGTGGCGCATGAGTGCGACCGTGCATTGATGGCATTTATCAAAGGTCAACTGTTGGTCATGGTATTGCTGGGCGCGATATATGCAGTGCAGTTGCAGCTTATCGGCCTTGAGCTGGGTCTGATCATCGGGATGGTGGCAGGTATCGCAAGCTTTGTGCCTTATTTGGGGTTTGGTATCGGTTTTATTGCAGCCATTGTCGCCTGTTTGTTTCAGTTTGGGCTAGACTGGACCTATTTGGCATTGATTGTAGGGGCGTTTTTAGTGGGGCAAGCAGCAGAGGGTTATATCCTGCAGCCACTGTTGTTGGGGGATAAGATTGGTCTATCGCCGTTATGGGTCATCTTTGCGGTATTGGCAGGGGCAAGCTTATTAGGCTTTGTCGGGATGCTGATTGCACTGCCTGTGTCAGCTGTCCTGAATGTGTTATTTCGCCATTTGTATGATTATTATCGCTCAACCGATCTGTATAAAGGCCACAAGCAACTGACATTGTTTAAGGATCAATGATCCATGTGTCTTAGGGTTTTATTCCTCTCGTTATCATCACTATTTTAAAATGAGGATGCGCCCGAATGATGAGTGATAACAGTTATACCGTGGATTGTATGAGCGTGAATGCCGATTGATGCAAGGTAAAGGGTAAAAGACTTGTCAGTCATTTTACAAATATGTTATATATAGGCGCAGTATTCACGGTATTTATCGTTCCTAGGTTGGCTTGGATTAGCGTTCATAAAAGCACAAGCTACCCAAGTCAGTTTAAAAATATTAGTCGTTTAGCCTTTTTAGTGATTGCGCTACGCAAACCGAGTTGATGATTCATGGCAGAAGCACAGCTAAGTCTCAATCTGGACATTAAGCACGATGCAAGTCTTAGCGATTTTGCAGGTCCTGGTTGGATGTCGATTATTGATGCAGTCAGGCAGCTACATGTCGGCCTGATCGGTCAGTTATACCTATTTGGCAGCCCTGCGACGGGTAAGTCTCATCTGTTGTCCGCTATTTGTGAGTCATATATAGAAATGGATAAGACGGCTATCTGCTTGTCGCTCAATGAGCTGATTCATACAGATGTCCATGTCCTCTCGTCGTTAGAAAACTTTGATTTAATCGCCATTGATGACTTAGAGGTGCTAGAGCAAAGTACCCAGTGGCAAGAGGCTTTGTTCCATCTGATCAATCGTAGCCGAGAAGGGCAGCGCCAGTTATTGTTTGCCGCCGACAAACCTGCAAGTGAGCTACCGTTTGGGCTGAGGGACTTGCTGACGCGTTTGGCTCAATCGCCGACCTTTAAGGTTCCTAATGGCCATGACTTCGCTGACCGTCAGGCGCTGCTGCAGTCTATCTTGCGCCGCCGCGGCTGGCAGTTTGACGACCGTATCATCGATCACTTGCTGACTGACGGGCCACACCGTATCGGTGCGATGATGGACGTGCTCAATTATATTCAGCCCATGTTTTCCAATCTTGGCCGCAGCAATATCTCCAAAGCCGTCATCAGTGATGCGCTGCGTACCATCGATGAGCAAACGCTGGCCGCTGAGCTGGCAGATATTGCTCAAGAAACGCAAGTAGATAACAGCACAGCAGAGCAAGACCAACATACCATGCCACTCGACTTTTAGGCGGTGTGTTTCTTACTGCTAATGGGTTTGATTACTGCTTCTAAGTTTGATTGCACGATAAATAACGGCGTATGTTATGAGTAACCCAATACGCTGTCATACAGAAAACAACGGTTTTTTACCCATTGTTTGCCAGCTGTTTGCCAACCCGCTTTATTCTCTAAAACGCCACATGACTACTGGACTCACTTATGAAACCAAATGCTTCTTTGTTAAAAAAACTGACTATCAGTGCTTTGCTTATAGGGGCAGGTTCTGTCTCTATGCTATCGCACGCGGCCGTGACGCTGTTGGTCGATGATCATATCAAGGTCACTGCCATCAATGGTCAAGAAGTGCAGCAGAGTGCTTTTCAGCCGCTCATAAAGAAGTTTACGTTGCAGCCTGGTACGCATGCGATTACGGCCAAATACGACCGTTTGTACAACTTGCGCCGTGATGAGCACGACTATTTGCGCTCAGGCAATGTCAGTGTGACCGCGCAATTAGCAGACAATCAAACCTATCGCCTGACCATGCCAAGCCAGCCAGAAGCGTACGAAGCGGCGAGAGAGTATGCCAAACGTCCGACATTGGCTGTAGAGCAAAACAATACCGTGATCGCCAGCCAGCAAAGCCTCGGCAATCAACAAGGCGGGCTGTTCTCAGGCTTGGGTAAAGCCATCGGCGGCGTGTTTGGTGGTGCAGGTGACGCCGAGCGACAAAACCAGCGAGCGATTGCCGCTTTAGAGCAGCCAGCGACTCAGTCGCCTCAGAGCAGTGTCGATACAGGCACCGCGCAACCTATGCCAGCGGCTGTGCAAACTGGTAATACTCTTGATAGCTTTATGCAGCTATGGCTACAGGCGACCCCTGCGGAGCGCGAAAAAATCCGTCAGTGGATTCAAAAATAAGCAGCCTAAGTGTTTTGAACCAAAAAAAAGCACCCATTGGGTGCTTTTTTAGTGCTTATGTTTTTCGTACTTATATTTTTAGTGCTTATGTATAAGTATAGGCATCGTATTTTATAGCCTTAGCCCAAAAACGCATTATACATCCAGATCAGTTTTTCTTGCTGTTGTACGTATTCATCGACCAAGTCTGCTGTGCCTTGGTCTTCAGCTTTTTCGGCCACTAATGACACGTCGCGCTGCTCTTCGATCAAAGCTTTTAGACCAGTAACCACACCTTTCACACAAGCGTTACCATCTTTGACGTTTTTGTCTTCAGAGATGCTGGTGTGCTGAGCAAAGTCGCTATAAGCATGTAGTGGCGTACCACCTAATGTCAAGATACGCTCAGCGATCTCGTCGATCTCTACTTGTAGGCTGGTATATAGCTCTTCAAACTGTGGGTGCAAAGTAAAGAAGTGCTCGCCCTTGACGTTCCAGTGATAGCCACGGACGTTGATATAAAACATATGATAGCTTGATAGTAAGTCATTTAGCTTGCTGATGACTTCGCTCATGTCTGCTTTTTCTAGACCAATCTGGTTGGTTGCATTATTACTCATGATATTATCCTTATAGTTTGAGTGTTCAATAAAAAGTCGTATTAAAAAGCCTAGTAGCATACGTAATCTTTAGTCACCAAAAAGATGACCAAAAAAATCACTAAAAAGCTTGATAATAAAGAAGACTAAGAGTGTAGCAAGTCATGGGCTACGTAGCTATGCTCATTCATATAATATAGCCGTTTTGCCAAAAAAAATAACAATATAAATGATATGGCGATGCTCGCATCAAACCAACTGCCAGTTGCCTATAAGGCTACCGATGGCAAGTATCATAAACAAAGGTATTTACTATCAAAAGTAGGTATTATCCTCATACCTACTTTCTTGTGACTTCTAAACCCTTCCTTCCTCTACTGATGACTATCATAGCAAAACATCATGGATAGGTTAAATTGATTAATTTTAACTATATGATTGATTGTCTATAACTAAGGCGCGCCCTAGAGGTATAGAGCGCTTTTGTATCATAAGCTGCTAAAAAATATTATTAAGCAGGCGGTTGCAAGCTTTCAGGGTTTAAGCCTTTAACGGGCACCACTTCTTGGAGATGCTGACGCACGGTATCGATCGGAAACTTTTGCGCTTGTAGGCGTTTTGGGACGATCTGGCTGCCTTGTTGGCCTTTGACCTCAAACATCATAAAAATGTAATCGTCGGTTTCATCCCAGCTTTTGACAGCAGACCATGGAATGACGGCCTGCTGGGTTTGGCCTGCACGCATCTGCATGCCGCGCATCTGATTGCTATTAAACATCTCTGGTTGATTGACAGGCATGGCCATCACCAATCCGTGCTTTTGTACGCCCAGCTTCATCTGGCGCATCTCATCGGGCATTTCTTGATCGGCCACTTGTTTTTCAAACTCTCTTTTGACGTACCATTTAAAACCAAGGGTACGCACCAGTACATAAATCACCACGGCCACTAGCATCAACCAAAAGATAATCGTAGAGTAGCCCGTGACAAACACCAAACCTGCAATCGCTAGTATCACGACCACGGCCATGACGACCCATTCTTTGGTCTTAAAACTGGATAGACCAAACGAGGGACTCGCACTGGCAAACAGCTCATACTGTGCTTGATGAAATTCGGCTTCGGTAAGGTTTAAGGCGATGGGTTGGAGCGTGTAAGGGTACAGGGCCATAGAGGTTTCTCAGATACTTGTGTTAACAGCGTTGGGTTTCGATCGCCAAAGCAGGACAGCGTCGCCGTACTTGGCTAAAGACAGAAAAAAGATATGCGCTTATCTTACCGAAAAGCGCTCTTAAATGAAACATATAAGCGGTGCGATGGCGGGATTGGTCTTATATTTCTATGGATGCGCTGTGCGCAGGTGGTATTTATATAAAATAAAAACCACTCCAGCATAACAAGCGCTACGGCGTGAATATGGCACCACAAAAGTCTTGTTAGGGCGTTATCGTAATATCACTGAGAACATCGCCAAAATATAGGCAAAACATGGTCAAATCTGCTGGGTCTTGGTATCATAGCGGCTATTATATATTCTTATAACCAGCATGGTACATCAGGCGGCTTGATATCCATCAGTGCGTCATTAAGACAATCATCAGAACCATTTTAGGATAATGCGATGGTCCTTTAACAGGCCATGTAAATCTATTATCTTAGCGAAATTGGCCTGACAGAATGCTCTGATTGGCTGATCTGATTATCAATACGCCCTATTAAAATTTTACCCACATTTAGCGTTACAGGCGACTATTATGATTGATCCGAAACTCTTGCGCGGCGATTTAAGTGATTTACAACAGCAGCTAGCCACTCGCGGCTACGAGCTTGATATGGCTTTTTGGCAAAATATCGAAACCGAGCGTAAATCGCTACAAGTCAAAACCGAAGAGCTACAATCGCGCCGTAATGCGGGGGCAAAGCAAGTGGGCGTGCTAAAAAAATCAGGCGAAGATGCCAGCGAGCTACTGGCCCAAATGCAAAGCATCAGTGGTGAGATTAAGGCGGCAGAAGATGAGCTGCGCACCCTGCAAGAGCGCATCACACAAGCGGCCATGCAAATCCCCAATATTCCAGCAGCAGATGTGCCTGTCGGGACGTCAGAAGATGATAATGTCGAAGTGCGCAAATGGGGGACGCCGCGTCAGTTTGATTTTGACATCAAAGACCATACCCATATCGGTGAAACCTTGGGCATGCTGGATTTTGAAGCGGCTACCAAGCTGACCGGTAGTCGTTTTAATGTGCTCAAAGGGCAGCTGGCGCAGATGCATCGCGCTTTGATTCAGTTTATGCTGAACACCCATACGGTCAAGTACGGCTATCTTGAGACTTATTTGCCTTATATCGTCAATAGCGAGAGCCTAAAAGGCACCGGTCAGCTACCAAAGTTTGAAGAAGACTTGTTTAAACTGACCAATCATACCAATAACGATGAGATGGACTTTTATTTGATTCCGACTGCAGAAGTGCCGATGACCAACTTGGTACGCGGCGAGCGTTTGGATATCAAAGAGCTGCCATTGAAGTTTACTGCCCATACGCCATGCTTCCGTAGTGAAGCTGGCTCGCATGGCCGTGATACCCGTGGTCTGATTCGTCAGCATCAGTTTGAAAAAGTTGAAATGGTCAATATCGCTACTAGCGAGCAGTCAGATGATTTGCTTGAGGCGATGACAGGTCAAGCCGAAGATATCTTGCAACAGCTAAATCTACCTTATCGCGTGGTACAGCTATGTACAGGTGATATGGGCTTTGCGGCTCAAAAAACTTACGATATCGAAGTATGGCTACCAAGCCAAGACACCTATCGCGAAATCTCTAGCTGCTCAAACTGCGGTGACTTTCAGGCACGCCGCATGGGCACACGAGTCAAAGATGGTAAACAAACCAGCCTTGCTCATACGCTAAACGGTTCAGGCCTTGCTGTTGGCCGTACGCTGCTGGCAGTGATGGAAAACCATCAAAATGCTGATGGCAGTATTAGCATTCCAGAAGTGCTGCGTCCATATATGGGCGGAGCTGAGACCATTTTGGTTTAATACAGTGATGTTTTTATAAGCTGCTATCTAAACTGCGGGTCATCAATGGACTCGCGGTTTTTTTTGATCCGTGTTGGTTTGAAAAAACTGATACAAATGATGATTAAATACAAACGATTCTATCAGCGCATTTTTAGCGTGCCTGATGGCAAATATGTTAATATAGCACTTTGACTTTATCGTCTGTCTGTCGATGATGCGTTAGGCGTTTTTGGCAGACTATCCTCGAGTAAACTCTCCTCTTATGCTCCACATTTCTGATTCGAATATTAGGACACTCTATGCCAGCTCCAATTAGCGAACGTAAACTAGCCAATGCCATCCGTGTACTGTCGTTTGATGCGGTTCAAAAAGCCAACTCAGGACACCCGGGCGCGCCGATGGGCATGGCCGATATTGCCGAGGTTTTGTGGCGTAAATTTTTAAAGCACAACCCTGCCGATCCTAACTGGCACAACCGCGACCGTTTTGTTTTATCAAATGGTCATGGCTCGATGCTGATTTATGCATTGCTACATTTGACTGGTTATGACGTCAGTGTCGATGACCTAAAAGGCTTCCGTCAGCTGCATTCAAAAACCCCAGGTCATCCTGAGTATGGCTATACCCCTGGTGTTGAGACGACCACAGGCCCACTCGGTCAAGGTATCGCCAATGCCGTTGGTTTTGCAATTGCCGAAAAGACCCTTGCCGCCCAGTTTAACCGCGATGGCCATAACATCGTCGATCATCATACCTATGCGTTTTTGGGTGATGGCTGCTTGATGGAAGGCATCAGTCACGAAGTGTGTTCACTCGCAGGCACGCTAGGGCTTGGCAAGCTGGTCTTCTTCTATGATGACAATGGCATCTCTATCGACGGTAATGTCGAGGGCTGGTTTACCGACGATACCAAAGGACGCTTTGAGTCTTATGGCTGGCAAGTCATCACCGTCGACGGTCATGATGCAGACGCGATCACCGCGGCCACCGAGCAGGCCATTAACGAAACGGCAAAGCCAAGCTTAATCATCTGTAAAACCACCATCGGTGCTGGTAGTCCGAACAAGCAAGGTCTAGCGGCTAGCCACGGCGCGCCACTTGGTGATGACGAAATCGCCTTGACTCGTGATGCGTTGTCTTGGAAACATGCCCCATTTGAGCTAGACGATGAAATCTATGAAGCGTGGGATGCCAAAGCCAAAGGCGATGTGCAACAAAAGAACTGGGATGCTGACTTTGCAGCGTACAAAAAAGCCTACCCAGAGCTGGCAGACGAGCTATTACGCCGCCTAAATGGCGAATTGCCAGCTGATTTTGCTAGCCAAGCAAAAGACTATATCCAGCAAACCCAAGAAGCAGGCGGTGATGTCGCCAGTCGTAAAGCCAGTCAAAATGCGATCAATGCTTTGCAGCCATTATTGCCAGAGATTATGGGCGGTTCAGCCGATCTTGCCGGCTCAAACCTCACGCTATTTAAAGACGCAAAGGGGATTGAGACCGACAGCGACGGCAACTATATCTACTACGGCGTGCGTGAGTTCGGTATGACTGCGATTGCCAATGGTATCGCATTGCATGGCGGCTTTATCCCTTACGTGGCGACCTTTCTGATGTTTATGGAATATGCGCGTAATGCCGTGCGTATGGGCGCACTGATGAAGCAGCGCATCATTCATGTTTATACGCACGACTCGATCGGTCTGGGTGAAGATGGCCCAACGCATCAGCCAGTCGAGCAGTTGACTAGCCTACGCACCACGCCGAATCTACGCACATGGCGTCCTTGCGATGCGACCGAATCGGCGACGGCTTGGGTAGAAGCGATTAAGTCAGCAAACAATCCATCTGCCTTGATCTTTAGCCGTCAGAGCTTGCCACATCAAGCGCGCGATGAGAGCCAAGTCGCGAACATCGCCAAAGGTGGTTACGTACTAGCCAAAGAACAAGGCGAGCTAAAAGCAATTATCATCGCCACCGGCTCAGAAGTTGGCCTAGCGATGCAAGCGCACAAGACGCTTAGCGAAAATGGCATTGGCGTGCGTGTGGTCTCTATGCCATGTGCCGAAATCTTTATGGAGCAAGACGCTGATTATCGCGAGTCAGTATTGCCTGCCACTATCCGCGCACGCGTCGCAGTAGAAGCAGCGCACGTAGACTACTGGTATAAGTTTGTCGGTCTCGATGGCAAAGTCATAGGTATGACTACTTATGGCGAGTCAGCACCAGCCAGTGACTTGTATAAAGAGTTTGGTATTACCACCGACGCTGTGGTTGAAGCGGTAAATAGTTTGGTCTGATGAATCGGAGCTTAGACTGAGTTGTTGAGTCTAAAAAAGAGCTACTAGAGTAATCTGGTGGCTCTTTTTTTTGGCAAACTAATCGGTCGATTTTTTATGGAAACTCAAACTTTGAGGGTGTTGTGCTAAGCACTATGATGCTCAGCTTTAATCATATCAGCGACTTTCTCCGCTATCATAATCGTTGGCGCGTTGGTATTGGCGCTAATCAGTGTCGGCATGATGGAGGCGTCGACGACTCGTAATCCGCTGACACCGCGTACTTTTAATGCCAAATCCACGACTGAGCCATCATCTGCGCCCATGCGGCAAGTACCGACAGGATGGTAGATGGTGTCTGACTTGTTGCGGATAAAGCCGAGCATGCCGTCTTTTTTGATATAAGGCGCAGGGTAGTCCTCTGTGATGTAGGTGGCCATGGGAGCCTCTCGCATGATGGCGCGAGTGCGCTCGGCGCCCGCCACCATATATTCTACGTCTTTGGGGTGCGACAGATAATTGGGGTCGATCAACACGGCCTCTGCAGGGTCGGCCGATGCCAGACGGACAGTCCCTCGGCTCTCAGGGCGCAAGTAGCAAGTATGGCAGGAAACCGCAAATCCACGTTTGAGATCGCGGCCGTGCTCGATGACGCGTGAGATGACGAAGTGCAGTTGGATGTTGGGCCATTGTTTTGGGGCATCACCGACACTGAAGAAAGTGCCTGCTTCTGCGTAGTTGGTGGACAGTAGGCCGGTGCCATCTTTGCGCCATTGCCGAATGCTCTTGGCCAAGGTTGAGAGCGTCGCCATACCAATACCGATGACGTCGGTGGTATTGACCTCATAATCAAACACCACATCTAGATGGTCTTGTAAGTTACCGCCGACCTCGGGCGCATTCACGATTACCTCAATTCCGTGGGACTGTAGATGCTCGGCAGGGCCGATACCTGAGAGCATCAGTACTTTGGGTGAGCCAAAAGCGCCGCCTGATAGAATCACTTCATGGCGTGCCATGACGGTATGCTCGACGCCGTCTTTTTCATAAGCGACGCCAACGGCTTTTTTGTCTTCAAAGATAACGCGGTTGGCTTGAGCATGGGTAATGACGATGAGGTTTGGCCGGCTTTGTACTGGATGCAGGTAAGCGGCGGCGGCAGAGCAGCGCTGACCTTGTTTTTCACCATGAAAATGCGTGACTTGATATAAGCCTGCGCCGTCTTGTTTTTTGCCATTAAAGTCTGGGTTGTGATCTAAACCATTGGCGATAGCCGCTTTTACGAAGGCTTTGGAGATATCGCGCGGACTGAGCAAGTCACTGACGTGCAAAGGCCCGCTATCGCCATGTAGCGCATCTGCGCCATGGATGTTGTTTTCAGCTTTGATAAAGTAGGGGAGGACATCGTCAAACCCCCAGCCGGTACAGCCTTGCTCAACCCAGCGCTCATAATCAAGCGCACTGCCGCGCGTATAAATCATGGCATTGATGGCGGATGAGCCGCCCAAACACTGACCACGCGGTTGAAAGCCGCGTCGATTGTTTAAATGAGGTTGCGGTGTGGTGTGAAAGCACCAGTTATTAAGTTTTAGCGGCTTGCCTGGCACCATGAGGATAAGTCCAGCTGGCATACGAACCGCAAGGTCTTTGCCTGCGCCGCCGTACTCTAACAAGCAGACACGGATGTCTGGGTTTTCTGTCAGGCGGCTGGCAAGCACACAGCCTGCAGAGCCGCCACCGACGATGACGTAGTCAAAAATTGCATCTGATTCCATACGATATTTCCTTAGCTTCCATGCTAATTGAGCTGGGTGTGATGACCCAGACGATACAGACGTCAATCAGTATAGACCCAAAGTCATAGCGATGTTAAATGGTTTTTATCAGCAGATAGGTTTTTGACAGTTAGATTTTAGACTGTAGCAATATGACAGAGGCAATAATAATGTGTAGCATCGACGACTGCCAGCTATACCTTGCACACCTCAGAGCGTACGATAAAGCGCTTGCCCTCAGGTATCTCCAGCGAAAAACTGGCGCCGCGACCATCGACCACATCGATGATAAGGTCGGTGTGTTGCCATAACTGATACTGGGCTTTGCCCATATAAAAAGGACATCCTGCCAGCTGGCCGACCAAAACATCTTGGCCGCCTACGACAAACTCGCCTAAGGGGTAACACATCGGCGAGCTGCCATCGCAGCAGCCACCAGACTGATGAAACATCAGCTCGCCATGCTTGGATTTTAGTAAGTCGATCAGTGCTTTACAAGATGGGGTAGCAGTGACTTTCATCATGATGTCCTTATCATTGGTGGCGTGTCTTGACTGAATAAACTGGGTAAATTGTTTAACTATCTATATAAAATCAGAGGCATATAAAAAGTCGTACCCTCTTCATTCACACCAAAGATAGCATGTGAGTGAAAACGATACGACTAAGAGGGCTAAATAAAATACAACAAGCCAGTGCTGCGCTAAAAGAGAACCAGCCTAAAGCAGCACAGCTCTATCATATAGTCGATTTCCAATAAAACAGATACATTATATGTCAACGTGGAACTGGTATAAATTTTCCTTGCGTGCTGTGCCTGCGCCGACAGAGGCTGCGTAAAATTTATCCCAGTCCCACTATATCGTTTTTATACTGAACTCAGTATACCTCACGAGCCTACATGCTATAGTCAATGACGATGCGACCTTCGATTTTGCCATCACGCATCCGCGCAAAGATATCATTGATATTTTCAAGTGGCTCAGCCGCGACGGTGGCCTTGACCTTGCCTGCCGCTGCCATGTCTAGCGACTCTTGTAAGTCTAGGCGCGTACCGACGATCGAGCCGCGAATAGTAATGCCATTTAACACGGTATCAAAGATAGAGACAGGGAAGTCGCCCGTTGGTAAGCCGTTACACACCAAGGTACCACCGCGGCGGAGCATGCTTAGTGCTTGGTCAAAGGCTTTGGCCGATACTGCTGTCACAAGAGCGCCATGAGCGCCGCCGATCTGTTCTTGGAGATACTCGCCAGGATCGGTGTCTTTGGCATTGACGATGACTTTGGCGCCCAGCTTTTTGGCAAATTCAAGCTTCTCATCGTCGATATCGACCGCCGCGACATTAAGGCCCATGGCAATGGCGTACTGAACGGCCATGTGTCCAAGTCCGCCGATACCTGAGATCACCACCCAGTCGCCAGGCTTGGTATCCGTCATTTTAAGACCTTTGTAGACGGTGACACCCGCGCACAGCACAGGGGCAATCTCGATAGAGTCGACGCCTTCAGGGATGATGCCGACATAGTTGGCATCGGCCAAGACATACTCGGCAAAACTGCCATTTACTGAGTAGCCAGAGTTTTCTTGCTGTTCGCAGAGTGTCTCCCAGCCGCCTAGGCAATGCGTACAGTGACCACAGGCAGAGTAGAGCCAAGGCACACCGACGCGGTCACCCTCTTTGACATGGTGGACGTTGTCGCCGACAGCTGTGATCAATCCGACGCCTTCATGGCCTGGGATAAATGGCGGATTTGGTTTGACAGGCCAGTCGCCTTCGACAGCGTGTAAGTCAGTATGACAGACGCCAGAAGCTTGCATTTTTACCACAATCTGACCGGCACCTGGGGTTGGGATATCCACTTCTTCAATCTGTAAAGGTTGTCCGAACTCATGTAGTACGGCCGCTTTCATTTTATTACTCACGTTGCATTCTCCTTATCGCAGATGGTGAGTTGATAGATATGGTATCTATCAACTCATTACTTTATGGCGGCTGCCATAAAGTGCATGACAGACAGGTTTAAAAGAAGCCCATCTTTTTGTGACTATAAGAGACCAGCATGTTCTTGGTTTGCTGATAATGGTCGAGCATCATTAGATGGTTTTCGCGGCCGATACCTGATTGCTTGTAGCCACCGAAGGCCGCATGTGATGGATAAATGTGATAGCAGTTGGTCCAGACGCGGCCCGCTTGGATACCATGGCCAAAGCGATACGCCTTATGTACACTACGAGTCCAGACGCCAGCGCCTAGACCATATAAGGTATCGTTAGCGATTTTCATGGCTTCGTCGTCGTCTTTAAACTTTGTGACGGCAAGCACAGGCCCAAAGATTTCTTCTTGGAACACGCGCATGTCATTGGTGCCCTCAAAGATGGTTGGCTGTACATAATGACCATCGCCCAGCGCGCCATCATGTTTGGCTTGTTCGCCGCCGACCAATACCTTTGCGCCTTCTTGCTTACCGATATCCAGATAAGAGAGGATTTTTTCTAATTGGTCTGAGCTGGCTTGCGCGCCAATCATGGTATCAGTATCTAGCGGGTTGCCCATCTTGATGGCCTTGACGCGCTCGATACAGCGTTGCATAAATTCATCATAGATACTCTCATGCACCAGTGCGCGTGACGGACACGTACAGACCTCGCCTTGGTTGAGGGCAAACATGACCAGACCTTCGACCGCTTTGTCCAAGAAGTCATCGTCTTCATCCATCACATCGGCAAAGAAGATGTTGGGGCTTTTACCGCCCAGCTCTAGCGTCACAGGAATGATGTTTTCACTGGCGTACTGCATGATGAGGCGGCCGGTTGTGGTCTCACCAGTAAAGGCGACTTTATTGATGCGCGGGTTAGAGGCCAGTGGTTTACCAGCTTCAACGCCAAAGCCATTGACGATGTTTAGTACGCCCTTTGGCAAGATGTCAGCGATACCGATGGTCTCTAGCATAAATAGCACGGACGCTGGCGTTTGCTCAGCTGGCTTCATGACGATACAGTTACCAGCAGCGAGGGCGGGGGCGATTTTCCACACTGCCATCAGGATAGGAAAGTTCCATGGGATGATCTGTCCGACCACGCCTAGTGGCTCATGGAAATGATAAGCAACGGTGTCTTCATCGATCTGGCTGATGCCGCCCTCTTGGGCGCGAATGGCACTGGCAAAGTAGCGAAACTGATCGATAGCCAGCGGGATATCTGCCATCAAAGTCTCACGCACAGGCTTACCGTTTTCGTAGCATTCGGCGATAGCGATGGCTTCGAGGTTGGCTTCCATCTTGTCTGCGATTTTGAGGAGCAGGTTGGCGCGTTCAGCGACACTGGTTTTGCCCCAAGCGTCTTTGGCGGCATGCGCGGCATCGAGTGCTTTTTCTATATCGGCTTCTTTTGAGCGGGCCACTTGGCAGATAATTTTGCCATCGATGGGGCTTGGGTTGTCAAAGTATTCACCATCGATGGGGGCCACCCACTCACCATTGATGAAGTTGTCGTATTTTTTGCGGAATTGGACGGGGCTGTTTTCAGTATTGGGATAGGCGTATAACATGAACGACTCCTTGTTGGGTATTATGATGGTTGAAACATAAATATTTGGCCTTCCTGACCAAGTTATGACTCTATCGTACTGAGCTTTGGCGTTGAGAGATAATGACTTTTTATAATGATATAATTTGTATCACATAACTTTATGTTATGCGATTAGCGCCTGTTAAAGTGCTTTGTAAAGTGAGTGCAACTGTTATAATTAAATGGCAGTGCCGTACACTTAGTTGCGATGCCATGCGGTGTTTTTACTTCCTATTTTCTTTTATTACTTATTGGTTTGGATATATGCGTCAATCTTCTGCTCTTAATATTTTAAAAACAGGTCAAAACGTTTTTTTGACTGGATCGGCAGGGTCGGGTAAGACTTATACTCTTAACCAATATATTGATTATTTGCGCGCGCGCCGTGTGCCAGTGGCGGTCACGGCCAGTACAGGCATTGCAGCGACGCACATGAGCGGCACCACCATTCATAGCTGGTCAGGAATAGGCATCAAAGATGAGCTGACGGAGCGCGATTTGAGTAATTTATCGCGCAAGCAGTTTTTGGCAGATCGCCTAAAAGAGACAGCGGTACTTATCATCGATGAGATATCGATGCTGCATGCCAAGCAGCTAAACTTAGTCAATCAAGTGCTCAAACACGTGCGCAAAAACGACAGTGCTTTTGGTGGTATCCAAGTGGTTGTTGCCGGCGACTTTTTTCAGCTGCCACCGATTGGCAGTCGCGGCGAGAGTAACCGTGAAAAGTTTGCCTTTATGTCTGAGGCATGGCTCGATGCCAAGTTTCATATTTGCTATCTGTCTGAGCAGCATCGTCAAGTGAGCGAGGCGGCCAATGGCGGACTGGATTTGGATGACATTCTCAACCAAATTCGCCGTCAGGAAGTCACCTTTGAGGCGATTGCGGCACTAGAGGCGACCTATGATCAAGACGTCGATATCAAGCGCACCCGACTGTATACTCACAATCTCAACGTCAATAAAATCAACGACAAAGAGTTGGCCGCCTTAGATGGTGAGATGATGCGTTTTGAGGCGACCTCGACGGGCGATAGTAAGCTGGTTGACACTCTCAAAAAGACCGTGCGTACCCAAGATGAGCTGACGCTCAAAGTCGGCGCTAAGGTGATGTTTATCAAAAATAACACCGAGCTTGGCGTCTCGAATGGCACCATGGGGGAGCTGGTTGGCTTTGCCGCTGTCAAGATAGACGATGGTAAAGGCAATAGCGAAGCCTTAATTGAAGAAGTCGATGCAGACGATGACGCAGAGACGGCCAAAAAGACAGATACGTCAGACAAGCAGACGGCAAAAACCAAAAAGTCCACCACGCAAAAAATGCCTGTGGTGCGGTTAAACTCAGGCCGTGAGGTCGTCGCTGAGACAGAAGAGTGGATCATCGAAGATGAAACAGGGGAGGTGCTGGCAAGCTACAGCCAAGTGCCGCTTTGTCTGGCTTGGGCAATCACCATTCACAAGTCGCAAGGCATGACTCTAGAGGCCGCAGAGATTGATCTGTCGCGCACTTTTGAGCTGGGTCAAGGCTATGTAGCGCTCTCACGCCTCAAGTCGCTAGCAGGGCTGCAGCTACTTGGTATGAATGAGATGAGTCTGCAGTTAGATCCACTCGCGCGCGGGGCGGACAAGCGGTTTTTGGCGCTCTCCGAAGAAGCGGATGCCAACTATGCCATGCTCAATGAAGAGAGTCTGACACAGGCGCATGACAAGTTTATCTTAAAATCGGGCGGTACGCTGAATCAATCAGTGATTGATGCTTATGCGGCGCTACAAAAAAAGCGCCGTGAGCAGCAGCAAGCAAAGATTGACAAAAAACAAAAACGCCGCAACCAAGTCGCTGATAAGTCCCAAAGTACCTTGTTGGCAACCAAAACGCTCCTCGAAGAGAGTTTGTCTATCGCTGAGATATCACAAGCGCGGCAGCTGTCGCAATCTACCATCATGCGCCATATTGCAGAGTTAAAAGCGCAGGACCCAAGCTTAGCCTGTGATCATCTGCGCCCAGATGATGAGGTGATGACGGCAGTAGGTACCGCTTATATCGCGATCAAAGTCGCCAACAATCCCAATGACTTTAATGATGATGGCAGTGTTAAGCTGCGCCCAATCTTTGAGCATCTCAAGCAGCGTATCGATTACAACACCATTCGTCTGGCCTTGATTTTTATTACCCCATAGGGCTGGGCGATGATGTGATATCGTCTCAGTGATTTGCCGTGTTTTTTATCTTTATAGCGATATGTTTTTATGCCTGATTTTTCTAGCGCCACTTATCAACTGACCTCTGATCCAGCCGTCGCCGCGATGTCTTATACAGGCGAGCATACCCAGCCATTACGAGTGGCGATTAATGGTTTTGGCCGTATCGGGCGTAATGTACTGCGCGCCTTATTAGAACGTTTTGAGGTCTTGGGTCGTGCGATTCATGTGGTGGCAATTAATGACTTGGCACCTGCTGATATTTTATTGCATTTATTAAAGTTTGATAGTGCGCATGGCCGCTTAAGTCAGCTGGGCGTGGCAGCTGAGCTGGTGGTAGCCAGTACGGATGATAATAAAACCCAGCTGTGCCTGACCAAAAACAGTCTGACTTACTGTATCAATATGCTCTCAGAGCCGGATCCTAAGAGCCTGCCATGGCAAGCGTTGGGGGTCGATGTGGTACTGGAGTGTACGGGGCACTTTCGCTCTTATGAGCAGGCGCATCTGCATATCGAGGCAGGTGCGCAGCAGGTCATCATTGGTGCAGCGCCTTTCGATGATGTCGATGCCTGTATCGTGATGGGCGTCAACAGTGATACCTTGACGCGGGCGCTACCGATTATCTCGAGCGTCTCATGTACCACCCAAGCGCTGGTACCGCTGATCGATACCCTTGATAGGGCCTTTGGCGTCACCTCCGCGATGATGACAGAGATTCATGCAGTCACCGCTGACCAGACTGTGCTTGATCAAGCGCACCGAGATCCAAGACGTGCCCGTGCCTCAGGTCATAACATCATACCTACGACCTCGAGCAGTATCGCTGCGACCGAGCGTGTATTACCAGCGATGGTCGGCAAGGTCAATGGTCACTCTATCCGTGTACCTACCATCACCGTTGCAGCGATTGATGTGACCTTTGTCTTTGACACCCAGCCTGTCAGCACTGAGGCGATTCGTGATGTGCTGACAGCCGCCAGCGACGGTCATTTGCGTGATATCATGGCCTACACTGATGAGCCACTGGTCTCCAGCGACTTTATCCATCAGACCGAGTCGCTTATTATTGACGGTCAGCAGCTAATGCAGGTCGGTACGCAGTACAAGGTTTTTGCTTGGTACGACAACGAGTGGGGCTATGCCAATAGACTGCTTGATATGTGTTTGCACTTGGCCTCCAGCGGTCATTAAATTCGTGATTTGTACCCATCGAAAAATTAATTTAATTTTTTTAGATTATCTGCTTGCATTATGAAATGATATCTATATAATGATGCACCAACGGAGACGTGGCAGAGCGGTTGAATGCACCGGTCTTGAAAACCGGCAAGGGTTCATAGCCCTTCGAGAGTTCGAATCTCTCCGTCTCCGCCAGATTCGAAAAGCCCCAATCAGAAATGATTGGGGTTTTTTTATGGGCGTGTATCAGCGCGGTTTATCACTTAAATAATGACAAGAGAGTGCTTATTACTTTTTTGCCAGTCTCTTACCTAGTGGCGTTTTATTTGACTAAAGACTCGTCAAACTCAACGCGTTGACCATCTGCTAGTGTCAACGTCCCTTCGCTAATCTCAATAGTCATGTCTCTGGTGTTTCTGATAGCACGCATGACATTGATGTCCTCAATGCTACTCTCGATGATAATTTTGCCAGATTGCTCAGGTTTGATAGCAGGCTCAAACACAGTCAACGGGACATTAAAGCGCTTGCCTTGGGTCAAAGCGATGTCTTTCATCATCAATGTACCCTTAAAGCTATCGATGGCGACTTCGCCGTGGTTGGATAGCATAAACTGGAGCTTTACTTGGTTTAAGCTGTCGCTGTCACTACTTTTGACTGGCAAGAGCGCCACAGGGTAGTGTTGCGCATTGGCTCTGGCCACTTGCTGACTTTTTATGATGGGGCTTTTCTTGCCTGTGGGATTATTGGGATGCAAGCGCTCATATTCACGCTGTTGTATCAAGGCTTGTTTGATCGTAATACGCGGCATCGCACCAGACTCATAGGCGCCGCTGAGCTTCATGCGTAGCATATAGCGACTGAGCAGCTGCTGATCGGTCTTAGGCAGTTGCTCAAAAGTATCGCCGAGTTTTTTTTGCCACTGATCAGAGTTGGTCGGAATGGTCTTTTTGCTAGGATCTGCCTGCGGCTGTGAGCACGCAGAGAGAGCAGGTAATAATGCCAATGCCATCGTTAACAATAATGCTTGGTTAAAACGCGGGTATAAACCTCCCATCGTACACCTCCGTGTCAGTTTGTTTTGCACCAACGACGGTGATTGTCATCGGCTTTTTTTATGAGTAGGGCTGGTTTTAATATAGCTTGTTTTTTTGGGTGTTGTGTTGGATTATGGCTAAAGACTGTGTGCGGGCGACAACTATCATTTGGCGCACAAAAAAGACTGAGCGCCATGAATGGGCAAGCTCAGTCTTTTGGTACGCAGCCTATCTACACAGTTCATCATTAAGAAAGCGGTTTTTTATACTGTCGCTTATGTATCGTCGCTTACATATTGTCGTCGATTATATATTGCTGTCTATATAGTCAGCAGTATATCGAATCGGCTTTCTTAATCATCTCTGCTAATCTTCGTTTTGTAGCTCGGATAGGGGGCGGGAGATGTTGTTATTGTGAGTCACCACGATGGCCTCATCGATGATGTGTTGACTGACGCCGCGCTTGCGCAGAGACTCGATAAACACTTCATCATGCGCTAAGGTGTAATCCTGATGATCACGATCAAGCCCTTGACGAATGTATAGGCGAATCAGCCCTTGAATACGCTTAAAGCCCAGCTCTTTTGAGGTGGTCTCTAATAATGCGATCATCTCTTCAGACAGCCGAATACTGACCGGGCGCATGATTTTTTGCGGATGGTCAGAAAACTTATTTTTTACACGTACAGGTATCATAATAAACCATTATTTCTAGTGAGTAGGAGTAAAATATTCAGACAAAACGAACCCAAGCAAACTACTCTTACCATACAACAAAATCGGCCAAATGAACACCGCAGCGGTATTTATATAACTGATTTAATAAGAGAATTGTCTGAGCCAAAAATGACGGCCATAAAAAAACCTTCATCAAATAATGATGAAGGTTTTTCGTATATGGCTCTCCAACCTGGGCTCGAACCAGGGACACACGGATTAACAGTCCGTTGCTCTACCAACTGAGCTATTGGAGAATAAGCTGTTATAACGGTAAATATGACAAGCTAAAAGTAATTGCTGTCTGCGTTATGTGGGGCACATTTTAGCCAAGTCGTTATAGGCTGTCAACCTTATTTTGACATTATTTGCAAATATTCTTTGGTCGTTGTGAAATTTGACTGCCAGCTCTCATTCCTTGGCGCATTTTAGTGATAAAAATGATCCTAATATGTCATAAGCGTACCTCAGAATGAGGTGTTTATGAAATGGCGTGTTAGGGCGGATAGGTCTGGGTATAGGTAGGCTTGATAGCATGTTTTTTTTGTTAAATTCTTCATCTACCTACGGCGTGCAACAAAAAAATATCAGCGATACGCTACTTTTATTTATGGTTTAAGTAATCTGCTGTCAGCGTTGGTTATCAAGCCTTTGCGGGTAATTTGATTAGACAACTTGGCTATCTTTTTGAATATAAAAGCAATCTGTACATCGCTTGAAACAAAAAAAACTGCTGGGCTGCCCTTCACATTGCTGGATTATTTCTATAAAATACCGACCGTGTGGTTTCTTTGGGGGCTACATTCTATTATTTATTGCTTATCCATTTCACTCAATCAAGCGTGTACGCTGGATTTAACACAGGTGTTTTAGCTATGAGTCCTACCATCATTGCTTACGGTTATCTCGCCATCGCTATCATTTGTGAAGTGGTGGGCACGACCTTTTTGGTCAAGTCAGAGCAATTTACCCGTTTGGTGCCGACCTTGATTATGGGCGTGCTTTATGCCATCTCGTTTTATTTATTGACCCAGACCATCAAGACCATACCACTTGGCATCGCCTATGCGCTGTGGGGCGGTCTAGGTATCGTACTGACCTCACTGGTCGGGGTGTTCTTTTTTAAGCAAAGTCTCGATACCGCCGCGGTGATTGGCATTGCAATGATAGTCGGCGGCGTGGTGGTTATGAACGTATTGTCAAACTCGGTGGTGCACTGACAGGTAGGTAAAAATGAACATGGACACAAAAATGGAAACACAAAACGCGCATAAACGTAAAAAACAGCCAGAGCTGGTGCGGCGGGCGCTGCTCGATCAAGCAGCGCGTATCACGCTAGAGCAGGGCTTGTCTAAAGTGACCTTTCAAGCGGTGGCAGATGCCGTCGGCGTGACCAAAGGCGGAGTGATGCATCACTTTGCTACCAAGGACGCGCTTATCTTAGAGGTATTTTATGATGCGATGGCCAAGTTTGAGGCAGAAGTCAATGCCGCCATGGCAAAAGATCCGGTCAGCTACGGCTCGTTTACCCGTGCTTATATCGATGCCACTATTAGCTTGGGCGAAAAAGGGCAGGCAGAGTTTAATAGCCAAGCGACCTTGTATGTGTTGATGCTAGGAGACCGGATGCTACGCGAACGCTGGGCTGAGTGGTCAAATGAGCAGCTAAAAAAACATGCCGCTACCGATAATACTGAAACGCTATGTATGGTACGTCTGGTCGCCGATGGTATTTGGCTCTCTGACTTTTCGGGTATCGATATCTCGGACAAGGCCTCAATACGTGAGCGCTTGATAAATATGACGCAGCAAGACTTTGATCAATAACCTTGATAAACAGCTTTGATAAATGACTTTGACCAATAACTTGATAAACAGCTTTGGTCAATAACACGCACACAAGAAATTTAACCTTTAACCCATGACGGCATGATTTACTGAACGCTTTTTTATAAAGCTTTAGTCGCCCTAAGGAGAACTTATGACAACTACTACAAATCCAAGTAGCTTAAAAGATATTATCGACTTAACACAAACGCAGACCGCCTATATTAACGGCCGCTATCTGGCTGTCGATGACTCTTTAACGACTT
The DNA here is from genome assembly GCF_032842965.1 of Psychrobacter sp. CAM01. Classification (NCBI taxonomy): domain Bacteria; kingdom Pseudomonadati; phylum Pseudomonadota; class Gammaproteobacteria; order Moraxellales; family Moraxellaceae; genus Psychrobacter; species Psychrobacter sp. CAM01. The sequence goes on from NZ_JAWJBL010000008.1 coordinate 418,271, forward strand.
TTGAAGATATTAATCCAGCGACGGGTGAGGTGCTGGCGACCATTCAGCAGACCACAACTGAGCAAATAGATGAAGCGGTAGAAGCCGCGCAACAAGGGCAAAAACTATGGGCAGCGATGACCGCAGTTGAGCGCGGCCGTATTTTGTCAAAGGCAGTAGAAATATTGCGTGAGCGCAATGACGTACTGGCATTGCTTGAAACCAAGGACACCGGTAAAGCCTACTCTGAGACTAAGTATGTCGATATCGTCACTGGTGCCGATGTCGTTGAATACTACGCTGGGCTTGCGCCAATGATTGAGGGCCGTCAGATTCCGCTACGTGATAGCAGTTTTGTCTATACGCGCCGTGAGCCACTCGGCGTCGTCGCTGGTATCGGCGCATGGAACTATCCGATTCAGATCGCCATGTGGAAGGCTGCGCCAGCGTTGGCCGCTGGTAACGCGATGATTTTTAAACCTTCAGAAGTCACGCCATTAACGGCGCTAAAACTGGCAGAGATCTTTACTGAGGCGGGCATGCCAGATGGCGTATTTAACGTCGTACAAGGGGATTATAAAGTAGGTCAAGCATTAACTGAGCATCCCGATATCGCCAAAGTCTCGTTTACAGGCGGGGTGCCAACGGGCAAAAAAGTTATGGCAAGTGCGGCATCATCGTCGCTCAAAGACGTAACCTTAGAGCTGGGCGGTAAGTCGCCATTGATTATCTTTGAGGATGCCGATATCGATATGGCAGCGGATATCGCCATGATGGCGAACTTCTATAGCACCGGTCAGGTCTGTACCAATGGCACGCGTGTATTTATACCAAAAGCGCTACAAGCCAAGTTTGAAGAAGCGATTTTGACGCGGGTTAAACGTATCAAGCTCGGTGATCCGATGGATGAAGATATCAATATGGGGCCGCTAGTGAGCTTCCCGCATATGGAGCGAGTGCTCGGTTATATCGAACAAGGTAAAGAGGGCGGCGCGCGTTTATTAGCGGGCGGTGAGCGAGTGACCACAGATAAGCTGGCCGACGGTGCCTTTGTTGCGCCAACGGTGTTTACCGATTGCACCGATGATATGACTATCGTGCGTGAGGAAATCTTTGGCCCAGTGATGTCGATATTGACTTATGAGAGCGAAGAAGAAGTGATTCGCCGTGCCAATGATACCGAGTACGGCTTGGCGGCAGGGGTGGTAACCAAAGATCTAACCCGCGCGCATCGCGTCATCGGACAGATTGAGGCGGGTATCTGCTGGTTAAATACCTGGGGCGAGTCGCCTGCGCAAATGCCAGTTGGTGGTTATAAGCATTCAGGTATCGGCCGCGAAAATGGCATCGAAGCCCTTGAACATTATACGCAGACCAAATCTATCCAAGTAGAGCTAGGTGAGTTTGAATCGGTATTTTAATGGTTTATTAACTGCCTGTTTTTTAACTATCTGTTTTAACCACCTGTTTTAACTACCTATTTTAAGATACAAAGAAAGCTGTCGTTAGTAAGCACGTCATGTCGGTAAATACGCCGGCATGACGTGAGCTTACTGATGACATGACGTATTTTTACTATTATGGAGCGTTTTATGACATCAACCACACCTGAATATGACTACATCATTGTCGGTGCAGGCTCAGCCGGAAACGTGCTGGCCACGCGCTTGACCGAAGATGCCAACATTAAGGTGTTGCTATTAGAAGCTGGTCGACCTGATTATCGACTAGACTTTCGCACGCAGATGCCAGCGGCGCTCGCGATGCCGCTACAAGGCACTACTTATAACTGGGGCTACAAAACCGATCCTGAGCCATATATGAATAACCGCGTCATGGACTGTGGCCGCGGTAAAGGGCTGGGCGGCTCATCCCTCATCAATGGCATGTGCTATATCCGTGGTAATGCGCTCGATTTTGACGACTGGGCCAAAATCAAGGGGTTAGAAGACTGGACGTATCTCGACTGCTTGCCGTACTTTAAAAAGTCAGAAAACCGCGACGCAGGCGAAAACGACTATCATGGCGTCGGTGGTCCGGTAGAAATGACCACCTCAAAACCTGGGGTCAATCCGCTGTTTGAAGCGATGATTGAAGCGGGCGTGCAGGCAGGCTATCCGCGTACAGAGGATTTAAACGGCTATCAGCAAGAAGGCTTCGGGCCAATGGATCGTTTTGTCACGCCTAATGGTCGCCGCGCATCAACGGCACGTGGGTATCTCGACCGTGCCAAACCACGTAGCAATATCACCATTTTGACCGGTGCCTTGACCGATGTGATTTTATTCGATGGTAAGCGCGCGGTCGGCGTTAAAGTTGAGCATCAAGGTCAAAGCAAAAAATTCTATGCCGCTCGTGAAGTGATCGTCTCATCGGGTGCTATCGCTTCGCCGCAATTATTGCAGCGCTCTGGTATTGGCCCTGGTCAGTGGCTCAAAGACTTGGGTATTAATGAGGTTTTAGAGTTGCCAGGCGTCGGTAACAACCTACAAGACCATCTAGAGCTGTATATGCAGTACGAATGTAAGCTACCCGTGTCGATTGCCCCTGCCAATAAATGGTGGAATAAGCCTGCGATTGGTGCTGAGTGGTTGTTTAATGGTACTGGTCTTGGCGCGTCCAATCAGTTTGAGGGAGGCGGCTTTATCCGTACCGATGAGAAGTTTACTCACCCCAATATCCAGTATCACTTCTTGCCATTAGCGGTGCGTTACGATGGCCGTAGTGCGGTGAAATCGCATAGCTTCCAAGCGCACGTGGGCTCATTGCGCTCGCCGAGCCGTGGCCGCGTCAAGCTCACTTCAAGAGATCCCAATGCGCATCCAAGCATTTTGTTTAACTATATGTCGCATGAGCAAGACTGGCAAGAGTTTCGCGCGGCGATGCGTATCACTCGTGAGATCATGCATCAGCCAGCGCTTGACCCATATCGCGGCCGCGCCATTGCGCCGACCGATGATCTGGTGACCGATGCGCAGCTAGATGAGTATGTCCGCAACCATAGTGAGACCGCTTATCATCCGTCGTGCACCTGTGCGATGGGTGAGGGCAATGATTCGGTGGTCAATGGTGAAGGGCTGGTACACGGTATCGATGGTCTGCGTGTGGTCGATGCGTCGATTATGCCAAATATCATCAGTGGTAACTTAAACGCCACCACCATTATGCTGGCCGAAAAAATCGTCGATAAGATGCGCGGCAAGCAATTACCACGCTCGACGGCGGACTATTATGTCGCCAATGGCGCACCGCTCAGAGCTGAGCCGATGCGTGCTTATCATACGACTGTATAAATAAACGTGCCAGCCAGTAGGCACGATATAAGGATAATATAACGTCAATTTCAAATAAAAGGCCTTTCAACGTAAAGGTCTTTTTTATCAGTGCAGGTTTGCTGGTACTCTTGTGAGCACTGACATCATCAGTCACTACCGCACACAAATGAGCATATCGGCTTTATTTTGTGCTGGCTATATTTTCATTGTTTTTTTAACGATGGTGCTAAGGGGTCTGCGGACTGTTTAGCGAATTTTTATTGATTGGTACTGCTTTGTGCATCCTGCGCTTATATAGATAACGTGGTAATTCTCCACTATGTTATGACGGACAAAGCACTATCAGATCCTGTTTCATTTACCTATTGAGGTCTTTTATGTACAGCTCGCCATCAGAAGATGCGACGAAACCCTTGAGTCTAAATAAAGCGGTTTTTTTAGGCTCGGCGATTATTTCTATTTTATTGATTATTTGGACGATTGCCTTGCCAGATTATAGTGAGGCATTATTAAGCGCGAGCATGGCGTGGGTATCAGAGAGCTTTGGCTGGTATTACATGCTGGTGGTGGCTGCTTATAGTATTTTTGCATTATTTGTAGGCTTTTCAAAATACGGCGATATCAAGCTGGGGCAGGACCACGAAAAAGCCCAGTTTCCCTTTTTGGCGTGGGCGGCGATGCTGTTTTCGGCCGGTATTGGTATCGATTTATTATTTTTTGGTGCCTCTGAGCCGTTGATGCATTATCTCACCCCGCATACGGGGCTAGAGCCCGCCAGTGCAGAAGCGATGCGCCAAGCGTTATCTCAGACTTTTTTACATTGGGGTCTGCATGGCTGGGGTATTTATGCGCTTATAGGTATGGCGCTAGCGTACTTTGCCTATCGCAAAAACATGCCGCTGGCGCTACGCTCACCGCTGACGCCTATCTTTGGCGAGCGCCTAGTCAAAGGCTGGCTGGGTGATGGCATTGATACCTTTGGCGTGGTCTGTACCTTGATGGGGATTGCCACCAGCTTAGGCATCGGCGTGTTGCAGGCCAACGCAGGTTTGACACATGTCTTCGGTATCGAGTCGAGCAAGATGGTGCAGAGCCTGATCATCTTGGGCGTGGTCTTAGCTGCCGCCATCTCAGCGATGACCGGTGTAGAAAAGGGCGTACGCCGCCTGTCTGAGTTCAATATGCTCTCGTCGATATTGCTATTGATTGCTATATTAGTGATGGGCAATACCGTGTACTTGCTCAACACCTTTACCCAAAGTATCGGTCAATACTTCCAAACCATCGTTTTCAAAACATTCGACGTCTATGCCTATGACGGCAGTGCTGGTGCCGATTGGAAATCAGGTTGGACGATATTTTTCTGGGCATGGTGGGTTGCTTGGGCACCCTTTGTCGGCTTGTTTATTGCGCGTATTAGCCGTGGCCGTACCTTGCGTGAGTTTGTCTTTGGTGTGATGTTTATTCCGTTGGGCTTTATCTTTGCTTGGTTCTCAATCTTTGGCAACTCAGCGATAGACTTGGTGGCCAATGGTGCGACAGAGCTGGGTGAAATCGCCATCAATGACGCGGCGATGGGTATGTTTGCCTTGTTTGAGTACTTCCCTTTTAGTGATGTTTTATCATTCGCTGGCGTGGTTATCGGGCTTATTTTCTTTGTGACTTCAGCAGATTCTGGTGCGCTAGTACTGGCCAATCTCAGCTCAAAAGGTATGACCAATGACACCGATGCACCGGTCTGGTTGCGCCTATTTTGGGCGGCAGCCACCGGTCTGATCACTTTAGGTCTGCTGTTCGCCGGCGGCTTTGCCTCATTGCAGTCGGTGTCTGTCATCGCAGGTTTGCCATTTTCGCTGATTTTGGTGCTTTATATGATGTCGATGTGGCGCAGCCTAAAAGAAGAAGGTAATAAGCGTAAAGCCAGTACGGTTGGCACCGCGAACGTGCTCGATAGTGGTAAGAGCTGGAAAGCGCGTCTGCAGCGTATCGTTAGTTTTCCAAGCCATACGCAAGTCGAGCGGTTTTTACAAAACATCGTCAAACCTGCCATGAGTGATGTCGAAAAAGAGCTAAGAGCTGGCGGTCTAAAGACGTCATTGGATGTGCGAAATCTGGCCAATATCGGTGACGATCTCGATGCAGGTCTAGACGATGACAATGGTCAGATAGATGGCATCAAGCTGCGCGTCGGTCATGGCGATGAAGATGACTTTATTTATGAGGTCAATCTCATCAAAGCTGAACGTCCGAATTTTACCTTGAATACCTCAACCAAGCATGCTGAGTTTTACTACCGTGCTGAGGTGTTTTTAAGCGATGGCTCGCAAGAGTACGACTTGGTGGGCTATACTAAAGAGCAAGTGCTGGTCGATATCTTGCATCAGTATGAGCGCCATTTGCAGTATCTACATTTAGAGCGTTAATTATCTAGATGTTGAATAACCAGATGTTAACTGGCTAGATACCGTGACAAAATTGTCTTTTAGATGACCCCATAAGTTACAGTTAGCTTATGGGGTTTATTTATGAGCTGACGATAGGTCAATAGGTGGTATAAGGTAAAATATATAGAAATAAGTTGTAAAGTATAGTCAGTAAAACATGATATCTATACCAGCAGTACCATAGTGTACTCAAAGTATTTTGACTAAGACATACCCTATATAAAAGGACAAATCTGTGACCACACTCAAGTACCTCGCTCATTATTCTGAGCATATTCAAAGCCAAGCGGCACGGCTCATCAGCGAGGGCAGGCTGGGCGATTATCTAGAAAGCAAATATCCCAATCGGCACCAAGTGCAAAGCGATAAGGCGCTTTATCAATATATAAATGACATAAAAAACCAGTCTATGCGCAAAATCGGCCCGCTATCGAATGTCAGTTATAGCAGCAAATTAAAAGTCCTCAAGCAGGCGCTGGGAGTTCATACCACGCAGTCTCGCATCCAAGGTAGTAAGCTTAAATCGCACAACAGCATCACGGTGGCCAGCTTATTTAAAGAGGCGCCGCCTGAGTTTTTGCGCATGATCGTCGTGCACGAGTTGGCGCATTTTAAGGAGCATGAGCACAACAAAGCATTTTATCAATTATGCTGCCATATGGAGCCAGAGTATCATCAGCTTGAATTAGACACGCGTTTGTGGCTGCATTGGCGTGAGTTGAGGTCTTAGTTGTATGAATATTCATAAAAGGTAATATATATATACCCTACTTTAAAACAGGTCCAGTGTTACTTGCATTAATTGTCCTTGCGTACTAGTTTTATTTAGGGTTGACTATATATTGTTTTCATAAATATATTTATTTTTATTTATATATGTATTTATAATTTCGAATATAATTAAGTCTAAGAGTTTTAGTTCTTATCATACGTATATTTAATTTTTGATGCTATGGATATAAAGTTAACTTGTTGATAGCGAAGTATCAGTATTCTTTAAAGTACTGATACTTAAAAGTATATATTCTTAGAAAGATAAGGCTTCAAGATCACTCTCTATAAAACGTCAATACAGTATCTGACTGCCCATTCTAATCGTATGTTGACATGCGCTTGCCTCATATTGCTTGACACGAACTGATTGTAACGATATCCGAGCAGCTCAATAAAAAAATGGTTCTTATTACCTAAGTAATAACCATTCAGCTTTTTATGGGTGGGAAAATATAAATTGATAGTAGACGATTTAAAAGTAAATTGTTTTCGTTTGTATAAATGCAGGGTTTTGACTAGGGTTATGCTTTATATTCAGACAAAAGGTTGTATTCATGGTATGAGTAGAATTGACGATATGAGCATATATATTAGTATGGTAAGTGAAACGTAAAAGCTGTTATCTTAGTTAGTAGTTGAAGTTATAACTATTTTAGTTTTTTGTATAAAACCTATCTTTTTTCTATTGTTTAATGATTCGAGACTATGGATTTAGTCTTTTTTAAACAAACAGCTTTTCTCAGGGGATAGTAATGGAGTTATGTCATGAATCGCAATTATAAAGTTGTCTGGAATCGCTCACTTGGCTGCTTTACGGCAGTTGCCGAATATGCCAAGGCCCGTGGTAAGTCATCGAATGGCTCTGTCAGTTCAAGCGCTGCGGTATCAGATGCGATCAGCTCGGGCGCGAAGTTATTGCGCTTGACGGCGATCTGTGCAGGAATTGCAGCGTCTGGGTTTAGTATGCAAGTGGTAGCAAATGTGGGAAATAGGTCAATAGATACTAGAGCCTGTAGTAGTAGCGCTGCAGCAGATTATTCTGATGGTGATATTGCTGTGGGTTGCGGTAGCGATGCTTCTGGTTCAAACGCTATTGTTATAGGCGGTAATGCGACTACCAAAGTGGACTCGGGGACGCAAGGTGGTCAAAGTGTCGCTATCGGTTTTGACGCGCAAGCAAAGGGGGATCAATCTGTTGCTTTAGGTGCCAATGTACGAGCGTCGGGCAATTCGTCGGTAGCAGTGGGTGGAGATGATGTTGACAAAATTGCTAATAATACAGGACAGTCTGCACAATATACGGCTATTACTGGAGGGACTTTAACTGCAGGTCAGTATCCCAATACAGAGGCTAGTGGTGCAGGTGCTTCAGCATTTGGAGTGCAGTCAGTAGCATCTGGCAACTTCTCAAGTGCTATCGGTATGACATCAAAAGCCAGCGGCGCGGCCTCTGTAGCTTTAGGTGTTAATGCCAAATCCTCAGGAGAAGGCGCCCTAGCAATAGGCGCTGTTTCTAACGCTTCTGAAAAAGGCTCTGTGGCATTAGGGATCAACTCAAAATCAAGCGGCTTAAACTCCATTGCTATTGGTTCAGGCAGTACTCCAGCGACAGGAGCTAATTCATCAGGTGCGAATGCAACGTCGATTGGTAGTGCATCGAGTGCAGCAGAAGGCGCGACCGCTATTGGTGCTGGTGCTAAAGCTACCGTTAATGGTGGCGTAGCTATTGGTACAAAAGCGGTTGCAAATATCAACTCAGGTATTAAAGGTTTTGATCCATCTACAGGTGGTGCAACGAATCAGACGTCAAACGTATGGCAGTCTACTCGTGGCGCAGTTGCTTTTGGAGATAGTGCTAATGGTATCACTCGCCAATTGACTGGATTGGCGGCAGGGACTAATGACTCTGACGCAGTAAACGTCGCGCAGCTAAAAACAGTAACGAATCAAACTTTTAAGGTTCAAGCTAATGATGATACAGCATCAGCGGTCAAATCAAGTGATACTATTAAGTTTGTAGATGGTAAAAATATTCAGATTACTCGGACTGATACAGGTTCCGGTAGTAATATTATTATTAAAACCAAAGATAACCTTGCTCTTGATAGCGTCACCACAGGCAACAGTGTCTTAAACAACGACGGCGTCACCATCACCGATGGTAGCAATATCACCGCTGTCACCAGTGCTGGCACTGAAGTCACTGACGGCACTAGCACCAGCAACTATGGCGCTGATGGCTTTGCCATTGCTGGCGGTCCAAGCGTAACTAGCGCCGGTATCAATGCAGGCAATAAAAAGATCACCAATGTTGATAACGGCAGTGTCACTTTAAACAGCAAAGACGCCATCAACGGCGGCCAGTTGTTTGACTCAGCCGACTCAGTAGCAAGCGTCATTGGCGGCAATGCGGTGAATAACGAAGGCTTAATCACCTCAACTGACATTGGCGGCACGGGTTCAAACACCATTGATGGTGCTATTACCAACGTTAAAGATGCGGCAACCAAAGCCAAGACCACCGTGACCGAAGGTGAGAACATTGTCGTCACGGAATCGACCAACCTTGATGGCTCGACCGACTACGAAGTGAAGACCAAGCGTGACCTTGCTCTTGATAGCGTCGCCACAGGCAACAGTGTCTTAAACAACGACGGCGTCACCATCACCGATGGTAGCAATATCACCGCTGTCACCAGTGCTGGCACTGAAGTCACTGACGGCACTAGCACCAGCAACTATGGCGCTGATGGCTTTACTGTTACAGATGCAACGGGTAACAGCAGTATCTTTAATCAAGGCGGCCTCAGCTTTACAGACACCCAAGGTGATGTAACTGGTCCAAGCATTACTGCAAGTGGCATTGATGCCGGTGGTTCTACCATCACCAACCTAAAAGATGGCATAAACGCTGGCGATGCAGTGAATAAAGGTCAGTTAGACGCTATTACTGGCAATATTACCGCAGGCGGGGTTCAGTATGATCGTAATACTGATGATACAGTAAACTACGACCAAGTCAGCTTCGCTGGTACACCAGCTATTGTCGGTAAAGATGACAATGATAACGACATCGTCGTTAGTGGTGGAACGACGCTTACTAACGTTGCCAATGGTATCAACGCCTCTGATGCAGTTAATAAAGGTCAGCTTGATAGTGTTACTAAGGTCAAAGTTTTTGATAAAAACGGTGATGAGGTCACGGTAAATTTGGCAGATCAAGTGGTTAACAACAATGTAAATAACAATGACTTAGAATCTTTATTCTTAACCTACAATAAAGAAGGCCAAGAAGTCACTGATCGCTTGACCATCGGTGAGACGGTGCAAAAAATGAACACGGAAGGCGTAAAATTTGCGCATACCAATGCTAGTAGTCAAAGCAAAGGCGACATTGCTAACGGTGTGACCAATGACTCAAGCGCAGGCGGTCTTGACTCTACTGCCATCGGTGTCAACGCCATTATCGAAGCCGGCGCTGACAGCACAGTAGCCCTAGGTCATGACACGTTTGCCTCGGCCGATGCGACAAACTCTGTCGTTATAGGTAAAGGGTCAGAGGTAACAGGTGAGTCATCAATTGCTATTGGTGATGGCGCGCAAGCGTTAGGTAATCAGTCCATTAGTATCGGTACCGGCAACGTTGTTAATGGCGATAACTCTGGTGCCTTTGGTGATCCAAGTATTATTGATGGCAGTAACAGTTACTCAGTGGGTAATAACAATACAATTAATAGTAATGACACCTTTGTCTTCGGTAATAATGTGACTCAAACTGTCGAAGGCTCGGTAGTATTGGGTACCGGCTCTGCAGCGATGACGGGCGCGGGTATCGCAGGGTTTGGGGCCGTTAGCAATGCTGCTATTGCTGCCACAACCAGTACTACAGGCGCAGTTGCTGTGGGTGATGCGGCTAATAACGTATATCGTCAAGTCACTGGCGTTGCCGCAGGTACGGCGGATTCCGATGCGGTCAACGTCTCACAGCTAAAAGCAGTCAGTGATGCGTTGGGTGATAGCAATGAAGCGCTCAGTAACGCTGCCGTGCAATACGACAAAAACCCAGATGATACTGTCAATAAAGGCAGCATTACATTAGGCGGCGCAGCAGGTACCACTATCACCAATGTCAAAGGCGGCTCTATCGCTGCAGGTAGTACTGATGCCATCAATGGTGGTCAATTGCATAATCTTGGTAGCGATGTCGCGGGTATTATCGGTGGTGATGCAACTTATGATGCAAATGGCAACCTAACTGCTAATAATATCGGCGGGACTGGTAAAGGCAACATTAGCGATGCTATTGCTTCTATTAACCAAGGTAATGCTCAGGCCAACGAAGACATCCAAGTCAATGCTGATAATATCCAAGCCAATACTGACAGGCTCGATACAGGTCTTAGCTTTGGGGCAGACACTGGGGATAATATCAACAAGCCTATTGGTGACAGTAGTGCGCTTAAGTTTGAAGGCGGCAATAATATCACCACCTCTGCCACTGGTGACGGTATCAAGTTTGACTTAAACGGCAATATCAGTGTGGACAGTGTCACGGCTGATAGTGTGACCACAGGTAATACCACAGTCAGCAATAATGGTATCACCATCAAAGATGGTCCAAGCATGACCACAGGCGGTATCAATGCCGGTGATAAAACAATCACTGGTGTCGCTGATGGCATCGAAGTCAATGATGCTGTCAACCTTGGTCAGCTTAATGCGCTGGATGGGAAGCTCAGTAACAGCGTCAATGAGCTCGGTTACAAAATCAATGAAGTAGAAGATGATGCCAATGCGGGTATTTCGGCAGCAATGGCAATGTCTTCACTGCCACAAGCTTACATCCCTGGTAAGTCGATGGTCGGCGGTGGTATCGCCACTTATAATGGTCAAAGTGCCGTGGCAATTGGTGTGTCTAAAGTGTCTGACAATGGCCGCTGGGTCATTAAAGTCAACGGCACCGCAGATACCCAAGGCAATGCTGGCGGCGCAGTGGGTGCAGGCTTCCATTTCTAATCGACCTTGCGATGTCGTGACAGCGTTTACCCGTGAGTAGACGCTGTCAACTCACTTATAAAACATATTTAGGGATGTATAATGAAAAAATCTGTATATCATTATGGTTTACTGGCAACGACGGCATTACTTTTTACGATGACCGGCTGTAGCCAAAAAAACATTTTACCAACTTGGCACTTAACCCCTGGGGCGCAGCATGGCTCTGTCGATGCCGATGACTTGGTCTTTCCTGACCCCAACAAAGCATGGCAAAAAGGCGGTACTATCGTCAATCACGATGATGTTGCCAAGATAAGCGTAGGGACGACAAAGGATGAGATTTACAAGCTCATCGGTACACCGCACTTTAGCGAAGGTTTTAATGCTCGTGAATGGGATTACATTCTCAAGTTTTATGGCGCTGATAATAACGTAGAAACTTGCCAATATAAAATCATCTTTGATGACAGCTATGAGGGCAGAATACGTGACGATGAATTCTTCGCCACTGAGTTTTATTGGCAGCCAGCATCTTGCGCAAAATACGCACAGTTTACGCCTTGATGGTTTGATCTGTATTTACGATTAAAGGCGCCAAATGAAAGCGCATAAGTGAAAGAGTAAGGCATGGTGTCTTACTCTTTTTTGCTTTTGATGGTTATGCTTGACAGCTGCTTGGTGGATTACCTGATGGAGTCACAAAGATATGTGCTATGGTAGTCGTTCTAAAGCATTATTAATGGGTGAAACATGGATGTTTTCTCATATTGGCAAGGGTTTTACCGCGACCCTTGGTTTTGGCAGTTCCCGATGGCGACACTGGCTATTAGTATGGCGGCTTTTTTGGTGGTGGCGGTTCCATGGACCATAGTCGCTTGGATTGACCCTGTTTCGTTGCGTAAATACAAAATTCAACAAAAGCCATTTGAGATGCAGCGGTTTTTGTGGCCTTCTGTTGGTCGCATTGTCATCAATAACATAATCTTGGCGGCTTTGTTGATTGTTAGTTGGCCTCTGCTCAAGCAGACGGGCGTGCATAATGGGGCGCTGCCAGCGTGGTACATCATTATCGCGCAATTGGTGTTTTTTGTGCTGCTTGATGATTTTTTGTATTATTGGATGCATCGATATATGCACCAAAACAAGTGGCTGCTCAGAAATATCCATAGTGTGCATCACCGTATTCACAATACCTGCAGCATCAATGGCAACTATATGCACTGGGCCGAGTATGCGTTGACCGCGGCCCTTACATTGGTGGGGCCAATCATCATCGGGGCCCATATTTATGTGGTATGGCTGTGGGTGATCTTGCGACAAATCGAAGGCGCAGATGGTCATATCGGTTATGATATTCCGTGGAATCCTGCGCATCTCTTTCCTGTGTATCAGGGGCCTGTCTATCACGACTTTCATCATGCCAAATTCAAAGGCAACTATGCTGGGTTTTTGCCTTACTTAGATAAGTATCTGGGGGAGACGTATATCCCTACTTACTTACGATATTTGCAAGAAAAAAAGAAGGGACGAACACCGATAGAAATTGCGCAAATCGAGCACGACCAAAGGCAGGCGAAGAAACGCAAAAAGGCCACTACGTAGGAAGGTAGGCAGATAGGTAAATGTGATGGAGTCAGATGCGATGGCCCAGACGTGCGTTTTTGCATGAAACCGTATGAGTATGACGATCAACGATAAAATACGATCCGATAGGATAGCCGATGAGTACACGCAAGACGCCGCCCATACGGGCGGGTAAAGCAACATGGCTTGTCCCCGTACTGTGTCTGTTGGCGGGTGGAACACTGATCGGTGTTTCGACCAATGTGGCAAAATATGCAGGAGTGGTGGGGCTGACGCCATTGGCGTTTTTGTTTTGGTCGATAGCAGGCGCCGCTCTCATACTGTTGGTGATGGCTGTGCTTAGGCACGAGTTGCCACCCTTGAATAAACGTAGCTTTGAGTATTATTTTATCGCCGCTTTGGTCAGTGTGGCGGGGGCTAATTTGTTGCTATTTTCGGCCATTCCTCATGTCGGCGCAGGGTTTGTGGCGCTGATTGTGTCGTTGCCGCCGCTGCTCACTTATCTGGCCGCGCTCACTTTACGCATGGAGCGCTTTGATATCAGTCGTGCGTTTGGTGTGGGGGCTGCGCTACTGGGAGCGGGGGTGCTGGCGGCACACAAATTCTCTGCGCCAGACACCAGTATGTTTTGGGTATTGATTGCGCTGTGTGGGCCAGTGCTGCTGGCAGCTGGTAATATTTACCGCACGTTGCGCTGGCCTACGGGTGCCTCTCCCAATGCGCTAGCACCAGGGATGCTGTTGGCGGCGGCACTGCTGTTATTATTGTGTGCAGCGTTGCCGGGTTTTTCAGTGGCGTTACCGCATACAGGATGGCTGCCGATTGCTGTGATTGTCTTACAAGCGTGGCTCTTTGCTGGGCAGTTTTTGCTATTGTTTTTATTACAAAAGACGGGTGGCCCAGTGCTGCTTAGCTTATTGGGCGCGGTGGGCGCGGTCGTCGGCGTGCCAATCGCTATTTTTTTGCAAAAAGAGACGCCGCCTGAGGGGGTGTTTTTAGGCGCTTCACTGATTGCGGTAGGTGTGGTTTTGGTGACGTGGGGCGGGGTAAGAGTGACGGCGCGAGCAGCAAAAGACAGTGAATAAAACAGCAGTAAGTAAAAAAGTAACTTATACTTATAAAGGAATAAGAACCGCTGAACAAGGAGCGTATATGTCGGCAACTAAAGAACAGATCGTCGCCTTTATGGCAGCAGAGTTTCCGCAGACCAAATGCGTGGTCGAGTCGGTAGATGATAAAGGGGCAGTGCTATCACATGATATTGGCATAGATGAGCTACGCCCAGGTGGGACAGTATCAGGGCCTGTATTGATGAGCATCGCGGATGTGGCAATTTATGTGGCCATCCTCGGTAGGATCGGCATCGTACCTTTGACCGTGACCACCAGTTTGACGATTAATTTTTTGCGAAAACCCTCGTCTGAGGCTCGTATCATAGCGGAGTGCACTTTGATAAAAGTGGGGCGAACCCTGATAGTGGGTGAGGTGTCGCTGTATTCAGAAGGCTCAAGTGATATGGTGGCTCATGTCGTCGGAACGTACTCGGTGCCACCAGCGCTCACATAATGCCAGTCATACAACAAATCATTTTAGATACTATCATCTAAATTGCTATCATTTAAAATATTAGTGAAGTAAAGTTTATTATTGTTTTCTAAAAAAGCTCTTAGCGTCACTGCTGAGGGCTTTTTTATTTGTATGGTCTGAATAATAGTAAACACCAGTTTTGTCATCATATTGTCATAACGGCACCGTATCCTTGTGCTCACGATAAATCATGGTTGCGTCACACTCATATCTTTAGTTGTTTATTGATATGTCGATAGCAGTCAACGCATAGCCATTAGGGATGTTTATGAAGGTTGTTGGTCGGTCTGGCAGTATTTCCACTCGTATCTTGGTTATTTTGGCACTGGCTTTTTTGTTGATTATTTTATTGGTGTACTGGGTCATACAAACACAAGCCAAACCACGCATTCTAGCGATGACGTCAGAGATAGTCGTAGAAACTGGCAACGAAGCCATCAATAGCATCATGGCCAGTATCAATCATGTCGATGGACTGGCCAAAGCCACCAGCACGATGGCAGGCGGCTTGCCAAAACAAGATGACATTTATAAACAAACCTTTGGCAACCTCATGCAGCAGACGGATGCGCGTATCGTGGGCGGCGGTGTGTGGTTTGATCCCAATATGTATGTACAAGGCCGCGAGCGCCAGTCGTTTGTCTGGGCGCGAGACACGTCAGGCGTGATGCAGCCATTGACGCGTTATAATCAAGCTCGTCAAACGCCAACCTCGTATTATCGGGACTGGTGGTACATCCCTGCGATGTATGCGCGTCACGACCACTGCGTCTGGAGCCGAGCCTACGTCGATCCTGTGAGCAACCAGCGGGTAATGACCTGTGCCAAGGCGCTGTATGACAGTCGCAATCAGGCATTTGATGGGGTGGTGAGCTTTAATTTGTTGCTGGATAACCTCGGCGCTGCCATGAAAAAGTGGCAAGACAAACTCGGTGGTTATGTGTTTTTGGTCGATTTGGACAATCGACTTTTGGCCTTTCCAGAGCAATCGAAGGTCACACAAACTACTGAGAATAATCCGCAAGGTGAGGTAGTCACGGCACGGCAGCTGGCCGCCCAAAGCCCTGGTTTTGCGCCGATTGCGGATAGCTTAGAGCGTATCAATCATCAGCTGATCGATGAAGCACTGGCAAAAGATGAAGGCCGCTTTACCCTCGCTGCTCGTAGTATCTTGAGCACCACCAATCTAGACAAGATTAGCGAGCAAGAGTCCAAACTGCTCTCTGCTTTACTGCTATTAAATATCGATCAGACGTTTGCGCTTGTAGACAGTCATTTGGTTGAGACCATCGCTGTGCCCGATGATTTTATATTGCAGCAGCCGGCGACCGCTTTTGTCTTTCGTATGCCGTTTACCTATTGGAAGATGGTCGTCGTCAAGCCTGATAACGATATGATGAGCGTGGCAAATGCGTTGTCCGACAAGCTGATTCAGGCCATGTTGTTGGGTTTTATACCGATCTTATTATTGACCGCATGGGTGTTTCGTCGCTACTTCACGCGGCCGCTCAAGCGGATGGCCGATGCTGTGGCTGACATGGGTACGCTGATTGAACAAAAGCAATATCAGCAGTTAAGCGCGCACAAACTGCCAGCCTCAGCGGTCAGTGAAATCCATGTCATCAGTGAACAAACCAATCACCTGATCGACCGTATCGTCGAAAACGAAGGCGCACTGGCTGAAATCAATGTCCATCTAGAAAAGCAAGTCGCAGCTCGAACCCAAGACCTACAGCAAGCCATGAATGAGCTAAAAGCCTCACAAGTGCAGCTGGTACGCTCCGAAAAAATGGCCACGCTCGGCCAGATGGTGGCAGGTGTGGCACACGAGGTCAATACCCCGCTTGGCTATGTGCGCAGCAATATGGAATTGGTGGGTGATAATCTGGGGCGTTTTGATGAGCTGATACAGCATACCGAGCAGTTATTGCAGGTCTTAAAGGAACCAAATACCCCGCCAGAAAAAACCGAGCAACTGATAGCGCAAACCTTACAATGCTGCGAGGCAATCAAAGAAGATGAGGCCAGTGAGGATTTGGCCGATTTGATTAAAGATGGGCTGTACGGCGTCGATCAGATTGCAGAGCTGGTCGTCAGCTTGCGTGATTTTTCTCGAATTGATGAATCTAAAGTCAAAGAAGTCGATATCAATGACTGTATCACCACTTCACTTGTCATGGCGCGAAACAATCTAAAAACCCTAGACGTCAGCACAGAGCTTGCCGAGCTGCCGTTGATTCAATGCAACCCTTCACAAATCAACCAAGTGTTATTAAACCTATTTAATAATGCCGCTCAAGCCATGCCAGCCGATCGTAGAGGCACATTGCATATTACGTCATCTGTCGATGACACCCAGCAGTACCTAGCTGTGAGTGTCAAAGACAATGGCGTGGGCATCGAGGAGAGCAAGCTGGTACAGATTTTTGAGCCATTTTTTACCACCAAAAAAGCCGGTGAAGGCACAGGCCTAGGGCTGGCTATTAGCGCGCAAATCATGGAGCAGCATCATGGACGTATGGAGGTCAGCTCAGTCGTTGGGAAGGGCACGACGTTTACGCTGCTGCTGCCTGTGCAGTCGACTGCTCATAAGAGCAAACCAGCTCGGGCTTTATTTGAAAATGAATAGACTTAAAACTATAAAGAGAATGACATGCAAAAACCAAAGATTGCCTTTATCGATGATGAACCGCGCATTTTACGCAGTTTAAAGATGCACTTTCGCCAGTCGCACGATGTGTTTACCACCACTGATGCCGCCGAGCTGATGGCGTATGTCAGCCGCCACGATGTCCAAGTGGTCATCAGTGATCAGCGTATGCCAGATAAGCAAGGGACAGAAGTACTGCGTGATATCAAAGAGAAATCGCCAAACACCATTCGTATTTTATTGACCGGTTATGCCGATCTAAACGCGGTGATTGATTCGGTCAATGAAGGCGAGATTTATCGTTATATCACCAAACCTTGGCAAAATGACGAGCTAAAAGACGTCATCAACAAAGCGACAGAGATTGCTCAACAAACACAAGACATTGCCCCGAGTGTTTTTGGGGACACCGCACTGTCTCACCTTGCATACAGTAATGCAGCTGGCAAGCGCCATCTACTGGTATTAGACGATGACGAGCATGTCTACCAGCAAATAAAAAGTCATTTTAAGGGTGCCTATACAGTGAGCTGGGCAAACACGCTTGAGCAGGCAGCAAGCTTATTACAAAAAAAGCGCTTTGGGGTCACCATTACTGACGCCACGCTCAACGAAGAAAACATCACGCCTGTGGTTTATGCCCTAAAAAACATCCAGCCAGATTTGATGGTGTTGATGCTGACTGAATTTAAAGATGCTCATATGGTGATTGATTTAATCAATAAGGGTCAAGTGTATCGCTGCTTACCACGACCGACCAATTTTTCTATGATGAGTATCAGTTTGGATCGCGCCTTTGATCATCATGAGCGACTACTCCAGCAGCCGATACTGGCGGCGCGCCATCAGGTTGAGGCAGTGCCTGCGTCCGAGGCGTTTAGCTTTTCTGAGAGAATAAAAGGTTTTTTTACCAAAATAAAAAGTTGGCGCATCGGTAAATAGCACCGATGGATACCTGCGCCTAGTCTGTAATACTCGCTGTCCAATCAAAAGCTTCTATAATGTGTCGCCACTGCTCGTCCAGTCCCGCTTTTAGTAGCAGTGGCTCACCGGTGACAGGGTGGCTGAGCGCCAAGCTGTGAGCATGCAGTAGCATGCGCGTGCAATCATACTGAGTACGAAAAAATCGATTGTGCCGTCCATCGCCGTGACTGGTATCACCCACGATGGGGTGAAACAAATGCTTCATATGCCGGCGCAACTGATGTTTGCGGCCAGTGACGGGCATCAAGCGCATGAGACTGTAGCGGCTGGTGTTGTGTTTTTTTGATACGGCAAATGGCAGCTCGATCTGTGCTAAGCGTTGCCAATGAGTCACCGCTTCTTGAGCAGGTTTGTCCACATTGGCAAACTTATCGGCGATGGCGTCTGGCTGAAAGCTTAGCGCATGATCGACAGAGCCTTGCTCTGGCATAAAGCCGCGCACCACCGCCAAATACTGCTTGGTTACCTTGCGCGTAGTAAAAGCCTCAGTCAACGTGCGCGCCACGTCCGCACTTTTGGCAAACAGTAATACCCCTGACGTCGGCCGATCCAGACGATGTACGGGAAACACATGACAGCCTACGGCATCACGGGTCAGCTGCAAAGCAAAGCGCGTCTCGCCTTTATCCAGCCAGCTGCGATGCACCAATAATCCCGCCTCTTTATTAATCGCCACCAAAAACTCATCTTCATAAATAATCTCTACTTGGTCGACGTTATCACTTTCGATATTCATATGTTTTACCCATCTGTAGAGGCTATCATTTTATATTCATTATACATCAGCTGTTTTTATATATAGTCAGGTCAATATAAACAGGATACAGCGAGACTGGAATGAATTTTACGCAGCACCCGTCGTATACAGTGTAGCTCTTTTATGTAGTAATGACGACATCGCTTTTTTAGCGTCTTGCTGAAAATGACAGCTACTATCAGACTGAGCCATGCCGAAAAAATCGTAGAGAGAAACTTGATAAACTAAGCTCATTAATCGGAGTTTGCTATGATCAAGAAAGTGAGAGCCTGCAGTGACGAATTCAAAGCTAAAGCTGTCAAGAAAATAGCGAACGATAAGGGGTGCCTTCTTCTTTCAGAACGGGATACATAAAAAAAGCCCCAATCTTAAAGATTGGGGCTTTTCGAATCTGGTAGGCGTAACTAGATTCGAACTAGCGACCTCTACCATGTCAAGGTAGCGCTCTAACCAACTGAGCTATACGCCTATTTAGGTTGAGCATTTTAGCAAGTTTTTAAGACTTTGCAAGCCTTTTTTATAAAAAAATTGAATTATTATGAAAATACTTATAATTCTTTCGATATTGAAGCTTTTTATGGCATTTCCTCTATAGTTTGGCGACAGCCAGCGATTTATCTAATGCGTTTGGTTGATGTTTTGTGGGTGATAAGCATTAAGAATAAAGCTGCATAGAGATATCATCGGCATTGATGCTACTATGGTTGTCATAATGGCTCAGTGGTTTTCATAAAAGAGCAATGGTTTTGATCAGAGGTCGTTGTTCAGACTGTTTTTTTTGATGTCAGCACTCAATGATGACGGTGACAAGGCTATGATGATATTAACGTAGAGTGGGATAGATTATGGGGTTATTAGTCAAAGGTAAGTGGCAAGATCAGTGGTATGACACAAAATCCAGTGGGGGGCGTTTTCAGCGTGAGGACGCAGGCTTTAGAAACTGGGTGACCGCAGACGGTAGCGCAGGCCCATCAGGGGTAGGCGGTTTTAAAGCCGAGCCAAACCGTTATCATCTGTATGTATCGCTGGCTTGCCCTTGGGCGCATCGTACTACCATTTATCGTAAGCTCAAGGGCTTGGAGGATATGGTGTCGTTGTCGGTCGTGCATCCATTTATGGGTGATAAGGGCTGGACGTTTGCCGCGGGCGAGGGCGTGATTGCTGATCCGCTACACGATGCCGATTATGCTTATGAGATATATGTTGCGGCGAAGCCTGATTATACAGGGCGCGTCACGGTGCCTATCTTATGGGATAAAAAAACCAACACCATCGTCAGTAATGAGTCATCAGAGATCATCCGTATGTTTAATACCGCCTTTGATGAGGTCGGCGCGCGTGCTGGTAACTTTTTGCCAGCAGAGAAGATGGCTGAAATCGATGAGATCAACGATAGGGTCTATACAGCGGTAAACAATGGTGTCTATAAGGCAGGGTTTGCTACCACGCAAGCTGCTTATGAAGAGGCAGTAACAGCGCTATTTGAGGCGTTAGACATGCTCGAGGCGCGCTTGTCTCAGCAGCGCTACTTGGTCGGCCAAACGATCACAGAAGCAGATTGGCGCTTATTTACCACGCTTGTGCGTTTTGATAGTGTGTATTTTGGTCATTTTAAATGCAACATACGCCGTATTGTTGATTACCCCAATCTGTGGGGCTATCTGCGAGAGTTGTATCAAGTGCCAGGCGTTGCAGAGACGGTCAATATGACGCACATCAAGCAACACTATTATGGCAGTCATGCCAATATCAATCCAACAGGTATCGTCCCTGTCGGGCCTGCGATTGATTTTAATTCACCACATCAGCGTGATAAGGCATAAGTTCATTTTAAAGTGACCATTTATCAAATTGTCTGTGTGTTTAAGAGGTTCACTGACATAGGTTAACGGATAAAAAATATCACAACAAAAAACGCCCCAGCTGACCGATGTGAGCTGGGGCGTTTTTGAAAGGTAAGTTGTTGATTACACTTACCTTTAAGCGTTATTTAGCTGACGCGCTGCCTCTAAGGCAAAATAGGTCAAGATGCCGTCGGCACCCGCGCGGCGAAAGCCAATCAAAGACTCTAGGATCACCGCATCAGTTAGCCAGCCATTTTGAATCGCGGCCATGTGCATGGCATATTCGCCAGATACCTGATAAGCAAAAGTTGGCACGCCAAAGGTATTTTTGACTTCGCGAATCAAATCTAGATAGGGCTGACCGGGCTTGATCATCACCATATCGGCGCCTTCGTTGATGTCCATGGCCACCTCGTGTAGAGCCTCGGCGCGGTTACCAAAGTCCATTTGGTATTGTTTTTTGTGTCCACCTTTTAGGTTGCCTGCACTGCCGACAGCATCACGGAATGGTCCATAGTAAGCCGAGGCGTATTTGGCAGAATAAGCCATGATAGCGGTATTGACAAGACCTTCGCTCTCAAAGGCATCACGCATGGCTTTGATACGGCCATCCATCATGTCACTTGGTGAGATGATATCAGCGCCAGCCTGTGCATGGACGAGGGCTTGCTTGACCAATACCTCGATGGTGGCATCGTTGATGACATAGCCACTATCGTCGAGCAGACCATCTTGGCCATGTGAGGTATACGGGTCTAGTGCTACGTCAGTCATCACTACCATTTCTGGTACGGCGTCTTTTATGGCTTTTACTGCGCGCGCTGTCAGGCCGTTTTTATCGTAGGCTGCTTTACCGTCTGGGGTTTTTAGGGCGTTGTCAATGACGGGGAAGATATCGATGGTTGTGACGCCCTCATTTAATAGCGCTTTGGCATAATCGATGAGCAGATCGATAGATAGACGCTCGACCCCTGGCATGCTAGAGATGGCCTCACGCTGGTTTTTGCCTTCTAAGACAAAAACGGGGGCGATAAAGTGTTTGGGATGTAGCTCCACTTCACGAATCATCGCGCGTACATTGTCGTTATAACGCAAGCGGCGCAAGCGAGTGGCAGGATATTGACGGTTAAAGGTATAGCTCATAATCATTCCTTATATTTGTTTTGTTTGATGGGTTTACATGTTTTAAGCGTTGTCGTCTGATACGGCTGTGCAGGGCTGGCTAGTATGTTCTGACTACTATACCCAATAGCCGCGGTCAAAAGCAAAAAGCCCTACCAAGTCGGTAGGGCTGATGGTACGTATCGACTGTCAAGGTGAGGGCGTGGCCTTGCCCTCGTTAAGACTGCTTATGGTTCAACGATCTGGGTCACAGGGACGGTCTCTGTACTGGTGTCAAAGGTGGTCTTTTCGGTGATTACCCCGACCGCAGCATCTGTTTTACCATCGTCATTGACATCGACTACCGCGGTTGGCTCAAAGCTAGCTGTCTCTTTGGCCTGCGCTTGCTTGATTGCACCTGCTTCTTGCGGTGACGCCACCCGTGCTGAGCTGGCAGCCTCGATAGCGTTTACTGCTTTTGCTTTGTTGGTGCTAGCAGGTAAGTTGACCAATTGTACCAAGTTTTTATGCGGTACGGGAATGGCTGTTGGTACATCAAGGTTGGCACCGCCACCGAGCGCTTGGTATAGCTCGATTTGGCTGACGATTTTTTGTAGCTCCAAATCCAAGATACCTTGCTGAGTTGAGAACAGCGAGCGCTGGGCATCGAGTACGTCTAGATAGTTTGCGATACCAGCTTTAAAGCGTGCATCTGCTATCTGATAGGTTTGCTCAAAGTTGTCTTGTAGACGATACTGTGCTTCGAGCTGCTGCCCTAGCGTCGCGCGTGTGGCCAATACATCTGACACTTCACGGAAGGCGGTTTGGATAGATTTCTCGTAGTTTGCCAAGGTCTGTTCGCGCTCGATTTTGGCCACATCGTAGTTGGCATCTAGGCGACCTGCATCAAAGATAGGCACACTAATACTTGGGCCAAACGACCAGCCCACCGAGCCGCTCTTAAACAAGTCATCCAAGCTACCACTACTGACGCCCACACTACTGGCTAGGCTGATAGAGGGGAAATAAGAGGCGCGTGCCACTTCGATATTGGCACCAGCCGCTTTAAGGTTGTACTCTGCTTGTAGGACATCAGGGCGATAACGCAGCAGCTCACTTGGCAAGCCGGCATTAAAGATCTGCTGATTTGTGATATTGCTGACGGCAGGCGCTGGAATCAGCTCATTTGGAATCGGGGCGCCAATCAGATACTGCAAGGCATTACGCGCGGTCAAAATACTACTCTGGGCGCGTAGTACTGCCAGTCTGGCATTTTCTAAAGACGCGCTGGCTTGTAATGAAGGCAGTTTGGGATCGACCCCAGCCTCAAAGCGTTTTTCGGCAATAAACAGCGAGCGCTCACGGCTCTCAGCAGTAGCTTCTGCCAGTTTTAGCTGCGCCAAGCTATAGCTTAGGTTGGCATAGCTCTGGGCGATGTTACTAATCAGGCTGATTTGCGTGGCGTCTTTGGCAGCGCTCGTCGCTAAGAAGTTTTGCAAGGCTTGATCTTTTAAGCTGGCAATTTTGCCCCAAAAGTCCAGCTCATAGTTGGCCAAGCCTAGATTGACGTTATAGCTGCTGTTGGGGTTCTTATCGACGCTATTTTGCGCCTGACGCTTGTAGCCGCCACTGGCGTTGATCGCAGGCAAATCATTGATATCAGTGATTTGATATTGCGCGCGCGCTTTCTCAATTGCAAGGCGCGCACTTTCAAAGTCTTTATTATTTTCCAGTCCTAACGCAATCAGAGCTTTTAGGCGCTCATCGCTATAAAAGTCCTGCCAGCGCTGTCCTGCGATACTTGGCTGTTCACCACTACTGACGGTTTCTTTGTCAAATGCGCCGTAGGTTTGCTCAATCGGCACATTGGGCTCAGCCAATACAGGACGCGTGTCTGCCTTTGGAATGGTGTTACAGGCTGCCATACTGAGCGCTAAGGCGGTCAAGCCGATAAGACGACCGCCGTTTTTGCGCAGTGCTGCCCGCGTTGGGTGGGCAGGGGTGGCCGTGTTGGCTACCGCAGCTGAGCTTAGGGTTAAGGTTTTTTGAGCACTCATTGTGTATTGTCTCCAAAGCTTGCAGGCTGATAACTTTCAGAAGGCGTTGGGGTTTGTGGTCCAGTTGGACCATTGCCACCATCTTTATCATTTGGTTGGTTGTTCTCATATTTATGCGGGAACAAACTACGCACCCAGATGTAGAACATAGGGATAAAGAAGATACCTAAGAATGTCGCGGTGACAACCCCGCCGACCACACTGGTACCGATGGCGTTCTGACTGCCCGAACCTGGTCCTGTGGCGAGGAATAATGGCACAACACCGAGTCCGAAGGCAAGTGAGGTCATGATAATCGGACGCAGACGTTGACGTGCTGCGGTCATTACCGCCTCTTTTAGACTATAGCCTTCTTCTTGGTGCTCTTTGGCAAACTCGATAATCAAAATCGCGTTTTTGGCAGACAGACCCACGACAGTGAGTAGACCCACCTGTAAGTAAATATCGTTGTTAAAGCCGCGTAGCCAAGTAAATATCACCGCTCCCAATACCCCAAGTGGAATCACCAGTAGGACAGAGAAGGGGATAGACCAGCTTTCATATAGAGCAGCTAGGCATAAGAATACCACTAAGATAGACAGCGCATATAGCATGGGCGCTTGGGCACCTGACTTTTGCTCCTCAAGCGACATACCCGTCCACTCGTAGCCGACGCCATCAGGCAGTTTTTCCATCATGGCTTCCATCGCGCTCATTGCCTCACCAGTACTAAGACCAGGCGCGGCGCTACCTTGGATGTTCATAGAAGGCAAGCTGTTATAACGGGTCAGACGCGGAGAGCCTGATTGCCATTCGCTGCTAGAGAACGCGTCAAATGAAATCATATCGCCCGTATCATTTCGTACATACCACTTACCGATGTCATCTGGGTTGGTACGGCTGCTAGGCTCGCCTTGGACAAAGACGCGTTTGATACGACCACGATCGACGAAGTCATTGATATAGCTTGAGCCCCAAGCTGTAGAAATAACACTATTGATGCTGCCAAGCGATAGGCCATAAGCGGCAGCCTGCTCTTGGTTGATATTGACTTTGAGCTGCGGCGCATCTTCTTGGCCGTTAGGACGCACGCCTGCGACCTGGTCATTTTGCGCGGCCATGCCAAGCAGCATATTACGTGCCTCGAGCAGGCCTTCGTGTCCGAGGTTGCCGGCATCCTGAATCATCAAGTCAAAACCACTGGCGTTACCCAGCTCAGTAATCGCTGGTGGAACGATGGCAAAGACTTGTGCTTCATTGAGTTGGGTAAAGAAATATCCCATGGCACGATCGGCGACGGCCTGTGCGGTGTTTTCTTCACCAGGACGATCCGCCCAGTCGGATAAGCGCACAAAGGCCAGACCCATGTTTTGCCCTTGTCCAGCAAAACTAAAACCTGCAATGGTAAAGACGGAGGCGATATTGTCGCCTTCTTGCGTGTCGTAATAGTTACTGACTTTATCGAGCACATCTTGTGTTTCGTCTAGCGTGGAGCCAGCAGGAAGCTGGACTAAGGTAAACATAATGCCTTGGTCTTCTTCTGGCAAAAACGAACCTGGAATACGCAAAAACACCACTGTCATGATACCGATGATGGCGGCATAGCCGATCAGGTACAGCCACTTAAACCGAATACTCTTACCAACGAAGTTTTCATACGAGCGGCTAAGCTTAAAGAACCCGCGGTTGAACCAGCCAAAAAAGCCTTTTTGTTCTTCGTTGCTGCCTTTGTCGTGACTCTTACTACGTTTTAGTAGGGTCACGCACAGCGCTGGCGTAAAGATCAGCGCGACCAAGGCGGAGAGCACCATACTGGTGATCAAGGTGATGGAGAACTGACGGTAAATAACCCCAGTGGATCCGCCAAAGAAGGCCATCGGTACGAATACCGCTGACAATATCAAGGCAATACCGATAACAATTTTACTGATCTCACCCATAGACTGTAGGGTGGCATCCTTGATAGAGATATGCGGATCTTCTTCTAAAATACGCTCGACGTTTTCTACCACGACGATGGCATCATCGACCAACAGACCGATGGACAGTACCATCGCAAACATGGTCAAGACGTTGACACTAAACCCTGCGACATATAGCACAGCAAAAGTACCGAGTAGAACGACAGGGACGGCAAGGGTCGGGATAATGGTGGCGCGCCAGTTCTGTAAGAAAATAAACATGACGATAAATACCAGCACGATTGCTTCAATCAGTGTATGAACGACTTGTTCGATAGACAAACGCACAAATGGCGTGGTGTCATAAGGCACAACAGAGATGAGGCCTGCTGGGAAGTTGGCTTCTAGCTCGGCCATACGTGCGCCGACCGCTTCACGGGTCTCTAGCGCGTTTGCGCCTGCAGCCAATGAGATACCTAGACCTGCCGCTTCTTGACCGTTATACAAGGAGATAACGCTATAGTTTTCACTACCGATTTCTACATCAGCGACATCGCCGAGGCGTACTTGCGCGCCCGAGTTGTCTGTTTTTAGCAAGATGTCTTTAAACTCTTCAGGAGTTTGCAGATAGCTCTGCACGGTGACGGTGGCGTTGATGACTTGTCGATCAGTGTCAGCAGGTGCTTGCCCTAACTGACCGGCTGAGACTTGCGCGTTTTGTGAGCGTACCGCATTGACCACATCAGAGGGCACCATGTTGTAGCTACGCAAGCGCGCAGGGTCCAGCCATATACGCATGGCATACGCTGAGCCGAACACCTGTACTTCACCCACCCCTTCGACACGGCTTAGCTGATCGACGACGTTTGAGTTGATATAGTCGGCGATATCCGCACGATCCATACTACCGTCTTCGGAGATAAAACCCTGTACCATCAAAAAGCTGCTGGAGGATTTGTTGACGTTGACGCCTTGACGCTGCACCGACTCAGGTAGCGAGCTCATGGCCGCTTGTAGTTTGTTTTGTACTTGTACCTGTGCCGTATCAGGGTCTGTGCCGTTTTCAAAGGTGAGCGTCACAGAGGCGCTACCGTTTGAGGAGCTCGACGATGACATATACATCAGACCATCAAGGCCCTTCATACGTTGTTCAATGATCTGGACAACGGAGTCTTCGACGGTCTGGGCGTTGGCACCAGGATAGCTGGCACTCACCGAAATCGTCGGCGGTGCAATACGTGGATACTGTTCGATCGGTAGATTGATGACCGATATCACCCCGATGAGCATGACCAAAATAGCCAGCACCCATGCAAAAATAGGGCGATTAATAAAAAAACGTGACATAGTATTTCCCTAAGTCTTCCTATCTTTGAATGGAGTTAGTTAGCAGCGGCTTCTGTTGATTTTTCTTTGGTAGTGTTGTTTTCAGAGGTGTCATTACCAGCTGGCTTCTTATCCATTGTCTTTGCCGCTTGCTGCGGTGTTTTGGCCTCAGCGCCTTTTGCAGATGGTGCTGGATTGGCGCTCTCTAGAGGTTTTACTACCACTTCTTGCTCAGGTTTGACCTTCGAGCCACCAATCACGACCACTTTATCACCTGCTTGCAGGCCGTCTGTGACGATCCATTGTCCATCATAAGTGCCATTGATGGTGACTGGACGCACTTGGATTTTGTTGTTTTTGTCAGCGATATACACTTGCGTGTCACCTTTAGGCGTACGCATGACCGCACTTTGTGGTACTAAGGCGGCGTTGGTGATGACGCTCTGCGTGAGGCGAGCGGTGACGTACATGCCTGGTAACAGGATATTGTTGCTATTTGGGAAAATCGCGCGCAAGGTGACCGCGCCTGTAGATTCGTCGACTTTGGCCTCAGACAGCGCAAGCTTACCGCGTACCGGATAGACCGAGCCGTCTTCTAATACCAGCTCCACAGAATTCATGCCTGGCTGTGCTTTGCCTTCAGAGATTTGTTGGCGTAGCTTTAATAGCTCAGATGATGACTGACTGATATCGACATAGATAGGGTCTAAGCGAGAGATGGTCACCAAAGGATCAGGCTGACCTGCGCTCACTAGTGTACCCGCCGTCACGCTTGAGCGGTCCGTGCGACCCGTCAATGGCGCACGTACGATGGTACGGTTGAGGTCTAGCGTGCTGGCTTGTAGCCCTGCTTTAGCCGTTTGAATGCCTGCTTTGGCACTCTCGATGCCCGCTTGGGTCTGTCCGACAGCGGCCGCCGCGCTTTGTACGGCGGCTTGTGCGGTGCGTACCGCGGTTTGTGCTTGTTCGTATTGCTGCTTGGAGATGGCGTCTATATCGACCAGCCCTTGCAGACGTTGTAAGTCGTTTTGCGCCTGCGCCAATGATGCTTGGCGGCTGGCTAGCTCAGCTTTGGCATTGGCGTTGTTGGCCTGTGCTGTCTGATAGTTGGCTTGTGCTTGCTGCACCGCCGCTTGCCCACTGGCGACAGAAGACGCATAGTTGTCGGTATTGATACGATAAAGGGGCTGGCCTTTTTTGACGTTACTTCCTTCACGGAACAGCACTTCGTCGATGACACCATTGACTTGTGGGCGGACGTCAGCGGTTTGATACGCGGCGGTACGTCCAGAGAATGTCTGTACTTGAGGGACGGTATCAAATGTGACGGTTTGGACGTTGACGACCGCAGGCGGCATCTGCTGCTGAGCGGCTTCAGCGCCAGCGGCGTCCTCGTTTTTGTCACAGCCAACCAGTACAGCTCCAGATAGTACAGATGCTATTACAAGCGCAAGAGTAGAATGCTTCATCAATGTCCTCGGCAATATGTATAAAGAATAATGGCAGTATAAAAAGTTTATCAATAAACCTAAGCGTATTGAATATAAAAGTTAATATTGATTCAAAGCACCTATACCATCTTCAAAACCTCGCTACTAGGACATCTGATAGCGCTATATCAATGAGGTACCGCGGTAAGACGCTTTGTGTTTTAGTCGCCTCTTAGAGGTAGGAGACCTATGAGTAAGCGGCAACATGGATGTATAAAATGAATAAATAATTATAAACTATAGGGGTAACCCCACAGTCAAGTGACTAATATCGCGGATTGCCATAAAAATCAGCAATATTGGCAGCGTTATAAGTGCTAACTATCCGTGATATCAGGGTTATGTCAAATAACTGCGCAGCACTAACCGCTTATTAATCAGCAAAAATAAATGTTAACTTTTGTTAAAAATGCAAAGCCCTATAACTATTAAGGTGTTTTTTGCTGCCTAAGTCGCCTCTGTCTACAAAAAATCGGCGTTGGCAAGCCATAATTGTGACCGCGGAAATAAACGCTTAATCACTCGGTCATTGGGCAAAGAGTGCGACGATCTTACTGCTAATGATAAGGGCTCTACAGCCTATAGCAAGCGCGCGCTGGCAAGCTCAGTCAATTTATACAGACCATGGCGGTAGCGGTTGTCAGGCAAGCTCTCAAGCGCCTGTTGCGCCAGCTTGGTTTCTTCTAAGGCGCGCAGCTTACAGTAGTCTAAAGCACCCGATTGGCGGACCAGATTGATGAGCTGCGAGGCATTGGGGGTTTTACCCGTTTGCACAGCGACCCTTAATTGCTCATAGCCCTCATGGTCGCTTTGCTTGAGGAGCTCAAGGGCTTTGATGGTCGGTAGTGTAGGCTTGCCTTCAGCCAAGTCATCACCTAAGTTTTTACCCATCAGTTCACTGTCGCCGCTGTAGTCGAGCACATCGTCGATGATTTGAAAAGCATTGCCGAAGTGTTGGCCAAAATCGCCGAGCGCCTGCATATATTCTGTCTTGCCTTGCAGGATTGCCGCGCCTTGGGTTGCCATCATAAACAGCCGTGAGGTTTTGCCATCGATGATATTGAGATAATCTGTCTCAGTGGCCTCAGGATTATGCTGATGCTGCAACTGCAAGACTTCGCCTTCAGCGATATCACAGGTGCCATCAGAGAACACTTGCAATAGCGGCAAGCTTTGAAAGCCAACCAATAAATTAAAGGCGCGGGCAATCAGATAATCACCGACCAATACGGCGGTGGCGTTGTCCCACGTGGCATTGGCAGTGGGCTTGCCGCGGCGCTGACCTGACTCATCAATGACATCATCGTGTACCAGTGTCGCAGTATGCAGCATCTCTGTGATGGCCGCCAAATGCATGGCTGACTGTGATGGGTTGTCATCAAACATGCGAGCGCATAGCAAGGTGATAAGTGGGCGCATACGTTTGCCCCCTGCGTTGATCACATGCTGTGAGACGCTCATGACGAGTTGTACTTTGGAGTTCAGGCTGCCAAATACTTGTTTGTCCATGATTTCAAAATCATCGGCCACGATACTTTGGATATCGGCATAGCTGGGCGTGGGCTGAGCGTTAGGCGTATTCGTGTCTAAAAGGGTGCTGGTCATAATAAATCGTCATATCAGTCAGAATAAAAAAGTTTGGTAGCCTCGGTCTTATATAGCAAAGGCGTCGTTTTGGCTATAATAGCATAGCTGTGTTTTTGAATGGTTGGTTAAAGTGTAGTGCGATGACGCTGATAAGTGCTGGACTAGGAAGGTAGACGCTAAAAGCTAACAAGGGATAGGTGATAAAAACAACCAAAGAGCAAATAAAGCACTGTAAGTGACTGATTATATAAGCTATAATGGCCACTGTTAGGTACTAGCCATTCGTCGTATTTGCTAGCGTGTCTGCTAGACTGCTTAACTGGGCATTCATAATCATTGATTGTAAGTTATAAACAGTCACTGACAAGCAGAGAGATACAGACGATGGCATGCGTGTAACCACCTTACAAAAACAAGAGGCGCGGCTTGCTTTTATGAGCAAAAAGCCGTAAAATCTTGCCTTTAATTTTTCCCTGTCGTGTTCGTTATCGAAGCGTTGATATAATATCAGCCACGGCACACGGGTTAAACGGAGTCATATAATGTACGCAGTAATCAAAACTGGTGGTAAGCAGCACCGCGTTGTCGTCGATGAGCTTTTAAAAGTTGAGCTACTAAAAGCAGAAAAAGGCGAGACAATCAAACTAGAAGACGTGTTGATGGTTGTTGACGGCGATAACGTCAAAATCGGTCAGCCTGTTGTTGAAGGCGCTAGCGTAGAAGTTGAAGTGGTTGAGCATGGTCGCGGCGAAAAAATCCGTATCATCAAGCACAACCGTCGTAAGCACTATCACAAAGAGCAAGGTCACCGCCAATGGTACACCTTGTTAAAAATCAAAGCCATTAATGCCTAATTCCCTATTTAGCGATTATCGCTAAACTAGCGCACTAAATGCTTAAGAGTTATCGCATTGGCGATAAGTCACATTAACAAGGAGATTTTCTCATGGCACATAAAAAAGCTGCCGGTTCGACTCGTAACGGTCGTGATTCAAACCCAAAAATGCTAGGCGTAAAAATCTTTGGTGGCCAAGCTATCACAGCTGGTAACATCATCGTACGTCAACGTGGTACAGAGTTCCACGCAGGCGAAGGCGTTGGCATGGGTCGTGACCATACTTTATTTGCCCTAAATGACGGCGTTGTAAAGTTTGAGACCAAAGGTAAGTTCAACCGTCGTTATGTATCGGTTGAAAACGCGTAATTCATCGCCTCTAAGGGCTTAGCAATGATGCGACGTCATTTTATTTATCTCTCATTTATATAAAATGACGACAAAAAAGCTTCTACTGTCTGATGGCAGTAGAAGCTTTTTTTATGTCAATCATTTCTCACGAACGTTATTGAGCGTTTTGTCCTAGGTGTTTTGTGCTAAGTGTTTTATTAGGCACTTTGTACCAGCCATTGTATGCCAGCTTACGAATTTAAAAGATTGCTATTGATCTATTAAACGACCAGTTTGGAAGGAGTCTAAAACAATTGCCCAATCGCACACCATAGGGCAGTACGTTTGGTTTATGATGTATAATTGCCGCGAGTTAATCAGTTACAAGCGTGTATGGCAGCCGTAGTAAAGATTGCAAACGATGACTAGGCGCGTAATAAAAAAACTGGCACACTGTCTGCATTGTTTAATAACCGCCGTTTATTGCTTTTAATTAATTCGGTATAAACTGAGTATTAGACATTTATTGAAAACAACAATTTTAATGAAGACATTTGATTTTTATGCGATTTGCATGTTGAGAGAGGAATGAGTATGACTGTATCTAGCAAACCAACCACTTTAACACAGAAACTGATGAGCAGTGCGTTGACAGGCGTGTTGGTGACATCGCTTGGCGTGGCTGCTCCTATGATAGCGATCAGCCAATCAGCAACCGCCGCCCCTGCGGACAATTTAACAGCCGCTAAGCGCCTAAATAAGCTTTTGGCAAATACCAAAAGTATGACCGCAAACTTTAGCCAAACCACCAAAGGCGCCAATAGTGGCACCTTTACAGGCACGATGAGTGTACAGCGTCCCAATAATTTTCGCTGGGAAACCAAATCCCCATCGCAGCAGCTTATCGTGGCCAACGGTAACTCGATGTGGGTCTATGACAAAGACTTAGAGCAAGCGACCAAACAAAATGTCGATAGCCAAGTAGGCAACACGCCAGCGTTATTGCTGTCGGGTGATCCAAGTAAAATTGATAAAAACTTCAAAATCACCCAACCTTATGACAATAAAAACTACTACGTGCTTTATCCAAAAGCTGATAGCGCGAGCTTTAAGAGCCTATCGATGAGCTTTAGCGGCGGCAAGCCTGTGATGATGGTGCTCAATGACAGTTTGGGTCAGACCACCTCTATCAAGTTTAGCAATATCAAGCTAAACCCCAGTATTAGTAGTAGCCAGTTTAAATTCACCCCTCCGAAGGGTGTGGACGTCATCAATCAGTAAGTTTAGCCCTCAAAACAAGCGACTATGGATAAAAAAAGGACAAGCCTTGCGTGGTTTGTCCTTTTTTATGGCAGCAAGACTCTAAGACATCGCTTGGATAGCTTCCATATTTGGCATAGGCGGCAGTTCATCCAAATGCGTCAGCCCAAAGGCGTCCAAAAACTGCGGCGTGGTATGCAGCAGTGCAGGGCGCCCTAAGGTGTCTTTATAGCCGTCCTCGACGATCCAGCCTTTATCAAACAGTTGGCGCAAGATGTTACTCGATAGCGTCACGCCGCGGACATGCTCGATATCGCTACGGGTCACAGGCTGCTTATAGGCGATGACGCTTAGAGTCTCAAGCAGGGCTTGGCTTAGGCGCTCTTGACGCTGCGGAAACACGCGCTGAATGAGCGCGCTATAGTCGTCAGAGATTTGTAGTCGATAACCGCTGGCAGTCTTGTGCAGACTAAGCACGCCGCTGGCTAAGCGTAATTGTAACCGCTCTAGCGCTTGGGTCAGCTCTTCGACCGTTAACGACAGCTGTTTTTTTAAGACCGTATCAGTAAGAGGTGTCTCTGAAGCGTGCAACAGCACTTCGATATGCTTACTCATCGTCTCTAAATAATCGTCCGTCTGTGTTGGCGATTGATGCTGGTTGTCTGTCATTGCATATATTCTCTATTAAAACTATTAAGCCAGCCACTGTAGCGTGAGTTGTCCTATGTGGTCATCTTCTGCAGACCCTTTATCAGCAGCAGTATGGTTAGGGCGGCTTTCTAAATCGGTATTTACCACGCCAACCAGCTGCCGCTTTATCAGCTCCAGTACGGCAACGAAGCTGACCACCACGCCGATCTTACCTTGGGTTTTGTCCAGCAGCTCATAAAACGAGCGCGCGCCATCCGTGCTTAGCTGACGGCTGATGCTGGCGATACGATCAGACAGTGGCACGGCATCGACCTTGATGGTGTGCATCTGATAATCAGGCTGCAACTGCATCTTAAACAAACTATCGATCAACAGAGTTGGTGAATAGCTAGGTAATTCGGCGCTCATCACCTCGGTGCTGGGCCTGCTGACCATCGCCAAAAACACATCGCGCTCAAGACGCACCAGATTGTCCAAGCGTTGACTGACTGCCTTGATCTGTGCGTATTCTTCGAGGCGCTCGATCAGCTCTGCCTTTGGATCGCGCTCATCGCTTGGCACCTCAGGCGTAGGCAGCAGCAGTTCAGACTTGATCGCAATCAATGTGGATGCCATCAGTAAGTAGTCGCCCGCCAGCTCAAAATGCTCGGTATCTAGCTCACTGATATAAGCCAAATACTGCTCTGTGATAGGCAAGATGGGCATTTGCGTGAGATCGACGTTGTTTTTTTTGACCAGATACAATAAAAAATCAAGTGGTCCTGCAAATTGCTCAAGCCAAATGGCAAAGGCTCCAGGCGGCACGTACAGATCATCGGGCAGATGTTGTACGGGCGTTTGATAAATACGTAACGGTATTTGGCTGATAGCGGTGTTGTCTTTTTTGTCAGGTGTGCTAGCAGACAAAGCCGCTTTGTCTAAAGCGGCTGATTGTTTGGTCGTTGAGGTTTGCATGTTTAGCACCTGTCCTGATGGCGACGTACTTTGCCACGCAAGGAGCTATTTAAGTTTGGCAAGTGGACGTATTCCAATAGCACGGCGCGCCTTATCTAGCTGTTTGCGGCTATGACGGCGCGCTTTGTTTGCCCCCATTTGCAGAATCTCTTCAAGCTCTTTGGGATTGGCCATCAGCTCCTCATAACGCGCGCGAAATGGTGCAATCTCGCTATTTATTTTATCAAACAATACTTGCTTGGCATCGCCCCAGCCGATACCAGCGGCATACTGTTCGCGCATATCAGCGACTTCTTCAACAGTGGCAAACGCTTTGTAAATCTCAAAGAGTGCTGAGTCATCAGGGTCTTTTGGCTCATCAGGCAATTGCGAGTTGGTGACGATTTTCATGATGGCTTTGTGCATTTGCTTTTCAGCGCTGACTTGCGGGTTGGGCTCGCCAAATAGAGGAATGGTGTTGCTATAGCTTTTGCTCATCTTACGACCATCAAGCCCTGTCAGCAGAGGTATGTCTTCATCAACGACCGCTGAGGGGAGGGTAAAGAGCGGTTTATAGCGATGGTT
Source organism: Psychrobacter sp. CAM01 (assembly GCF_032842965.1). Classification (NCBI taxonomy): domain Bacteria; kingdom Pseudomonadati; phylum Pseudomonadota; class Gammaproteobacteria; order Moraxellales; family Moraxellaceae; genus Psychrobacter; species Psychrobacter sp. CAM01. Next base: position 453,182 of record NZ_JAWJBL010000008.1, read on the forward strand.
AAAGGTGCCAGCGATGTCACGCGCCATCTCGATGTGCTGTACTTGGTCACGGCCTACGGGGACGTGAGTGGCGTTGAACATCAAGATGTCCGCCGCCATGAGTACAGGATAGCCAAACAGCCCCATGTTGATGCCTTGGTCTGGATCGACATCGGCTTTTTCTGTATTGATATCGACTGCCGCTTTATAGGCATGGGCACGGTTCATGAGACCTTTGGCGCATGAGCAGTTCAAAATCCAAGCCAGCTCTGGTATCTCAGGCACATCCGACTGACGATAAAACGTCACACGCTCAGGGTCAAGACCACAAGCAATCCACGTCGCAGCAATGATTTTGGTTGACTCATGGATGACGGCAGGATCGTAGCAGCCGATGATGCCGTGATAGTCGGCCAAAAAGAAAAACGCCTCATCGTCGCTATTTTGGATCGATTCAATCGCTGGGCGAATGGCACCGACATAGTTACCTAAGTGCGGAATACCTGTTGGTTTGATGCCAGTGAGGATGCGTTTGTGTTCTTTATTAGGGGCGTCAGTTTGATTAGTCATGAAAAATCCGTGGTTGGTTTGCTTTTTGATTTATTAGAGTGATATTAGTATTTTTACTTAAGTAAAAGAGTGGTATTGGCGTCAACGACTCAATTTGATGGCGCAAATTATAACAAATTTACCTACTGCTTTGTTTGGGTATCAATGTCTACTTATAAATATCTGTACGACCATTAGGGCCATTTTTGAAGCGGCGATGGAACCACATCCACTGAGTCGGATCAATACGAATCAGCCCTTCTAATATCTCATTGACACGTGTTGCATCAGCAACCTCATCATTACTAGGATAGTTTTCCAGTGCTGGAGTAATGGTCAGGTGATAATGAGGACGTTTGCCTCGCGGTAGGTTATCAGGCGTTTGCCGATAGGTATGCAGTGCCATAAGCGCAGGTGGATGCTGCTTGTCACCCAGTTTTGCCATGCGTCTGGCGGCGGTAATGGTGGCCGCTGGTACGCCAAAAAACGGTGCCATCACCCCTTGTTTGAGGCCATAGTCCTGATCGGGTGAGTACCAAATCACGTGTCCGTCTTTAATTGAAGTGACCAAGCTGCGCATATCGCGGCTAGAGATTTGCTTGCCAAAGATAGTGGTGCGGCCGTTGTAGATAAACCAGTCGAGCAATGGATTGTTTTGAGGTCGATACATACAATCGGCGGCAAAAAACTGCGTACAGAGTAAACCGCCCAAATCGAGCATCGTATAGTGCGCGCCCAGTAAAATTACCGCGCGCCCTTCGTTTTGGGCGTTGACTAAGTGCTGCAAACCCGATATCGATACCGTACGAGTAAAGACATTGGGGCGAAACCAAGCACACAAGGTCTCAAACACACCGATGCCCTGATTGACAAACACTTGCTTTGCCATCAGCTCGCGCTCAGCTTCTGGCTTTTCTGGAAAAGCCAGCCTAAGATTTATTAGCGTATCACGCCGACGCGTGCCTGCTACGGTATAAACCAAAATACCCAGCTTACGGCCCAACCAAAACTGCCAACGCAGCGGCAGACATATCATCGGTAATATAAAAAAGAATAATAGCCAAATACCCCAGTATTTGGGCAACAAAAACTGCCATTCAAAAGGCTTTTTTTCTGCTTGTGCGGTGCGTTTGTGGTTTTGTGTGATGGTCGGCGTATCGGCAGGGATGGCAGGTGATTTGCTGTTGTTTTTGGCCGTATGATTAGGCGACGCAGGGCGTGAGCCTGATACATCAGTCTTTGGGTGCTTGCTGGGGTCGTATTGTTCTGGCGCTTTCATAATAAGGATGAGGTAATAAAAGTTACTATCATGATGGGGTAGTGCTGAATACTTTGCAAGGTGGTTTTTGCGTGTAGCAGTTTTTTGTAGAATAGTCTTAGACAAATAGCCATAAAAAAACCTTATAAGCTGTGACCAGCTTATAAGGTTTTGCAAATCTACTCTGTGGCTTAATGCGGATAGGGCTGTTTTGAGATAAAGCGGCCAATCGCAAAAAGGTAAGAGATAGCTTTGATTAACGTTTTGAGAATTGTGGACGTTTACGTGCTTTACGTAGACCCAATTTCTTACGTTCGACTTGACGTGAATCACGAGTAACAAAACCAGCTGATTTTAGAGCAGGCTTTAATGTTTCGTCAGCTTCGATCAATGCACGCGTGATGCCGTGGCGGATTGCGCCCGCTTGACCACTGATACCACCGCCTGCAACGGTTACGTATAGATCGTATTCGTTAGCAGAGTCTAGTAACTCTAGTGGCTGACGAACGACCATGCGTGAAGTTTCACGGCTGAAGTATTCATCAAGTGGTTTACCGTTAACAACGATAGCACCAGTACCTTTCGCTAAAAAGACACGAGCGGTAGACGTCTTGCGGCGACCAGTTCCGTAATTGCGTTCCATAAGTGACTCCTTAGATGTCTAGTTCTTTAGGTTGCTGTGCAGTATGTGGATGTTCTTCCCCGGCATATAGCTTTAGCTTCTTAATCATCGCATAGCCAAGAGGACCTTTTGGAAGCATACCCTTAACTGCTTTGTATAGAACATCTTCAGGCTTATGTGCAATCAGCTTGGTGAAGTTGGTTTCTTTGATACCACCTGGGTAGCCACTGTGACGATAGTACTTTTTATCTTGTGCTTTTTTACCCGTTACCGCGATTTTTTCTGCGTTGATGACAACGATGAAGTCACCAGTATCTACGTGCGGAGTATAAGAAGTTTTATGCTTGCCACGTAAGCGAGTAGCAATTTGAGTGGCTAAGCGACCAAGGGTTTTGCCGTCAGCATCTACGACATACCAGTCATGGGTCACTTCAGCTGGTTTTGCACTAAGTGTTTTCATGATAAAACCTTAAAATTAGAATTCGTTGAGAGTTTAGCTGGGAACGGGGCTCTCAAAAAACAGACTGCACATTATAAGCAGTAGCGCCTACGCTTGCAAGCTGCATTGGGGTTTATTTTTGCCTTTATGCATCAAACTGCAGCGTTTGGCCAGTTTTTAAGCGGTTTTAGACATTTTGTAGGTGTTGCGTGATTTTGCTAAAAGCGGTGAGGCAAAGAAAAGCGATTTGCTTATCACTCACTTTTTGCAAGCACGGTGCAATTATGACGGTGCCAGCCGATAAAGTCCAGCGACAACTTGGCCGACTTTGGTTTGTTTTAAACAATCAAAACTGATGCTTGTTGGCTCTGTCTGCGCCGCGTAGGTCGTTGATTGGCTAAGGTGGTCGGCCAACTGCTGCAATTGATCCTCTAGTGCTTTGTCTGCCTCAAGATACAGCAGCGTGTCACTTGTGATCAGCGACTGCTCGATGAGCGTCGTCAAGATAGGCTGCCATAAGTCCTGCGCATACGGCGGATCGATAAAGACGATATCAAAGTGACGTTGCAAGGTTTGATTGTGCATCAGAGCGTGTTCGGCTGTACCTTGAATAATCTGATAACGATGAGTCTCTAAGCGTAGCTGCGTGGCGCTTTGCTCAAGTAAGCGACATTGAGCAGGATTGGGCTCGATAAAGGTAGTGTGCGCGGCGCCGCGGGACAGTGCTTCAAACCCCAGCACCCCGCTACCTGCACAGCTGTCAAGCACATAAGCGCCGTGTATATCAGCCAGCAACCAGTTAAATAATGTCTCGCGCAGGCGGTCGGGCGTTGGACGCAAGCCTTCGGCGTCGACGAATCGAACAATACGGCGCTTGTGTTCACCACCGATGATGCGCACATCTCCGGCGCTGCTACTTTTTGCCAGATGGCTGGTTTTAGGTGTGCGGTTTTTAGCGGCGCGTCTGTTTGAGGGTTTTTTTGTCATGGTTTGGGGTTACCGTGTCTGGTCGTGGTCTTTATTGTGCTTATTATGCCTATGTATGCCTATCGTGCCGCTGCAGTGGCAGTTTGCTCAGCTTGTGCTTTTTCTTCTTTATCACGCAGCGCATCACGCATGGCTTTGTCAAACGCTTTTTGACGTTTAATGGCTTTTAGCTCGTCTGCTGTCGGTGGCAAGATAGGGTCATCGTGCCGCTGCAGTACCCAATAATCAAAGAGCGCGCGGCCAATTGGGGCGGCAACGGTACTACCGCCGCCACCGTTTTCGACCAGCACCGCCAGCGCGATTTGTGGGTCATCGACAGGGGCAAAGCCACTAAACCACGCGTGGTCCCAGTGGCGCTTATCGAGTGCAGACTTATCATAGCGTTTGCCTTGGGCGATGGATTTGACCTGGGCGGTACCCGTCTTGCCTGCGATGCGATATTTGGAGGTATAAATACGGCGTCCGGTACCGTTTTTTATCACGCTCTCCATCGCGTCATGCATGCGTAGCCAGTCTGAGGGCTTGCCATTGTAGTCGATTTTGCCATCCGGTTTGCTGATGATCTTTACATCCGCTGCGCCGTCGCTACTTTTGAGTAGATGCGGGGTGATATGTTGCCCTTTACTGGCCGTCATGGCGGTGGCGTTGGCTACCTGTAGCGGCGTCGCCAAAAAATACCCTTGACCGATACTGACTGAGATGGTTTCACCCGGTAGCCAGTCTTTATCATAAGTTTCTTTTTTCCACTTCGGCGATGGCATGATGCCTGAGCGCTCATGCGGCAAATCAATACCCGTCTGCTCTCCAAAACCAAAGCGCACCATCCAGTCATGCAGGCGCTGAATGCCCATCTCATAAGCGAGTTTATAGTAATAAGTGTCCACCGACATCACCACCGATTTTTTGAGGTCGACTGAGCCATGACCCCCGCGTTTCCAGTCACGAAAACGGTGACTGTCGCCCGGTAAGCTAAAATACCCTGGGTCATAGATAGAGGTCTCCCACTCCCGCAGGCCATAATGCAGTGCGCCCAAGCCCTCAAAAGGTTTGATGGTAGAGGCAGGAGGATACAAGCCCTGTAGCGCACGGTTGTACAGCGGCTGATCTGGGTCATCACGTAGGTCGCCATAATCTTTAAAGGAGATACCAGAGATAAAGGGGTTGGGGTCGTAGCTTGGGTTACTCACAAACGCCAGTACGTCGCCTGTCTTGGGATCGATGGCCACAATGGCACCGCGGCGACCATCTAGCTGCTGCTGGGCGACTTTTTGTAGGCCATAATCCAAACTCAAAGTGATGTCGTTGCCCGCGATCGGCGGTTTGGTGTCTAATTGGCGGATGATGTTGCCGTGCGCGTCGGTCTCAACCGATTGATAACCTGGCTGCCCTAAGAGGATGTCTTCGTAATAATCTTCGATACCGATTTTACCGATGAGATCAGTGCCTGCATAACGATCCTTGTCGATACGCTTGGTTTCTTTGTCATTGATACGGCCGACATAGCCAATGACATGGGCAAATAGCTCATCATAAGGGTAGGAGCGGGTCAGCTTACTTCGAATCGTCACGCCCCGAAAAAACGGCTTACGCTCGCTAAACTGCGCCACCTGCGCTTCGGTTAGGTCAATTTTGATGGTGACCGGATCGTTTTTGGCTTTACTCAGACGCGCCAAAATATCGGTGAAGTCCGTCTCTGTCAGGTCAAAAATAGGCGCCAGCAAGTTTAAGGTGCGCTCAGGATTTTCGACCTCATCAGGGCTGAGCATCGCGGTAAAGACAGGTTGATTGTCGGCCAAGATAATGCCGTTGCGATCATAGATATAGCCGCGGCTCGGCGGCGCTGAGATCAGCTTGATACGGTTATTGTTCGCTTGCGTCGTATATTTATCATGTGCATAGACCTGCAGATAGCCATAACGTAGTATCAGACCACCCAAGCCTAGGAGTATAATAACGCCAAAGATGATAATGCGATTGGTAAAAATACGATTGACCTGTTCGGTATTGGGAGTCAGCGGTTTATTCATAAAAATCAAAGCCCAAACAGTCAGCGAGTCAATAAAGACGAGTCAGCAAAACATGGATAACAAAAAATAAGCAAACAAATAGACAGGTTTGCCAAAGCGCGGTAAGAATAAAGGATAATGCAAAGGGTTTCAATCACATAGGTGGTCTTTGCTCAAAAAGATATCTTGGCAACTGACTGGCTGATATCTTATGCGGTTGGTGGACAAATTATAACAGAAGCCATGCACGGGCGCAGTACTCGTCAGCGGGTTTGTTACGATTATCTGCTATCAGGCGCTATCTGGCCGACCGCCATCATCAAGTCCATATAAAGTGAATATCAGTAGACACGATATAAAGGGAGCGAATGTTATGTTGGATTGGCTTATTAGCGCTGGCAGTGGCTCATTGTTATTTGTCATATGAGTCACAACTTGCGCGCTGCGACGTGTGCTAATAAATAGCAAGTATGCTAAAATCAGGCGATTTGTTTTATAGTCGTTATGATGGCCGCGCGTCTTTTTGCCGCGCTCGAAGTTTGCTAACGCTCATTTACTAGCACCGACAATCAACCTGTCAGGAACCAGATAAGTTATGGACGTAACTTCATTGTGGCAGACAATCGCTGAGCATCCAGAGTTTTTTGCCATGCTAACCATTCCGCCGGTGACCGCTTTTGTCACTTGGGCACACGTGTGGATGGCGCTCAAAATGCTGTTTTATCCGATTAAGTTTTGGGGTATTCGTATCCCAAACTTTCCATTTTTTGGTTTGCCAGGTATTGGCTGGCAGGGTATCGTGCCGCGTAAAGCCGGCAAGATATCGGGGGTTATCGTCGATCAGACATTATCAAAGCTTGGGTCGCTTGATGAGTTTTTTCAGGCGATGGAGCCTGAGCAGATGGCAGCCTTTATCACGGAGACGGTCGATAAAAACCTTGAGGTGTTGATTGATGAGATTATGCTCGATCATTCGCCAGCCTTATGGGGCAACTTGCCATATGCTGTCAAGCGCCGCGTCTATGCCCAAGCGCATAAAGAGCTGCCAAGTATCATGCAGTCCTTGGTGACGGATTTGACGTACCATGTCGAAGATCTCGTCGATATGCGTCAGATGATTGTCAATAAAATGGAGAGTGATCGCCGCTTGATGGTCAATATGTTTTTGAAAGTTGGCCAAAAAGAGATAGATTTTATCTGGCATATCAGCGCTTTGATTGGGCTGGTCTTTGGTATTATCCAGATGTTTATCTTTTTGTTGGTGCCGCAGCATTGGACCGTGCCGTTTTTTGCGGCGATTTGGGGCTTTTTGACCAATTGGATTGCGATTTGGATGGTGTTTAATCCCGTTGAGCCGCGTTTTATACCTTATGTGAAGTTTTTTACAGTTCAGCGCCGCTTTCCGTTTATTCAGCCGCAAATGCCGCACATCGCCCAGTACCGTTTGCAGGGCGGTTTTATGAAGCGGCAAGAAGAGGTCTCTGAGGTGTTTGCTGAGATTGTGGTGCGAGACTTGGTGACGTTAGAAAACATCATGAATGAGATGATGTATGGCGTGCGCGCGCCGCAAACGCGTGACTTGATGAAGTCGCATTTGTATCAGGTGTTAGAGTCGCCTGTGATCAGTACCACATTGCGTGTCGGGCTAGGCCGCCGTGAGTATGGTCAGCTAAAAAATACCATTATTGACAAGTCAATCGTGGCCACGATGGTGCCGCTGCGTGATCCTGAGCTCAATGAGAGCCGTGCCAGTAAAATATTTGGGATGTTTCGCGATCGGATTCGGGCACTGACGCCCCATGAGTTTCAAAACCTGCTGCGTCCTGCCTTTAAAGAGGACGAAATGACGCTGATCATCCTTGGTGGTTTGACAGGGTTTTTGGCAGGCTGGCTGCATTTGGTTTTGGTGTTTTTTCCTTCAGTACAGTGATCCGTCATGGTCGCATCGCTGAGTATAAGTATAAATAGCAGATACGTTTTTTGTATCAATGATTCCTATTGATACATCACGACAATAGTAGCGAGTTTTACAGCTTCTATAGCCATTAAAACCGCCGTTTTTAACCGTAAACTATGACCGCATAAAAGGACTATTTCGCGTTTGCCAGTGGCCAAAAGGCTATTGGCAAATCCTTAATTGTATCCAAGGTAAACAAGGTTAGACCGTATGTTAATCACAGAATTGGGTTATTTTGCCTTGCTGGCCGCCTTTATATTGGCGATTTTGCAGGTGGTATTACCAACCGTTGGCGTCATGCGCGATCACGTTGCTTGGCAGCGTCTCGCGCCCAGTCTCGCGTGGGCACAGTTTGCTGCCATGATTTTTTCATTTGTTGCGTTGATGGCAGGCTTTTACTTCAATGACTTTAGTCTCGTCTATGTCACGCAGCACTCTAATACTTTGTTGCCTTGGTACTATAAACTTTCGGCGACATGGGGCGGACACGAAGGCTCGCTCTTGTTGTGGATGACCATCATGGCCACGTGGTGCGCGCTGGTCTCCTATTTTAGCCGTGGCTTGCCGTTGTCGATGCGCGCGCGGGTGCTCGTGATATTGGCTGGTGTGCAGGTTATGATGCTGGCGATGCTGATTTTTACCTCGTCGCCATTTGATCGCACCTTGCCCAATTTGCCCGTAGATGGGGTAGATCTAAACCCACTTTTGCAGGATTTTGGGCTGATCATTCACCCGCCGATGCTGTATATGGGCTATGTGGGCTTAGCGGTGCCATTTGCTTTTTGTATGGCGGCATTGTGGGAAGGACGTTTGGATGCAGTATGGACGCGTTGGTCGCGTCCATGGGCGCTGGCGGCTTGGGGGTTTTTGACCGTTGGTATCGCTCTTGGCTCTTGGTGGGCGTATTATGAGCTTGGCTGGGGCGGCTGGTGGTTTTGGGACCCTGTAGAAAACGCCTCACTCATGCCGTGGCTGGCTGGTACGGCTCTGCTGCATTCGCTGGCGGTGACCGAAAAACGCGGGGTCTTTAAGGCCTGGACGATCATGCTGGCTATTTTTGCCTTTGCGCTGAGCTTGCTTGGTACTTTTTTGGTGCGCTCAGGGGTGATTACCTCCGTGCACTCATTTGCTGCCGACCCTACGCGCGGGCTGGTGGTTTTGATGATTCTTGGTATCGTTGTGGGCGGCGGGCTGTTGATGTTTGCGGTGCGCGGTTGGCGCTTGACGGTTGAGAGTCAGTATCAGCTGATCTCACGAGAGTCATTTTTGGTGATCAATAACGTTATTATTTTAATTGCTACCTTAGTGGTATTGCTGGGTACGCTATATCCGATTATCGCTGATTCCTTTAATCTCGGTCAGGTCTCTGTCGGCCCTCCGTACTTCAACGCGCTATTTGTGCCACTGACGTGGCTGCTGCTCATCGCAATGGGTATGGGCTCAAACATTCGCTGGAAAAAAGACAGCCGTCCGCTCTTGGGCGCTGGCATGGTGATTGCCGCAAGCAGTTTGGTACTGGCTGCGATTATCACCTACTTTGCCAGTCCTTCTGCCATGCTTAATATTGGTGTGACATTGGCGGTTAGTTTTTGGGTATTGTTTTGGATGGTCGTTGATTTCAAGGACAAAACCAAAAACGCCCCGAGTCGCCTGCAGGGTCTGCGCCAGCTACGTCTGAGCTATTGGGGACAGCAAACCGCGCATATTGGTGTCATCATTGCTGTCATCGGTGTGGCCTTTACCAGCACGCTCAGTATCGAGCGTGATGTGGCACTAGGGCCAAACGAGAGCGTCCATGTCCAAGGCTATGACTTTACGGTTAAGGACTTTCGCGAAGTCAAAGGCAGTAATTTTGATGCTACTCAAGCTGAAGTATTGGTCAGCAAAGATGGGCGCGATGTCACGACTTTGTATCCTGAAAAACGTAACTATATCATCAGTATGATGCCGATGACCGAAGCTGCCGTTGATGCTAGCTTCATGCGTGATGTCTATGTAGCGCTTGGTGAGCCTATCGCCGCCGACAGTAACGAATGGGCGGTTCGCATCTATGTGAAACCACTGATTCGCTGGATATGGCTTGGCGCTATTATCATGGCATTAGGGGCACTGCTGAGTATGCTTGATAAGCGTTATCGTTTTAATAAAGATAAGACACCCGCACAAATCGCTGCCAAAAAATCAGGCTTTGCCACGGCTGCCGACTTGGACACACCAGCAACAAAGAGAGGGGCATAAACACATGAGTTCATCCAACCATTCCTCTGAAAAAAAGACCCAAAAAACCTCGGTACAGGGGCCTAAAACCATGAACAAAAAACAGCTAAAAGTATGGTTTTTGATTCCGCTGCTTGTGTTTATTGGCTTGCTCATTATGCTGTATATGCGTCTGGGCAAGCCCACAGATATCGTGACCAATACGGCGCTTGAGCGTCCCGTGCCGCCCTTTGAGTTACCATTATTGTCAGACACCAGCCGTATCATGACCAACGATAATTTGCCCGATCAGCCATTTTTGCTCAACGTTTGGGGCTCTTGGTGTCCCACTTGTATCATCGAGCATCCTTTTTTGATGCAGCTAGAGGAGCGCGGTGTCAACTTAGTGGGCGTCAACTACAAAGACGATATCGGTGATGCGCTCAGCTATCTCAACCGCGGCGGTGATCCGTTTTCGATGTCTATTCAAGATTTATCTGGTCAGTTTGCTTTGGATTTGGGGTTGACCGGTGCGCCTGAGACCTTTGTAGTCGATGGTGAAGGTGTTATTCGCCAGCATATTATTGGGGAAGTAAACGAGAGCAATTGGCAAAACCGTATCACCCCTTGTCTTATGGTGCTCAATGACGCCAACGATAAAAACATCAGCCCAGATCCAGCTCAGGTTGCGGAGGCATGTAAATGATGGCCAATCACTTATCTACTCTGATACTGAAGCTGGCAGGCGTTGTCCTAGCGTGCTTGCTCAGTAGCGTAAGCTACGCGGCGATAGAGGTATATGATTTTGACTCTGTACAACAAGAAGCCCAATACCGAGGGCTAATCGAAGAGCTGCGTTGCCCGAAATGTCAAAACCAAAACTTGGCCGGCTCTGATGCGCCGATTGCTCAAGATTTAAAGCAAAAAACCTATGATATGGTAAAAGACGGTCGTAGTGATGGTGAGATTCGCGCTTATATGCAAGAGCGCTACGGCGATTTTATCAGCTACAAGCCGCCTGTACGTCCATCGACATGGATTTTATGGTTTTTTCCGCCATTGCTACTGATCTTATTATTGATAGGGTGGTTTTGGCAAAGCCGGCGCCGCCAGCTGGCAGCGAGCGGTCAGAGTAGAGTGACGGTAGATAATACCGCCTCGGAGCTGACCGCCGCCGAAAAAGCCGAACTTGATCGTCTATTATCGCGTGCCAATAGCACCGATAATGACGCTCATGACACCACAAGCCCCGAGGACAAAAAATGACCATATTCTCTACTGCTGGCTTATTTATTGCTCTAAGCTTACTGATTGCCTTACTCCTTGCTGTTATTACCATCATGCCATGGCTGCGCGCCGCGCGTATATCAGGCACCTCTGTGGACAACCAGCTACTAGATATCAACGTGGCGGTGTTTCGCGAGCGTCTGGCAGAGCTACAAACAGACAAAGACAGTGGCACCATCGATGATGCTCACTACCAAAACCAAAAGCTCGAGCTTGAGCGGCAACTATTGGATGCCCAGCGTGCAGTCACACCGATGGTCACCCCTGGTATCAAAAGCCGCCTGATCATCATGGTTTGGGTGCCTGTATTGGCTGCGATGGCGTATCTGATGGTGGGTGACCGAACGCCTGTGTTTGAGCTGTGGACGGCCGAAGACAAGGTTGGGAAAGTCGCTGATGACTTGTTGAGCGGCAAAATCGATCAGCCACCTGTATGGGCAATCGAAAACGGCCAGCAGCTTATCAGCGCGATGCAAACCAATGTCTATCGTCATGCTGATGACCCCAATCGCTGGATGCGTTTATCTGAGCTTTTCTTATCATTAGAAGCGACAGATTCGGCGCTAGAGGCATTGTCACGTGCTTATCGCTTATCGCCTGATAACGAGGAGATTGCGACGACCTACGCACAGATCAGCTTCTTTGCCAATAAAGGTCAACTAGACGCCACCAGTCGCCGCGTCTTGCAGGATGTGCTGGCCAAAAACCCACGCCACGAAGGCGCGCAAATGCTGATGGCCATGGGCGAGGCGCGTAGTAATAACTTTGAGGAGGCGCAAGGCTGGATTAAGCGGCTGCGGAGCAGTATCGCTGCTAAGCCGGGCGACCATACAAAAGCCTTAGCCAGTCTAGATGAGCTCAGCGCCAATGTCAGCGCGCAGCAGCAGCAAGCCTCAGAAGGGGTAGAGGTAAGCATTAGAATCAGCGCCAGTCTGTTGCCACTTGTCAAGGCGGACGATGTATTGTTTGTGGCGATACGTGATGTTAATGGTGGACCGCCATTTGCCGCCAAGCGCTTACCAATCAGCGTGATTAAACAAGGCGAGGCCACTATCAGCCTAAGCGACCTCGATGCGATGATGCCTGAACGCACCTTACAGTCGGCGCGTGCAGACAAGGTACAGTTGGCAGTGATCGCTCGTATCAGTCATAGCGGCACCGCGGCGGCTGAGTCAGGCGACTTGTCTGGCAACCCTGTGGTCATTAGTGCCGATCAAAATCAGGCCAATGTTGAAATCAATCAACAAATTCCCTAGTATTTATAACGGTTGTTAGTAGCGACTACTACCTGCTCAGTAAGCGCGCTATCGTCGTCACAGCAGCGCGCAACTGCATTATATGAACAGAGAAGTCATTGCGACTTTTTACTGCAGATAGTGAAAATACTTGAGCTTTGTCAAGCCACAAGGTAAGGTAGCTTAGCAACCAACCAATCCCTAAGTATTTATTAGTCCCAAAATCCTACCTATTAAGGAGAGTTGTGTAATGATGCGTATTATTTTGCTAGGTCCACCAGGCGCCGGTAAAGGTACCCAAGCCCAGTTTATTTCTAAAGAGTATGATATTCCGCAGATCTCAACTGGCGATATGTTGCGAGCAGCAATCAAAGAAGGCAGTGAGCTTGGCAAACAAGCCAAAGACATCATGAATGCTGGTGGTTTGGTATCTGACGACCTTATCATTAACCTAGTGAAAGAACGTATCGCCAAGCCTGACTGTGCCAATGGTTGTATCTTAGATGGTTTTCCACGTACGATTCCACAAGCGCAAGCGCTGGCTGATGCGGATGTTGCAATCGACCATGTCATCGAAATCACCGTACCTGATGACGAAATCGTCAAGCGTTTGTCTGGCCGTCGCCAGCACCCAGGCTCAGGCCGTGTTTACCACGTCGATCACAATCCGCCAAAGGTCGAAGGTATCGATGATGTAACGGGTGAAGCGCTGATCCAGCGTGAGGACGATCAAGAATCAACCATTCGTGATCGCCTAGCGACGTATCATCAGCAAACCTCAGCGCTGATAGATTTTTATCAAAACAAAGCGGCTGAAGGTGGTGATGCGCCGAACTACGATAAGTTTGACGGCACGCAAGCGATTGATGATGTCAAACAACAAATCTTAACGGCGCTAAAGGGTTAATCTTGTTATAAGATAACCGATGCCGTGATTGAAAGCCCTGTTTCTTAGCAGGGTTTTTTTGTGGCTGATACGCATTCATATAGCCATGCCCACACACAACCATACTCACAAAAAAGCCGCTTACCTATGATAAGTAAGCGGCTTTTAATACGCATTTTGCACAACAGCTTTCTGCTTTAGCAGCTTACTGCTTATGCATTACCTTGCGCATCAACTTGTGCTTGCTGCTGGCTTTGTGCGTAGGCTTGGTCAAAGTTTACAGGAGCGAGCAGTAACTGCGGGAAGCTACCACGTGTGACGATGTCGCTGATGACTTCGCGTGCATAGGGGAATAGCACATTTGGGCAATAAGCGCCTAGAATTTGACCGATTTGGTCTTCTGGAATGTCTTTTAATAAGAAAATACCCGCTTGATGTACCTCAGCGATAAATGCGGCTTCGCCTGCGTTTTTTGCAGTCACGCTGACGGTCAAGACGATTTGATAATGATCGTCGTCTAGCTTTTCTGCATTGCTAGAGAGATTGATGTCAAGCTCTGGGTTCCACTCTTTGGTAAATACGCTCGCGCCTGGCACCTCAAGTGACATGTCTTTTACATAAATGCGCTCTAGCGCCAATTGTGGTTGTGCTTGTTCTTCAGCCATGATAATTCCTCTAAAATTAGATCAAATGATTGGGCAAGTTATGATTAAAAATACTACAACAAAAGCTTCGTCATAAAAGCCTTATGGTAATAGTAGCCAAGATTGAATCAAAAAGACCAATCTCGCCGTTTTATCACACGCATTGCATAACACCGTGTTTTTTTTTTGCCGCTGCTTATCATTACACAGCTGATGACAAACCGCAAAACAAGGTTGCAAAAAACTTGTAAATTAACCGGCCAATAGCTCGTCAAGCTTGCCTTGTTGGTTTAGTTGATTGAGCTCATCAAAACCGCCGACAAAGGTATCACCCACAAAAATCTGTGGCACGGTGCGATAGTTATTGGTCTTTTGCATCAATGCGCGGCGCTCTTCGCTCGTCATATCGTGCATACCGATTTCTTCATAATCGACGCCTTTGGTTTTTAGTAGTTGTTTGGCGTTAGAGCAGTACGGGCAGATAGGCGTGGTATAAACTTTGACAGATACAGTCATGATAAATCCTTATTGGTCAGTATGGTCGTTAGTAATGACTTTATTATAAAAAACTACGCATAAAAAATATGAATAAAAAGTGGAATGCTTAACAGACCCTAGTGATTATAAAAAATACGATAAAAAATCATGTGATAAAAATGATGATTATCAGTTACTCACAAGTAACGTGCGAGGTATTGGGTCGGGCTTATTAGTACAGTGGGGATGTGTCAGGCAAATTCAAGCGGGATGGGCCAAAAAGGCGCTGCAGCGATATAACTATAATCGATTCTAAATAAAAAAGTCATGTGTTTATTAACCAGCAAGGCCGCTAAAATTTTACTTGCGTGCTGCGTTCCCAGAGGCTACGCAACCTACGTTTAAAAATAGCATCCCAGTAGCGCTATATTCTTTTTAGAATGCCTCGACTATATACCACATAAAAAAAGACACCTAAATGCGGTGTCTTTTTGATGGTTACTGATACTAAATAATGCAGTACCAGCTATTTGTGCAATGACGGCTTGGCCTTACCTTTGGTTTTTGACTTGGCATCTTTTAAACCAACGAGCGGCATACCAGCTGCCTGCCAGCCGCCAATGCCGCCTTCTAAGCGATAAACGTCATCTTTGCCAATCATTTGAATGGCTGCGCCTGCCTGTACGCCCATATCGCAGATGATGACCACTGGCTGCTGGATGGCGCGAATTTCTTCTAGGCGATCTTTTAGCTCAGTAAAAGGTATGTTGCGGCTGCCTTGAATATAGCCGGTCAAAAATTTCTTTTTGGCGCGAATATCGATCAGCTGCGCGTTTTGCGAGTTCACCATCATACCAAGCGTGTTGGGCGATATTTTTCTACCGCTACGTTTGTTTTCGATGGTAAAAAACAGCACAGCAAGTACGGCTAATATACCAAATAAAAACGGGTGGTTGCCCACAAATTCTAGCGCACGATCCAAACCATACCTCCAAAAAATAAGTGTTCTATTAAGCCGAGAAGATAGCTCAATGATTTTGAACAAGGCGCTATTATACCGATTAGGTCATCTATAGTAAATGTATGATGAGCGACCTGCGGTTTAATAATGCGGATTTGATAAATAGCGTTATTAATAGGGCTTGGTATCAGCCTCTTCGGTCAAGGTCACCAGGTTTTCGACTCGGCGCTGTAGCACATCACCATCAGCTACCGCTTGCCATAGCGCGCAGCCTTTGCTGTTGTGAGTGTGACGACAGTCACGGAACTGACAATCACCAGCGAGCGGGGCAAGCTCAATAAAGCCTGAGATGATATCATCAGGGGTCAGATGCCAAATCCCGTACTCACGAATGCCAGGGGTGTCGACGATACCGCCCTCAGTCAAGTCCTCTGGATTAAATGGCAATAAGCGACTGGTAGTGGTGGTATGCTGGCCAAGTTTTGAGTTTTCGGAGATGACGTTGACCATTTGACCTGACTCAGGCAGTAGCGCATTGATAAGGCTACTTTTACCGACGCCAGATTGTCCAGCAAAAATCACCAGCTTTTTATCTATATGACGCTTTAGCTCATCAAGACCTGTCTGTGCGTCGCTACCGGCGATGTTTTCAGGACAGTCAACCGACGTCAGTACGCTCTCGTAGCCAAGAGCCGCATATTGTGCCAATAGCTCACTGGTATCGACGCCGTCTTCTTGTGCGAGCAGGTCGGCTTTGTTCAGCACCAATAGCGGCTTGACACCCGCGTGATGACAGACCACCAAATAGCGATCGATCAGGGACGGCGCCGCCGCTGGCAGTGGCGCAAACACAATCGCCAAGATATCGATATTGGCGGCGACAGGTTTGAGCTTATGATACCGATCAGGACGCGAGACAAGAGAGGTACGCGGTTTGACCGACTCGATACGGCCAAAGCCGGTGTTGGGGTCAGCTGTCCAGCGTACGTGGTCGCCTGCCGCCAGCATGGGCAGGTTGGTGCGTACATGGCAGCGCCAAATATCGCCCAACTCCAGCGCTTGCCAAAATGGCTCAGGATCATCAGGCGCAATCTCTGGCTGTACCGGTAACACCGCAGGCAAGCTGGTGATTTGTACTTCTAGCTGCTTGCCATAATGCGCCATGACCACGCCATCCATCAAACTGTCATCGAGGCTGTCTTGACTGTCGAGCTGCTGTTTGTCAATGCGACGAATCTGTTGTTTAGTCAGTTTGCGTTGCCGTATTAATGCCATGGTTTTGACCTATTATAAAAATATTGCTAAGTGTAGCGTGAAAATTTGCTAACATACAGCCTAAACCGTCTGTGGCAGATAGTGGTTTTGTAATATCAGGGCTGATTTGGCGCTGTTATTCCCATGCTCTCATCTTGTCACCGTAGAGAAAACGGCACTTTTTATATAACTTATATAACAACTTGCTCCAAACATTATTGACCATAGGATATTTTATGACTACCGGCGACCATCCCAATAAAATTAAGATCAAAAATCAAGGCAAAAAAGGGCTGGTATGGATTGACTTAGAGATGACCGGACTTGATACCTTAAACGATGAGATTATCGAGATTGCCACTGTCGTCACTGACGAAGATTTAAACGTCCTTGCAGAAGGGCCAGTGTTTGCGATTAAAGTATCTGATCAGGTGTTAAATAAAATGGATGACTGGAATACCAAACAGCATGGTCAGTCAGGTCTGATCGATCGGGTGCGCCGTAGTAAGGTGACGCTGGCAGAGGCTGAAGCGGAAACCATTAAGTTTTTGAATAAATGGGTCGATAGCGGTAAGTCGCCGATGTGCGGTAACTCGATCTGTCAAGATCGTCGCTTTTTGGCGCGGCAAATGCCAGAGCTGGAGCGGTTTTTTCATTATCGCAACCTTGACGTGTCATCGATTAAAGAGCTGTGCTTTCGCTGGCGTCCCGATATCTTAAAAAACTTTGAAAAAGGCGGCAGCCATCTTGCGTTAGACGATATCCGCGACTCTATTCGTGAGCTTAAGCATTATCGTCAGCACTTTTTTAAACTGATGCCTTAATAAGATTGATAAGTTAAGCTCGATAAGTAATGAGCCTACACTTGATAAGTGAATAGCCATAAGATAAAGGGTCTGCTAAATAGTTAGCAGACCCTTTATCTTATTACATCATTTTATTATATCGTTTGGTTTGTAAAAAATACGCTAGACCAGTGAGCTAAATTCAACCAATTCAAAGTTAGCTTTATTGCTATCTGAGTGTGCATTAGTGATCATCACACCAATCACTGCGTTGACGGTTGGTTGCCGCTTCTCTTTATCGATTAAGCGCCAGTCACCCAGCACGTAGCGTTTTTTATCTGTCGTTGCTTGATGGATATCTGGGCGATGGGTATGACCATGTAGCAGCGCATCGCTATTAGCCACGGCTTGTATCACTGCCTCATCGTTGACATCCATAATGTGAGCGGCTTTATTGGCATTGTTTTGCTGGCTTTTTTGGCGCATTTTTTCCGCGATGGCCAAGCGTTTTTCTAAGGATTTATTCAGCAAATACCACTGGGTCAAACGATTGCGCATGATTTTACGAAAAAACTGGTATTTTTTATCATCGGTACAAAGCGCGTCGCCATGCTCGAGACGGTAGTGTTGCTGCCCGATGGTTAATAAATACGGCTCATCAATCAGCTCCCCGCCAAACAGGTTGCAAAACGGCTGACCCAGCAGAAAATCACGATTGCCATGCATCACCAATATCTCACAGCCCTTGATACGCAGTTGTTTTAATTTAGCGATCAGCGGGGTGAGCCAGTGGGTTTGGCGCGCGTCATCTGACAGCGTCAAATAAGCGTCATCACCGATCCAGACCTCAAACCAATCGCCTAAGATAAATAAATGTTTGAGGACGGGCAGGGCCAGACAGTCATCGAGCAGTGCCAAAAAAGCCTGCACTAAGGCAGGCTCCTCTGGCGATAAATGCAAATCGCTGATGAATACTTGCCGCACCTCATGTGGGCGGGTCGTTATCAGATGATTAAACGTTTGCATTTATCATAATCCTTGTCGTCTATTGTCAGACTATCAGTAACACTTACTTATCACGACCTACTGAGAAACGATGGTCGCAGAGTTGATAACGACAGGCTCTTTTGGCACATCAGCATGCATGCCGAAGCGACCGGTTGGTACGCCGCGCATTTTGTCGATGACATCCATACCGCTGGTGACTTTACCAAATACTGTATAACCCCAGCCTTGCATGTTTTTGCCAGAGTGGTTGAGGAAGTCATTGTCTTTGACATTGATAAAGAATTGGCTGGTCGCTGAATGCGGATCTTGCGTACGCGCCATGGCGATAGTGCCTTTATCGTTCTTTAGGCCATTGTCCGCTTCGTTTTCGATAGGAGCATTGGTTGATTTTTCATTCATCTCAGCGTCCATACCGCCGCCTTGAATCATAAAGCCATCGATGATGCGATGAAAAATCGTGCCGTCATAATGGCCAGATTTTACGTAGTTTAAGAAGTTTTCTACGGTTTTTGGTGCTTTTTCTTCGTTGAGTTCGATGACGATCGCACCCATATTGGTGTCTAGTTGTACTACTGGCGGCATGTCTACCATGTGATATTCCTTTTTTGATTGCAGCGCCTTAAATGACGCTGTCAAGTGGTGGTTAAAAGTGGGTGGTTAAAAAGTTATGGCTAGTCTAACGGCTTTTTTGTCGTCTGTCATGTATCAGGCTGTTAATGCCTTTGCAAAAGCTGATAGAATAACGCAACGTTATCTTTTATCAGTCTTTTTTAATTTATCATTTTTGAGCGTGGTAACACGCGCTGAATACTTGCGCTAGGAGCAATGAGTAATGAGTGAGCACTCAAGCAATAATGCACAAAAAAACGACTTTATTCGTAATATCATTCGTGATGATATTAAGGCGCAAAAATACCCCCAAATCGTAACGAGATTTCCCCCTGAACCAAACGGCTATTTGCACTTGGGTCATGTCAAATCAATCTGTCTAAACTTTGGTATTGCTGAGGAGTTTGGCGGGGTCTGTAATTTGCGTTTTGATGACACCAACCCAACGGCAGAAAAACAAGACTTCATCGACAATATCGAAAACGATGTCAAATGGCTTGGGTTTGAGTGGGCAGGCGAGGCGCATCATGCCTCAGGTTATTTTGATCAGCTCTATGCGTGGGCGGTGCAGCTTATTGAGCAGGGCGACGCTTATGTGGATTTGCAGTCGCCTGAACAAATCCGCGACAACCGTGGCTCATTTAACGAGGCAGGCACGCCATCACCGCAGCGTGATGCTAGTGTCGCAGAAAACTTAGCGCGCTTTAATGAGATGAAAGACGGCAAGTATGCCGAAGGCGAAGCGGTGCTACGTGCCAAGATTGATATGGCCAGCCCAAATATGAACATGCGTGACCCTGTCATCTACCGCGTTATGCACCAAGCGCATCATCAAACCGGCGATAAATGGTGCATCTATCCGATGTATGACTTTGCCCATCCGCTCTCTGATGCGCTCGAAGGTATTACTCATTCGTTGTGTACACTGGAGTTTGAAGACCATCGTCCGTTTTATGATTGGACGGTAGAAAAAATCGGCTTTGAGGTGCCGCCGCATCAGTATGAGTTTAGTCGCTTAAATGTCGACCACACCATGACCAGTAAGCGTAAACTCAAGCAGTTGGTCGATGAAGGGGTGGTAAGCGGCTGGGATGACCCGCGTATGCCGACCATCGCAGGCATGCGCCGCCGTGGTTATACGCCAGAGGGTCTGCGCGATTTTTGTGAGCGCGTTGGCGTGACCAAAGTCGACAGCGTTGTTGATTTTCGTCTATTAGAATTTAGCATTCGTCAATCACTCGAGACGACGACCGCGCGCGGCATGGCGGTGCTTAAGCCGTTAAAAGTGACGATTACTAACTTCTATGAAGCGGTTAGCAGCTGGGAGTCACAAAAGGCCGATAGCGTCAATGCGCGCTGGGATGAAGACGCTCAGACTCTATGGCTCAAGCAGCCAAAACATCCTAACGTCGATATGGGTGAGCGTGAGATTCCATTTACCGAAACCCTTTATATCGACCAAGACGACTATGAGATTGAGCCGCCAGCCGGTTATAAGCGCCTGTCACCAGCAAAGCCAGAAATCCGCCTGCGTAACACCTATGTGCTGGCCGTGACTGAGCACATTACGGACGATGCTGGCAATGTGACCGAGCTAAAAGCGACGATTGATCCTGCGACATTGGGCAACAACCCTGAAGGCCGCAAAGTCAAAGGCGTGATTCATTGGGTGTCAGCCAGCCTTGGCGTGCCTGCGACCGTGCGTATGTATGAGCAGCTATTTAGTGTCGAGGACCCAGGTAGCGCCAGTGATGTGCATCAAGTGCTCAATCCCAATTCATTGACTGAGCTTGCAGCAGTGGTTGAGCCGTCATTGGCCAATAGCGACGCGGGTACGCGCTTTCAGTTTGAGCGTGAAGGCTACTTTATCGCCGATAGCGAAGAGCACACCAGTGACAAGCCGGTATTTAACCAAATCGTCAGCTTACGCGACAGTTATAAGCCAGCTTAATGCATAGCCTTTGAGCTTGCCCTTAGAGCTTAATGTCAAATTATTATGTCAAATCATTGCCCTTTTATACTGACCCATCTCTAGTGCGCTAGGGGTGGGTTTTTCATGAATTTTGCTTGTGGGATACAGGCATGGTGGTTTAATGCGCTATGCTACCTATATACCGGTTTGCTTAGTGATAAATGGAATAAGCGAATTACAATCCGTCACAAGACATTCATAACCAGTTTGGTACTATAAAGTGAGTTTTTATTGATGCACTAGACGGGATAAGCAAATGATCAAACCGTCTCGCAAATTGTAACAATCGGTTTATAATAATAGAGCGCATAAGACAGTAAGCTCAGCGCTCATCATTCATATAAATAAGGAATTTAGTATGGCACATTTACGTTTAGGCGACACCGCACCAAACTTTGATGCAACCACCACAGAGGGTGATATTAATTTTTATGATTGGGCGGGCGATAGCTGGGTGGTATTGTTTTCGCATCCTGCCGACTATACGCCAGTTTGTACCACTGAGCTTGGCCGCACCGCTGCATTGGGCGGTGAGTTCCAAAAACGCAATGTCAAGCCGATTGCTTTATCAGTGGACGGCTTAGAATATCACAAAGGCTGGGTCGGCGACATCGAAGAGACACAAGGCACTGCGGTGAACTTCCCTATCATTGCAGACTCTGATCGCACGGTTGCGGACTTGTATGACATGATTCACCCAAATGCTGATAACACCGCGACAGTTCGCAGTGTGTTTATCATTGATCCAAACAAAAAAGTACGTCTGACCCTGACCTATCCAGCCAGCTGTGGTCGTAACTTTGATGAAATCGTTCGGGTCATCGATGCGCTACAGTTGTCTGATGAATATAATGTTGCCACGCCAGTCGACTGGAAAGATGGCGACGATGTGATCATTCCGCCAAGTGTCAAAAACGAAGACATCCCTGCCAACTATCCAAAAGGCCATACAGAAATTAAGCCATATCTACGTACCACACCTGCCCCTAATAAATAAGTGGCAGTGAATGGCAAGTTGCATGATACAAAGCCTCACGACGTATAGTTGTGAGGCTTTTTTTATATCTCAATCGTCATATTTATCTTGCTTTAGGACTCTGCCTCAGCAGAACACAAGAAAGCTTTGCTATGATGCGCCGAGTAGGCTATAACTATGGTATAGAGTCTATTCTAAATAAAAGAACCATGCGTTTATTAATCAGCAATGCTCATTACTTATTATAATAATGGCTGGCAGGGCTGAATCGTTATCTGTTTATTTTACAAGGAGTTTACTATGAAAAAACTATACGTTACTCGTACTGCCCCAAACCCGCGTAAAGCTTTGATACTCTTGGCGTCAAAAGGGATTGATGTCGATGACATGGATGACGTCGATGTGATAGATATCGACTTTGCAGCCAACGAGCAGATGTCGGCGGAATTTACCAAGATCAATCCTATGCAGACGGTACCGGTCTTGACCTTAGACGATGGGACGGTGCTTAATGACTCACAAGCGGTCTGTGAGTATCTAGACCGCGTCTATGGCGAGCGCTCAGTGATGGGGAATGATGTGGTACAGCGTGCGCAAGTTTGCGCCATGCGCCGCATCGCTGAGCTTGAGGTGTTGTACAACCTAATGCTGGCGTTTCAGCACAGTCATCCTTCCAAGGCTCAGCGCGTCGAGCAAGTTCCTGAGTTTGTCCAGCCATCTATCGCCCGTGCTACCAAAGCCATGGGCTATTTTGAGAACGCTTTAGCAGGTCGCGACTATCTCGTGGGTGAGCAGTTAAGCTTTGCTGATATTGTGCTGTATTTGGGATTGGATTTTGGCAAAATACTTAAAGTCGACCCAAGCGAGCAAGGTGAAAACCTAGCGCGTTTTTATCAAAAAATGAATGAGCAGTTTAGTATCAAAAATATGGCAAAAGCCAAGCCCGTAGATGACAGTAAGTGACGAGAGATGGACACGAGAGATTGATACATAGTCGGCTACGTACTTCTTACGTTTTTCCTTAACCAGCTACTTAGTTAACTCTTCAACTGCTGACAGCTTATATTCAATTAAAACAGCCTATCTTATGATTGGCTGTTTTTTTATTCAGTGTGAGTAAGGCGTTATAATCAAGCCGAGATAAAAGCTGCAAGATAGTAACTCACGCCTCCTAGCACTAAAAAAAAGATTTGGGAACTTTTTTTAAAAGATGTAATAAAAATAAACATTTTATTACATAGTGTCATAGACTCAGCGTTATAGTGGGCAATCTGTCTTAAGTTTCCAAACGTTGCATAAAAAGTTTTGTAATAGAGCTTAAATGATATTTGACAGTTTTTTGGCCACATCTGTTTTATACAAGAAAAGAAACCAAGCTTACTAAGAGGTACGTTGTATGGTAAGTAAAACCGCAAAACCCGCTTCAAAATGGCTGCTATTACCAAGCATGCTAGTAGCAAGCCTAGCGCTGAGCGCTTGTCAAAAATCCACTGCGCCTGCTGATGGCGACACGGTGGATAGTCACGAAGCGGCGGCAACCAGTCAGACAGATGGCGATACTCTAATAGACGAGATGAATGTAGAGAATACGGATACAGACGATGGCCATGATGATGAGCTGACGGCAGAGCAAAAAATGATCGCAAACCTGTCGCGCTACCGTTGGACGCTATCGGATATCCAGAATGCTGGTAGTGTGCCCTCGATGTCTGTGCTGACTGATATCAAAGACCAAGTAACACTACTGTTTAATCAAAACCAAGGTCAGGACACTTTGAGTTATAGCGTTGGCTGCAATGCTATGAGCGCGGTTTATCAGCTGCAAGGTAATACGTTGACCACCGAAGAGAGCATGAGTACACAAATGCTCTGCCAAGATCTCAATGAGGCTGAAAATCGTCTGAATACCTTGATGCAGGGTACGAGTGAGCTGAGCGTGACGACCGATGAGCGGCCCTTACTCACACAAGTGACCAGCGATGAGGTGACGTTGACTTGGAAAGGTCGGCTAACCTCACAGGCGAAATATAATAGCAAAGGAAAAACCATCTTTTGGGCCGTCAATGCCAAAAAAGCCCCTTGCACCGCCGACGGGACGCAGCAGTGTTTACAAGTCAAACCCATCACTTATGATGATCAAGGCATCAAGACCAGTGAAGGTAAATGGGCTGCGTTCACGGGCGAAATCGAAGGCTATCAGCATGACGGTAAGCATGATGAAGTGCTGCGTCTCCAGCGCTATCAGTTGGATGCCGAAGATGCAGAAGTCAAAGGTGAAGAATACGCTTATGTACTCGATGCCGTGATAGAAAGTAGCGTGGTAGAGTAGGGTTACTCGAGTAAGTTGGTTGGTCGTTTTGGTTATTTAAAACGAGGGCTAGATAGCCAAAGTGATTTAAAAAAACACGCGTTCAAATGACGCGTGTTTTTTTATGTCTGATGATTTTCAGACAAGTAGTTTGATGACCTAGCGTAAATTGCCCAAGTCTTCCTCTGTCAGCCGCCAGCGGCCTTTTTTCTTGGAGCTGCCGCGCCCGCGCATGGCGCTGTTTAATATCAGTTTGTTCATCGAATGGCTGGAGTGGGCATGACAAATCGCACAAGCAAGGCCGTCGGCGGCATCTTGCTGTGGCACGACGTCTAATGATAGTATACGGCATACCATCTCCTGTACTTGCTCTTTGGCCGCTGCGCCATAGCCGCAAACCGCCTGCTTGATCTGACGGGCGGTGTACTCTGATACCTCTAAGTCTAGTGCTACCATCGCGGCGATAGCGGCACCGCGGGCTTGGCCGAGCTTCAGCGCTGAGTCTGGGTTCTCAGCCATAAACACTTGTTCGATTGCCGTATGAATTGGCTCGTCAGTATATTTTAGATGGTGCTGAGTAATACGCGTTAACCCATTAAAAATCCGCTTTAAGCGCTCAGGCATCTCCTTGGTATCTGTGCGAATGGTGCCTGCATCGATATAGGTCAATTTGTCGCCGGTTTGTTGCACGATGCCATAACCGGTCATACGCGAGCCTGGGTCAATCCCAATAATAATTGCCATAGTATTCCGTCTTACTTACATTTTGTTTTATATCTTAAAAATCCGCTATAAGTTTGATAGTATAGCAATCAATCCCCATATACATCATATGTTAGCCATCTTAATTTGTATGGCGCTTTATTTATTGGTTTTTATTTTATAGGACGACACTTTATGGGTCAGATCGTTGGTATCGCCATTGTTTGGTTTATTATTGAGATGCTGCTGTGGTACTTGCTTGCTCAGTTTATGAGTGGCTGGTGGGTATTTATGTGGTTTATCATCGCCGCTGTCATCGGTGTGTCACTGATGCGCAAAGGTATGGCCGCGCTCAACCCGATGGCGCAGCAGATGAAAGCAGGTGGCATGATGAATCCAGCGATGCGCCCGCAAGAGTCTACCATGCTAAAGAGTGTGGCGATGGCGGCAGCCGGTATTTTATTACTGATACCAGGGGTACTCAGTGATTTACTAGCGTTATTGGTTGTGTTACCGCCTGTACAAAAAAAGCTGAAAGATGCGGCCAACAACTATGTCATGAATAACCAGCAAAAAATGATGGAAATGATGGCAAAACAAATGGGTGGACAGATGGGCGGTCAAAACCCATTTGGTGGCATGGGCGGCCAAAACCCGTTTGGCGGTGCAGGTGGTATGGGTGGTCAAAACCCCTTTGGTCAGCAGTCGCAAAACCCGTTTGGCGATGTCTTTAAACAGCATACCACCGTAGATGGTACAGCCAAAAGCGTGCCTAAAGATGTGAAAAAAATCACCAAGTCTGCCAATGATGAATCATAGTAAGCCGTAAAGCAGATAGCAAAAAGCCCCTTTCGTGATGAGCGAAAGGGGCTTTTTGCTGGTCTTGATGTTTTATTTATCCTTTGTATTTTACAAGCGATAAAATAAAGAGAAGACCGAATAGAACAACCGAAGTGCCGCCGCAAGATGGTGACCCATGAACCGTGAAGTTCAGGGCGGATGCGTCACTGCCTCTGCAGGTTTCCTGATACACCGCAAGCGGTGCAGGCATACACAATGAGGCAATAGGTACCACATCCTAGTAAAGCATTATCGGCTCAGGGAATAAACATCTACTAGCCAACACTTCAGAATAGTTTCATCTTAACCAATGAAAAGTATGATTGCAAGTAGCAATTACAGATTGATACGTAGTGAAAATTTGTCAGTTTTTCAGCAATTTTCAGATATGTGCTAATATAGAGGGCTTTCAACACCCTAAGACAGCATTATAGGCGTTCATTCACTTGAGGAGCGGTAATATATGACCACGAACCAGCAACCATCAGAGTCTATCGATGACAATCAGGCACAACTTAATGACAAAAACGGCGGACAAAACAAAAAAACACCGCATGTTTTGATGATATTGGACGGCTTTGGTCATCGTGAAGAAGATAAGGACAATGCCATTGCTGCGGCTAATATGCCAAACTTGGATAAAATTTATCAGCAATACCCACATGGCCTGATCTCTGCCTCTGGAGAAGATGTGGGCTTACCAGATGGTCAGTTTGGCAACTCAGAAGTGGGACATATGAACCTCGGTGCTGGCCGCGTCCTTTATCAAGACTCAACGCGTATCTCAAACGAGTTGGCCAACCGTGAGTTTTATAAAAATCAAGCGCTGGTCGATGCGGTAAAAGCGGCAAACGACTTGGGCGGTAATGTGCATATCATGGGCTTGCTCTCTGATGGCGGGGTGCACTCGCATCAAGATCATATCGAAGCGATGTGTCATTCAGCACTGGTGCATGGTGCCAAAAACGTCTTTGTGCATTGTTTTTTAGATGGCCGCGATACGCCGCCTAAGTCTGCTGACAAGTATATCGATCGCTTACGTGACCATATCGGTAAGCTCAATGCCCACTACGAAGGTGGCCGCGTACAGATTGCCAGTATCATTGGGCGTTATTATGCCATGGACCGTGACAATCGCTGGGAGCGCGTCCAAAAAGCCTACGAGTTGATCACTGAAGGCAAAGCTGATCGCTTGGCCACGCGTGCCGATGGCGCTGTACAAGCCGCTTATAAAGCGCGCGAGACGGATGAGTTTGTCAGCCCGACGACCGTGATTGGCCGTGATGAAGTGCCTTATACAGTTGAAGACAATGACGCGCTGATCTTTATGAACTTTCGCGCTGATCGTGCTCGCGAGCTTACCCAAGCGTTTGTGCTGCCAGATCATGAGTTTTCAGGGTTTGCCCGTCAAAAACAGCCAAAGCTGGCCGCCTTTGTCATGTTGACCAAATACTCTGATGTGCTGGCTGATAACCCTCACACCAGCATCGCTTATCATCCCACCTCATTGACCAACACCCTTGGCGAGTATTTACAAAATATCGGCAAGACGCAGCTACGTATCGCCGAAACAGAAAAATATGCTCATGTGACGTTTTTCTTTAGTGGTGGCCGCGAAGAGGAGTATGAAGGCGAGACCCGTATCCTAGTACCATCACCTGATGTGGCCACTTATGATCTGAAGCCTGAAATGAGCGCCCCTGAAGTGACGGATAAGCTGGTCGAGGCGATTGAGTCTGGCCAGTATGATGTGTTAGTGGTCAACTATGCCAATGGTGATATGGTCGGGCACACGGGCATCTTTGATGCAGCGGTAAAAGCGGTAGAGGCGCTCGATGTTTGTATCGGTCGTCTTGAGACTGCTGTGCGCGCGGCTGGCGGCGATATGCTGATCACTGCTGATCATGGCAACTGTGAGCAAATGCAGGACTATGAAAGTGGGCAGGTGCATACTCAGCATACCACCGAGTTGGTACCCCTGATTTATATCGGCGAGCAAAAATTCACGGTGCGCAGTGGGGGTAAACTCAGCGATATCGCTCCGACAATTTTGACCCTGATGAACGTAGATGCACCAGCTGAAATGACGGGTAAGAGCTTGCTGGTTCCAGCGTCGTAAGCCTGTTTTATGATCATACGCCACCCTCATGAGTAGCGGCGTATGATCATTGCGGTGAATGACGATACTGTGGCTATGCTGTGAGTTGTGCTGTAGCGGTAATATGGCTATGGTACGATAAGGACAGACAGACGTTGTACCGCCATATTATAAGGAGAGATCATGATTGTCTCTCCTTTTTTTTGCTATATTTTTAGGCATTTTTGTTATTGCCACGACCGCAGTCTACCAATGACAGTTAACGATTCACATACTGAGGACTTGCAATACACTACTAGTCTTAGCTCTGCTCTTGATGCTATTTTATAAAGTCGCCATCACAGATATTTTTATAATAAAAATTACGATATTTTATGATTAATACGAGTATTTTATGCGTCCTATTTATTCCATACGCTCTTTTCTCATCAAAAAAATCAATCGCGATAGCAGACGTGTATCCAGCACGCCTGCTGTATGTAAGCCTGTCTTTATGGCAGCGCTGCTAGGGCTGGTCGGTGTCCATTTCTCTCAAGCGGCCGCAGCTCCCAGTCATCATTCGGCGCAGAAGCTGCAACTGATTGGCTTAAATACAGATGAGATAGATCCTGCAGAAGACAATCTATCAGATATCGCCGACATGCTAGAGGCAGCCGACGACATCGATGACTCGATAGATAGCGTTGCCGATGAAAGCGTGCTCAATGACGAGGCCGAGGTAATCGATACCGCGATACCGCCGGAGGTTGCGCATGTGTCATTGAATGCCATTTCTCCTGAGACGCTCAAGACCTTTGTCGCTGTGGTCGATTTGGTGCGCCGTGAGTATGTCGATGCGGTCAACGACGAGACGCTGTTTAATAATGCCATGAGCGGTATGTTGACCAAGCTCGATAGTCATGCTGAGTTTTTGGATGCTGAGGCTTATGAAAACCTGCGCGCCTTTACCGAAGGCGACGTAGGCGATGTCGGTATCAAGGTCAGCTATCAGCCACAAGAAGGCTACTGGGTCATCACAGAGGTCATCGATGACTCACCTGCTGACAAAAAAGGCATCACAGTCGGCGATTATTTGCATCAGGTGGGTGAGTTTAAGCTTGATGAAAATCGCCAAACCAACGACGTTGAGCAACTGCTGACGGGTATCGCTGGCACGCAAGTAGATGTGGTGACTTCTAAAGCGGGTCGCCGTAAGCACACTACCACTTTGCAGCGAAATAACAGCCATCCGCAAACCATTGAGATAGAGCTGGTCGATGGTATTGCGGTGGTTAGGCTACCAGCCTTTCAAAACGATAGTCGTGACAGGCTGCTTGAAGGTTTGATCAATCTAGACGCGCCGGTTTCAGGCATTTTGTTGGATCTACGTGACAATCCAGGCGGCGTGCTTACCTCGGCGGTGAATGTCGCCAGTCTGTTCATGAATGATACTGATGTGGTGCAGGTACAAGCGCGCCAAAACGAGCCGCGCGTGCTGTCCACGACAGGTGAGGCCATCCTTAAGCCTTTACCTATGGTGGTGTTACAAAATCGCTACTCGGCTTCGGCGGCCGAGGTGCTTGCCAGTAGCCTGCAGGCGCAGCAGCGCGCCACTATCCTTGGGGAGGTCAGCTATGGTAAAGGATCGGTACAGTCGGTGATTCCGCTAAACGATGAGCAAGCGGTCAAACTGACGGTCGCCAACTATATGACCGCCACGGGTCAAAAGATAGATGAGATCGGGGTGACACCTGATGTGATGCTCTCTGGAAATGAGAGCACGTGGCGACAGCAGGCTCTTGAGCTGGTCAAAGAGCGCGCCTTAACGTCAGGCGTTCGTTTTGTCCGAAAGCCCAACAGCGCACAGTGAGCCCGATCTAGGTCATATAATGGTCGCCCATGCCATAGATCATCTCTGGTCCTTATTCAAGCTGGTCTTCATCGATTTCTAGTTTTTTCATGCGGTAACGTAAAGAGCGAAAAGTCGTGCCCAGCAGTTCAGCGGCTTGGGTTTTATTCCAGCCTGTTTGCTTTAGTGCGGTGATGATCAGCTGTTTTTCTTGCGCTTGTAAATAATGCTCTAAGCCTTGGGCGGGCAAGCCTGCCTCGTTGATATTTGTTGTCTCGTTTGGTGCTTGTGCGGTTTGATGAGTCGCTGCTAGCTCTTTATCTGTTTTTATGTTTTCGGCGCTGTCGCCCTGCGCTGTTTTTGGGTAATTGGCAGCCGCGCCTTTGATCACAGAAGGGTAGTGCTGAATATGGGTGCGGTAAGGATGCAAATTACTGTCCGAAGGTGAGGCTTGGACAGGTTTACCTTTCGCATCGTGTGCTGCTGAACTGTCTATAGGCGCCATTTGTCCAGATAGGCTGTTTGGCAAAAGCGTGTCTGCTGAAGCAGGGTGGGTGTGGGCGGCAGATGTTTCAGCTGTTGGTGCTGCGTCTTGCATAACTGAGCTCATCGCTTGCGGCTCTGTATCCGTCGGCGTCAACGCAGGCAGGCCCAAATGGTTGACATCGATATTTGGCGTTTCTGCTAGGGTTACTGCACGCTCAAGCAGGTTACGCAGCTCGCGCACGTTGCCTGCAAAGTCGTGATGTTGCAAACGCTCACAGGCGGCTGCCGTCAGTGAGGGCGGCGTCTCCAATTGCCACTCTTCAGCGATCAAGGCCAAAAAGTGTGTCGCTAGTACAGGTATGTCATCACGGCGCGCGTTGAGCGTCGGTAGTTTTAATTCAATGACGTTGATACGATAGTAGAGATCTTGGCGAAACGTGCCAGCTTGCACCAGCTGGGACAAATCTTTATGAGTTGCAGACAATATGCGAATATCGACAGGTATCTCTTTGGTGTCACCGATGGCTCTCACCGTTTTTTCTTGAATAGCGCGCAGTAGTTTGACCTGCATTGCTAGCGGCAAGTCAGCCACTTCATCTAAAAATAAAGTCCCGCCATTGGCTTGCTGAAACAGGCCTTGTTTGTCAGCGACCGCGCCCGTGAAGCTGCCTTTTTTGTGGCCAAAAAACTCCGACTCCATCAGCTCGGAGGGTATGGCGCCGCAATTCACAGGTACAAATCTACCATCACGGCGTGGACTGAGGTCATGAATCAGTCTGGCGACCACTTCCTTGCCCGTACCCGATGCCCCTGATAAAAAAACTGGGGCTTGCGAGCGCGCCAGTTTTAAAATGGTGTTTTTCAGTGGTAGCATCACCGCTGAGTCGCCGATCAGCCTGCTATCGAGGAGTTTTTGCTCAGGGGTACACTCAGGCGCGGCCTCGGGGTCGTCACCTTGGTGAGTGACTTTAAGGGCATTTTCGACCAGTTGGCGCAGGCGCGGCAGCTCAAGTGGTTTATTGACAAAATCAAAAGCGCCAAGCTTGAGGGCTTCGATGGCCAAATCCATACTACCGTGCGCGGTAATAACGGCAATGGGCGTGTTGGTGTTGCCACTAATTTCTTTGACCAGCTCCAGACCTGAGCCGTCAGGAAGCTTAAGATCCGTTAAGCAAAAGTCATACTCGCGCTCTTGCCAGTAGCCTCTGGCTTGTGACAATGTATAAGCCACATCACTTTTGATGCCCATCTTGGTTAAAGTGATTTGCATTAATCGGCACAGATCTGCTTCATCATCAACGACTAGCGCGGTTTTTGTCATAAATCATCTCATCGTATTCGGTAGCGAAAAATTATCAAAGCATCTATCACAATTGCAGTTAAGTACTTACAAATGCTGAACTTATCAGTGCGGTATTGGTACACAAATAGTAAGGTCGTACCAATGCGTTTTATACATGGATGCGGGCATTGATGGCAGGTGCGATGAGGCGAAAGCAGGTTTTTGTGTGTTCAGGCACATATAGCAGGCGGGCTTGATTGGCTTCGCAAAAGGCTTGTGATAGATACAATCCAAGTCCTGTTCCTGCTTGATCTGTGGTAAAAAACGGATTAAACAGGTGCGGTAAGTCATGCTCGCGGACCCCAGTACCACCATCTAAAATATCGATTATAACATCGTTATCTGCACAATAAATCTCGATTTCCACAAAGGCATGAGGGTGGGCGTAGCTACTATGACGCAAACCATTGTTGATTAAGTTGATCAATACTTGCTCTAGTTGGTGGGTGTCAAAGGAAATAGTCGGCTGGGTCTTAACGCGCAAAAACACGTCATGCCCCTGAAAATGGTTTTCTAAAAACGCAGGCATCCATTCGGCAAGCACAATGGGCTGCTGGTTTGCTTGCTGCTGCCGCGACAGCTTTAGGATGTCTTCTATAATACGATTGACGCGTTTGGTCTGCGAAAATATCATTTTATACAGCTCATGATTGGCTGCGATGTGTTCATCAGTATCAGATGCAAGGCTTGTCACGTTATTTGCTGGTGGGTGACAGCTTTCTACGACGTCCTCCATGAGCAACTGGCTGGCTTGTGAGATGGTGGCCAGCGGGTTTCTAATCTCATGAGCAATACTGGCCGTCAGCTGTCCTAAAGACGCCAGTTTTAGCTGCTGAGCGTTGGCTTGCTCACGGCGCAAATCTTCAAGCATGACCAGTTTGCTGCCGTCTTTTAGAGGGATAATCTGTACACGTAGTTTGCCAAACACCGATACATTGGCCACGGCAGGTAAGTCATAAGTAAAGGTACGCGACTGTCCTGCTGCGACCGTCAAGCAGGCTTGAAGCAGCTGTGGATGCTGCTCGTCAAGTTGCTCCTCAAAATCTACTAACTGGGCGGTAGATGCGCTATCGAGCCTACGCCTATCATTTGGCGTACGACTTTTACTGGTAGTGGGTAAGGTAGGTGACGGACGATGAGGGATACTGAGCAGCTGATACGCGGCAAGATTAGCCAGCACAATATGCGTCTTATCGATGACAATAACGCCATTGACCATTTGAGTGATGACTTCTTGGTTGATGACATTTAGGCGCTCGACTTCCTTGGCATGACGGGCGGCCACTTTTTCTAACTGCACTAGGCGCTGCGAGATAGACCAGCTCAAGCCTCCCACCGCCAAAAAACTGGCAGACATCAGCAGTGCATCGCCTAAGTTGGTCAAGCTCATACTATTGGCAATGGCATAAAAGAACTGCTGATAAATAACAAAAATAATCGCCAGTAAGGTGATGATCAATGCTTGAGAGCTGTGAAGTAGCATAAAGCTTGCCGCTACCACTACCATATATAGCATGGTCAGCTGTAAATCAGGCGCACCTGCGGTATAAAGCAGCAAGCTTAAGATGATGACATCTAAAGCCAAGCCGAAGGCCAGCTGCTGGCGCATGTGTTTGTTGACCACATAAAACAAACCGAGCAATATCATGCTAAGCAGTACATAAAAGCTCAGGGTGGTTTGTTGCAAAAAACTGGGCAAAGACGCGCCACTATCAGCACGTGCGGTAATATAGACCATGAGCATAGAAAACAAGCTCACAGCAAAGCGATAACTGCTATAAATAAGTCCTAGTTTACGCAGCTGCGGCAATGGCAAGGTGTCATTGGGGGGCGCTGAGCGGGTGATGGCCGAGACAAAACGAATAGCAGGTTTCATAAATTTACCGTCATGGGACAATCATTACTTGCTGACTTACAGTGCTGTCTGGCTTAGCTGGTTGACTTACTGAGCAGACAAGTAGGCAAAGATTATGGCTGAATCAGACCATGACGAATCGCTAAATGTGTCAGTTTGACATCGCTATCGACCCCGACTTTTTCATAGATACGGTAGCGATACGTATTGATGGTTTTGACACTGACAAACAGCTGATCCGCGATTTGCTGCGGGCTTTGGCAGTTGACGACCATCATCGCCACTTGTTTTTCGCGATCACTGAGCAAATCAAAGGGCGAGCTGGCATTGTCTGATAGCAAAACGTCTGCTAGCTGCTCTGCGACATCTTGGCTAAAATAGCGACCTCCTTGATAGACTTTTTTTACCGCCCGTATCATCTCGTCTAAGGGTGTGCCTTTGGTGATATAACCGTTGACCCCCGCTTTTATCAGCATAGAAGGATAAGGCTGCGCCGACATACTGCTGACCGCCAAAATCTTGATCCCCATGTCTAGCTGAACCAATCGTTTGGTGGCTTCAAGCCCACCAATATTGGGCATATTGACATCGAGTAACACCACATCAGGGTGCAGCTGCTTGGCCATTTTGATCGCCATGTCGCCGCTATCGGCCTCACCAACCACTTCAATATCCGCACTGTCTGACAACATACGGCTGATACCCATACGTACCAAATCATGATCATCGACTACCAATACTTTAATCATCACTATACTCTTTACTATTTGTCAGAAGAAGGGATGTTGCCTAGCATAAACCACAGACAAAAAACTGTCTAAATTATTTTTTAGTTTTTGACGATGTAAAATACTGCTCATATATTATATGGATGTGGTTGTTTAATATATCAAACTTTGAATAGTTGCCATGCTTTGGGTTAAGGTATATTGCTAAAATGTGAACCAATGTTTCTATAATATAAAGTGGTTGTAGCAAAATTTGAATTGAGACAAAATAAACCATTAAATCAGCTTGATACATTAAACTTGAAAGCAAACCATGATACACTAAAAATACAAAAACTCTATACGAGTACTTACAAACCTATTCATAAACGCTATGAACGTTTTTGGCGTCAGATCGTATGTATCTGACGTGATAGCGACAGCAGGAGGCACAATGAAGCAACTACCATTAACCAAACAGCAACTAATCGCTGCCATGATTTCACTGAGTTTGGGTGGTGTGGCACAAGCTGCACTTACGATTAATGGTAGCGCTGATACAGAATCTAGCGCGCGTATCAGCTGGGGCGGTGCCGATAGCCTATCTGAAGCCCGTAAGATTATGTACAAGTCGACGGGCTCTGCTATCAAAAAAGTCGATAACGGTTATGGCACTACCAATATCACCAATGCTAACAGTTTTGGCAGCAGCAATAATAGCTATACCAGTAGCAATCGCTACAACACCACCTATCGCGGCGCCTTCGGCAGTAGTGATATGATTCCGATCAGTACAGACTCGCGTAGCGTGGCTGTGATCGATGCCGAAACAGGCGAATCTATCTACGAAAAAGACGCGGATATTGCCCGTCCAATGGCGAGTATTACCAAGGTCATGACCGCGATGGTGGTACTAGATGCCGGTCTTGATATGCGTGAAGAGCTTACCTTAGACGCAGAAGACTTTGTCGGTCCTAAACGTGCAAGCTCTCGTCTAAAAGTAGGAGATCGCCTAAACCGTGCCGAAATGCTACTCATGGCCTTGATGAAATCAGAAAACCCAGCGGCAAAGAGTCTAGCGCGTAACTATCCAGGCGGCTATAGTGCCTTTATGCGAGCGATGAACCGCAAAGCGCAAGACCTGGGTATGACGACTGCCTTTTTTGGTGATCCAACGGGTCTCGACAAGCGTAATGTGGCTTCATCAAAGGATTTGGTCAAGATGGTACGCGCTGCGGGTAACTACGATGTGATTCGCCGCTTCTCCACCACCAAAAGCTATGATTTCTTTGTAACTAATTACTCTCGCGGCAACCGCACATATAAAGCCAATAATACCAGCAGCTTAGTACGTGAGGGTAGCTATCCTATTGGTATCTCAAAGACCGGCTTTATCAATGAAGCGGGACGCTGTGTGGTCATGGAAACACGAGTCAATAACCGCCCAGCCATTATCGTTATTTTGGGCGCAAACAGCTCAGCCACGCGCTGGGGCGATGCAAAGAATATCTTAAACAGCTTGGCCACGCGTCGTACTGTATAAGTGCGAATGACACTGATGTCACTATACAAATGCACAAACACAAGTATATAGATCAAAAATAGACAGGTAAAATAATTCAAAAGGCTGTTATATCATATAACGGCCTTTTTTATATCAAAAAGGATACTCGTGGTATGAATCACTTGCAATCGGCTGTCGTACCTCAGCTTTATTTACTGACCAACGATGATGAGTTTGAGCAACTCTATCAAAAGCTAGAGGCTGCGCTGGCAACAGGGCTGGTCGGTCTGCTGCAAGTACGCCGTAAAAAAACAGCGGCACTGCCAGATGGCGCGGCAACACTGTTGGCAGAAGCCAAGCAAATCGTCGAGCTGGCACGCAGATATCAGGTACCAGTCGTGATCAATGATGATAGTGCGCTGGCGGCCAAGCTCGGTGTCGGGGTACACCTAGGTCAGCAAGATGGAAAGATGGTCGATGCCAAGCGCCAAATAAGTCCGGATCAGATTATCGGTCGTACGTGCCATGGACAAGTGGCGCTGGTCAAAGAAGCCAAGCAGCAAGGCGCAGACTATGCGGCCATGGGTGCTGTTTTTGCTTCTACGACCAAGCCCAAAGCCGATACCATCTCGCACCAGCAGCTAAAAGAAGGCTGCCAGCAAGGCATCGATATCTGCGTGATAGGCGGGTTAAGTGCTGAGAATGTCGGCGCGCTGGCAGGTCTGCCTATCAAATATGTGGCTGTCGTTGGAGATATTATGGATCTGCCTGTTGCGCAGATAGCACCTCGTTGTCAGCAGTGGCAGCAAGCATTTGCAAAGTGGCATACCGCTGCCAGTGATGTAAAAGCCTGATGACCAAGTATCGTCAATCCAATATAAAGTCGCCCTAAAGTAGGTTAACTATATAAAGCACAAGACGAAATAAGCCACAAGGATAAGTCAAAAGCAATTCGCTATTTGGCATGCTGCATACAGAGCGTAGCATAGGGCAGGGCTTCTAGGCGCTGCTCTTCGATTGCCTCGCCGCATACTTCGCACTCTCCATAAGTGCCGTTTTCGATACGGCTTAGTGCGTTTTCTACATAGATTAGGCTTTGGCGCGCCTCAGCCATGAGGTTTTTTCGCATGTCGTTTTGACGGTATGAGATGGCTTGGTCTTCCCAATGCTCGTTGAGGTCGTCCTGTGGGTTTTGGATATGCTCTTCGATTTTGTCGATGCGAGTTTCATACTCTTTTTTGAGTTTTAATAGGTCTTGTTTTGCTGTTTTTAGATCGATACTCATGGTTTTCTCCTAGTAATTTGTTGTTATTATTCACTAAAATATTAGGCTAGTGCCTGTGTTTGTCAGAGCCTGCATTTATTCTAGCCTAGTCTAAGGTTATCGTAGTGTAGATTCATCATAGCCAGTGCAATCCATGAGTACCACCACGAAATGTTACTGGTTTTATGAAATGCTGATTTTCATCATCAGTTTGTCAAGCCGGTTTTGTTTGATTGTCTGCTGAGTAATATTTAATCCACGCTTTGATAGGAGAGTGTGGCAGAAAACTGCTAGAATACACCGCCACAAATTCTTACTAGGGTATTTTTGATCGGCTTGAGCGGTACCATTCAGTCGGCATAGTGCGGCATCGTATCGTTGGTGTCAGTTTTATTTAGGATTGACCATAAGTATGTGGTGGTAGGACTTATCAAGCAGTCCACTGTAGATTAACAATAGATGATGTATAGGAGCAGTTAATGAATTTTTTGCGTATGAGTGAGCTGAGCTTAACGGACAAGGTTGTGTTGATTCGAGAAGACTTAAACGTGCCAATCAAAGACGGCAAAGTCAGCAGTGATGCGCGCCTACAAGCAAGCTTACCTACCATCAAGATGGCGCTAGAAAAAGGTGCGGCTGTGATTGTCTGCTCGCATCTTGGGCGGCCAACCGAAGGCAGCCCTGAAGCCATTTATTCATTGGCACCTGTCGCTGACTATCTGAGCGACAAACTGGCTGCGCCTGTGCGTTTAGACACTGACTATCTGACTCAAGGCGTGTCTATCAAAGCGGGTGAAGTGGTACTACTAGAAAACGTCCGTTTTAACAAAGGCGAGAAGAAAAACGAAGCCGCTTTGGCAAAAAAATACGCAGATTTGTGCGATGTGTTTGTGATGGATGCTTTTGGTACCGCGCATCGCGCGCAGGCATCGACAGAGGGCGTCACTCAAGCCATGCGCCAAGCAGGCAAGAAGGTCTGTGCAGGACCGTTGTTGGCCGCAGAGCTTGATGCGTTAAGTTTGGCGTTAGAGACACCAGCTCAGCCAATGCTGGCTATCGTGGGTGGCTCAAAGGTATCGACCAAGCTTGAAGTGCTGCATAGCTTAGCTGAGGTATGTAGCCAAATCATCGTTGGTGGCGGTATTGCCAATACGTTTTTGGCGGCGCAAGGCTATAGCGTTGGAGCGTCATTGTATGAAGCGGATTTGATCGATAGTGCTCGCGACATTATGAGCAAAACTGAGATTTTATTGCCTGAGTTTGTAGTGGTGGCCGATAAAGACGATATCTACTTTGCCGACTTTACTGGTTCATTACAAAAAGCCACTGCGACTATTAAGTCCGTCGATGCTATCGGCGACAACGACATGATATTGGACATCTCCCCAAAAAGCGCTGAGCAATTGGCTGAGGCTATCATTAATGCCAAGACCATTTTATGGAATGGTCCAGTTGGAGTTTTTGAAGTGGACGCTTTTGGGCAAGGTACGCAGATATTGGCCGCAGCGGTCAAAGACAGTGCTGGGTTTTCTATCGCAGGCGGCGGTGATACGCTAGCTGCCATTGATAAATATCAAGTGGCGGATGGCGTCAGTTATATGTCTACAGGTGGCGGCGCTTTCTTAGAGTTCGTCGAAGGTAAGGTGCTGCCTGCAGTTGCTGCTCTGCAAATAGAGGCGTAAACCTTTAACGTTACTTAGTACGTTAGTAACACTAGACGTACAACCATGGTGAATCATCTAAGGTAGGCTGTGGAAATAAGAGGATGGTCGTCGATGATGCCTGCATATATACAGTTGGTATGGTTGGCCTAAAAAGGCTGGCGGATACCATATTTGTTTGATAGCGCGTTTATTTAAGCGTTTGTACGATTTGTATAAAAGGTTTTTGGTATTGATGGCCGCCGATTATTATTAAGTCGTATTTATTTGTTTATACACTAAAAATTATTATTGCATGTCTTATTTGCACTCTATAAAATAGCGCAATCATCTATTTTGACATGCTTTATTTACGAGAGGTTTATTATGTTAAAACGTCATTTGCTACTTGCTAGCGTACTTGCTGGTACTTTTGCTATCACTGCGTGTAGCCAACAAACAGAAGAAAACACTGAAGCTGCTGTTGAGTCTGCCGGTGATGATGTTGCAGCCAACACTGAAGCCGCCGCTGCAGAGACAGAAGCTGCTGCTGCTGAAGCAGAAGTTGCTGCTCAAGATGCTGGCACTGAAGTCGCCGAAAGTGCTGAAACTGCTGGCGCGGCTGCGACAGACGCTCTAGAAAACACAGGTGATGCAATCGCTGAGGGTGCCAACAAAGCAGTAGCAAACACTGCCGAAGTGGTAGCTGATGGTGCCGATGCAGTGGCTGACGGCGCAAATGATGTCGCAGTTGATGCTGAGCAGCAGTACTAATCGGCTCAATAACTAGTAGCTTGTCAAAACTAGTCGCTTAGTAAATAAACATCGATTGACCGATACAAACCTTTTTTATCACGGTTTGACTATTGATAGATTGATGTAAAGCTCGCTAAATAAGCAATTCTTTCATGACTGCCTTATAAAGGCTGTCTTATAAACCAGTTGCTTTATAAGCTCTCAAAATACTAAAAAAGCCTTGGTGATCGCCAAGGCTTTTTGTATGGTGATGGCGGAATGTTAAAAGCACTTCTTTATAGTCAATCCGTTATAAAATAAATAGTCAGGCAACCGCTACGAAGACAAGGCAATTTTTGCTATAATCAGCGCACGATGATGAGCGTCTATTATTGCCAGTTGCCAATGCTTTTGCCAGGCGGGCAGTTTTGACATCATTGATTGTA
This sequence comes from Psychrobacter sp. CAM01, assembly GCF_032842965.1. Taxonomy (NCBI): domain Bacteria; kingdom Pseudomonadati; phylum Pseudomonadota; class Gammaproteobacteria; order Moraxellales; family Moraxellaceae; genus Psychrobacter; species Psychrobacter sp. CAM01. The sequence goes on from NZ_JAWJBL010000008.1 coordinate 493,024, forward strand.
CAGCTTTGGGCGAGTCATATAGGCAGCGCTGTGTTGCTGCTATCATTTCAAAAGCTATTTTACATACTATACAAAATTTTAATCAGAGAGCGTTTTATGGCCTTAATATCCTTACGTCAACTTCTAGATCACGCCGCCGAGCATAATTACGGGGTGCCTGCTTTTAACGTCAATAACTTAGAGCAGATGCGTGCAATCATGATGGCGGCCGACGCCTGCGACTCACCTGTCATTGTCCAAGCCAGTGCTGGCGCTCGCAAATATGCAGGCTCGGCGTTTTTGCGTCATCTGATTATCGCTGCTATAGAAGAATGGCCGCACATTCCTGTAGTGATGCACCAAGACCATGGCATGTCGCCTGCCATTTGCCAACGCTCTATTCAGCTTGGTTTTTCATCGGTGATGATGGACGGCTCACTGGGTGAAGACGGCAAAACCCCAATGGATTACGATTATAACGCTAGCGTCACACGCGAAGTGGTCAAGATGGCGCATGCGTGCGGCGTTTCTGTCGAAGGTGAGATTGGCTGTTTGGGTAGCCTTGAGACTGGCATGGCGGGTGAAGAAGACGGCTCAGGAGCAGAGGGCGTGTTGGACCATGAGCAGCTATTGACCAGTGCGGACGAAGCCGAGCAGTTTGTCAAAGATACTAATGTCGATGCGCTCGCCATTGCGATTGGTACCAGTCACGGTGCTTATAAATTTACACGTCCGCCGACAGGCGATATCCTATCTATCGAGCGCGTCAAAGAGATTCATGCCCGTATCCCAAACACGCACTTGGTCATGCATGGCTCGTCCTCTGTGCCGCAAGAGTGGCTCAAAGTCATCAACGAAAATGGCGGTGATATCGGTGAAACATACGGCGTGCCAGTTGAGCAAATCGTCGAGGCTATCAAACACGGTGTGCGTAAAGTAAACATCGATACCGATTTGCGGTTGGCTTCCACAGGCGCTATCCGCCAGTTTTTGGTAGAAAACCCAAGTGAGTTTGATCCACGTAAATATTTCAAAGCCTCTATGGTCGCGATGTCTGACATCTGTACCAACCGCTTTGAGGCTTTTGGTTCTGCTGGTCAAGCGCACAAGATTCGCCCAATCAGTCTTGAAGGTATGGTTGATTTTTATAACTAAGTCTGACAAGTAGGGCTGAGCTTATCAAAGAAGGCGTTTGTCATATCGATATGCAAACGCTTTTTTTCTCTAAATGGTTGGATGTAAGCGCAAGAGATTTACGTGTACGTTTTTGTATAGGCATTTTTAAACCAGAATATTGAGTATTAAGCGTAGAGTATGGCGCGGTTTATTTTTTATAATGATAGGTAATGGATGATGATTGGACTGATTACAGGGCAGGTCGCGTACCTGATGGCACCAACGGCATGTATTTTGACCGCATCTGGCGTGGGGTATGATATCGAGCTACCATTGCCTTCCTTTTGTCAGTTACAGCTCGATCAGCAGGCTCGCATCTGGACGCATTTGCATGTGCGCGAAGACGCGCAGCTGCTTTATGGGTTTATCGATCGCAAAGAGCGCGAAGTGTTTCGTCAGCTTATCAAAATCAATGGCGTGGGGGCAAAAATGGCGTTAGCGATGCTGTCTGCTATGTCGGCCGCTGAGCTTAAGATGCATGTCGAGCAAGAGTCGGAGAGTGCACTGACGCGTATCCCAGGGATTGGCAAAAAAACCGCGCAGCGTTTATTAATTGAGCTCAAAGACAAGCTAAAAAATATCGAAGTCGACAATGATTTGTTAGAGCTACCAACGCAGGTAACCACAGCCTCTCATGAAGGCAGTATCATCGCTGAGGTCGAGGGCGCACTTATCAGCCTAGGCTACAAAGAAAAAGAGGCGCAGCAAGCGATTAAAGCGGCTAAGCGTAGTGGAGATACGTTTGCTGATACACAAAGCTTACTAAAAGCGACTTTGCAGCAGTTGTCAGGCTTTTAAGGCAGTTTTTATTATTAATTAGGGTCTGCCGAATGCGCTTGACAGCGACCTGACATAGGTGACCTGAGATAAGCGACATCGATTGTCGCTTATTTTTGTTTACGTCTGTGCTTTCGTGCGCTGGTGCTTTATGATGTTTTGTATGATTTCACTTTTTTAATATAATGATAAAACTATGACGCAAGATCGTTTAATTAATCCGCTAGAGGGCGCCGGTGATGCGCCTGATGCCAATATTCGCCCAGCACTACTGGCAGAGTATATTGGCCAGCCTGTCGTGCGTGAGCAGATGGAGGTATTTATCGGAGCGGCGCGCGGCCGTGATGAAGCGTTGGACCATACGCTTATCTTTGGGCCACCAGGGCTAGGTAAGACGACTCTGGCCAATATCATCGCGCGCGAAATGGGTGGTAACCTGCGTTCAACCTCGGGGCCTGTCCTTGAGCGACCTGGTGATTTGGCTGCTATGTTGACCAACTTAGAGGAAGGTGATGTGTTATTTATCGATGAGATTCATCGGTTAAGCTCCGTCATCGAAGAGATACTCTATCCTGCGATGGAAGATTTTCAGCTGGATATTATGATTGGTGAAGGGCCAGCGGCGCGCTCTATCAAGCTGGACTTGCCGCCATTTACGCTGGTAGCAGCGACCACGCGTGCAGGGCTTTTGACTTCACCACTGCGAGATCGTTTTGGTATCGTTCAGCGGTTAGAGTTTTATAATATCGCAGATCTGACTACCATTGTGACACGAGCGGCGCGCTTGATGCGCGTGCCGATGAGTGAGGACGGTGCAGTCGAGATTGCGCGCCGTGCACGCGGCACCCCAAGGATTGCCAACCGTTTGTTGCGCCGTGTACGTGATTATGCTGAGGTCAAAGGCGATGGTCGTATCAATGGCGCGATAGCAGGCAGTGCGCTGGATATGCTGGCGGTCGATAGACGTGGTCTTGACCATTTGGACAGACGCTATATCGAGATATTGCAAGAGCGCTTTGATGGAGGGCCAGCAGGGGTTGAGGCGGTAGCGGCGGCGATGGCAGAGGATCGCGGCACGCTTGAGGATGTCATCGAGCCGTATTTGATTCAGCAAGGTTACGTGTTACGTACGGCTCGTGGCCGCGTATTGACGCAGATGGCCATTGACCAGATGTTATAGGCTATGTCATGTGAGATGATATAAAACTGGCCAAAACACCTTTATACAAAAAGCGCCGCCTTTTGGTTGATTAAAAGGTGGCGCTTTTTTATTTAAATCAGAGACGTCGCTATCAAGCCATTCAATGAAAATTCGTTATATCGGATAGCCTATCGGGCGGCGTAGGCTGTTAATCTGCGACCATAGTTTTCGGCCATATTTTTCCAGGGTTAAGGATGTTGTTGGGGTCGAGCGCTGATTTGATGGCTTGCATCAATACTAAAGCATTACCATGCTCTTGTTGCATGTATTTTTGCTTGCCTTGACCAATACCATGCTCACCTGTGCACGTGCCATCCATCTCGATGGCGCGCATGGCCAGACGGCTAATGATGCCATCGGCAGTAGCGATTTCCTCAGGGTTATCGGTATCGACCAATAATAAAACATGAAAATTGCCATCACCCACATGTCCGACGATAGGGCCAATCATTCCTGATGCCTCGATGTCTTTTGCCGTGGCGCTGACGCACTCTGCCAAGCGCGAAATAGGCACACAAGCATCGGTCGATAAGGCGCTGGCTTCAGGCCGTAGGGCAGAGCTGGCATGATAGGCATTGTGCCGCGCTTGCCACAGACGCTTACGTTCGGCCTCGTCCGTGTCCCACGCAAAATCGCTACCGCCAAATTCTTCGATGATGTCAGTAAAGATTGTTGCTTGCTCAGCTACGCCCGCGTCCGTGCCATGAAACTCCACAAACAAAGTTGGCGTCTCAGTCAGATCTAGATTGGCATATTGATTACAGGCTTTGATTTGCATGGCATCAAGTAGCTCAATACGGGCAACTGGCAAGCACATCTGGATGGTAAGCATCACCGCCTGACAAGCGTCCTCAATCGTTAGGAAGTGGCAGATACCACTAGCAATACATTCGCTAATACCAAACAGCTTGAGCGTGACTTCGGTGACAATGCCTAGCGTCCCTTCTGAGCCGATCATAAGCCGTGTTAGATCGTATCCAGCGGCCGACTTTTTGGCGCGTGTGCCTGTACGTACGATCTCCCCGTTGGCGGTCACGACTTCTAGAGCGAGCACCACATCTTTCATGGTGCCGTAGCGCACAGCATTGGTGCCAGAGGCGCGAGTGGCCACCATGCCACCGATACTGGCATTAGCGCCTGGGTCTATCGGAAAAAACAGCCCCGTATCGCGCAGGTAGTGATTGAGCTGCTCGCGTGTGACGCCAGGCTGTACGGTCACGGTCAGATCTTCATTATTGACTTGTAAGATTGCATCCATCGCATGCATATCGATACATAGCCCGCCAAAAGGCGCGTTTAGCTGACCTTCTAAGGATGAGCCTATACCAAAAGCAATCACTGGCATCTGATACTGATTGCAAATCTCGACAGCCGCGGCGACCTCATGTTTATCCTGCACGGTCAGCACCGCATCGGGTGGCTGGTTGGCAAGCCATGTCATGGTATGACCATGCTGCTCGCGTACCGCTTTATTGACACTCAGCTGTTTGCCAAAGCGTGTCTGTAGCGCAGCTATGGCCGCACTGTGATCGGGCGTAGTGCTATCGTGCGGCTCGGATGCGGGTAAGGCGGATAGGGCAGACATGGATGACTCCTACATAAATGATTTGTTAGACAGCATGTGTTTTTATTTTTTTGGATGTAGACTAGGGCGTGTCCTCAATTCAATCGATAGCTATCCAAATGAGCTAAAAATGGCTAAATCTGGCCAAACGGTGTCAAATAGCTGACGAATCTCTCGATATTATCGGCGCTATTTTCCTTGTTTAGCGGCAATTTATCTCATTTTTATCGCCATTTTTAAAATGAGGGCACGCCCTAAAATAATATACGCCAATGGCATAACGAGCGCTAAAAGAGCAATTAGGCCAGCACCCGCCAAACAACCACGACGATGGCCAATAGATAAAAGACAGGCGCAAACCAGCCGACTTGCGTGGCAATCGCAATAAAGATAGCAAAGCCTGAGAGTGCCAGCCAGTCGCGGCGACGGTCATTGAGCATATCCGCTCGGATTTGCTGTATTTCTCTGAGCTGACTGTCTTGTCGCGACCCTTGCGTGGCAAGGCTCTGTAAGCCTTGGTCGAGTAGTTTTGGGATATCCGTGGTCGATAATAACAGCTCTGGTAACTGTTGACGCAGCTGCTGTAAGTTGCGCACAGGGTCGAGCTGCTCTTTGATCCAACCGCTAAGGATGGGCTTGGCAAGCGACCAAATATCAAGCTCAGGATATAGGTCGCGCCCCAGTCCCTCGACATGTACCAAGGTTTTGAGCAGTAGCATTAACTGTGGCGGAATACTCATATGATGACGACGGGCGATATCCAAAATCTGCATCAATACTCCAGCAAAATCGATGTCGTTAATGGATTTTTGTAGCATCGGACCGACGGTGCGTTTCATGTCACGCATGAGCGCATGCTTGTCGGCGTTAGGTGGTATCCAGCCTGCACGGCTAACAATATCTGCCACGGCCGTGAAGTTGTTATTCATCACCGCCAGCAGCATCCGCGCCACCACCAGCTGATCGTCTCTTGATAGCGTACCCATGATGGCACAATCAAGGCCGATATAGCGCGGCTCATGGCCAAGCTTTGCCGTATCATCGTATAAATCCTTGACAGGTGGCGTCTCAACGAAGACATTACCCGGATGCATATCAGCATGAAAAAAGTTATCGCGAAATACTTGGGTAAAAAATATCGTTAAGCCTTTTTCTGCCAGTGTTGCACGGTCATAACCCAGCTTATCAAATACCTCAACCTGCGAGATAGGAACGCCTTGGATGCGCTCCATGACCATGACGTTTTTGGCGGCATCATAAACTTCAGGCACATACATGAGTGCCGAGCCTAAGAAGTTATTGCGCATCTGCGTGGTATTGTCCGCCTCCAAGGTCAGATCCAGCTCATTGAGCATCACTTGGCGATAGTCTTCGACGATATCGATGATATGTACCGCGCGCGCCGCTTCGATACGCGCTGATGCCCAGCCGGCCAGCTCGCGCAGTAGTTCAAAGTCAGAGACGATGGTGGCGCGAATATCAGGCCGCACCACCTTTACCACCACTTCACGACCATCATGCAAGGCCGCGGTGTGTACTTGGGCGATAGATGCCGCCGCTAGTGGCTTGACATCAAAGCGGGAAAACAATGTGTTGATCGGTTGACCGAGGCCGTGTTTTGGGTGCTGAATCTGAGCAATGGCAACGTCAGCGTCGAAGAGTTTGACTTTATCTTGTAGCTGCACCAACTGCTCGATGATCTCGGGTGGCACCAAATCACGGCGCGTAGAGAGCAGCTGGCCAAGTTTTAAAAACAGCGTGCCCATGTCTTCTAGGGCGTACTTAATGGCGTTGGGCTGATGTTTTTTGCCCCACGCGGCAGGGTGCAGACGAATCAAGCGCGCGATAGGCTGTAGCTGCGGCATCTCTTCTAAAGACAGGTGCGTATCGATACGATAAGTGGCGGCGATACGCCAAAGCTCAAATAAACGGGCGCGATGAGATAGTAGCATGAGAAATAAGCACTCTAAAAAATTCAAAAATAGGGTAGCGCGGTGCTTAGGGTTTGTTAAATATTCAACACGCCCCAGACCAGTTACTGATGAAACGAGTTGTTAAGAAAACGTGACTGCTCTTCTTTGATGGCCGCAAGCCTCGCTTCTTCGCGCGCCACATCAGCACGTAGCTTGAGGAGCTGCTGCCTAAGGTCATTGACTTCTGCCACCTCAGCGGGGTCAGGTGCGGCATTGCCTGCCACATCATTGGCCCAATCGCTGACGTCATCAAATGCGCGTTTGGCACTATGTCGCCAGCTGCTTTTTAGCTGAGAGATGAGCAGGTGTAATTGGCTGGCCATGGGCTTGCCGATGAAAGGCTCCAGCTGTCCTGCCACGTCAGGGTCAAACCCTGCGACCAGCTGTTTTAGCTGCATGAGTACCTTATAGTCGCCTGCGATAGGCAGGTTGCCTTCAGTGCCGCGCATCAGGTTGAGCAGTTGGGCAGGATTGTCAACTGTGATTGTGCAATCTGGTCGGCTGTGACCGATACGCGCGCGCTGCCTACTGGCTTTTTGCCGCTCATCCATAGTGCCGCTTGGCTCAAACACACTGTCCGTGGTCACAGGCTCAAAGCGCAAACGCTCATGGCTAAACAGCACATCTAGATGAATCTCAGGCACGGCCATCTCCAGCCGCAATACTTTACCAGCAAGCGGGGCCAATCCTGCTTTGGTAATGTCATCGCTAGCGATAGCAAGGTTAATCAGCTTTTCGGCACCAGCCAAAAGTAAAACAGTCAGCATAAGGCTCTCGCGTGTTTGGTGAAGCGCCTAACAACAGCGCTAAGTTTATAATAATCAACGACTACAGAGTATGGCGGCTCAATAATCACTATCGTTATCCTATCATGCAGTATGAAAGGCGCAGCATTAAGCACTGCATACTAAGCGCTAAATACTAAGCAATATTACGCCTTAAAACCGCGATGCACCGCGACGATACCGGCGGTGAGATTGTGATAATCACAGTTTTCAAAGCCAGCTTGTTGCATCATTTGCTTTAGCGTTTGCTGATCAGGATGCATACGAATCGACTCTGCCAAGTATTGGTAACTCTCAGAATCATTGGCAATCAGCTTGCCCATCATCGGTAGCGCTGTAAATGAATACAGATCATAGGCTTTAGACAGTGGCTCAAAAACGGGCTTTGAGAACTCCAAAATCAACAAGCGACCACCTGGCTTTAGTACGCGGTACATGGCTCGCAGCGCTGCGTCTTTGTCTGTGACGTTGCGTAGACCAAAGCTGATGGTCACTAAATCAAAGCTTTCATCATCAAACGGCGCCAGTGTTTCAGCGTTGGCCAATACAAAGTCTACGTTATTGCAGCCTGCATTGATCAGGCGCTCGCGGCCGACCTCTAGCATGGCCGCGTTGATGTCTGATAGTACCACATGGCCGTTGCGACCCACTTCGCGGCTAAACACTTTGGCCAAGTCGCCGGTGCCGCCAGCGATATCGAGTACCTGCTGACCGGCACGCACGCCTGATAAGCTAATCGCGTAACGCTTCCATAGACGATGGATACCAAATGACATGAGGTCGTTCATGATGTCATATTTTTTGGCAACAGAAGTAAAGACATCAGCCACACGTGCTTGTTTTTCTGCTTTATTGACTGTCTTATAGCCAAAGTGCGTTTGCTCATTGCCATCGGTTTCAGGCGTGTGCGGGTTGTTGATGTCATCGCGCTGATTAAATAGCGCCTGCTTGGCAGTTTGTGCTTGCGCAGCGCTAGGGTCGGCATTGTCATTTATCGTATTAGGCATAGTGGTTTGTTGACCTTGTGGGGTTCCGGTGGGTAAGTCTTGGACTTGGGTAAAGTCATGGTGTTGGCTGCGCTGAGCGTCTGTCTGCCGCGCTTGTGCTTGCGCTGTGATGTCTTGATTATGACGGATGCTTTCTTTGACGAGACTGTCTTGCAGCTCGGCCTGCTCGGATGGCTCGTGGGTGTTAGCGGCGCGGTTGGCGTTATCTGTGCTGTCGGTCATCATTGTGTCCTATTCGTTATTGTTATGATTTTCTTGGTAGGGCGTGTTGGTATTAGCCAATCTACACTATCAGTCTATGATACACCAAACCTCATTGGCTTACCGTCATTATCCGCGGCATGCACCTGCTCGATAATCAAAAGCTCCTGCTGGCAAAACGGCTCGATAAAATGACTGACACTCTTGAGTGGTTTCATGGCCTGAAAGCCTGTGTCAATAAAGTCATACAGTGGCTGAAAATTATAGCGATAGGCTGTGCCTTTGGCTAAGGCAAAAGCTTTTTTGAGCATAAATGAGTTTAAATGCTTGTCTGTGCGATAACAGACATCTTTGAGATTGGCGATTTGGACGCGGCGTGCTTCTGCTTCATCGACAGCACGATAGGCGGCCAACATATTGTCTTCAGTCACTGGCAACTCTTGGGCCAGTAACCACTGCGCCAAATGCAAATCCAGCTCAATCGCCAAAATCGCCGATTGAATGCCCATACTGCCAGCCTCAAGTGCCGACTCTTTTGCCAAGCGCTCAAGCTTTTGCGCTTTGGGTAAAATGCGCTCCAACTGTTTGGCCAGTAGCTTAAACTCATCGCCGCCATATAGCTGGGTCAAAAAATACTCAGCCATCAGTTGGTTTTTGGGCTGAGAAAACAGTTCATGGTGCGTGTGTTTGATGCGTGTTTGTTGCCATGACTGTACGTCTTTTAGTTTATTGTTCAGGGCTTCGTCTTGATGATAGGGCAGCGCCCAAAAGCGGGTCAAGTGTTGTTGTAAGTTAGCTAAAGCGGCCATGGCAATCAATCCTATAAAATCAATAATATTATCAAAGTGCTGATAAATGGCGAGGTGTTACCTGTCTATCAGTGACATATTTTAATGGTTTTGCGCGCAAAATAGTTTTTAAAACGCTATAAAGATTTTAAAAACCGCACAAAAATACCGTCATTATAACGACAATGTCAGAAAGACAAGGTCAAAATGCAGTACGGCCAATTCGCTATAAAATCGATACGTTCATATTGCCATGCAACTTTTTATGAAGCGGCTTTATTGCCATGTATCTGAACAGCCATGTATCTGATTTATTTAGACGCAGTTATATCTTACGTATCACTAAATGACGGCCTGTAGCAAACGAACGTATCGTAAAAAGTGTTCACCTTAAAAGAAAACAAAACAGAATACAAATGCCAAACTGTTACCCAAATGGTTACACAGCAACGTTATTTAGTCTGTTGACTGAGTGCTAGTATAAAAATGGCTCAAAAATTTGCAAGATTGATGTAAGGAATCAGCATTTGATGAGCTTATAAAAAGCCAACTAGGACGGAGGATGCGATGTCAAAAAACAACCATGCTGCAGAGCAAAGTGCACAAGCTGGCCGCGCGCCATCTGATAAACAAGTCATCAGTCAGCGCCTCAAACCCAACCCGCTCAGTCAGTTTTCTATGGACAAAGATGCCCTGCGACTGGCATTGGTCACGGCGCAATACGCCCTGCGGGCAACGCGGCAACAAAGCCCGCCTACCCATGACAAAGCCACAGGACTGCTGGTACTGGTCAACGGGATGGAGCAAGCGGGTAAAGGCACCGCAGTCAAGCAGTTAAGAGGCTGGGTAGATCCGCGGCTACTAAAGGTCGAGGCGACCGTTGGCGATTGCCCACTGGATTATCAGCCGATTTGGCAAACGCATACCAAAGTGCTACCACGTCACGGTGACGTGATGGTGTATTTTGGAAATTGGTATGCTGATCTGCTGTACGACGTCATGCGTATGACCCGCGCAAAAGACACTGCCGAAACAGACGCTGGGACAAAGAGTCAAAACAGACAAAACGATGAGCCCGCATCTTTGATGTCTCGTATGACCACCAAGTGGCAAGACTATCTACAGCAGCAGCTGGCGAAACTAACGGCCTTTGAGCAGGATTTGGCGGCCAACCAAACGCGACTGCTTAAGTGCTGGTTTCATGTCGATGTCGATACGTTGCAAAAACGCCTGACGGACAAAACAGCAGACCCACAGTTTTTGTATCAAATGGACTGGCACGACAGACAAGTAGTCGATACCTTCAATGAGGTGGCCACCGCGCTGCTTAGACAACAACCAGACTGGGTCATCATCGATGGGGAAGACAAGTCTGCTGCCGCCGATCATTTTTGTCATGAGGTGCTGCACGCCATGCAAGAAGCGCTGGCAAGTAGCAAGACGAGGGATGATACTAAGGCCAAGTCTCATCCAAGCACCTTCGTGCCAGTCGCCATTCCCGATCAGTTACAAGATATCACTAGCACAAAAATAGACAAGTCTGACTATAAAGAGGCGCTGGCGGCCAAGCAAGCGCGTTTGGCTGCGCTACTGCGTGCGCGCAACGGTCGGCATGTCGTCTTTGCTTTTGAAGGCATGGATGCCGCTGGCAAGGGCGGGGCGATCAAAAGGCTGGTGGCGCCGCTCGATCCGCGCGAGTATCAGGTCTATAATATCGGGGCACCGATGCTTCATGAGCTGCAGCATCCTTATTTGTGGCGCTTTTGGCATAAACTGCCCAACGAGCACACTGACCGCATCAGCCGTATTGCTATCTTTGATCGGACTTGGTACGGGCGAGTGTTGGTTGAGCGTATCGAAGGCTTTGCTGATGCGGCGGCATGGCAGCGTGCCTATGACGAAATCAACCGTTTTGAGGCCGACCTAGCTGATGCAGGTACGCTGGTGATAAAATACTGGCTGGCCATCGACAAAAAAGAGCAGCTACAGCGCTTTGAGGCACGCCAGCAGACACCGCACAAGCAGTATAAGCTGACGGAGGATGATTGGCGCAATCGCGATAAGTGGGAGAGGTATGTACAGGCTGCTGCTGATATGCTGGCACGGACAGACACAGACAAGGCACCATGGTGCATCATTGCCACCAACGAAAAGCGTCAAGCGCGCCTGCAAGTCTTGGATCATGCCATCGAACAACTATCGTCACTATAGGCGTATGGCGTAAATAAGCGTATAATGGTGCAGGTAAACACGGTATCATCTGCCCTAACCATGAGCAGTTACAAATCTTGTAATATCATCATGCATTATGTGCTTATATTGAATATAATAGGCGCGTAACGTTTCTTGCTACACCCAACAAAACGTAGCAAATAGAGTCTTGTGACCTGTATTGGTGCCTTTGGTAATACACCGACCATCACAGCTCTGACAACGCTTATCATAATTAGCAGTTATCAAGTACTAACATTATCATCACAAAAGATCTAAGCCGCAAGATGCTGTAATCAGACGATTGAGCAATATCCCTTGCGGCTTTGTGACATGTTGCATTAAGGGTTTTACCTTCGGCACGCTTGTCTTTAATCGCATATAATTTCAATCAGCTTACGCAGGACGTATCAACGTATGGGTATTAGCAGCAGCTCTACAGAGCCCGCCAAATCAGTCGGCTCTATGAGAATAAATCTATTTTTTGCCATTTTACTGATTGCGATGACCGCCTACTTTTTATGGTGGGGTCTAGATTACACAATGCGTCAACAAACGACGCTATTTATTGTCGCCACCGCTTTTGGTGTCTTTATGGCATTTAATATCGGTGGTAATGATGTTGCCAACTCCTTTGGCACCTCGGTGGGCGCAGGGACGTTGACCATCCCGCAAGCACTCGGGGTTGCCGCGATATTTGAAGTATCCGGCGCAGTGCTGGCAGGCGGGGAAGTGACGGACACCATCCGCAAAGGCATCGTAGACTTAGATGGTCTGACCGTCACGCCCAACCAGTTCATTTACGTCATGCTCTCCGCTCTGGTTGCGGCCGCATTTTGGCTGTTGTTTGCCACGCGCAAAGGCCTGCCAGTGTCGACCACGCACTCTATCATCGGCGGGGTGGTTGGTAGCTCTATCGTGTTGGGCTTTGATTTGGGTGGCAGCGCGACGGCACTCTCGACAGTTGATTGGGGCACGGTTGGCACCATTGCTATCTCATGGGTGTTATCGCCTCTATTGGGCGGTATCTTGGCCTATATATTGTACGGTCAAATTAAGAAAAACATCATCGAGTATAACGATAGAACCGAGGCTCATATTGGTAAATTAAAAGCCAGTAAAAAAGTCTTAAAACAAAACCATAAAGAGTATCTGGAGCGTCTGACCGAGTCAGAGCAGCTGGCTTATACCTCAGCGATGCTGCGCGACCAAGAAATCTACAAAGATGATGATTGTGTCGTCGAAGACTTAGAAACGGACTATTACAAAAAGCTGTATGAGATCGAAAATGAGCGTAGCAGTCTAGATACGCTAAAAGCACTCAAGCAATGGGTGCCGATGATTGCTGCGCTTGGCGGCGCGATTATGACGTCTTTAGTGGTGTTTAAAGGCCTTAAAAACGTCAATAATAGCCTGACGACGCTACAAGGTTTTTTGATCATGGGCATGATTGCCGCCCTGGTCTGGTTGGCCACCTTTATCTATACCAAAAGTATCCGCGGTAAACATAAAGAGGATTTGACCAAAGCGACCTTTATTATGTTTAGCTGGATGCAAGTATTTACGGCGTCCGCTTTTGCCTTTAGTCATGGTTCAAACGACATTGCCAACGCCGTCGGCCCGTTTGCGGCTATTATGGATGTCATCCGTACCAATGAGATTGCCTCACAAGCGGCAGTGCCACCAGCGGTGATGTTGACGTTTGGGGTGGCGCTGATCGTCGGTCTTTGGTTTATTGGTAAAGAAGTTATTCAAACTGTCGGTACCAATTTGGCAAAAATGCATCCCGCTTCTGGCTTTTCGGCAGAGTTGGCCGCCGCTGCCGTCGTGATGGGCGCCTCGACCATGGGTCTGCCAGTATCGAGTACGCATACGTTGGTCGGTGCGGTATTGGGGATTGGTATTGTCAACAGAGACACCAACTGGGCGCTGATGAAGCCAATTGGTCTGGCGTGGGTCGTCACTTTGCCAGCTGCCGCTACGATGTCTGCGATAAGCTATGTGGTTCTAAAAAATATCTTTTAACCAACAAAAGCGGCAACCATCATGCAAAGAGACGCATGCAGATAGGTGGCCAGTGTTGTACACGAGCTCAAAAAAAACGCTTATCAGCCAATGCCGATAAGCGTTTTTTTATAAATATAGAATCTATCCTATCTTAGCGCTCAGTCACAGATAGTGGATGGGACTAATCCGTACCAAACTGCTGACGTTTTTTAGCAAAAAAGCGATCCAAGCGATCCATGGCGTTTTCTAGATCATGGATGTTGGGCAAAAACACCAAGCGGAAGTGGTCAGGTTTGTCCCAGTTAAACCCGGTGCCTTGTACCATCAGGACATTTTCTTCTACCAGTAGATCCATCATAAAGGCCATGTCGTCTTCGATGGGATAAACCTCAGGGTCCATTTTGGGAAAACAATAAAACGCGCCCTGCGGCATGGTGCAAGAAATGCCTTTAATGGCGTTGAGGCGAGTGACGGCCATTTCACGCTGCTTATACAGGCGCCCCGTCTTTGAGGTCAGCTCTTTCATGCTCTGGTAGCCGCCCATTGCCGTTTGAATCGCGTACTGGCCTTGGACGTTGGAGCACAAACGCATGGACGCCAGCATATCTAAGCCTTCGATAAAGTCGGCGGCGTGCTGCTTTTGTCCTGAGACCAGCATCCAGCCGGCACGAAAGCCTGCGATACGGTGCGACTTTGAGAGACCGTTATAGGAGAGTACCAGCACGTCATCCGTCAAGGTACTCATCGGTGTATGCACAGTATCATCGTACAGAATACGATCATAAATCTCATCAGCCATGATGATCAGATTATGTGCTTTGGCCACTTCAATAATCTGTCGTAGCAGCTCGTCGCTGTAGAGCGCCCCTGTAGGGTTATTGGGGTTGATCACGACGATGCCTTTGGTTTTGGGCGTGATTTTAGATTTGATGTCTTCGATATCTGGGTGCCAGTTATCGTCTTCATTACAGCGATAATGGACAGCAGTGCCACCAGCCAGATTTGCAGCAGCCGTCCACAGTGGATAGTCTGGCATCGGAATCAGTACTTCATCTCCATCATTCATCAGCGCCTGCATGGTCATCACAATCAGCTCAGATACGCCGTTGCCAAGATAGACGTCGCGCACATCGACGGCAGAGAGGAGCCCTTTTGATTGATAATATTGCAGCACGGCCTTTCGCGCCGAAAAAATCCCTTGTGAGTCTGAGTAACCAGTCGCCTCTGGCAGGTTCATCGACACGTCGCGCAAAATCTCATGCGGCGCCTCTAAACCGAATGGTGCAGGGTTACCAACGTTGAGCTTCAAAATACGTTTGCCTTCTGCTTCCATTTTATTGGCAGTCTGAAGTAGAGGGCCACGAATGTCGTAGCAGACGTTTTGTAATTTGTCAGACTTTTTTATTGTATTCATAAAGGGATCGCTTGTCTGGTTGGTTGGTAAAGGAGCTTGTGTCATGGCTGCACCAGCTTGGCTGATTGGTTTTAGGGATTGACTGATATGCTCGTCTAACGCGCGATGCTGGCTACTGGTTTGAGCTATCACTAGATCAGGGGCGCTGCTAGGGCAGGGCAGCTCTGTATCGGCTGCACTCTCACCGCGCAGCAAATACCCTTCGCTACAGCCCAAAATACGCGCCAATGTCGGCAGCTTGGATGAGACGATACCGTTGGTGCCACGCTCCCAGTTAGAGATAGCGCCGCGGCTGACCTTAGCGCCAGCGGCAGTCATCGCTTGGGCTAGCTGCTCGGCGGTTAGCCCTTTATCACGGCGCAGCTGAACCAGTCGCTCAGCCTGTGCGCTCTTCTTATCGTTATCAGCCATTATATTGAAGCCTATATATGTAGTAATGCGGGTCTTACGCATCAGTAAATCTGTAATTGAGGCGCATAGATGCTTAACGCCAATGCAAGATATTATTGCATTGTAGATATCAATGCAAGCCGTATCTACTAGTTTGTTTTATAATGCAAGAATAACTTGCAAAATATATCTTTCGGCTATGCCTGAGCGTATCTATAGCTTTTGCCAAACTATCAGGCTTTTAAAGCATGATTGATGCGACTAACCAATTAGCTTACCAGTTCAACTATATAAAACATTTATAGGTGGCCAAAAGGCGAGGCGCTGTTTTCTTATCATTTTTATTACAGTGCTCATCAGACTTGAGGGGTAGAATGATATTGTTGTAGTAGACACCTTGAATAATGCTAGTTGTATCGACAAATACACAGCATCGTTATTATTATCATGGGCTTAACTGGCTCTGTATTTTGGTAGTTTATAGCGAGATGGTGTTGTAGCGAGATAATGTTATAGCGATTAACCACAAAAAATCAGACAAAACCGATAAATAAGGATTAACCATGCAAGACAATCAACTTAGCAAAGAAGAAATCAGCCAATTGACCGACGCTGACTGGCGCGAGCGTTTGAGTAGCGAAGAGTATCATGTGATGCGCGAAAAAGGCACGGAGCGTCCGTTTACTGGCGTTTATAATGATGTCAATGACGAAGGTATTTACCGCTGTAAAGGCTGCGGTGCAAAGTTATTCGACGCTGACAACAAGTTTGATGCAGGCTGCGGCTGGCCAAGCTTTGATCAAGGTATCGACAATGCCGCTATCGATGAGCATGAAGACAACTCATTAGGTATGCACCGTACCGAGGTGACCTGTAGTAACTGCGGCGCGCACTTGGGTCATGTGTTCCCTGATGGACCGCGTGAGACGACAGGTATGCGCTACTGTATCAACTCGGTCTCCATTGATTTGGATAAATCTGCAAAGTAACCTGCTTGTATGATTTTACCGCAGAGCGTATGAATGGCATCGCGCACGCATTTTTTTGATTATAAAAAAGTCTTGCTGGTCGTCAATGCGGCCAGCAAGTACCGACTTACCCCGCAGTTTGAAGGGCTAAAGGGGCTGTGTCCGCAGTATAAAGGTCAGGGTTTTCATAGAAAATATGGGATAGCGAGCCAAGCTGTGCATCCAAAATGCGTCAATATTAGAAATATCTGTAAATTTTAAAAAATATAAAATTAATAAAAACATAGGTTTGCTGATTGTTTTTTAAAAATAAAAGAAAATCATGAAAAAAAGGCAAAATACCGTTTGACAGCCATGTGTAAATCTATATAATACACACCCACAGAGCGAGGCTTTAGTCAGTCAGCTTCTGTTAGGGTTCTTCCTTTAAGGAAAATTCTCTTGCGAAGATAAAGTTGCAGTGCAATTTTTAACGCTTATCAGGGTGATTAGCTCAGTTGGTAGAGCGTCTGCCTTACACGCAGAATGTCGGCAGTTCGAGCCTGTCATCACCCACCACTTATTAGCAAGTGGGCCCTTATAAAGGCAAGATTATAAAGGCAAGATGCTAAGACGACCTAAGCAGCGGTAGTTCAGTTGGTTAGAATACCGGCCTGTCACGCCGGGGGTCGCGGGTTCGAGTCCCGTCCGCTGCGCCATATTTAAAACGAATTTAGACTTTCAAGTTTAAGCAAGTTTCGCCTCAAACATTAGATTGTTTGAGGTTTTTTTGTGTCTGTAAAAACTATTGGTAGAAGAACTGTTGGTAGAAGACAAGTATCCATAGCTGGTGTATTTGGACTCCACTATACTTGCGCCAGATACAGCTTAACACTCACGGCAAAGTACTCATGATCTCTGATGCGAATGCTGACAGTGCCATCATGGGCTTGGGCGATGGCTTGTACGATAGATAGCCCCAGCCCCGATCCAGCATGCATGTTGGTAGTGGTATGATGACGATGAAAGCGCTCGAACAGCTTGTCTGCGTCTGCTTGACTGATAGGCTGCGCCATGCGATTGGTAATGGTGATAATGAGCGCTGACCGATGAGCTGTACTGATGTTAGAGGGTTTGATAGGTTGCAGCTGCGATGAGTCTTCGATGGCAGCGTCGACGTTAATAACGCTGTCACTGGCGGCGTAATGTATGGCGTTTGACATAAGGTTGGCAAACAGTCTTTGTAGCAGGCCTTCATCGCCCAAGACTACTTCAAAACTGCCTGTTTTTTTAAAGAGTAAGTGGCGGTCTTCGGCTATCAGCTCAAAATAATCCAGCAGTTTTATGATCAACTCCTCTGTATTCACTGGCGCAAGCTGTGAGTCATGTAGCCCTTTTTGAGTTTTGGCAAGTAGCAGCATATTATTGATGAGGCTCGATAGCTGCTGGAGTGTGTCGTGCTGATGGTGTAGCTGCTCGATGTACTCTTCCGTATCTCGGGTCTTACTCAGCATGACTTGGGTCTGTGTACCAAGGGTGGCCAGCGGTGTGCGCAGCTCGTGGGCGATATTGTCCGAAAACCGCAGTAATGAAGCAAAATTACTCTCAAGTTTACTCATCATGAGGTTGTAAGACTCGGCCAAAGGCCGTAGCTCGCGCGGCATGTCACTGACGCTCACTCTTTCATCCAAGCGCTCTGGATTGATGCTTTGCATCTTTTGTACAATGGTGGATAAAGGCGCAAATCCCCAATAGACGCTCAGGGCTGCAACAGAAACCAATAACAACGTAATCGCCAATAAAATCAGGCTTAGCTGACGATTGAACTGTAAAAGGTACTGATGATGGACATCGATTGGTAAGGCAATCAAGGCGAGGATCTGCTCGTCTTTGATGAGCACCGCGCGGTAGTTTCGGTCATTGATTTTGGTGACAAATTGCTGCTCGCGATGCGCTTGCCATAATGACCAAAGGTCAAAGTCCGCGGGCAACTCATGGGCAAAGCCACTGGGCGCACTGGACAGTAGATGTCCTTGTCTGTCAGTCACTAGGATTTTTAGATTATAGTCTGACCATGAGGCGTGCAGGTTATCAGAATGAGGTGGCGCTGAAAGCGTAGAGGGCAGTGGCAAGGTCGCCGTCGTGCGTTCATTGAAATAATCAGCACGTTTGCGCAAATTAAAGGCAGCATGTGTGATAATCTCTGAGTCCATTTGCTCAAAGTGGCCGCTGACCGAGCGTTGTACCCAAATATAAATGACAATTTGGGAGATGACGACAAAGATCGTCAATAAAAAAATCGTACGCCATAATAGTGGTAAGCGCCGATTATCAAAGCGATATTTCATCGCGCGTTATCCGTCTCTGCTATGGCGGTATCTGCCGCATCTAAGCGATATCCCATACCGCGTACGGTGTGAATCAGCTTGGTCTCATAGTCATCATCGATTTTGAGCCGTAGGCGTCTGATGGCCACATCGATGACATTGGTATCACTATCAAAATTCATGTCCCATACTTGTGAGGCGATGACAGAGCGTGGGAGCACCTCACCTCGGCGCTCTAATAAAAACTGCAACAAAGCAAACTCTTTAGCCGTCAGCTTAATGGCTGTATCGCCTCTATGCACAGTGCGCTTGGCGATATCCATCTGTAGGTCCGCTATCTGTAATATCGTGCTGTTATAGTCTGCTTGATTGGCGCGGCGCAGGAGGCTTTTTATACGTACGATCAGCTCGGCGAAGGCAAAAGGTTTGGTCAGATAATCATCGCCGCCGATCTCGATGCCTTTGACTCTATCGCTTAACTCATCTTTGGCGGTCAAAAACAGCACAGGCGTCTGCTTGCCGGCAGCGCGATAATTGCGTATCAGCTCAAAACCGCTGATATCAGGCAACATGACATCCATCAGCACCACGCTATACTCATCGGTCATGAGCGCATGATACCCATCTAGACCCGTTGTATGATGCTCAACGACAAACCCCGCTTCTGTTAGTCCTTTTTTTATATACTCGCCAAGTTTAATCTCATCTTCTACCAATAATACCTTCATCATCCCACCTCGCAGATTAGGTTCATAGCATAAGGCCATACTAAAGGATTCTATCTGCTATGAACATCTATGGTGGTAAAGATGACAGGATTGTCATCTACCTGTCATCTATCGGTCAGAATGGGGTCGCTAATATATAAACTATGGACGGTATCGGCCGCCGCATTTATAACGGCTGTTGACTTAGCGAAAGGCCGCCCGCTCTACAGTATTATCTGATACAAGGCAATGAGATAAAAAAGGATAAAGGATAAAGGCATGATGTTTAATACAGACCATAAGTGGTTGAGTGGCGTTGTTTTATTGACGGCTAGCGTTGGGCTGATGGCTTGTAGTCAGCCAGATGCCGACGCGGCTGATAAGCAAACGACGGCGACCACGCAAGTACCAGCAGAGGCTATAAGCCCAGCGTCAAATACAAAAGCATCAGACATGCAGCCGTCATCAACCATTTTACAAAACGTTTCGGCCACCGTCTACAAAGATGCCAATTGTGGCTGCTGTAAAGAGTGGATCGGTCATGCCGAGGATCATGGTATGACGGCAGACGGGCAAGATGTCAGCGACTTGGCGGTGTTTAAACAGCGCTACGGCGTGCCTGATAATATGCGCTCTTGTCATACTGCGGTGACAAGTGATGGCTATGTGTTTGAAGGTCATGTACCAGCCAAGTATGTGGCGCAGTTTTTAGAAAACCCACCAAGCGGTGCGATTGGCCTTGCGGTACCGGGTATGCCTATGGGCAGTCCAGGTATGGAGTATCAAAACAGATTTGATCCGTATCAAATCATGCAAATTAACAAAGACGGTAGCAGCACGGTTTATGCACAAGTTGAGTCGCCGCAGCAGCAACTATAGTTTGAAGCGTTTTTAGAGATTTTAGTATTTATTAATTCCTTATTACGAGTCATCTTATGAATAATAAAAATACGCTCAACCGCCGTCATTTTTTAACAGGTTCATCGGCTTTGGTTGGGGCGTCTATGTTATCTGGCCTGCCAACGATAGCTAATAGTACTCTTGCGGACTCGCAAAGCAAGGCGGTTATTAATAGCGATAGACCTGATCATAAAGTACCTATCTTGACGGGTGATGAGTTCGACCTTTATATCAGCAAAAAGCCTGTGGTCGTTAATGGCAAGTCCAGTATGGCCACGCTGATTAATGACTCACTACCTGCGCCAACGCTGAAGATGCAAGAGGGCGATACGGTCATCATCCGCGTGCACAATCAGATGAATGAGCCGACCTCTATTCATTGGCATGGTCTGCTCGTACCTTTTGAGATGGACGGCGTGCCGGGTATTAGCTTCGATGGCATCCCCGCCAACAGTACCTTTACTTATAAGTTCAAACTCAAACAATCAGGGACTTACTGGTATCACTCGCATACAGGCTTTCAGGAGCAAACGGGTATGCGCGGCGCGATCGTCATCGAACCAAAAGCCGCGGAACGTTATCCTATCGAAGAAGACCATGTGATTTTGCTCAGTGATTGGACGCATCGGGATCCGCATAGGTTACTCAAACTACTCAAGCAGCGCGCTGACTTTGATAACTATCATCTGCCAGACTTTAAAAAACTATTATCTGATATCGCTGCCACCGATTTAGAGGCGGCCTTTGATAAACGCAAGATGTGGAATCAGATGCGTATGATGCCGACTGATTTTAGTGATTTATCGGGTGAGAGAACCTTTACTTATCTGATCAATGGTAAAACCACCGCCGCTAATTGGGCGCAGCTGGTCAAAGCAGGGCAGCCGGTCAAGCTACGTTTTATCAATGGCTCTGCGCAAACGATATTCGATGTGCGTATACCCGGTCTGAAGATAAAAGTCGTCGGTACGGATGGCAATGATGTTGCGCCTGTCGAGGTCGATGATTTTCGCATTGGCGTCGCTGAGACTTATGATGTCATCGTCACGCCAACTAAGGACGCCCATACTATCTTTGCGCAAAACATCGATCGCACCGACTATGTGACCGCAACCTTAGCCACTAAAAAAGGCGCGCGTGCTGCCACGCCTCAGATGGATGGCATCGAGTGGCTCACCATGGCCGATATGATGGGGGCGATGGGCGACAAGGGTTATAAGGCACACCATGCCAAGAACGAGTATGATTTTAAGACCGATATGCGCGTCGATAGTCCGCGGATGAATCTCGATGATCCTGGGATTAATCTGCGTAACATCGATAGAGAGGTGTTGA
Source organism: Psychrobacter sp. CAM01 (assembly GCF_032842965.1). Classification (NCBI taxonomy): domain Bacteria; kingdom Pseudomonadati; phylum Pseudomonadota; class Gammaproteobacteria; order Moraxellales; family Moraxellaceae; genus Psychrobacter; species Psychrobacter sp. CAM01. The sequence goes on from NZ_JAWJBL010000008.1 coordinate 514,713, forward strand.
CGTATAGCCAGCTGCGTTCTATCGGCAATGAGATCATGAGCGAGCAGCGCAAACCCACGCGTGAGATTGAGATTCATCTAACAGGCAACATGGAGCGCTATGTTTGGGCGCTCGATGGCATCATGTTTAAAGACGCGCCGCCTGTCAATATCAGGCCTAATGAGCGCGTGCGTATTACCTTAGTCAATGACACCATGATGAGCCACCCGATGCATCTGCATGGTATGTGGAGTGATTTGCGCGCGCCTAATGGCGATTTTCAAGTTCGTAAGCATACGATATTGGTGCATCCTGCGCAAAAAGTGAGTTTTGATGTGACGGGCGAGGCGGGACGTTGGGCTTGGCATTGCCATCTGCTTTATCACATGGAAACGGGCATGTTTAGAGAAGTGGCTGTCGTTTAATGAATTGTGGAATGTGAGTTTATTATGAAAACCATTAAAAAAGGTCTGCCATTCATCGGCGTGTCATCATTCGCATTGCTAGCGTCACCCTTAGTAGCAGCCGAAATGAACATGTCAGATATGGAGCACAGCAGTATGCACATGTCGAATATGAACCATAGTGGTATGGATATGACAGATGATATGTCGGATATGGATCACAGCGGTATGAGTCATGACGATATGGATATGTCTGGCATGCAAGGCGGCGAGCCGCCAGCTGATGCGCGTAGTCCTGATTACTCCAATGGCATAGGCTATGGCGAGCATGGTAAACCAGTGATGATGGGTAGCCTGCCGACTTGGGGCATATCGGTAGATGATTTGGGCTATCAGTTTGAAGAGGACGCTGTCAACTTTGAGCTCGAAGGCTGGTATGGTGATGATAGTCATCGGGTAAGGTTGCGTACCGAGGGCAGCGCCGAGACCAAAGACGATAAAGCCATCGATAGCCTAAGCTCGCTGTCTTACTGGAAACCGCTTGGTGTCTTTTGGAACGGCGAAGTCGGCGCCGCTTATAATACCGAAAACGACAAATCAGCACTGATGGCTGGTATTACCGGCACGGCGCCTTACTTTATTGAGACTGATGCTAGAGCCTATGTTTATACCGACGGTCAAGTCCAGCTTGACCTTGGTGCAGAGTATGAATGGCGCTTAGACCAGCATTGGGTGGTAATCCCAGAAGCTGGGTTAACGGTATTTAGCAAGGATGATACTGACAATAACATTACCAAAGGCTTTAATGAGTTAGAAACTGAAGTTCGGCTTACTTATGAGATGCTTAGTCGTCAGATGTCCCCTTATGTGGGTTTTAGCTACGAGACAGCATTATCAGATACAAGAGACTTACGTCGCCAAAACAACGAAGATGTTGATACCAGTAGCGTCACGGCAGGGGTGAAATTTTGGTTTTGATTTAGACCCGTACTTCAGTCTTAGTCTATCAGTTTTGTAAAGGCGTGCTTACTAACTGCCTTAAAATTAATATAACGATCATTACTGGCATCTATCCATATAGGTGTCATTTATGGAGATAATCACATGGATATGAATAATAATAAATCGCAAATGAACCCGTATCTGAAGTTTTTTTTGATGATACTTACCTCGACCATCGTCATGTACATCATGATGTATTTTAATACCTATAAATGGGATCATGTGTACTTTAGTGAGACGCGTGCTTATATGGCGCTGTATATGGGCGCGATGATGGCGATCATCATGCTCGCCTTTATGGGTAATATGTACAAAAAAACCAAAGTCAATTTAATGATTTATGGCCTAAGTATCGTGCTATTTGCCTTTGGCATATGGGGCGTGCGCTCACAGCAAACCGTCGATCAAGTCGACTGGATGCAAGCGATGATACCGCACCACTCTATCGCTATTTTGACCAGTGAGCGCGCCGATATCGATGACCCGCGTGTTCGTCAATTGGCTGATGACATCATCAAAGCGCAAAAGCGCGAAATCGGTGAGATGCAGCAGCTGATAAAAGAGCTAGAGTAGTCGAGCAAAGGCGGCGGGTTTGACCGCTGATTTGTCCATATTCGTACTGACTACAACGTTTGCACACTGAGTTATCGGTGAGGATAAAGTAAAGGGAGTATTGAGCATGAAAACAGCAACCGTCTACCGTATGGTAAAAGCCGATCACGTTTGCCCCTTTGGGTTAAAGGCGCTCGATTTGTTACAGCGTAAAGGCTATGAGATTGAGGACAAACCTTTAACCAATGATGCTGAGGCGCAAGCGGTCAAAGACAAATTCAATGTTACTACCACCCCGCAAATACTTATTAATGGCGAGCGCGTAGGTGGCTATGATGACCTGCAAGCCTACTTTGGTAAAAAAGTTGCTCAAAAGGATGGCTTTAGCTACACGCCAGTGATTGCCATATTTGCCACCACCGCACTGGCCAGTATTTCGCTGACTTGGGGCATGATCGGTACGCTATTGACGATACAAACGCTTATCTGGTTTATCGCCTTATCGATGATTGTGCTTGCCATTCAAAAGCTACAAGATTTAGAAAGCTTTACCAATCAGTTTTTGGGCTATGATTTATTAGCGCGCAAAGTCGTGCGCTATGCGTATGTTTATCCCTTCGCCGAGGCATTTGTCGGTATTGCCATGCTAGCAGGGGTGTCATGGCTGAGTATCATAGCGGCTGTCGTTGCGATAGTTATCGGCGGTATTAATGGCGTCTCGGTGTTCAAAGCAGTCTATATAGACAGGCGTGAGCTTAAATGTGCTTGCGTGGGCGGTAACTCAAATGTACCGCTTGGTTTTGTGTCTTTGACCGAAAACATCATGATGGTCGCTATGGGGGTTTATATGCTGGTTAGGTTTTTATAATCGTGTTTATATTCGATTGAATTGATAATAGAAATACAAGCGTTAGGTGTGTTTCTTACGATAATCTGCCACCTACTAAGCAACAAAAAAGGGTACATGCGCTGGCATGTACCCTTTTTTTGACAGTGGTGTTTTTGTCGATGTTTATGCGACAGCTTATGCTTATATACCGATAGGCACTTAGCCAAGCACTTGGATATAAGCGCCCGCGCGTAGCTCTTGGAGCCAGTCTTCTTTTGCTTGCGGCGCTAGGCGTTGATACAGGGCTTGACGTGCCATATTGCGGAGATATTCGTCGCTGACGTCATGCTGACGTTTGCCTTCGACTTGCAGGATATGCCAGCCAAATTGCGTTTTAAAAGGAGTAGAGTAGTCACCCACGGTGGTGTTTTTCATCATGGCTTCAAATGGGCCTATCATATCGCCTTCACTGACCCAGTCCAAATCGCCACCACGTCCGGCAGAGCCTGGATCATCTGAGTAAGTCGAGGCCAAGCTTGCAAAGTCAGCGCCACCGCGTAGCTGCTCATAGAGGTCATTGATTTTTTGTTCTGCAAGGGCGTCTGTCTGCAGCTCATCGACTTTGACGAGGATATGGCGAGTATGCCACTGCGGTACTAGCATGGTATCACTGGCTTTTTTGTCAGCCAGTTTAATGATATCTATACCCTCTGGTGTGATGAGCGGTGCACTGACGGCGCCTACATCGAGTTTGGTAATCTCGCTAGATAGTTCTGTCGGTAGAGATGCTGCTTTATGGAAGCCCATATCGCCACCTTGGAGCGGGATAGGGTAGCTGCCTTGACTGGCGGAGATGGCCTCTGTGACATCGACATTTGGCGTAAGCAGGCGCGTACGTAGGGCTTGAGCGACTTTTAGTGCTTCTTCGCGCTGCGCCTCAGATAGGCGGCTATAGTCGTCCATATAAGGCACGCGCACATGAATGGTTTGGTATTCACTTTGGTTTAGGCGTTTGGCTTCAGGTGAGGCCAAAAATGCATCTATGTCTTGCTCACTGATGCGTACGCGGCTACTGATTTGGCGCTGCTGCAATGCCTGAATAGCGGCGTCTTCTATCAGTTTCGCGCGCAGAGCAGCATAGCTACCAGGTTGGGCGGCATCTAGGCGCTGCTGCAAGGCTACGATACTATTTAAGCCTTCAGCCTGTGCGATTTGGCCAAGACGCTGATTGATGGCCGCGTCGTCGGGCGTCAGGCCGATGCGTTTGACCATCGATAGTTGTAACTCACGCAAGATAAGGGCGTTTAGTACTTCAGACTGTAGCTGTGCTGAGTTGGCTATCGGCTCGCCCGCGGCTTGGGCGCGCGCCTGAGTTTGCTGGATGGCCTCAACCAACTCGCTTTTTAAGATAGCGTTTTCATTGACCAAAGCGATGATACCGTCGGTACTGTTTGCTGGTGTTAAACGACTGGTGCTGGTTGGATCAGCCGCTTGGACGCTCGCAGGCTTGACGGTTGCCGCTTGAGCACTCAAAGTGAGCGCAATGCTGGCACCCATAGATAGCAGTACCGCGCGGCTGGTCTGACGTACAGAAAAAAATCTCATGATGCTCCTCATCAATGTCATCGCATCGGATGGTAGTCGGTTAACTCTACCCAATACACTTAATAATCAAATAATAGACAGGGTTGTCCCTAAAAGCCTAAAAATACAGGGTTATAAATATCGGTACCATTGCCCCGCAGTATCATTACTGCGTCATATAGGTACCTATCATGTCTTAGTCTTTCCAAGCGTTTTGTACAGGCTCAAAACCTAAGATTTTATCAGAGAGCAGGCGGGTCAAACGGCTGCTACCACTGCCCAAACCATTTAGTCTAATCTCAGCCATCACCGCTTGGGTTGGCTTGTCCTTTACATTGAGGTCATTATAGTAACGACGACCATAAACTGCAAAACCAAAACAGCAGTCTTCGTAATCGACACCGACTAAAGAGTCGAGCATTTTATCACGGTTATAATCGTATTGACCCTGTGCCAATACTCGCCAGTTGTTGTTGATAGGAAAAATGGCGGAGGCAGTAAAGGCAGACAATGGTAGCTGATCGGTGTTTTCGTCACGTTGACGTTTGACAAACCCGACGTTAAACAAACTATTATCCGACGGCTGATAACGCAGCTCAGTGGTCACATAGTTTAGGTCATAGTCATTGGTCAAAGCGCCGCTGACATCGACCCAAAAGTTGTTATAAGGCTGCGTACTGGTATTCCACACCATCCCTGAAGACGAAGAGGTAAAGACTGGCTGCTCATTCTCTAAGGTTACGCGTCCATTGTCGATATAAAACTGCTCTGCAATGCTACCATCAAAACGTGTCACACCCGTTGCATCGATGTAACGATAATTTATACCCGGCGTGATGGCGTGCAAGTCTTGCAGACGATCGTGACCTAAAAACCAACTGTCAGAAAATAGCTGTTCATAGTTGATAGAGGCGATACGGGTGTTAAAGTTTGGGATATCGTTTTGATCTTTATATGGCGAGTAAGTGTACTTTAAGCGCGGGCTGAGCAAACGGTAACCGCCCATGGTCTCATCAAACGCACCAAATGGTGAGCCTGCTTGGTAGAAGTTCAGTCCAGCGTCGATGCTGGCCTGCGGTACAAAAGCTGACTGGTTGCCATCTTCTTTACTCAGCTGGTTGTCCGCCAAGCTGTCTTCGTCATAAGACGTATACAGGTGCTGGAGGCTCAGCTTGGGTTTGACATAGCCCCATGAGCTTTCGATAGGGTAGACGGCGCTGATTTTATTATAAAAACGTATGCCGCTTTTTTCGTTTTCTGAGCCATCATCAATGGATTTTTTGAAATAAGCGGAGTCATGGACACCAGTTATATCAAAGTTATTCGCAGTGGGCAGACGATAGTTTACGCTTAGCTGAGGTAAGCGTGAGTACGGCTTGTCCTTATCTTGCAACGCCTCGCCATCACCATTGAACGCATCGAGCGTCTGAAAGGTCTCAACTTTTAGCTCGCCGCTGACATAGTCGTTATAGTAGTTTAGGCGCGCCCGTCTTGGTAAGTTTACCGTACTATCAGATAAGCCAAGCGTATCAAAATCATCGAGATAATCTGAGTCTGACACGTAGCTGTATTTGGCATCGCCACTCAACCGCGTAATGCTCTTAGAAGACCATGCATGATCATAAAAAAAGCTACTGCGATCTTCATCACCATACTCTCGATCGTTTGGCAAATAAGAGCCATTAAAGATACCTTCGCCATAGTTTTCGGTCAAATAGCGAAACTCACCTGATAGCATAGGGTTGCGATCGGTATAGATGTGCGTGTTGAGCGTGGCATCATAGTTGGGCGCTAAGTTAAAATAATAAGGCACATCAACTTCTAAGCCGTTTTCACTACTGACACTGGCGCTAGGTAACAAAAACCCGCTGCTACGCCGACTGTCGATTGGGAAGTTAAAATAAGGCAAGTAAAATACGGGCACATCAGCGACACGAAAAGTCGTATTATACGCCTCGCCGCGACCGGTATCAGTATCTAAATCGATACTTTTGGCGTCAAATTGCCATTTTCGATTGGTCGGTGGGCAGGTGCTAAACATCACCTCATCGAGCTCATACTGCGTCTCATTGGGTCTGTTTAGCTGCTTGGCATAGCCATGAGCTTGTAATTCGACACTGGCGAACGCCACGTCTTTGGCGGTGGATTGGCCTGTTTCGGTGTTGTAATTGAGGCTATCGGCCACCCCGATGAGGCCGCCTTGCGTCGCTTTGTCTGTCAAATTGACTTGGGTTTGGTTTGCCTTGCGCTGCGCTGCTCGCCTGCCAGTTGCCTTATCCGTAAACATGACTTTGCCTTGCGCTACCGCCACCCCGCTGCCCAAATTCAGCAATACTTTGTCAGCTTCGATATGCTGGCTGCCTTGATTGATAATGACATTGCCTGATAGCTCAGCATAGTCGACATTGTCATAATAGCCGTAGTCTGACTCTGAAAATAGCGGCGCTTGCTGGTTTGGTATCTCACTGACATTCGGTGCGGTTTGTCCATTGATGCCGCCTGCTTCAGTGACTGCCCGCTGATAATTGGGGTTGCGTTTAGGATAGACCCATTGACCCTCACAGCGCTGGGCACTATCGATCGCACTAGGCAGCAGCTCTAGATTGCGGCCAACCTTTGGAATGGTTTGTGCACTCGGCATGAGCGCCTCTGGTAGCGCGTTTGTTTCATCGTCTGGCAGACTCATGCTGCTATTGATATCTGATGACTCAGTTTCAGGTGTAAGCTCATAAAACTCAGCCAACCGTTTGAGGCTGTCTTGAATACTCTCGTCGCTGTTAGGGATATCAGTGTTGTTATTATCGTTGTGGGTATCAGCGCCAGCGTTGTAATGGATACTGTTACTGGTATCAACTTCAGGATTGGCATGGTGAGCCATAGTGGCTGTGGTATCGACATCTAGAGTGCTGGCCACTTGCTCAGGCGTTTGCAAGGAGGCATTGTCGGTATTGATGGTGCCGGCAGGCTCATCAAAAAATGTAACGCCGCCATACTGCTCATCGAGCGTGTCGGGTATCGCAGGGGTTGGCACAAATGCTGGCGGCAAAGCAGACTCTGAGACGCTACTGTTGTCATTGCTATTGCTATCGTTATTGATCGCTGTTATCCCAAGTGACGGGCTTAGCGTACTGTCGCTATCACTCAGTGCACGGGCATTGTTTGCACGGGTATTGTTTACAGTCGGATTTTTTGCGCTGGGCGTAAAAGCGTTTTGAGGATAACGGATATCTTGGTCAAAAGCATGATGGGTGTCCTTTGCCGCGCGACTGGCAGCCTGATTTGCTGCCAGATAAGTAGGACGGTGCGCGCTATCTGCAGACAATGGCTTGGTCGTTTGTGTCTGTGGTTCTGCCTCGCTGAGTGCGGCATTGACCGCAAGGCTCGATAAACCTAACGCGCCAAATAAGATCAAACGAATGCTTTGGTAGAGCGAAGAATATAGCAAGGGCACACCTATGATTGCAGAGCCGGTTAGATTGCGATACGTAATTGAGTAGCCGTATCTTTTAAATACTGTCATACATCAGCGCCGACAGATTGACCTTATTATGCTAAATGGTGCCAACAGTCAGGCGGTTTTACATATAATGACGACTAATCATAGTCAAAAAAAACCAAATCAGCTACACTATTTACCAAAAACTATAAGATGAGCACAGGCTGCTGCATTTATGCTCAGCAATAGCCATCGCGCCACACGCGCGCTATCTACCGATAAAAGCGATGATGACCAAGATAGGCGTCACTATTTTAGCAAGGTTTTGCCAGACTTATCACTACTTTAGTTGTTTACCACCGACATTTACTTTTTTATAACCGATAATACGATTTTAGAGAGCCCTATGACCCAGCCGCTACCCAACAGCCGCCAACAGCAATTGCACGACTGGCTACAAGCAGTCTTTACAGAGCAGACCTTTGATTTACAGAGCCTGCCCGGGGATGCCAGCGCGCGTCAGTATCATCGCCTGCAGCTGACAACAGAGCCCCAATCGCAAGCGGCACGTTATATTGTCATGGATTCGGCTGATGAACAAGACGCCATGCGTCAGTTTATCAATGTCGCCAAATTGATGGCACCTGTGATCAATGTGCCAACGCTTATCGCGCAGGATGTGGCAAAAGGTTTTTTGGTATTACAAGACTTTGGTACGGTAGAGTTTGCTCATTTGCTGGTTAAGGCCACGCCCGAGCAAGTCGATTGCCATTATCAGCTGGCCATGCAGACATTGGTCGCACTACAAACACTCTCTGTTGAGCAAGCAAAATCTGAGCATCAGCTGCCTGATTATGACAGTGCGCTGCTAGACCGAGAGATGGATTTGTTTAGTGAATGGTTTATGCCATATATCGGCGTGGCAGTTGATCCAAAGCTGTGGCATGCGCTAAAAGCGGTATTGATACAAGAGATTTTGCAGCAGCCAGCAGTCGTTGTCCATCGTGATTATCACAGCCGCAACTTGATGCAAGATCAAGCCGATCACTCACGCTTGGGGGTGATTGATTTTCAAGATGCGGTGATTGGTGCTTATACTTATGATTTGGTATCGCTGCTGCGTGATGCTTATGTGGAGTGGTCTGAGCCGCAGATATCTGCATGGACGCGTGACTTTTGGCAATTACAAAAGCAAGCAGGCTTGAGCACAGCTGCCGATATCGCACAGTTTGAAAATGATATGAATGTCATGGGTGTCCAGCGCCATCTAAAGGTGCTGGGAATCTTTGTCCGCCTATCGCAGCGCGATGGCAAAGATCGCTATTTGGCCGATATTCCGAAAGTGATGCGCGATTTTATGGTTGAGCTAGAATGGCTGGAGGCGCATGGCAGCCTGCAGATGCAGCAAGCGGTGGCACCTTTTAATGACTATCTAAGAGAGCACATATTGCCAGCGTATCAGCGTCAGTTTGTGCAGCAATATATTTAGGCCATTTTTAGCCCATTTAGATAACTACCGAGTGAATTGAAGGCACACCCTAGGCAGTATTTAAAAAGCAATAACAAAAACACGGAGCGCACATGTCTGAGACCAACCAAGCAACGATTACCCAAGCAATGATTTTGGCAGCTGGCAAGGGTACGCGTCTGCGGCCGCTGACCTTAGAGACTCCCAAGCCTTTGGTAGAGGTGGGTGGTCAGCCGCTGATCGTCTGGCATATCAAGGCACTACGAGCGGCTGGTATTACCGACATCACTATCAACGCCTCATGGCTCGCCGATACCCTGATAGAGAGGTTGGGTGACGGGGCGCAATATGGCGTGACCCTGCATTGGTCGGTCGAAAGCGATGAGCCACTGGAGACGGCAGGTGGGATATTTCAGGCGCTGCAGGCAGCCAAGCTACGAGATGAGCCGTTTATTTTAGTCAACTCGGATGTGTGGACGACTTATGATTTTTCGCAATTGATTGATTATAAGCTAGGGGCGGACCAGCGCGCGCATCTATTGCTGATTGATAATCCAGAGCACAATAGTGGCGGGGATTTCGCCATTAACAATGGTCTTGCCAGCGAGCAGCCGATTGATAATGCGGACAAATATACCTTTGCTGGTATCAGCGTGATGTCGCCGAGACTGGTCGATGGGTTGGCATCAGGTCAGCCAGCGGCACTGGCGCCGCTGCTCAAGCAGGCGATGATGAAGTTTCAAATCACCGCCGAGGTGATAGCTGATAACTGGATAGACGTCGGTACACCCGAACGTCTGGCGCAAGTCAATGAGTTTATCGATGATAAGGGAGCCGCCAGTCATCAAGGCGCTTAGCGCTCATTGTCTATAGGACAATAAAAAAGCAGCGACCATTCATGGCGCTGCTTTTTGGTTTGCTAAGGCATGATAAGCCATGAAGGGTGGGCGACCCAACGCTAGGCGCCTATGAGCTAGACACCCATGGCCAGCTTAATCAATTGGGCAATGGTAAAAATCACCAAAAAACCCGCGATATATAGACCAATAAACCATGCCCATTGTGACTGCTTTTTACTGAGCTTTTTCATATTCGTCTCCTATCTTTTTATAGATACGCCATACGAGCGGACGTAGTGACCGTCACCTTTTGCGGTGGCCTGTCACTTTTTAGCTGTCATTTCTCTGATGCTACTTGTTGTTCATACTGCTTATGCTGACTTAGCACATATACTATGCCTAGTACATATGCTCATGATCTGTCTTGCCCTTAAAAGTATAGTAGGCAAAAGCGGTATAACTTAAGATAATCGGTAGCATGATAGCGGCCCCAATCAGCATAAAGGATAGCGAGGTGTCCGCTGCTGCTGCTTCATAAATCGTCATTTCATACGGGACGATATAAGGGAAAACGGCAAAACAGACCCCGATATAACCCATAAAAAATAGCGCCACCGTCAAGAGAAATGGGCGATATTCACGCTCCGTCTTTAGGTCTTTGCGCATCAAAAAGGCTAAGAGCAGCACGATAATCGGCATGGGTGCCAAATATAGCAAGCCTGGGAAGCTAAACCAGCCCTCAAGCGCCTTGATATCAGAAAAATACATAAAGCCTGTGACGACGACCATTGCGATGATCAGTGCCAATAGCATCCAGCCTGAAACCTTGCGTGCCCATACTTGTAAAGTATGCTCGGTTTTGATAATGAGCCACGTAGAGCCAAGGAGTGCATAGCCGATAATCATGGCGATGCCGCAAATGATAGAAAAAGGCGTGAACCAATCAAAAGGTCCGCCTGTATAGAGACGATTGCTTGCCTCAATCCCTTGTATCAACGCGCCCAACATTAGCCCTTGGCAAAAAGTCGCCACCACGGAGCCGATAAAGAAAAAACTGTCCCATACGTGCCGACGTGAGGAGGCTTTAAAACGAAACTCAAACGCCACGCCGCGCATGATCAGGCCAAACAGCATAAAAATGACTGGCAGATACAAGCCTGTCATGATAATACCATAAGCGACTGGGAAGGCTGCGAATAAACCGCCACCGCCTAGTACCAGCCACGTCTCGTTGCCGTCCCAAAAAGGCGCGATAGAGTTCATCATGCGGCTACGGTTCTTGTCTGAGCCTGCAAAAGGAAACAAAATACCGCAGCCCAAATCAAAACCATCAAGCAACACATAAATAAAGACAGATAAGGCAATCAAGCCGCCCCAGATCAAAGGTAAGTCTAATACATCACCGTAGTTAAACATTAGCGTAACCCTCCATCATCGACATCATCAGCAGGTGTATCGATATTTTCTTTTGTACTTTGACCAGGACTGCTATCACCGCTTAGTGTCCGTCCTTGACTCTCTGTGACTGAGTGCTCATAGAAGTTGTCCTCAGCGGGATCTTCAAACGGTTTTGGCCCCTGCGCGATCAGTCGCAAGATATAAAAACTCCCTGCGCCAAAGACAAACACATAAAGCACAATAAAACCAATCAGTGTCGTGGCGACTTGCTGGGCGGCGAGGGGTGACATACTCTCAGCCGTACGTATCACGCCATATACCGTCCATGGTTGACGTCCTGTTTCGGTAACAAACCAACCAGCCAGCAGTGCGATAAAACCAAGCGGCGTCATCATCATCCACGCACGGTGAAACCAGACACTTTGGGGGTCATACTGTTGTTTTTTAAAGTATTTATACAGACTAAATAAGCCGACCAACACCATAAGCATGCCAATACCGACCATAATACGAAACGCCCAAAACACAATAGCCACAGGGGGCTGATCTTCAGGTGCCCAGTTTTTGAGACCCTTAACCTCACCATCAAACGAATGGGTGAGAATCAAGCCTGAAACATAAGGGATGGCCACCTCGTACTTATTGGTTTGGTTTTCTTGATCAGGCAGCGCAAACAAGCGCAGCGCCGCGCCGCGCTCATTTTCCCAGATACCTTCCATAGCAGCGATTTTGGCTGGCTGATGCTCTAGGGTGTTAAGACCGTGCTCATCACCAATCAATACCTGTGCTGGCGCGACAAATATCGCCATAATCATCGCCATACCTAACATGACACGGCCATGCTGACGGTGCTCTTTGTGCTTTTTAGATTGCAGATAGTAAGCACCGATACCGCCAACGACAAAGGCGGTGGTCAAAAACGCCGCCGTCATCATATGGGCATAACGGTAAGGAAAAGATGGGTTAAAGATAATCTCAAACCAGTTGGTAGGATATAAGATGCCATCCGCGCCCAGCATAAAGCCCTGCGGCGTCTGCATAAAGCTGTTGGCAGACAAAATCCAAAACCCTGAAATCAGCGTACCGATGGCGACGATGGCTGTCGAAGCAAAGTGCATCCGCTTACTTACGCGGCCCCAGCCAAACAGCATAATCCCCAAAAAGGACGCCTCTAAGAAAAACGCGGTCAACACCTCATAGGCAAGTAGAGGGCCTAAAACGTTACCGGCTTTGTCCGAAAACACCGCCCAGTTGGTACCGAACTGGTAGGACATCACCACGCCCGAGACCACCCCCATACCAAAGACCACGGCAAATATTTTGACCCAATGCTTATAGACTTCAGCATAAATAGGCTCGCCGGTCTTTAACCAACGGAACTCAAGCACCGTCAGCCAGCTGGCCAGACCAATAGAAAAGGCGGGAAAAACAATATGAAATGAGATAACAAAAGCGAATTGGATACGCGCAAGCATCAGCGCATCGAGCTGGTCAATCATAAACGTAGCGAACATAAACGGTTACCCTTATCTGTTAGCTGAATAGCGCAGGCTTCCCTCAAACGCTCAAATAACAGTCTGCATACTGTCTTTATTTATATATAGGCAATAGGCAGATTGTGTTTCAGTATGGATTAGCGCGCGACCTAAATGATACATGGTGGCTAAGCTAACGACTGTTTAGCTGAATTAAGTAATTTACATCCTTATAAATTAATACATGACTGTTATGTGCTGTCAATATATTATGCGCCTCCCTTGGTACACACGCAAGCGATGCAGCACCCTGACGACCTACCTAGTAGTCACGAATATTTGGGGTAAAAAAACCGCTAATTTATCTAAAAACAACAGTAAAAACAATGTCTTATGATAAAGTGCCTGCGCTGCTATCAAGACGCCTATCAAGCTTATCTATCACTAAGCGGGGTACAAATCTGCAACATGTTATCAGTTTGTAGCGCTTCTACATTTCCTTACAGTCAGCTCCTTATTATCTGCCGGCAACGGCTTGAGTGTTATTTTTGCAATTGCTTGTGCAAGATCCGCCGTAGCGTCAAGATGGTCTGGGGGTTGCTCTGAATGCTATGACCCCCGTTTATAATGGTCTCAGAAGCTGCACCGTCTAAGTGCGCACTGGTATAAGGCACGATGCCGTCTGATAGACGTTCAGTCAACGCTTGGCTGATGTTTTTATCGACGGTGACTGCGGCCACCAGCGGCTGTGTCGATGCTTTATCGTTAGCAGCGTCGGCGGTGTCGGTAGCGCTAGTATTGGTAGCGTGATTGTCTTTCTCGTCTTTTATGGCTTGTGATAAGTCGATTTTGGCATTGCCTGGCTGCATCTGTGCCAGCCCTTTGGTGATATCTGAGTCGTTATTGGCGATGATGGAGTGATAAGTAATACGGTCATTGATGGAGATGTCTCGAGTCAATTGAATAAATGAGGATTTGTCACTCAATTGGCTGGCACCGTTTTGTAGGTATAGAGCGCCAAGTGGGTTTTGTGCCAAGTCGCCTTGGGTGGCAATGGTCGCCAGATTATCTGTGACCGTCTTGACCAGCCCAACGGGCAGATACACGATGCGGCGCAGCGCGCGGGTAAACCAGCGGTCTGCATAATCTGTGCCGCGAAATGGCGCTGATAAAAAAACCGCCGTATCCACTTGCGGTAAGGCGTTGAGCTCAAAGCGCTCTTTGAGCTCGGTCTCACCAAATGAGGCTTTAAGAGCATCGCGAATTTGCCGCTTTTCGCTATTAGAGAGTAGGTTTTGATCGTCTAAGCTGTCTAAATCGTCGACCAGATTGTCGTCTGATAGCATCATACGGGCGATGACAGCGCCCATGCTGTGGCTGATAATCACGCTGTTTTTGCTGGCGCGGTTCTGCCCTTGCGGGTCGGTTTGGGCATAAGTACTATTGATTAGGCGCTGGATTTGATAGCGGTTTTCTAAGATTGGTAGATTGGTAGGATAAAATATCTGCCAGACTTGATAGTTATCGCGCAGCTTATCATCGTTTAAGATATCGTTGGTCAAATTGACCCACGTTGCAGGGCTAGAGGCGAGGCCGTGCAGCATAATCAGCACGCGCTTATCAGGGTCATAGGGCTCGAGCATAAACAGCTTGGGCAGTCGGGCGTCAGGCTGGCGAGTGATGAGATTAAGATAACCGACACCGTCCAGCTGGTTTTCTGCCAACCAAAGACCATAGCCTGCCGAAAAATTGGCCGCGATGGGGTAGTTGTCACTCAAAATATTGACGTGCTCTGTTTGGTACGGGTTATAGAGGTGGATATCGAGCGTGCGGCTGCTCAGCACGTCTAAAACGCTATCGCCGCTAGGCTTGATAAGACCGGTCAATAACAGATGGCCTGTAGGATAGATACGCGAGCTTGGGTCGCTCTCATTGACGCTATTGCTGTTCTGCTCATGGGATAAGCGCCCCGCCAACGACGACGCCAATAGTTGCCGAATCGTCGTGGTATAACGATCATCTAACGATGCCACTAAGCTGATGCCCAGCCCCTGACGTTTGCTGATAGAATTTAGGCCAGAGAGGCGCAGCTCGTAAGTGGAGACCAGATCAGCGAGTGCTGAGGCTTGCTTATGCGCGTTTTGTAAGTAGCTGGTTTCGTTTGGTAGATAGACGCCAAGCTGATAGTCATCAACGGCTATTTTCATCACTTTGATTTGGTCAGTGGGTTTGCCTGTGAGCGGTGATAAATTGGCGATGGCTGCTTGCTCGCTGCTAGCACGCTTGCTTGAGGTGATGGGGAGATATTCTATCTGTGCCTCGCCCATCAGTTTGTCCGTGCCATCAGCGGACTTGTATAGCTGAGTGATGATATCGTTGCTGGCCGCGTTATATATGTCTTGGGTCTGAATATCCGTATCATTGGGAATACGACTTTGCTGCTGCGACTGCCCGCTGACCTTATCCGCTCCCTCAAAATCGTGTACGAGCGCATCATAAAACAAATAGGTGTAGCTCGTTTTTACCGCATCAAATAGCCGCTCTTGATAGTCATTGAGACAGCGACTGGTGTTTTGTTGTTGGGCTTTGGATTCTTCTGCACTTAGCGGCGCATTGGCATAATAGGGATCAAGCGGCGGACGAGACAAGGCGTCGCGGCAAGCTTGCGAGCGTGCCAGCTGACGGGCTTTGGCATAGTGTAGCTCGGCAAAAATCGCTAAAGCAGGGCGGTAGTGCTCATTTAATATGCTATCGGTCAGCTGCGTCAAGCACAGATCAAACTGCTGCATACAGGCTTGCTCGTTTAGTCCTGCAGATAGCAGCGCTGAGGCGGTGTCACTACTCAGTTTTTTATCAGTGACGATATTGCCGCGCTGGTCGGTGATGGTCTTGGCGGAGGTTTGTTTGTTGACAGACACCGTGCTACAGGCAGGCAGTAGCGCTACTGCGGCAAGCAAGACTGCTAGGGTCATCGACCGCGTTTTTTGATTGGTGTGCATCATCGGTTTGATAAGGCTAAGCGGCGTCATAAGTCGGTCCCAAAAACGAGTAACGAAAAGGCGAAGGAGTGCCGGCAGGCGTGCAGATAAGTGTAGCGTAACTTTTGCGATTAGACTATTTATTATCCAGCAAAAAAACGCCTTCATTTTTCGTGAGAAAATGAAGGCGCTATAAGGACTATCGGTCAAACGTGCTGATGTACAGCAGATTAGATGCTTGGTTTGACATTGATGTCAGGGGCAGGAATATCCCAAATATAAAACTTACCTTCTTCGATAAGTTTGATTTGCTGAGGGATAATGTCGTTGTCGGGGTTCTGACTTTCGAGGCGACGCAGACGCTCCAAGGCTTTGTCACGGCGATCGCTAAGAAGGTCTGACTGTGCCAAGCTTTGCTCTGCTTCGGTATAGCCCAACGAGACGGCACGGTCTAAGTACTTTTGACCTTCTTTAAACCCGCCGCCTTCTGAGAGCATCATGCCATATAAGAAGTTGGCTTCGCCGCTGTCTGGTTGGATTTTGATGGCGCGATCCACATACTGTCCACCGCGGATGGTATAGTCCGAGCCCAAGTCTAGGTTGCGGCCCATGCCATTGAGCTTCGCTGCCCGAATCAGTACATCATAAGACGCGTTTGGCGCTTTTGCATAAGGCTCAATCCACTCTGCCAATACCTTGATTTTTTCGCGGGTGTAGTGGCGCTGTGAGCGGTTAGGGAAGTTGGGTGGGTAATGACGAGCGTTGGGTGAGACATCTTTGATAAAGTCATCGAGTAGGCTGACATCAAGCTTGTCATTATTATCGCCCGTCTTCTGCGGAATCAGTACCGTTGGCACAAAGCTGACATCAGACAGTTGTACTTGCGGAGTGGGGATGTTGGTCAGCTGACCACTACGAAGGTCGATGCCAGTGGCACTCATCGGACCTGGGTCGTAGACACGTGTGGTACCAGTAAATTCAGGCGTCGCTGGTGGTCTGACGTCTTGTGGCTGCAACGTACTCATCGGCGGGCGGTTTTGTACGGTGGGCGGCTGCGGGGCGGGGACGGTTTGCGGTGCGGCAGCTTGAGGGGCTGATGCATTGTTTGTGCTAGCCGCGTTATCCGCCTTTGGCTGAGCCAGACGAATGACACGTTTGCTTGAGTCGATGGCGCTCGGTACAGAGGTGGCGTTAGTGGCATCAGTCGCGCTGCTAGCAGCTTGTGCTTCGGCTGCATGAGCAGGCGCAGAGAGCATCATGGCGCAAGCGGCAGCAACGGCTGTCAGAGTTGCCAGCGCTGGCGCTTTGGGAGATACGCTGGTCGATAACGTAGTGGCTTTCATAAAAATAGATACCTTATTAGTAAGTCAGTGTTTATTAGTATTCATAGGTCGGTTGTTGTATGATTTTATAATGTAGCTGATGGGTAGTATTTACTCATCAGAAGATACCTGAGACATCTCAGGGCAAAATCGTACAAATTTTTCATACCCTAGCAAATTAAACTGAGCGCTATCAGTAGTAGGATTGTTAATACGATAGCTTTTATAAGTGGTAAGCGGTGGCCTTCATACGGTTGGCCATCCAGCGCATCGTCTGGCGTACAGCGGGTGACAGCGTTGCACCTCCGTTTGCGAGCGCCAGCTCACGGTGATGCAGCTCTTCGATATCCATTTGTGCCAATATCTCTTTTGAACGCTGGTCTTGCTCTGGTAGCTGGGTGATATGATCTTGTAAATGCTCGCTGACTTGCGCTTCTGTCTCGGCGACAAACCCCAAGCTAAACTCATTGGAGATAGCACCTGCCACCGCACCCAGACCAAAAGACATGCCGTACCACAGCGGCGTAAAAATACTGACATGGCTACCCAGCTCGTCTAGCCGAGTTTCACACCATACCAGATGGTCGACTTCTTCTTCGGCAGACTGCTGCATGGCTTGTTTGACGCCGTCGTCTTTTGCGCTAAAGGCTTGACCGTGATACAGGCCTTGCGCGCATACTTCGCCTGTGTGATTGATGCGCATCAGCCCTGCGACATGACGTGCCTCGGTGATGCTCAGCTCAGGAATCTCATCACTACTCACCGGTAAGGGGCGCGTGCTAGGATTTGAATGTGGGACGACAGCTCGTAACGCCTTATCGACCCCAACTAACAACTGGTCGACTTTGGACAAAGGACGCGGGGCCATAATTCACTCCTCATGACTTATAATCAAAAACAACAAACATTACTATAGCAAACAATCCAAAATATCAGCACCACTATTTACTATGCACGTGCCTACATATCGTCTGCGAAATGTATTATAAAACGCTCGCATCATGAGTTTGAATGACCGCCGCTTTGATATGTTTATGCAGCTTGATATACAAAAACACGCCAAAGGCGATATTCAGCAGGCCTGTCACCAAAAACAACTGCGGTAGCGTCAAACCCAAGGCGTTTAAAATAACAATCGAAAAAATCGCTGAGGTGACCATAAATATCGCATTAAAGATATTGTTGGCCCCCACGATACGAGCACGATGGCTTTTTGGCGCATATGCCTGCATCGACGCATATAGTGGCACGATGTACAAGCCGCCACTAAAACCCAAAAAGAATAAATCAGCAAAGACGCGCCACGTGCCACTCATCCCAACCAGCTCACCGATACCCAGCAGTGTGCCATCAGCGACAGCCATATTTAGGCTAGATAAGGACCAATATAAGTCGACAGCAAAAATACTCAAGCCTGCGATACCAAACGGTAGTAGCCGTAAGCTGACTTGGTTTTTGGTCAGTGACTTACATAGCAGCGAACCGATCGATACGCCAACTGAAAACAGCGTTAATAAAAAAATCACCACCGACTCATCACCGTGCAAGATGACCTTGCTAAACTCTGGCGTCTGCGTCAAAAACGTCGCGCCATAAAACCAAAACCAGCTATTGCCAAGGATGACAAAAAACAAAAACGGCAAGGAGTATAGATAGCGTACTGTACTCAAACTGGTGGTGAAGATATTCCAGTTGATTGTCAGCGCCGGCTGCATCGCAGGCATCAGCGGGATAAAGCGCGCGGCCAAATAGCCTAGCATAGCCACCAGCAGCACCGTCGCACTGATCCAATAAAGCGATGCGGAGAGCTGCGTCAATACCCCAGCGACTATCATCCCCAGTAAAATCGCCAGTGAAGTGCCCATCTGAAACAAGCCATTAGCGCCGACCAGCTCATTTTCTTTCATCGCTTGTGGCAGATAAGCGTACTTGATCGGTCCAAAAAACGTCGAATGCGTGCCCATCAAAAACAGCGCCACAAACAGCAAGCCATACCATTCAAAGACAAACCCCACGGCTGCCACCGCCATAATCACCAGCTCAAGCAATTTAATAAACTGCGTCAGCTTGGACTTTTCAAACTTATCAGCGATTTGGCCTGCCAATGCCGAAAATAAAAAATAAGGCAAAATAAACAGCATGGCGGCCAAGTTGTTTAAGATACTGACTTCCATACCCAGCTGGCTTGCTGCCGTATACGTCAGTACCAATATCAGCGCTTGCTTAAAAATATTGTCATTAAAGGCGCCCAAAAACTGCGTAAAAAACATGGCGCTAAAACGGCGATGCTTAAATAATTGAAACTGATTTGCCATGAAAGTTCCTACCGATGGGTCGCGGTTGGTGAGTAAAAAACCGTCAAATAAAACAGTCGGGTGACTGTGATTGTTATTAATATCAATAATTTATAAAAATATAGCATAAGGCTTGTAGCCATTAAGCCGTATAATAGCAAGGCTTTGCCAAAAATACATGCGTACAACGCTATGATTTCATAATTATCTAAGTTATGATTTGTAAATTTATATGGCTATATTGCCAAATATAGTGATAATTCAGACCACTGCGATAAGTTTATTCACCGGTAATGCTGAACAATGGTCATCGTTGTTGATACGGTACCGCGTGAGCTGATAGGAATCAATCATGAAGCACCAGCCATCAACTCTAACGCACAACGTATCGCTGACGCCGCAGGATACCTGTGATCATAGCGCGATTGCCCGTAGTACTATCCGCTCTGATAACAGCGCTCGACCTCACGCCGTATGCGCGCACTTCACGCGCTCAGCATTATTTACCGCGCTGACGACCAGCTTGGTGGGTTTCGGGGTAGCGCCTATGGTATGGGCTGATACACCGCCTACGGTCATGGTCAAAGCTCCTGTCACTCAGCCTGCTAATAGTCGTTCAAGCGCTAGCTCAGCGCCGCGTGAGCCGTTAGAGGACGACTCGCAAATAGATGCCGCACTAGATGCGCTACGCCTAAAAAAAGCGGTGGAGCAAGGTATTGTCGATCAATCTGTGCTCGATGAGTATAGTGAGCAAAGCCTAGGCCTCAAAAAGTCAAACGTTAAAAAACCAACCGTTAAAAAATCAAATAGTGAAACGTCAGGTGCTGTAAATAGTAACTCTTCAATTAACGACCCCTCAAACCGATCAAATAACCTGACGAATAATACAAACGGCGCTGACCGTCATCAAAAAGATCAGGGAAGTATGATTGGTGGTGTCGATAACGATGCGCTGAATAACAACTTAATTAACGACAATTCACCTAACGACAATGCCCTAAATAATGACGCGCTGGCTAGTGATATGCCTAATACAGGCGCGAACGACAATCTGTTGCAGCAGGCCGCTGAGATACAGCAGCAAGGCCATCAGATGATGACGCCTGAGCAGATAGAGCGTGAGCTGGCAGCTATTAATCGTCAAAACAGCGCCATGCTAGAGAGTAATAGCACGGTGACTGGCAATAGCAATATCAGCCCCCTTGATGGTGCTGGTCGCTATGACAGAGACTTTGACGCTCCGATTGCCAGTTTGGACGATACCACTCCGCCTGTGGGTTTGGATGTGGCGCTGGATGCCACCAATTTGCCAACCCCAAGTAACTTGGAGACGCTGGGTAAAAACGAGAAAGATGAGCGCGCGGCAACACAAGCGCAGACAGACGAAGTGATGTCGCGCCCGATCGATGTTAGTGACTCGGTCAGTAGTGGCCGCACTAATGAAGCGACTGATAGCGAGATTGTGGCCAATACCAGCGCCGCTAATGGAGAAGGCACCGCAGCACAAAATATCAATCCTGATGACTATTTGCCAGATTATCAAACCGATACGCAGGCAGTCAGCCAAAGTATCGAGCAAGCTGATGAAAAAAGACCGCTAGCCCGTAACAATGGCAATATCATCAAGCGCCTTTATAATCGATTGTTTAATGGTGGGGTGAGGGCGTTGCCGCATGTCGACACCACTGTCTATCTGCAGCAGGCAGCAGATGCAAACGATGGTAAACCGAAGCTCAAAAAAGCCGATGATGATACCCAACCGATAAAAAACATCAAAGCGGCGCTGGATGATACGACGGTTCAGTCGGTCGTTGACTTTACTGCAGCTTTGCCTCGCCTGCGTCAGACAGCATTAGATGCGGCAAAAGCGGTAGGGTATTATGATGTGACTTTGCGCTTGCGTCAGCCTAACAGCGATAGGATTGATGTCATCATCGAAAAGCTGGGAGAGCCTGTGCGTGTGGATAGCCGCATCGTCGAGATTCGCGGCGAAGGCGGTGAGCAGCCGGAGTTTGCTGCGCTCGAAACGGACTTGCCACCACAAGAGGGCGATATCTTTAACCACCGCGTCTACAAAAACAGCAAAGCGACTTTGGAGTCGTTGAGTAACACTTATGGTTATTTTGATGAGTATTGGCTAAACAAATCGGTTGATATTATCTTGCCAGACAACACCGCTGACGTCGCCTTGGTTTATAACACAGGCGATCGTTACGAGTTTGATGACGTGGTGTTTTTTACTTATGATGAAGCGACCAATACTCTGACACGAGACCCTGACAAGCTGCCTGTTGAGATGTCATTGTTACAGCAGCTCATCGGCTTTGAGCCGGGCGACAAGTTTTATCGGCCAGCGGTGACCAAGTTTAGTAACGATTTGTCGGCGACCCGTTATTTTAACACCGTCAACGTAGAGTCCATCTTGCCACCTGATGAGAGCAGTGAGGCGAGCACTTTGGCTTTTGACAATGCGCCTACTGCCAATACTGCGTCTACTGCCAATGGCGATGAGGTGTTGGACAATGATGTCAATAATGGTACGACCAACAATGCCGCCACGGCAGCCAGCACAGCGAGTAATGACGGGCGTATGAGTGCAGAAAGCAGCGGTGTCGCAAGCGAAAGCTCGGCCAGTAATAGCGGCGCGACGGTCGATCCTGCCGATATCGTGGCCATCGAGTTTGAGGCAGATGAAGCCACGCTGGATAAGCTACAAGCCATCAAACAAAAAGCTGAGCGTTTAAGCCGCTTGCCAAATGATCGCGTACTTGATGAAAAAGACCAAGAGGCAGATAGCATCTTGGGTAAAATCAGTGACTCCATCAGTAATGTGGCACAAAAGATATTTCCAGATGAAAAAAACTTACTGGCCGACGAAAACTTTGTGCCGCCCACGCTGGCAGGACGTAAAACCCCGCAAGACGTGGCTGAAAGCAAAAAAGTACCGCTGTATGTTTTTGTGTCCTCCAACAAGCCGCGTGATGCGCAAGTCGGTCTAGGTTATGGGACAGATACAGGTGTCAGGGCCACTGCCAAAATAGATTATAATTTGCTCAATCGTCAAGGCTATCAAGCAGGGGTAGAGACTGAGGTTTCAAGAATCACGAAAAATGTCGCTGTCTATGGCAGCAGGCCTTGGAAACACCCGCTCAATGATAAGTTAGATGGGCGTCTGACCTATGAAGAAGAGGTTATTGATCAAGGCGAAGGTAACTTTGATTTGTCCACCAAAACGCTAAAAGCGGCCATTGCCCGTAACATCCGCCGCGACAGTGGCTGGAACCGCAGCTACTCTATGCGTTATCGCTTAGATGAGCTAGAGACGGGCGTAAATGAGACAGAGCTTGATGACCTGCCCATTCGCTTTACGTCTTCTAAACCCAAACAGCGAGCATTACTGTTTGGCTATGGCATGAACAAAACCGACGTGGACAGTACGACCAACCCGACTCGCGGTATCCGCCAGTATTACTCGCTCGAAGCTGGGACTGACAAAGCGCTGAGCGACACCGACTTGGCCATTGTTCGCGCTGGTGTCAGTGGTATTTATAGTTTTGGTGACGATAAAAAACATCAGGTATTAAGCAGTCTCAATACAGGCTATATTTGGGCAGATGATTTTTATGATGTGCCTTATAAGCTGCGTTTTTTTGCAGGCGGCGACCAAAGCATTCGCGGCTACGACTATGAGAGTTTATCCCCGCTGGATAAGGGCTACTTGACGGGTGGGCAGGTGCTGGCAGTCGGTAGCGCTGAGTATAACTATGAGTTTAGACCAGGGTTTCGCGGTGCTTTCTTTACGGACGTGGGTAATGCCTACGACAAAGACTTTGAGACAGATACCAAGGTCGGCGTCGGTGTCGGTATCCGCTGGGCTTCCCCTGTCGGCGTGGTACGGGTGGATGTCGCCGCGGGTGTGACAGAGGAGAGTATTCCGGTTAGACTGCACTTCTTTATTGGCTCGCCCTTATAGCTTTATCGTCGTTTTTCATATTTATCGTGCCATTGCTGGTCATCATTTTTTAACGTAGTTGAGTGTCATGCTGACAAAAAACACCCCGCCCAATAACGCACCAGATGAAGACCCAGCACAGCGCGATGCTCGTGCTGTCAGGCGTTGGTATCCGCTGTCTTTTTTGCTCAAACTGCTGGTACTCA
Source organism: Psychrobacter sp. CAM01 (assembly GCF_032842965.1). Classification (NCBI taxonomy): domain Bacteria; kingdom Pseudomonadati; phylum Pseudomonadota; class Gammaproteobacteria; order Moraxellales; family Moraxellaceae; genus Psychrobacter; species Psychrobacter sp. CAM01. Next base: position 538,431 of record NZ_JAWJBL010000008.1, read on the forward strand.
TCACCATCGTCTTGGCGATTATGTTGGTGGCGTTTTTTTATGCTGCGGGTACCGAGTCGGGCACGAAGTTTATTTTAGAAAAAGTCAGCGCTGAGACAGGCATTGATTTTAAATATGGCCGTGGCAATTTGCGCGATGGTATTTGGGTTAGCGATATCGATATCAACGCGACTGACGACCTTGAGGTATTGGTCGATAAGGCGTATGTCAAAATAGGCTGGCGTGCGGTGTTTGCCAAAGAAGTGCATTTGCGCGATGCAGACATTCATACCATCGAGATCATCAACAACCAGCCGCCAACGGACGAGCCATTTGACTATAAAACCCTGCAACTACCAGTGAACCTGCGTTTTGATCAGGCTAAAATAAAAAACATCATTTATAAACAAGTGACCAAAGAGCCTATCGTGGTGCATGATATCGCCGCCCGTGATTTGACATGGGTTGGTACGCAAGTCACCGTAGGTCGCGGCGACTTGCAGTATGCTGATATCGTCAACGTCAGCGCATTGCAAGGTGAGATTGAGCTGCAGGGTGATTACCCGCTAGATTTGAGCGCTATCGTAGAGGTCAGCGCGCTAGAAAAAGCCTATATCGATCCGCTCGATGTCACGGCCACAGGTACGCTAAAACGCACCGTTGGTAAAGTGCGTAGCCGCTATAACGACAGCGATGTCAGCGGTAGTTTTGTCGCTCAAGGTTTAGATGACGGCTCGCCATTTCAGGCAAAGCTGCAATGGGATGATATTTTGATTCCGTATGCTGAGAGCCAAAACATCCGCCTACAAAGCGGTACAGCGACAGCCACAGGGGTCATCTCCGAGATACGTCTGCGCATCAATACCGAGCTGACTGCCAAAGACATCCCATCAGGACATTATCAAGGCCGCGGTATCATTGCCAATAGTCAGCTGCGCGTCGATCGCTTAGATGCTCAAGTACCCGCGGGTAATCTTGTATTACAAGGCATCTTGGACTGGCAAGACAGCTTTGATGCCAAAGTGCGCGCCACTGGCAGTAACTTTGATATTCGCCGCGCCATTCCAGATGACTACGCCGACTTTAAAGCATATGCACCGCAAAAACTAAATGGCAGACTGTCAGTCCATTATCAGCAGCAAGACAGTAATGGTAATCTACAGATAGATGCTGATTTGCGCCAGCGTGATGGCGAGCACGTCAACGCCAATATCGCTCGTGGCAAAGCATCGGCCAAATCCACACAAGCCGCGCCTTGGTATATCGATGCCAATTGGCAAAACCTCATCCGCCGTGATGTACCAAGCATCGGCAATATCGACAGCCCACGTGGGCAAGCAGACGTCATCATTCGCGGCTCGCGCCTGTCGGTCGATGCCAATGCCACCATCAATGAGCTAAACGCTGCCCCTAAAGGCAACTATGATGTACGCGTGCGTAAAGTCGGCGACGTCATTGATATCAATCGTCTTAACTATAATGGCGTGGTGGGCGACTTGTCTGGTACCGGCCAGATCCAATTGGCGCGCAAAAACCGTCCGCTGACATGGCAGATAGATGCACGTACCAATGGCTTGCGACCAAAAGCGTATCGTAGCGACTTGCCGCTAGAGCGCCTGACTGGCAGTATTAGCGTGCGTGGTCGTTTGCTCAATATCAACAAGGGCGGCGCGCGCGGCCAGCGTCATATCGTCACCCTAAACAATACTGACTTACAAGCAGCGCTTGATGCCACACAAGACGGCCGTCTTATTGGGCTGACAGGCACAGGCGATGCCAGTGTCGATATCGTCGGAGGTGAGCTGTCGGTATTTGACGCTCGTTTTGATGGTCATGTCGATACCGCTGATGTACCAAAAGGTCGCCTCTCAATTGACGCAGCGGGCACGCCAAAACTCATCAGCATTCGAAACGTAACCTATAACGGTGAAGCAGGGGCGGTCAATGCCGAGGGCGTCGTCGACCTGCGTAACCATATCGGCTGGACAGTAGATGGTCGGTTTGACAAGTTTAACGTGGGATATTTTTTACCTAATAATCCAGCGATTATCACAGGCGACTTGACCACCAGCGGTGTGTGGCAAACGGCCGCCAAAAACACCCCCAACGCCTCAGGAAAGTTGCAGCGTTTTGCTATAAACTTCGATGGCGTGTTAGACGCCGAGCAGCTGCCAGCGGGTCAGCTGACGATAGATGCCAGCGGCGATGCTCAGTTGATTCGTATCAAGCGTCTGCGTCATATAGGCGCTGCGGGTAGTATCGATGCGACAGGTACGGTTGATGTACGTCAAGGCATCGCGTGGGATATCAAGGCGGTCATGGATCGTTTTAATATCGGATACTTCCTAAAAGATACGCCAAGCCTCATCACTGGCACGATCGATACGGATGGCCGCTGGGGCGACAATCAGCAAACCGTCAATATCAGACAGGTCGATCTAAGTGGTCGACTAAAAGGCCAGCCGCTCAGTGCCAAAGGCAGCTTGACGGCGAAAATGCGGTTGCCAAAAGATATAGCAAGCTACTTTAAGCGCTTACAAACGCAGGATGCGCAAGCGCAGTATAAACAAGTCAATGCGCTAATCGATAGCTTAAATGCCGATAATTTGGTGCTACGCTGGGGCGACAACTACGTCACTGCTGATGGCAACGCCCAGCAGCTACAAACCAAAATCAATATCACAAGCCTTGATCAGCTATCAGACAAATTTGCGGGTAAAGTCACAGGCGGCGCAACCTTATCGCAGCCAGCAGGACAGGCACTGCCCACTATTTATATCGATTTGGTCGGTGAGCGCATCGCGCTGCCAGGATTTATCCTGCGTCAAGGCCGCGTGCGCGGCAAGCTTGTCAATTTAGCAAACAGTCCAAGCCAGCTTATCGTGACGGCAGAAGGTCTGGATGCGGCAGGGCAAAGCTTTAAAAGTGTCAAAGCGTCCTTTAATGGCACCGAGCAAGCTCATGTGGTCGATCTGGATGTGGCTAATGAGCAGCTCGATATTGGTGCTAGACTCAAAGGCGGCTTTAATCGTGACAAGCTTGTCTGGTCAGGGGTCATCGGTAAAGGGCGTATAAAGTCTAAATACGCTACCCTAAACCAGCTGCAGCCTGCTCAGCTGATTGTCAACTTGCCTCATGAGCAAAACGGCAGTCGCAACGACTTTAAAGTACAGCTGGCCGCACACTGCTGGCAAGCGTCTGACCAAAGTGGCAAGCTGTGCCTACGCGACAACTTAATTGCCTCACCAGATAAAGGCGAAGTCAATATCGCCTTACAAAACCTCGATACCACGCTGTTTTCAGTATTTTTGCCCAAAGATATTGACTGGCATGGCAAGATAAATGGTAAGGCTATCGTTGGCTGGCAGCGCGGTCGTCCACCGACCATCAATACCACGCTATACTCGGACAATGGCAAAATCGGCTTGATTCAGGATGGTGATAGTGCGCCAGTGACGTTACCGTACAAACGCGTGTCCCTGATTGCGTTGTCGGTGCCTGAAGGTATCAAGCTACGCACAGATATCAATACAGGGCGCGGCGCCCGTGGCTATGCTGAGGTGGTTGTAGACCCCTATAAGACCCCCAAGCCAATCTCTGGCGCGCTGGTACTCAATGAGCTGAATTTAGCGATATTTAAGCCGTTTTTCCCCGGCATGCGAGTGTTGGAGGGCAATGTCACGATGGCAGGTGGTCTGGGCGGTACATTGGATAAACCGCAGTTTTATGGCGATGTCAAACTGGCAGATGGCCGTATTGCCATGCTTGATTTGCCCGTCAATCTGACCAATGTCAATACTGAGGCCAAAATCCGCGGCACTCAGGCGACCATCGATGGTACCTTTAATAGTGGTTCGGGCACAGGTACTTTGACAGGCACGGTGAATTGGCAGCAAAAACTGCAAGCCAAGCTCAGTGTCGTCGGTGAGCGCTTGGTTATCACCCAGCCGCCTTTGCTCGTCGCTGAAATCAACCCTGACATCGATATCATCGTGCGCCCAGGCGATCGCTATATCGATATCAAAGGGGCAGTGAGCGTGCCGTCAGCGACCATCCGTCCGCCAGAGGCCAGCGAAGATATCATCACTCAGACAGAAGATGCCGTCGTTCTCGACCGCCGCTTGATTGGCAATATCGATGAGGTATTAGCAGTCTCCAAGCCTTGGTCGATCAATGCCGATATCGGTGTCGACTTGGGTGACGATATCAACTTCCGCGGCTTTGGCGCGGTCATTCCTCTGGCTGGGGCGATTAATATCAATCAAACTGGCACTGGTATCATGCGCGCAAAAGGGGTGGTGCAGGTATCACGTCGTACCAATATCAACGCGTTTGGTCAAAGTCTGGAGCTAAACTATGGGCAAGTACGCTTTAATGGCGATGTGATGAAGCCCAACCTTAGTATCGAGGCGGTCAAAACCATCAGTGGTAAGACGGTGGGCTTACGGGTTAAGGGTAATACAGAAAACCCAAATATCATCGTCTTTAATAATGCAGGACTCACCCAGCAGCAAGCGATGAATGCTCTGGTCACCGGTCGAATCAATAACAAGAGCGCCACCCAAATCAGTGAGCAAGGCTTTAAGTCGCAGGTCACCAACAACTTAGCGGCGGCCGGCTTGAGCTTTGGCCTTAGCGGCACGCGCAGCCTGACCAACCAGATAGGTCAGGTGTTTGGTTTGCAAAGTCTGACCGTAGATGCCTCAGGCAGTAGTGAAGACACCAATGTCAATGTCACAGGTTATGTGACGCCGGATCTGTATATTCGCTATGGCGTGGGGGTGTTTAATGCCCAAAACAGCTTGTCTATTCGTTATCAGCTGACACGGCGCATCTACGTCGAGGCCACCTCAGCTGCAGAAAACGCGGTGGATGTGGTATATAGCTGGCAGTTCTAAAATGGATATGGTTAATTGAACATAAAACAGTTATAGATTGAGAGTCGCGACTGGTATAAATTTTCCTTATTTGGCTGCAATCTATCTCATTGCTATCCCTATTTTTAAAATGGGGGCACGCTCCAATAAAAAACGCCTTTGAATGAAGGCGTTTTTTATTATCAGGGATGTCTGATAACAGACAGATACCCATTTATTTGGTCAAAATCAAACGGTTATTACGAGTTAGGCGCAGGCGATACTCTTCGCCTTCATGTTCGATACGGACCTCTTTGGTTAAGGCAAATAGGTGCTGCGACTGCAAAGTAGGCAGACGATTTTCACGACAGTTTAAGTAACGAGAGATGACCATGCTCATAATAAATTCCTTTTGATAAAGTGATAAAACAATAAGTAGCAATAGAACTGCCACCTTTAACGATAATAATTATCATTTAGATTTAATGATTTTGCAAGCCAATTGATAAAATAAAATGCAGTTATTATGTAAACTTATATAAACCCCTTGCCATCAATCACTTTTTTGCGCTCGCCGAATATCGAAAACCAGCAGTTTGCTAAAATCAGCGTACCACTAAAGGCAGTCAGATCGCAGTCAGTATTTCGTCATCAATATCATCCATTACTACTATTATTACTATTTTCAAGTAGCTATTAATGCCCTCAAGGACACTCATGACCCACTCAAACCACCCTTCGCTCATTACCAACACTGCCCACATGCCTGCCAGCACCAAAGCCAGAGCCAGCACCAACGTTGTCAATGTTGCCGTGGCGGTCATTTATTATAAAAATTGCTATCTCCTTGGGTTTCGTCATGCCGCGCAGCATCAGGGCAATCTTTATGAGTTTGTCGGTGGCAAGGTCGAAGCAGAGGAGAGCGCCGAGCGGGCGTTAATACGAGAAGTCGCCGAAGAGACAGGCATCGACGTCGCTGACAACCTGATGGTCAAGCTTGGCCGTATCCATCATGACTATGGTGATAAGCAGGTCAGCTTGCAGGTATATCAAATTGAGCTGACAGCAGAGCAATACGAGCAGCATAAACTGGCTGAGTATGGTCTAGAGGGGCAGGCACTCAAGTGGGTGGATAAGCGAGCGTTACTGGCAGGTGAGTACCCATTGCCAGCGGCCAATCGTACGGTTTTACAGTGGCTGCAGCTGCCACCTGCCATCGCCATCACTTACCCCTTAGCGCATTTTGGCGGCCACACCGATCCAGCGGCAGCATGGCTGGCCTACCACCAGCAGCACCTTTTGCCCAGCGCATGGGTGTATGTACGGCTCAAAGACGCAAGTGTGTCACGCGCTGACCGAACAATTACCCAGCTCATGCAGCAGCGACCAGATATTCAGGTTATTTTGCCATTAACTGATGGTAGCCTTAGTAGCGCTGAGATTAGGGATACGCTCACCTCTCAGGCGCTAATGACACATCCGTCCATCAGCGCATACCATCTGACTCACACGGAGCTGCTGCACTGGCAACATAGCCAATGTGATCAGACGGTCGCTGCCGACTCAATACCCGCAGGGCAGCCACTTATTGTCAGCTGTCATGATGCCGAAAGCATCGCCGCCGCCAATCAGCTGGCACGCATGCGCATCGATCAGCAACTGCCGCCCGTCATCGGTATTTTTGTATCGCCCGTCCTATCTACCCAAACGCATCCTGATACTGCGCCACTTGGCTGGCAGGCATGGTCCGCACTGACCAAACTGGCTGACATGCCCGTCATTGGTTTGGGTGGATTGTCGCCGTCAATGATCGATAAGGCCAAGCAATACGGCGGCGTCAGTGTAGCGGGTATTCGTCAGTTTTTATAGGCCCAGAAAAGCAAAAACACAATAAATATTAAGTTGGCTAAGCCACTGATTTTTTAGCGTATTTATCTGCTTGGTAAACATGTATTTATATTGCATCATAAACACATATTTACTTACAAACCGTTGCGTTTCCCTACATTGCGACACTGTTTTTGTGGGGTAGCTGGTCTTAATATATACCGTCTAACAAAGTCAATTAAATACCGATAAATACCGATTAAAGCGCGTCTAGGCAGCTGACTGTTTATCGCTTATCTAACGATACCTTATTATAAAAGCAGTATGGCGGACACAGTATTTAGTAAATAGTATTTAACAAAAAGGCGCGTTGATGCTTACCTAAATTTTCAGGCATTTAGTTTAATCATACATAGAAAGCCGGGCGATAGAGAACGACGCCTTTATAAGCTCAGGGTAAGATCACGGTTACACCCATTAGGTGTTATCTATAATGTATAAGATTGACAGTGTATCAAGCACATTTAACAGACATAATAAATACGGTATATCTATGAAAACCAACAAGTTACCTAAATCAGCTTGGTCTGATTCACAGGAAGCTGGTTCTCAATCTCAGCAGAGCAGCTCATTTAGTAACAGCTATTTACACAGTGAATTGACCAAAAACAGCGCGCAGCAAACAGACAATGTCAGTCATGCTGCCAGCAATGATGCCAGCTATCGTGATGGTCTGGTAGATGAGATAGTGAGCAGCAGGAATTCACAGCCAGCGCCCACTCAGGTGTCTTTACAAGACAGTTATTTTGGTTATAAAAAGATGAGCAAAAAACCTGCCAAAATAAAAGACTCTGCCATGATGGACGACATCCAAGCAACCTCGCTGCCAAAACATACGCACACGACATCAAAGTACTCAGCGGGGTATGGACAAACGCCTGCGGACAATACCGCGCAGCAAGGTACCCTCAATGCCTACGACAAGTCTAATAAAGTAGGCGCGTCATCAAAGCCTAGCTCATCAACAGCCGATGGGCAGACATCCTATGGCTCTACGTCTTATACAGACTCATACAGCGAAATACCGGAGCGCGTATTTATGAATGGATTGATCAAGCACACAGGCATAGCGTTAGCGATCATCATACCTCTGGCGGCGTTTTCTGCTTATGCTGCATCGCCTGAGACAACCACCGCGGCAAAAACCAGCAGCGCTGAAATGACAGAGACACTAGCTGTGCAGCCAAATGATATCATCCATAAATCTGCGACCACGCCGACCACAGTCGATAGTGTAGATCTAAACAAATACGCGGGGACGTGGTATGAGATAGGTCGTTTGCCGATGTATTTTCAACGTAACTGTGCAGGCGATGTGACGGCCAGCTATACGCAAAAGACTGACGGCTCGGGCGTTATCGTCACCAACAAGTGCTTGGATAGTGACGGCGCAGAGATCGTTGCTGACGGTTTGGCCAAACCTGCCGATGCCACTGGTAGTAAACTCAAGGTCACGTTTTTGCCATCGTGGATACGCTGGCTGCCAGTGGGCCGTGCCGACTATTGGGTGCTGGCACGTGATGATGATTACAAAACTGCCTTGGTAGGGACGCCTGACAAAGACTATCTTTGGTTGTTGGCACGCTCACCCGATATTGCTCAAGAAACGTACGCCAAATATCGTCAAATTGCCCAGCAACAAGGCTACGATTTAAAAGAATTTAAGCTGACACCGCAGTCCAAGCAAACGGTAAACTTGGTCCCATAATACCGTTCGCGTGGTTAATGACTGGCAAAATAGGGCGTTTTAGGCTAAAATCTAGGCGCTCTACATACTCTAATGCAAATAACCAAAATCCAGAGTCTAGATGACTCCATAAGTGTCAACGCTTAGAGCTTATACTGCCCATCTATTTATTTTTCTTCACACTTTACTGTTCATACATTACTGACCATAAGGATGTTTCTCGTGAGCAACGCTGATACCTTACGCCAATTACATCAAGACCACTTGAGCAATTACAACACCCAAGAGCAACAAGCCATTGAGCTAATGGGGCTGCTAAATAAGCTTTATAATGAGCAAGACGTACAAGTGACTTTGTTCGGTGAAACGCTAGATACCAGCTCAGTGGGTCAAATATTGGCACTGCATCAAAAAGTAGCACTGCGTGAGCAAGGCGCAAAGACCATCCAGGTCGCTGACACCTTGGCCATGGTAAAAACTTTGGCAGAAAATAAAGACCTTCAAGCCGCTCGTATCGATGTCGGCCAGCTAATTGCTTCTGACACTGATGTACAGGCTGCTCTGCAAGCCGTCAACCATGAGCAAGGGGCGATGAATAGCGCCACTGACGTGGTACTATACGGTTTTGGCCGTATCGGTCGTATCTTAACTCGCCTATTGTTATCACAAGCATCTAGTGCCAAAGGCTTGCAGTTAAAAGCCATCGTCGTACGTCCTGCAAAAGCAGGCGATCTGGCCAAGCGTGCGTCGTTGTTAGAGCGCGACTCTATTCATGGCAGTTTTGCTGGCGGCGTGACGGTCGATGAAGACAACAACGGCCTGATCATCAACGGCCGCTTTGTACAAGTGATTTATGCCAATGACCCAAGCGCCATCGATTATACCGCTTATGGCATCGCTGATGCGTTGGTGATCGACAACACGGGTATCTGGAAAGACGAAGATGGCCTTGGTAAACACTTACAATCTACTGGTGTTAAAAAAGTACTCCTAACTGCGCCAGCAGGCGGCGATATCAAAAACGTCGTGTATGGTGTCAACAATGACACAGTCGGCGATGATACTATCGTTAGTGCAGCCAGCTGTACTACCAACGCTATTACCCCAACGCTAAAAGTACTAAACGATGAGTACGGTATCGAAAACGGTCACGTCGAGACCATTCATTCATTTACCAATGATCAAAACCTAATTGATAACTATCACAAATCAGACCGCCGTGGCCGTAGTGCAGTATTGAACATGGTCATCACCAGCACAGGCGCTGCAAAAGCAGTCGGTAAAGCGTTACCGGAGCTCAGTGGTAAGCTAACTGGCAACGCCATTCGCGTTCCGACCCCCAACGTTAGTCTGGCGATTTTGAACTTAAATCTAAAAACCGCCCCAGAGAGTGCTGATGCGTTAAATGCGTTTATGCGCAAAATTGCCAATAGTCACACTTGGCAGTCGCAAATCGCTTATACAGACTCGACTGAAGCGGTGTCGACCGACTTTGTTGGGACCACTCATGTTGGTATCGTCGATGCGCAAGCAACTATTTTGACTGATAATCATGCTATCGTATATATCTGGTATGACAACGAAGTAGGCTATAGTACTCAGGTCTTGCGTTTGGCTACCCAGATGGCAGGCATTAGCTATACGCAAATTCCTGCATAAAACGTAAGCTAAGCGCTGCAAACTCAAATATAATATAAAGCACCCGATAGTCCGATTGGTTATCGGGTGTTATTGTCATCATGAAGGCGAAGTGCTAACTACTAAATGCTAAGTTTTAAGCGCTAAGTGCCAACTACTCAGTGCTAAGCGCCAACAATAGGACTTTGGCAGTCGTCATGACAACACCCCCTAGCAAAAACCTAAAATACAGCCGCTGGTTGTAGCCAGTTATAGACTGGATTGTAAATTAAGGAACGTAAGATGCGATTTATTGATGAAGCCGTCGTAACGGTAAAAGCAGGTGACGGTGGTAACGGAATCGCCAGTTTTCGCCGAGAAAAATATGTCCCACGTGGTGGCCCTGATGGCGGTGATGGTGGTAGCGGCGGTGATGTCTATGTCATTGCTGATGACAACACCAACACCCTAGTGGACTATCGCTATACGCGCCGCTATGATGCAAAACGCGGTGAAAATGGACAAAGTAAAAACTGTTCAGGCAAAGGCTCAGAGGATATTTATCTGCCTGTGCCGATCGGTACGACGGTGGTCGATACCGAGACTGATGAAGTATTAGGAGATTTGGTCGAAATTGGTCAGACGCTATTGGTTGCTAAGGGCGGCGATGGTGGTCTGGGCAATACCCATTTTAAAAGCTCGACCAACCAAGCACCGCGCAAGGCGACTTCAGGTTTTGAGGGCGAGTTAAAAGTACTTAAGTTTGAGCTAAAAGTCGTCGCTGATGTGGGATTGGTCGGTTTGCCCAATGCGGGTAAATCCACCTTTATCCGTCAGGTTTCGGCTGCCAAACCAAAAGTAGCGGATTATCCCTTTACCACGTTGGTGCCAAACTTAGGCGTCGTCGATATCGGTCGCCATCGCTCGTTTGTCATGGCAGATATCCCAGGCTTGATTGAAGGCGCATCCGAAGGGGCTGGGCTGGGTATTCGCTTTTTAAAGCACGTGGCCCGTACGCGTCGTCTGCTACACTTAGTCGATGTTAAGCCCGTCGATGGTAGTGATCCGGTAGAAAATGCCCGCGTGATCTTAAATGAGCTTGAGCGTTTTTCTCCTGAGCTGGCCAACCTCCCGCAGATTTTGGTACTCAACAAAATCGATCAGGTCGCTGAGGAAGACTTAAACGAGCTGTGTACGCATATCGTGGCCGAGCTTGGCTGGACAGGTATGGTCTTTCGCACCTCTACCTTGACTGGAGAAGGGGTGGACGCGGTCAAATACCACCTGATGAACGATATTGAGCGTGAGCGCGAGCGCGAGATAGAAGACCCTATCTTTGCTGAAGCACAAAAAGAGCGTTTTGCGCGTTTGGAAGAAGAAGTCCGCCTAAATACCGAAGCCCAGCGCGAAGCATATAGAGCCGCTCGCCGAGCTGCGCGTGAAGGCATAGATAACAACGACGATCGTTTAGATGACGACGAAGATGGCGTTGAGGTGGTTTATGTGCCTTAAGCTATGACGCTTAAGCTGATATACTTAAATGTTTAGAGCAACCCCCGTAATCAATTGACACAAGACACAGGAGTTTATATGGCAGATGACATAGCAAATACGACCGAAGAAGCAAGGTTTATTAAGCAAACTCGCAACTTTGATATTCAGCGCGTTATTGTCAAGATTGGCTCATCGTTATTAACCAATAACGGCCGAGGGCTGGATCGAACTGCCATTTACGAATGGGCCAAGCAAATTGCAAAGCTGCATAAGCAAGGCGTGGAAGTGCTGCTGGTGTCCTCTGGTGCAGTTGCCGAAGGTGTGGTACGTATGAACCTTGAGGAGCGCCCACGGAAGCTTGCTGCCTTGCAAGCGTGTGCATCCATTGGTCAGATGGGTTTGATTGAGACCTGGTGGTCGGCTTTGATTCAACACGGTATCCAAAGCTCACAGCTTTTGCTGACGCACGATGATTTGTCCAACCGTAGTCGTTACCTAAATACCACTGGTGCCTTGACCCAATTGTTGGACTGGCGCGTCCTGCCGGTCATCAATGAAAATGATACCATCACTATCGACGAGATTAAGTTTGGTGACAATGACACATTGGGCGCGATGGCAGCGGCGATGGTCAATGCGGATTTGTATATTATCCTCACAGACCAAGAAGGCGTCTTTACAGACAACCCGCGTGACAACCCCAATGCCAAGATGATTCGCCAAGAGCGCGCGATGGCAGATTATTTGTTTGATATCGCAGGTGATGGCGGCAAGCTTGGGCGCGGCGGTATGCTGACTAAGATCCGCGCCGGTCGCCTTGCTGCTATGGGCGGCTGTCCGACGGTGATTGTCAGTGGTGCGATCGATGATGTCATCACTCGAGTGGTCTCAGGCGAGGCGGTGGGTACGCTATTGACCACCAATGATGAAGATAAAATCATCGCCCGCAAACAGTGGCTGGCCGCCCATCTACGCATGTCAGGCACCCTGATCGTCGATGCTGGAGCGGCCAAGGCAGTGGTCGAGCATCATAAGAGCTTATTGCCTGTTGGGGTGGTAGAGGTACGCGGCGATTTTGATGAAGGCGATGTGGTAGAAGTGGTGCACCAAGACACAGGCGAGCGTATCGCGGTCGGCCAAGTCAACTTTTCATCTCGTGATGCGTGCCGTGTGGCTCGTGAGCGAACTGAGGAGTTTGATAAGATACTTGGCAATCATGAAGAGCGCGTGGTCATGGTGCACCGAGACAACCTAGCACTGACCGTCTGATCCTATTTAGCGGTCTGATCGCTATTTTCAATGACGAAGGTGTGTCCTTACTTTTATCAATGAATATCTAGCGATAGATATTTGATTGAGGACACGCCCTAATAATAAATGGCATTTAAGCTTAAGCTTTGGGCGCTCCTATCAACTCATGAGACGGTTTTTAGTATTTATATGCCGCCATCTATACGTTATCAGCGTTTATCATTTTTTATTCACTTTATTTATCCAGTACAGTATGCAAAGAGATATAAATACTGTGCGGTTTTGGAGATTTGTACATGAGTGCTTCAGACAATAATCATTCGGCTCAGCAAACGTTTGCGCCGTTAAAAAACGATAGATTGCTACGTGCCTTACGCTTTGAGCCCGTTGATACCACCCCTGTTTGGATGATGCGTCAAGCTGGCCGTTATTTACCAGAATATAAAGCCACGCGGGCAGAGGCTGGCGATTTTATGAGCTTGTGTAAAGACACTGCGCGTGCCACCGAGGTCACCTTACAGCCACTGCGTCGTTATGATTTAGATGCGGCGATTTTATTTAGCGATATTTTGACCATTCCTGATGCGATGGGTTTGGGTTTGTACTTCGAGACAGGCGAAGGCCCAAAGTTCAAGTACCCGATTCGTCAGCAGGCAGACCTTGATAGACTGCCAGTGCTGGATATGAATGACTCGCTTGATTATGTCATGCGTGCGGTGACCAGTATTCGTCAGGCGCTAAATGGCCAAGTACCCTTATTTGGGTTTTCTGGTAGCCCTTGGACACTAGCCACTTATATGATCGAAGGCGGCAGCTCAAAGGACTATCGTTATACCAAAGGTTTTTTGTATAGCAATCCTGAGTTTTTGCATCAGTTATTGGATAAGTTAGCTAGCGCAGTGGTGGATTATTTGGATGCTCAAGTGGTCGCTGGTGCTCAGATTTTACAGATATTTGATAGCTGGGGCGGTGCGCTTGGTCATCGTCAGTTCGTTGACTTCTCTCATGCCTATAATAAGCGTATCGTTGCTGAGCTAAAGGTTCGTCACCCGCAGATCCCAGTGGTTCTATTTACCAAAGGCGGTGGTCTGTGGCTAGATGTGCAAGCAGACAGTCAGGCGGACGCACTCGGGCTGGACTGGACCATGCCGCTAGATCGCGCGCGCCAAGTGCTCAATGAGAGCCAGCGTCAATTGACCAAGCAGCACAAAAAACTACAGAGCAGCAAAGCACTACAAGGCAACTTAGATCCAGCAACCTTGTACGGCTCGCCTGCGACCATCCGCGCAGAAGTAACGGCGATGCTCGATAGAGCCTACGCAGATGGTGAAAAAACAGGCTACGTGGCAAACTTAGGTCACGGTATCACGCAGTGGGTCAACCCTGACAATGCCAAGGTGTTTATTGATGCGGTCCATGACTATAAACTTTAGTTATAGCGCATGAGCCATACTTTGATGTGAGAGTAAATACTGATCGTCAGTCGAATCCCGCGACTGGTACTGTCCGCGAGCTTGATGAGAGTAGGGCGGCACTTGCGTTTGTTTTCTGGTTACTTTATTTTTAGGCATGATGTTACTCAAGTAAAAAAACAAGTAAAAAAGGATATCTTATGATTTCAGCAGCTATTGTCGGCGGTACAGGCTATACAGGTATTGAGCTTATTCGCTTATTGTCTGCCCACCCCAACGTGTCTCTTGATTTGCTAACGTCACGTAGCGAGGCGGGTACGCGCGCTGATGAGATATTTCCAAGCTTACGCGGTATATCAGACATCGTTTTTAGTGATTTGGGTGAAGATACACTTGGGGCGTTACAAAAGTGCGATGTGGTGTTTTTTGCGACCCCTCATGGAGTGGCGATGAAGCAGGCCGAGGCGCTCACGCAAGTGGGCGTTAAGGTCATCGATTTGGCTGCTGATTTTCGTTTGCAGTCCTTGACGGATTTTGAGCACTGGTATCAGCAGTCGCATGCTTGCCCTGAACTGCTAAAAACGGCTGTTTATGGCTTACCTGAGGTCAATCGTGCCAAGCTTGCCGAGGCGCTGGTCGTGGGCAACCCTGGTTGCTATCCTACCACGGCGATTTTAGGTCTCAAGCCTATTATCGAAAAACAAAACACCCAAGCAGATAGACTGATCGAGCCGCGTATCGTTATCGATGCAAAATCTGGTGTCTCGGGCGCTGGACGTCAGGCAAAACTTGCGCTCAATTATGCCGAAACAACAGACAACTTTAAGGCTTACGGCGTTGAGGGGCATCGTCATCTGCCTGAGATCGAGCAGGGTGTGGCGCAGTTACTAGGCAGTCAGTTTACGCATCGCATTCGTTTTTTACCCCATTTGGTGCCGATGATACGCGGTATGCTCAGCTCCATTCATATGGAGATGACAGAGGCTGGGACGGCTATTGACTGGCAGCAGGCATTCGAGAATGCTTATGCAAGCGAGCCATTTATCGATATCATGCCCAAAGGCAATTATCCAGATACCCGCAGTGTCCGCGCCAGTAACCGTCTGCGTATAGCGATACATCAAGACAACGAGCGCGCTGAACTGACAGTGATCGTGGTACAGGACAACCTCGTAAAAGGAGCAGCAGGGCAAGCGGTACAAAATATGAATGTCATGTTTGGGCTTGAGGAGTCATTGGGATTGAATTTTGCACCTATTGTCCCTTAAGGTGTTGTTTTGTTCGCTTTTTTCTCAACTTGTCATTCACATTTATGGTGCTAGGTATTGATTATAAATTCCGCTATACTAACTTGCCCTTACTATTAAGAGATACTGTCTAAATGCGTATTCAGATCGCACTACGCCTTAGCCCGCAGCCAGCATGTGTACCATGCCAAGCCTTTGCTCCATGCGATATGGTACAAAGGAAGCAGTCTTTTAAAAACAGCGCAGCGAGTAATATGGGGCGCACGCAGCAAGGCGCTTCGTCGTTGGTATTGGCTTTGTTTGTGGTGGTGATTCTGGTCACCGCGATGGTGGGGCTGATGTTTGGTCACAAGCTTGGTTATCAGCGCGGTGCTCACTCGATGCAAAACGAAGCCAAACAAGCGATCATTAATAGTAAAGAGGCCAGTAAAGAGCTGGAGGATTTGCGTCTAAGTAATAAGATTGCGAACAATCAAGCCGCCACTGCCAAGCAAGAGCTGGCAATTAGCTTGGCAAACTTACATGAACTGCGTGAAAATCAGAAAACTCTGACAGTAGAAAACCGCCAACTGATGCAGCTAAATGAGGTGTATGCAGAGGCGCTCACTGAAAAAGGCGGCATGCCACTAAAGATACTGGGAGCCAAGATTGAGCCGCTACCTGAGAATGCTTTTGAGTATGGGTTTGATATTGGTATGCTCAGTGCGGATGGCTCAGCCAAGCTTTTACAACCGACCTTGACTTTGTTCAATGATGACGAGCTGGTCGAAGTGCCACTTGAGCCGGCAAACCATATGATAGAAGGTATCGTACGTATTCGCGGTCGTTTTATGATGCCATCAGGCTTTAAACCTCTACAAGTCAAGCTCAGCTTGCAAGCAGGCGATCAGCAAGTAGAACAGCTGTATGACTGGAAGCTGGGCGACAGAGTGGACAATATGCCGCTGTCTTTGTTGGATCTGCCTGAGGTGGATGAAAGCCCGATTGAGACAAAGAGTACGACAGACTAGCGGCCATCTGTCTGTTCAGATCGACATCAATAACAGACGATAATAGTCTGCCTGCTAGTTACCACCTTTATCACTCCTATTACTTCAAACTTACCTTATAATTATACTTTGATTATGATAAAACAAACGACACTACAAGATGCGCCAACGGTATGCGATTGGCACTTTCCAAACCTACCCGCCCACCGTGCCCAAGATGGTGATACAGAAGAGGAAACCTCACCGCAAGCAGACGTACTGGTGGCTGAGCCAGAAATCGCCAAGCCGCCGATGTATGCGGTGGTCATGTACAACGACAACTACACACCGATGGAGTTTGTAGTGTATGTCCTGCAGTCGGAGTTTCGTCATAGTATGGATGCTGCTGTGGAAATTATGCTGACTATTCATAATAGTAGTAAAGGTATCGCGGGCATCTACCCAAAAGATATCGCTGAAACTAAGGCCAAAAAAGTCAACAGTCTGGCTCACCGCGAAGGGTATCCGTTATTGACCCAAATCGAACCACATCAAGGGGAAGGATAATAGCGACGTCTGATGCCCACATTTTTACGGAAGCCTGAAATGAATAAGTATGGTTGTTGATGGTGTTTATCAGTCATTTCCCCATCACCATACAAGTCGCTCAATGAAACAGTGAAAAAATAAAGCAGTGAGATAATAAAGCGATGTTTTCTCTCGCTGTACTGTTTTTATAATGAATTCACTATCACGTTCCCATTCTTCACCTTACTTCTGTGTCTCTGCCTCTTTGTTGTTTGTTTTCCATTCCGCCTGTCTGTTTATCTATCTTGCTGTCTTGACGCAATATGCTTCGATACATTTTAGTCGATGTTAATAGATTGACTATGGGTAAATATCGTGTTGAGATAAAGAAAAGCGAATATGAGTCATAATGCCTTGTACTCGACTGCTCGGCGCAGGCTTAATCGTCGATAGATGACTCTTTTTATCGGTAAGGGTATCCAAAACAGGGAGGTTATGGTCAGCATTATTGATTGATATCAAGCAATTATGCCGCCATTGCCCTTGAACAATCCATCTATCGCCCTGATTTACTTACTAACTCATTCATAAAGCTATCAATTATAAAGATAGGTACAACCGTAGGAAGTCCTTATGTTAAGTCGTCATCTTGAAGTTTCTTTGCGTTTAGCAATGACGCTTGCGCGCCAAAAATCGCATGAGTATCTCACTGTTGAGCATCTATTGTTGGCGCTACTAGAAAACACCCATGCTGCCAATACCCTAACGGCTTGTAATGCCAATATTTCAGCGCTACGCACCGAGCTTGAGGCTTATATTAATAAGCACACGCCGACGGTGGATGCTGATACCGAGCAATCCCCGCAGCCAACCCAAAGCTTTGATCGCATCTTGCAGCGTGCTATCTTTCACGTACAGTCTATCGGCGGCGGTCGTCTGGTAGAAGGCTCGGATATTCTTGTGTCGATGTTTTCAGAGCACGACACCTATGCAGTATATTTGCTCAAAAAACAAGGCATCAGCCGTCTTGAGCTGACGCAGTATCTCTCACATGGTCAAGATAAAGATGAGCCATCAGAGCCGCGTGCATCGATGACAGGTGAGCGCCGCGGTGCCTCAGAAAAAACCAGCAAAGATCCGCTAGTCGAGTTCGCTACCAATCTAAACCAGCGCGCCGCGGAAGGTAAGACCGATCCGCTTATTGGCCGCGCGTCTGAGATTGAGCGAGCGGCACAAGTGCTATGCCGTCGCCGCAAAAATAACCCGCTATTGGTGGGCGAGCCAGGCGTAGGTAAGACCTCTATCGCTGAAGGTTTGGCGTGGCTTATCATCAACGAAAAAGCGCCAAAGCCACTGAATGGCTGCGTGATTTATAGTCTGGATATCGGCGCGCTCATCGCTGGCACCAAGTATCGCGGTGATTTTGAGAAGCGCATGAAATCCTTGCTTGATGCACTAAAGAAAAAGCCCAATGCGATTTTGTTTATTGATGAGATTCATATGATTATCGGTGCAGGGTCATCGATGAGTAGCAATATGGATGTCTCAAACCTGATCAAGCCGGCCCTTGCCAACGGCGAGCTGCGCTGTATCGGCTCGACCACCTTTACCGAGTATCGCCAAGTGTTTGAAAAGGATCATGCTCTTTCTCGTCGTTTCCAAAAAATCGACGTAAAAGAGCCAAGTGTTGACGATACTATCGATATTTTGCGCGGGCTCAAACCGCGTTACGAAGAGTTTCACAATGTTGAGTATAGTGATGAAGCATTGGTCACAGCAGTTCAATTGTCAGCCAAGCACATCCATGAGCGTTTTTTGCCAGACAAGGCGATAGATGTCATCGATGAGGCAGGTGCCTATAAGCGTTTGGGTGTCGTCCCTGATGCTGATGATGTGGCAGCAGAAGAAAGCTTTATCGCTGATTTAGAGCCGGATTTTGATACACCAGTTGCAGCAACGGACGATGCTGAGACAGACTATAGCGGCGAAATGCAAGCAGAGGCAAAGGCTGCCAAAGCCGATGATCAAGCCCACGCCAACGAGAAGTCTCATGAGGACTCTCAAGCCACTAAGGTGAAAAAAGCCCCGATGAAAATCGATGTGGCAGATATCGAAGCCATCATTGCTAAGCTTGCCCGCATTCCGCCCAAATCGGTGTCCAGTGATGATAAGAGTATCTTGGAGCACTTGGACCGTGACCTCAAGCATTTGGTGTTTGGTCAGGATGAAGCCATCACGACTTTGGCAGATGCCATCAAGCTGTCGCGAGCTGGGCTCAAAGCGCCAGACAAGCCGATTGGCTCGTTTATGTTTGCCGGCCCAACAGGGGTAGGTAAGACAGAGGTATCGCGTCAGTTGGCCAACCTGCTCGGCGTGGAGCTGGTACGTTTTGACATGTCAGAATACATGGAAGCGCACACCGCATCACGTTTGATTGGCGCGCCTCCTGGCTATGTTGGTTATGATCAAGGCGGTTTGCTGACCGAAAAAATCAATCAGCATCCGCATTGCGTGCTGCTACTAGATGAGATTGAAAAAGCCCACCCAGATGTCTTTAACTTGCTATTGCAGGTGATGGACCATGGTACGTTGACGGATAATAATGGCCGCGTTGCTGTCTTTAAGCAGGTGATTATCATCATGACGACCAACGTCGGTGCAGAGAGTATCAGCCGCTCGTCCATGGGCTTTACCCAGCAAGATCATAGCCGTGACAATACTGAGGCGTTAAAACGGGTCTTTACTCCTGAATTCCGTAACCGTTTGGATGCGATTATTCAGTTCAACCCATTAGATACGTCGGTCGTGGTATCAGTGGTCGATAAGTTCTTGGTTGAGCTACAAGTACAGCTCGATGACAAACAAGTGACATTAGAAATCGACGATGATGTACGTGACTATCTGGCGGACAAAGGCTATGATCGTCTAATGGGGGCGCGTCCGATGCAGCGCTTGATACAGGATGAAATCAAAAAGCCGCTTGCGAGTATGATTTTGTTTGGTGACTTGGTCAATGGCGGGGTCGTACATCTGACTTTGGCACCTGAGGCACAAGATGAAACAGATGAAAACGCTGTCGCATTAGAAAAAGATCAGAGCGCCAAGAAAGGCTCAGCAGACAGTCGTATCGTACTGACGGTGGTGGAGACGCACGAGCCACACCCAGACTCTGAGTCATTAGCCAGCTAAGGTTTTGCTACTAATATAATAAGGACGGTTACCATGTTTGTGCGGTAGCCGTTTTTTTATTGTTATAATTCATTATCTCATTTTTATTTGTACTGATTGATTTTAATAAAAGTGAAGGTCTTGTAGGTAGTAGTCAGCCAACTTTTATAGATAGTGAACCCATTTAGACAACTATCGATTGAATTGAAGACACGCCCTATATAACAACTAAAAAAGGACACAGTATGGAATCTCTCGATGCAAAATCACCAAAAACAGCCGCACAAAAAAAAGCCATCTTAGACAAAGTACGTTTGCCAGAAGACTGGAAGATGGCCTTGGCAGATGAGCTGACTTCTGAGAATATGGACAAGCTACGGACTTTTTTAAAGAAAGCTTATCAGTCGTCAGATAGCATCTATCCACCAGCGCCACTGATGTTTAATGCCTTTAATCTCACGCCATTATCTCGCGTTAAAGTGGTCATCTTAGGGCAAGATCCTTATCATCGCCCAGGTCAGGCCATGGGATTGTCGTTTTCGGTACCCAAAGCCATTCCAAAACCGCCGTCACTCAACAACTTGCTAAAAGAGATGGCCGATGATATCGGTGTTCAGCCGTCAGCGCATGGGGACTTGACCTATTGGGCGCAGCAAGGTGTATTACTGCTAAACAGTGCGTTGACTGTGCGAGAAGGTGAACCAAACAGTCATCAAAATCAAGGCTGGGAGCAATTTACCGATGCAGTGATCGATGTGGTCAACGAACAAACAGAGCATACGGTGTTTATTTTGTGGGGTAGTAAAGCCCAGAAAAAAGGTAAATACATCCATGCTGATAAACATTTGATTTTAACCGCTGTCCATCCATCGCCGCTGGCGGCAAACCGTGGTGGATTTTTTGGCACCAAGCCGTTTTCGAAGACCAATGATTATCTCCGGCAGCATGGCCGTACACCCATTGACTGGCAGTTGCCGCAGTAGTTATCTATGACCATTCCTTTTTTTGCCGCAGAGACACTGCAGGCGCATCATTGTTGTCTGCCTGATGGGGTTGGTTACCACTCAGGCCCTGATAGCTTGTCTGTGGACGCTGCTGGTAGCCATGCTCGACATCAGCTTGAGCTGAGCACTCAGCAGTTTTGGACGCTAGAAGATGTACAGTGGATGCATCAAGCATTGGCGTTGGCTCAGAGCGGCGCTGAGCTGGGCGAGGTGCCAGTGGGCGCGATACTGGTACATGAGCAGCAGATGATTGGTAAAGGCTTTAATGAACCAATCGGCCGCCATGATGCCACCGCTCATGCCGAGATAGTTGCTCTAAGAGATGCCTGTAGCCACCTAAAAAACTACCGTCTGCCATCAAGCACCACCTTATACGTGACCTTAGAGCCTTGCACCATGTGTATGGGCGCGCTGATTCATGCGCGAGTGGCGCGGCTGGTGTATGCGGCCAATGAGCCGCGAGCTGGCATGGTGGGTAGTCAGATGGATCTATCGGCACAAGATTTTTATAATCATACCATTACTGTACAACGGGGTTTGTGCAGTGAGCATAGCAGTCAGCTACTTAAGCGGTTTTTTCGAGCGCGTCGTCAGCTGGCAAAGCAAAAAAAATTAGATGTTAAAAAATAAGGGCTGTTGCGTCTCTACAAAACATACTGCCTGCAAATATAAGCATCAGTCATGGTGATGATAGGGTTTTCTTGCTATAATATCGCCCTATTTGGCGCTGCGATTATCAGATGGCTGTTAAGCGTTTGATAAGGTGGTGAATATTGCGCTGTCCTTGTTAGCAGTGGGCGATATGTGTTGTTTTTATAATTGAGTAAACATGATGACAGTCTCTACACCTGACTTTACGCCTGATAATGCCTTACAGGACCGTGATCCCTCTGAGCAAGCGGTACAGCGTTATCCCGTGATTTGTATTGATGGTCCAAGCGGGGCAGGTAAAGGCACTGTCACCTGGCGCTTAGCGCAAGCACTGGGTTATCAGTTATTAGACTCAGGGGCGTTATACCGCATCGTCGGGCTCAAAGCCTTTGAAGCAGGGTTGCTCGGTGCAGACGGCTGTCAAGACATTGATGAGCAGGCAGTACTGACATTAACCCAGGGTTTGGACATCGTATTTGTGCCCAATGAGGCATCAGGCCGCGTAGATATCATCGTCAATGGCGATGCCGTTGGCGAGCAAGTACGTAACGAAACCGTTGGTGGCTATGCCTCAAAGATCGCGGTATTCCCTAAAGTGCGTCAGGCGCTGCTCACGCTACAGCAAAAAATGGCCAGTCGCTCAGGGTTGGTCGCTGACGGCCGTGATATGGGAACGGTGGTATTCCCTGATGCGGATGTTAAGGTATATTTGACGGCCAGTGCCAAAGCGCGTGCTGAGCGCCGTGTCACGCAGCTATTAAGTGCAGGGCAAACCGCAGATTTTGAGGCGATTTTGGCAACGATCAAAGCGCGTGACGAGCGTGACGAAAACCGTGCGACGGCACCATCGAAACCTGCCAAAGACGCTTTATTGCTGGACAGTTCATGTCTGGATGCCGACAGCGTATATGAACAAGTCAAAAAATACTGTCAGGACAAAGGTATTTGTTTTAATAATTAATAAAAACAATACAGTAACTACCAACTTACTACCAAAAAATTTGCTACAGGCTTTGGTTTTAGTATAAAATTGTATAAGTAGAGATGTGCAATAAGCCAAAGCCAACATTGAAACAATAATAAAAATTTGAGCGGGCAGTAAAGACAGTTGTTGCTAATGAGTGTGATGAGATGCTCGCTTATTAGCAACAAAGGTTTTTTATATGACTGCATAAGATATAAAACCAGTATTCTCGTTTTATGCAATCATAAATTTGATCCGTACTGTGCTGGACAGGATACGGCTATACAAAGGTAGACATAATGGAATCATTTGCTGAACTATTTGAAGCGAGCATTGAAGAGCAGGGTCTGGATATCGAGCGTGGCTCGGTTATTACAGGTACTGTTGTGGCCATCGATAGCGATTGGATCACAGTAGATACTGGTCTTAAATCTGAAGGTATCGTCGCTCGTGAAGAGTTTTTAAGCGAAGAAGGCGAACTTGAAGTTGAAGTTGGCGATAGCGTTGATGTCGTGGTTGAAGCGGTTGATAATGGTATGGGTCAAACCCTACTATCACGCGAAAAAGCCAAGCGCGTCGAGACGTGGAATGTCCTTGAAAAAATCTATGATAACGATGAGATCGTAAAAGGTATCATTTCTAGCAAAGTAAAAGGTGGCTTTACTGTAGACGTGGGTTCAGTACGCGCGTTCTTACCAGGCTCATTGGTTGATGTACGTCCGATTCGTGACACCACACATCTTGAAGGCAAAGAGCTAGAATTCAAAGTCATCAAGCTTGACCAAAAACGTAACAACGTTGTGGTTAGCCGCCGCGCAGTAATGGAAGCTGAAAACTCAGCTGAGCGCGAAGAGCTATTGAACAAGCTTGAAGAAGGTATCGAGATCGAAGGTATCGTGAAGAACCTAACTGATTACGGTGCATTCGTTGATCTTGGTGGTATCGATGGCCTGCTACACATCACTGACATGGCATGGCGTCGTATCAAGCACCCATCTGAGGTGGTTGAAGTTGGTCAAGACCTAAAAGTTAAAGTATTGAAGTTTGACCGTGAGCGCAACCGCGTAAGCCTAGGTCTAAAACAACTTGGTACGGATCCTTGGGACAACGTTGGCGGTACTTACCCAGTCGGTAGTATTGTTAAAGCTCGCGTCACCAACTTAACTGACTATGGTTGCTTCGCTGAGATCTCTGAAGGTATTGAAGGTCTAGTTCACGTATCAGAGATGGATCACACCAACAAAAACATCCACCCATCAAAAGTTGTACAAGTGGGTGACGAAGTTGACGTGATGATCCTAGACATTGATGAAGAGCGTCGTCGTATCAGCTTGGGTATCAAGCAAACCCTAGCAAACCCATGGGAAGAGTTCGATAAGAAACATGAGCGTGGCGATAAAATCACTGGTACTATCAAGTCAATCACTGACTTTGGTATCTTTATCGGTCTAGACGGCGGTATCGACGGTTTGGTTCACTTGTCTGATATCTCTTGGAACGAAACGGGCGAAGAAGCAATCCGCAACTACAACAAAGGCGACACCGTAGAAGCCATGGTATTGTCTGTAGATGCAGAAGCGAACCGTATCAGCCTAGGCGTGAAGCAGTTAAGCTCAGATCCATTCAACGAATACCTAGTCGCTAATGACCGCGGTGCTATCGTTAATGGTAAAGTAAAAGAAGTAGATGCTAAAGGCGCTACTATCGAGCTTGCTGACGAAGTTGAAGCGTACCTACGTGCCTCTGAGATTCAGCGTGACCGTGTCGAAGATGCCACCAAGCATCTAAGCGTTGGTGATGACGTTGAAGCGAAGATCATCAGTGTGGATCGTAAGACTCGCAACATCAACTTGTCTATCAAAGCAAAAGATGAAGCTGAAGAGCGTCAAGCGATCAAAGATCTAGGTAGCAATGCGCCACAAGCAGCTGATGCTCAACCAAAAACGATTGGTGATTTGATCAAAGAGCAAATGCAGTAAGCGACAAGTTATTGATCTAAAAGCAATATAAAGAAAGCGACTTCGGTCGCTTTTTTTTATGAGTGGGTATTTGGTATGCGTTATATTTTTAAGGTTTTTGCTGAAACAGAGCAAACTCTTATTTCCATTTACGGTAATATCCGCTATCATTTGCAACATTGAGTAACGAGATGTAAATCACTACTTACTGATGAGAGCCGTATTAGCACTACTGACCGGTATTTTGCTTTTTGTTTCGATTTTCAGTATGGTCTTATACGGCTATATGAAGGGTTAAAACCTTTAAAAAATAGTAGCCTGGTTTACAATCATCTTATCCATCAATTAACAAGGCAAGCGTAACAATGCAGCAAGCGATTAATAAGTCTGAATTTATTAGTAATTTGAGTGCGAACTGTGACAATATGACTGATAGCGTGGTCGATGATGCAGTGCGTGAAATATTAAACCTAATGATCGATACACTGGCCAATGATGGCCGAGTAGAAGTGCGTGGGTTTGGTAGCTTTTGTTTACATCATCGCCGTGCCCGTATGGGCCGCAATCCTAAGACTGGGGAGAGCGTACCAGTACCTGCCAAAGCCATTCCGCATTTCAAGCCAGGCAAAGCCCTGCGCGAAGCGGTCAATGACAAAGTGGCTAATGGATAGATAATACGATCATTATGGCAGCGTTTGGTAGTATTCATTAACAGTAGCGTGTCAGTCAAAAAGTAGCATCGCTGTTTGTGACAAAACGTGGTCTTTGAGTCCTTTGCAACCCATCAAACCAAGGTATGTGTCTTATGCGCTTTTTACTGTTTGTACTGCTGTTTTTAAGCTTCGCTTATTCATTAGGGTTGGTATTGGCCAATAATACCGAGGTTGGCGTAAACTTACTGTTTTCACAAGCGCCGACGATGAATTTGGGCTTATTGCTGATCCTGTGTCTGATACTGGGTATTGTGATTGGTATGCTACTTGCGCTGCTGCTCTTTCGTGTTTTACAAAACAAGTGGGAAATCTCACGTCTACAAAAAGCCAATAACAACCTGCAAGAACAACTGACTCAAGCCAATGTGGTCATCGATCGTCAAGCGACTGCGCCTTCAGTAGAAGAGGCGGTGTATGGTTCGACAGCGACCAACGCGCACGATAATCACGCCGCTAAAGATGAAGCGGCGACATTAACCAAACAAAAACGTGACTAAATCTGACTAAGTCTGAATAGAGCGTCAGCTAGGTACCTTATGATACAAACTTGCGAGACAGGCGAGTTGATAGCCACCCGTTTGGTCGCTGTTTGGTTTTCTTAACTTCGATATAAATATGGCAACACCATGAATAATGCAATCAAATCTCCTGTCGTTGTCGCCTTAGACAATATGACAATGGAAGCATCACTCGCGCTGGCTGACAAGCTCGATCCAGCGCTGTGCCGTTTAAAGGTAGGCAAAGAGCTGTTTACTCGTTGTGGGCCTGACATCATCAAAGCCCTACATCAGCGTGATTTTGAGGTGTTTTTAGATCTTAAATTCCATGATATCCCTAATACTACGGCACAGGCGGTACTCGCGGCAGCTGATTTGGGAGTGTGGATGGTCAATGTGCATGCGAGCGCAGGCTTAGAGGCGATGTCGCTTGCTAAACAGCGCTTGTTGGACAATAACTTAGATACCTTGCTGATTGCGGTCACGGTACTGACTTCTATGGACAATCAAGCATTGACGCAGACGGGTATTACCGATGGGCTGGATACACAAGTCAGTCGCCTAGCACAGCTGACCAAGCAAGCAGGTCTCGATGGCGTGGTCTGCTCAGCACGAGAAGCCCAGAGCCTCAAAGCGCTATGTGGTCAGGAGTTTAAGCTGGTGACGCCTGGTATTCGCCTCGCTGAGGACAATGCTGACGACCAAAAACGCATCTGTACGCCCGCACAAGCGCTACAAGATGGTGCTGACTATCTGGTGATCGGACGTTCTATCACGCAGGCGGCTGACCCAGCGGCCAAGCTGCAGCGGATACTTGAGGGTATCTAGCCTGAGTCAAAAACAAAGAAAAGAGACAGCCTAAGCCGCTGTCTTTTTGCTTTTTGCGGGTAGATAAAAAGGTGCTACACTACTTAAAATTTATGGTGATATCTATGACGAAAAACACGCTATGCTTCTACGCATCGTCTGATCGATTTTTGTCCGTGATGTCCTAAGACACTATTGGAAGATATGAAATTACAGATTTTAAGTGACTTACATATTGATAGTTATGCTCGTCAGTCGCATCCGATGGGGTATATCCCCAAGACTGATGCCGATGTGGTGCTGATCGCAGGCGATACGGCCAATAGCGACAGCGGTATGCCGTGGTTACAAGCGCAAGCGGCGCGTCTGCAGGTACCTTTGATCACCATTGCAGGCAATCATGAATACTTCAATGAAGACGTGCTGCATTTTGATAAAAAGCTGGCCATTTGGGATAACTATGATGCCAAGTCGCAGCAAGGCGTGCGGGTTTTACAGTGTCAACATATCGATATTGGAGACGTACGTATCTTGGGCTGCACCTTGTGGACGGATTATCAGTATCAGGCCAATGAAGAAACCATGGCGGCTGCCAAGCGCTTTATGCGTGACTATAAACAAATCTATGCTGGTAGCGAGCTGTTTTCCCCTGAGGTATCCATGCAACTGCATGCTAAGCAGCGTCAATGGCTACAGCAAGCATTAAAAACCGCTCAATCGCTTGGCAAAAAGGCCATCGTCATGAGTCATCACAGCATCAGCCCGTTGTCGGTATCTGAGAAATATGCCAATCTGCCCAGTAATGCCGCTTTTGTGAGTGACTTGTCGAGCTGGATGCAGGAGGAGTGGGCGCCAGCGCTGTGGGTGCATGGCCATACCCATGAAGCCTTTGATTATCGTATTGGTCGTACCCGAGTGGTTGTCAATCCACGTGCGTATCCCAACGAAGTCAGTAGTACCGAGATAGCATTTGCTTGGGATAAAGTGATAGAGCTTGACTAGATAGCATACTCTTGCTTGAGATAAAGCGCATAGCAGTGCTGGGCGGTTTTCATTTCGGTTTTGCTCATTTGCAACTGAATTTATATTTTGTTCATTCTTCACAAAAAATCTGCTACGCTTGCTGGCATGAGCAAATACTTCCACAACACTTTATCGAAACTATCTGCAGAAAGGCGTGCCAGTCATACGCCAAGTGCGCCCGCGCCGTCGCACCTACCCGATAGTATGATCTCTTCAGTGAGCCTGTTGCCTGAAGACAAGCGCCTGATTTTATTTACCAGACACTCACTGCGTGAGCGCTCTGATGGTAACGGCTTTGCCAGTTATCAGTTGCCGCTGACGCCTAGAGGTCGCGTCTTGGCAAAATCTTGGGGGCGCTGGTTGGCAGGTCATCTGCCTTATTCTCTAGATGTGGATAGCATCTCGAGCCCTATTGGCCGCTGTATTGATACCGCGCAGCTTATGCAAGCAGGTGCAGGGTTACAGCGTGACATCCTACATCAGTCGCTGCTGGTAGAGCCTGGTAGCCTCGTTACTGACCCCGAGATTGCCACTCCGGTATTTAAAGAAATCGGTGTGCTTAATTTTATCAATCGTTTTTTACAAGGCAATCTTGCTGGCACCAAAAATGCCTATCAAGGCGGGCTTGATCTTTTATCGTTGTTTTATCAGCATCAGCCGCAGCCTGGACATCTTATGCTAGCGGTTAGTCACGATACGTTGCTGTCAGCGTTTTTGGCGGTGATGTTCGATGTGGTAGAGATTGATTGGAATGATTGGCCAAAGATGATGGAAGGGGTGTTTTTGTGGTTTGATGATAAGCCTTTTAAACAAGCCAGTGCCCACTTCGTCTGGCGCGGTGAGGTCTATATACGGCCGATTGCGACGTTGTTAGAAGGGTACCGTGCAGCAGGGTTTCATCCAAATACATTGCTGTTGCCACCAGAGGTGAGGTGGGACTAAGCTTAGCATCAGCAGTGCCATGGTTGAATGTTCAATAGGCCCTATAAACGAGGCTTTGTTTTTATGGTTTTTTGCGCATAAAAAAACCTTGCCTCAGCATAAGAACTGATGACAAGGTTTTAATCATCACCCAAACAGAGTGATGCGGTCTAAACGCAACCCATCTTAAGCTTGTAAGCCTTTGATGGTTTTGTTTAGGCGGCTCTTACGACGAGCAGCTTTATTCTTATGAATAATACCTTTGTCAGCCATACGATCAAGAACAGGTACCGCTTTTTTGTAAGCTTCGGTAGCCGCGTCATAATCTTTAGCTGCGATAGCCGCATCAACACGTTTTAAGTAAGTACGAACCATAGAGCGTTGTGACGCAGAGTTCTGACGACGTTTGGTGTTTTGACGGGCGCGTTTACGAGCTTGTGCAGTATTAGCCACGCGTATCTCCTTGATAAAGACAGATAAAAATATGAATGTTGATTGCAATAATGGGTTTAACAATCATCGGTGACGAGCAGCCGTCTCGTCAAACATGATGTCGATGTCCGATACTAAAGTATCTAATATCGGTAGTCATCGCAAGCGTCAGAACTGTTTGGAATAATTAAACAGCGTTGACGTGTAAAGCCGGTTATCTTAGCAAATTATTGCGCTTAGGACAATATATTTGATGGTTAATCGGTAAAGAAGTTATGCTATTTTATCAATATTCGGTTTTTTCATGTATCTACTCTCAAAGGGTACGGCCAGTAAAAGGCTTGACGGATAAAATCTCTTACAATAAATTCGCTATAATACCCTCACCGCTGAGTGATTTTAGGTATGATACGCAAGCGGTAAGTTAAAATAGCGGCCAGATATGCTGGCGGATAAGCGAATACGATAAATAAAGAGAATGCTTTGTATAAGAGTGCTCTCATATCTCATACGATACGAATGGATAAGATATGCAGCGAAAAGCAATTGTGATTGGCGCGACAGGATTGGTAGGGCAATATCTTGTCAAGCAGCTAAGTGAGCTTTATGACACGTTGATTGTGATTGCACGGCGTCCGCCACGCTATATCAATGCTAGCATGAGGTTTTATCAGGTCAATGATTTTGACAACTTGGCTGAGGTGTTTGCCAGTGTCGGCGCTGATCGCAGCACCGATGCTTTTAGCTGTCTTGGTACGACCAAAAAGCAAGCTGGCAGTGATGAAGCCTTTCATAAAGTGGATCATGACTACAATGTGACGTTTGCTAAGCTGTGCCGCGAGAAAGGGGTAGAAAACTTCTTTTTATTGTCTGCGATGAATGCTGATATTGACAGTCGGTTTTTGTACAACCGAGTCAAGGCGGAGACCGAGCAGTCCATCATGGCGCTAAATTTTGCCCATTTGGTAATTTTTCGGCCATCGTTGTTGCTCGGTAAGCACAAAGGTCGCCCGCTTGAGAGCCTAGGTCAACAAGCCTTTAAGCTCATCTCGCCTTTGGTGCCTGAGTCATTACCCCTGCATCCTATTTCTGCAAAACGTGTCGCTAGCGCCATGGCCATGAGCGCCCATGATATCTACGAGCGTAGTAAGTACCGCTGTGAGCCTGCGATTACCACCACAGACATCATCGAAAATAAACAAATGCTGGCAATGACCAAAGTCAAAAAATAGCCTAAGTAAAAATATCAATCATACTTTTTATACCGTTTAATCCTAGCCAACAACGAACAAGGAGTGTACCCATGTCAAACGCAGCAACAGAGCCTACCATGAACCAAGAAAATTTTGTGACTTGTGATTTATTGGATGCCAATCCTGAGTCGCAAGTGTGTCTGCCAAATATCGAAGGTAAGTCGTTTTATAGCTTTGGTGGCAAAGATCGGTTTTGCGGTGAGATTGTGACGGTTAAGTGTTTTGAAGACAACAGCCGTGTCAAATCGCTATTAAACAGCGATGGTAAAGACAATAAGGGCAATGGAAAGGTACTGGTGGTCGATGGTGGTGGCTCGATGCGCTGTGCGCTGCTCGGCGATATGATTGCTCAGTCGGCGATTGATAATGGTTGGGCTGGGGTCATCGTGTATGGCTGTGTCCGTGATGTCGATGATATGGCACAGATGGATATCGGTGTCATGGCGCTTAGCTGTATCCCGCGTAAATCAACGCGCCGTGATGAAGGTCAAACCGATCTCGAGATTAGCTTTGGGGATTTGACCCTAAATTCAGGCATGTTTGTCTATGCAGATAACAACGGCATTATCGCGAGCGACAAGCCTCTGCTTTAAGCCTATGGCTAAGCCTAGCCCAACCATTAATATAAAATCTCGGCTTAAGCGTCGAGGTTTTTGTGCGTGATGTGCTGAGTGACAAACCGTTACGGCATAAATTTTGGTAATTGCATAAATATTCGTATAATAGCTTTCTGACTCTTAACTTTGATCTTATCCTCTATGCCTATCACTGCTTTGACTGACGCGTTTGACCCTATTAACCAGCAGTTGTTTCCTATCGCTCATGCCGAGCGGCGCTGGTTGACCCCTGTTTATGGTGCGGTCAGTAGTCTATGGCTGGCAAGCTTGATGCAAGCGTTGGTATGGGACGTATCCGAGCGTCTAAAAATAGTGGTAACGCGCGATCAAAACCAGCTCAATCAGATAGAAACCGAGCTGGCGTTTTGCGGCGTCGATGCCTATGTGTTTCCTGATTGGGAGACGCTGACCTACGATGAGCTGTCCCCGCATCAAGACATCGTCAGCGAGCGTATCAACCTATTGACCGATATGCCCACTAAAGGCGTGCTGCTCATCTCGGTGCAGGCACTCATGCATCGGGTTGCCCCGCCAAGCTGGCTGATAGGGCAGCATTTTGATTTGAGTGTCGGTGATCGCTTTGATATCAATACCCAGCGCGAGCTGCTTGCAAAGGCAGGCTACCGTGCGGTCGAAAACGTCTTTGAGCCAGGCGAGTTTGCGGTACGCGGTAGTATTGTCGATATCTTTGCCATGGGGCAGCCATTTCCGCTACGTTTAGACTTGTTTGATGATGAAATCGAAACCATTCGCTTTTTTAATCCGCAGACGCAGCGTACGCTGACCGTCGACGATCTAAAAAACATGATGAGTGGTAACGACAGTAGCATCGGCAAAGAGTCACTATCGCTACTGCATAAGCTGCCTGATATCTCAAAACCTATTCAGCAGTTTCAGATACTACCTGCCAAAGAATTTCCGCTTGATGAAGGGCGTGAGACGTTTCGGACCAACTTTGCAGCGATGTTTCCCAATACCAGTAGTCGCAAGTCTGAGCTGCATAAAGATGTGATGGCGGGTATCGCCAGTAGCGGGCTTGAGTACTATCAGCCATTGTTTTTTGATTTGGATGACTGGCAAACTGACAGCAGCTTGTTTGCTTATTTGCCAGATGACGCTTTGTTTATCATTGATGAGCGAATCCACGAAACGCAAGCGGATTATTGGTCGCAGATTCAGCGCCGTTATGAAGAGCGCCGGCACGATATCGACAAACCTATTGTCGCGCCAGAATTATTATATTTATTATCAAATACCTTAAACGAGCATCTTAACCACTATCCGCGGGTGATACTCAGTGCGCATGAGACGCGTGCGGCGATAGACAATGATGCCTCATCGACCGTACAGACTGACTCTAGTCGGCAAGGACTGGTCACACTCACGGCGCAACAGCCGCCGCAGCTGGCGGTCAATCACCAAAAAGCAGAACCGTTGGCCGATTTGCTAGAGTTTTTGCTACAGCAAGCACAAACAGCGACGCCGGTGCTGATCGTTGCCGAAACAGCAGGGCGCCGTGAGATTTTGATAGAGCTGTTTAAGGGTAAGATAGACACCAAAGCGTATGATAGCTTTGAAGCGTTTTTGGCCGCTGATAAGGTCACAACCCTTAATGATAACAACTTGCCGCAGGTAGGGCTGACGGTGGCGCCTATCGAGCGCGGGGTGTATATTCCTGAGCGTTTGGTGGTGATCAGTGAGACTCAGCTGTTTGGTAGGCAAGTGCTACAAACACGTCGTCGCCGCCAAAGCGGGGTGTCAGAAGAGTTTTTGGTCAAAAGCGTCACAGAGATTACCGAAGGCAGCCCAGTGGTGCATATCGAGCATGGTATCGGCCGCTATAACGGGCTGATTACCTTAGATGTGGGCGATGGCGAGCAAGAGTTTATTCATCTAAAATACGCGGACGACGCCAGTATTTATGTACCCGTTGCCAATTTGCAAATGATCAGTCGCTACAGCGGCGGTGACCCTGCGCTTGCGCCACTCCATAAAATAGGTAGCGGTAAATGGGATAAAGCCAAACAAAAAGCGCTGGAGCAAATCCATGATGTCGCCGCTGAGCTGCTCAATATGCAGGCAAGGCGCGAAGCCAAAGTCGGTATTCACTTCAAGATTGACCCTTCACAATACGAGCTGTTTGCCAGTCAGTTTGCCTTTGAAGAGACCGCCGATCAGGCCAATGCTATCCAGGCGGTGATGGAAGACATGAGACAAAACCAGCCGATGGATCGCCTCATTTGCGGTGATGTGGGTTTTGGTAAGACAGAAGTGGCGATGCGCGCGGCGTTCATTGCGGTCAGTGCCGGTTATCAAGTGGCGGTATTGGTGCCAACGACGCTGCTGGCAGGTCAGCACGAAGATAATTTCCGCGACCGTTTTGCCGATTGGCCAGTACGTATCGAGACATTATCGCGTTTTGGTGGCAAAAAACATCAAGAGACGGTATTGGCAGACCTTGCCGCGGGTAAGGTGGATATCATCATTGGTACTCACAAATTGTTGCAGCCGGATGTAAAGTTTGCCAATTTGGGGCTGATGATTGTTGATGAAGAGCACCGCTTTGGTGTGCGCCATAAAGAGCGTATCAAAGCCATTCAGACCGATGTAGACAGTATGTCGATGACAGCGACGCCGATTCCGCGTACGCTTAATATGGCACTATCTGGTATGCGTGATATGTCGATTATCGCCACGCCGCCTGCTCGTCGTCTGGCGATCAAAACCTTTGTCATGCAAAAGACCGATGCCTTGATGAAAGAGGCTATCTTGCGTGAGCTATTACGCGGCGGGCAAGTCTACCTGCTGCATAATGATGTGGCAAGCATTGAGCGCATGGCAGAAACGATACGTGAGCTGGTGCCCGAGGCTAGAGTGGGGGTCGCGCATGGGCAGATGCAAGAGCGCCAGCTTGAACAGATTATGGAGCAGTTTTATCATAAAAAGTTCAATGTGCTGGTGTGTTCGACCATCATCGAGACCGGTATCGACGTACCGAATGCCAATACTATCATCATTGAGCGCGCTGATAAGTTTGGTTTGGCGCAGCTACATCAGCTGCGAGGCCGTGTAGGCCGTAGTCATCATCAGGCGTATTGCTACTTGCTCGTGCCATCTATTAAAGGCTTAAAAGGCGATGCCAAGCGCCGTCTGCACGCCATCGAACGCGCCAATACATTGGGAGCAGGCTTTATGCTGGCCAGTGAGGATCTGGAGATTCGCGGGGCAGGTGAGATACTGGGCAAGCAGCAAAGCGGTAACATGCAAGCCATCGGCTTTAGCTTGTATATGGATATGCTAGAGCGTGCGACAAAGGCCATCAAGGCGGGTAAAGAGCCTGATTTGAATACCCCATTGTCACTTACCAGTGAGATCAATTTGCACAGCTCAGCGCTGATACCAGAAGAATACTTGCATGATGTACATCAGCGTTTGCTATTTTATAAGCGCATTAGTAATGCTGATGATTTTGAGGCGCTCACCGATATCCGTACCGAGATGATTGATCGTTTTGGCACACTGCCAGATCAGACCAAGCATTTATTTGCCATCCATAGACTGCGCATACAGGCCGAGCCATTGAAAATCAACAAAATCGATGCCAATAGTAGCAGCATGACGTTAGAGTTTGCCCCTGATACGCCAGTTGACGCCTTGGCAATTATCCAGCTTATTCAAAAAGATGGACAGCGCTACCGGATGAATGGTGCCTCTGGCATTCGCTATCAGGATGCCAATAAGCTGGCCACGCCGCAGCAACGCGTGACTGTGCTTGAGGAGTTGCTGCGCTACTTTAGCGAGCATATGGTAGCAGAGCCCGCTTAGCGCTTTGAGTGACGCCAATCATCATATCCAAGCGCCGCATCTATTAGGCAGCTAGGCAGCAACACAGTAAAACAGCAGCCAATCCATCAAGGCGCTATTTTATCTACTGGATAACTGATAAAATAGCAGATACTCTGTGTCTACTCTATGGCCTATAGCGTCCGATAGGTCTTAGCCACCCTTATTTTTAGTATTTAAGCGTTATCCCCTTCATAACAAGAGAACCGTCATTATGTTCCAACTTCATCACAAACTTGCAGCCGACAGTTTTTTGGTGGGAGACTTCCCATTATCGACCTGCCGTTTAATCAATGATTGCCAGTTTCCTTGGTTGATATTGGTGCCACGTGTCTCTGGTATCAAAGAATTGTATGAGCTGTCTGAGGCCGACCAAGCGCAGTTTTTGCGCGAGTCGAGCTGGTTGTCCAGCCAACTTGCCAAGACCTTTCAGGCTGACAAGATGAACGTGGCTGCGCTGGGCAATCAAGTGCCGCAGCTTCATTTTCATCATATCGTTCGTTATCAAAATGATATGCAGTGGCCCAACCCAGTGTGGGGTGTTCCTGCTGTACCTTACACCAAAGAAGTACTGGCGCAGATGCAGCAAACTTTGATGATGGCGCTGCGTGGTCATCATCAAATGCCGTTTGATTGGCAGATGCAATAGGTCTTTTAGCAATAAGCCTTTGGTAATAAACGGTTAAATACGCATAGGCGTGAGCGTTTGTCTGTAAGCATAGCTCTCTGTGTTAATGAGTTTATTGTACGGCTTTACGAAAAATATTTTACATTTGTCTGTCAGTCGTTATATTAGAGTGTAAGTTGGCTAAATGGATATAGCCAGCTTGTCAGCTCAGTGTCTTTGCTGCGTCACATCAGAGTAGATGCGGTGCAAAGTGCTGAGATTCTCAATTTTAAATCAGGGTTGTTTGATTTAAGATTTCACTCTATGTTAAGGACAACAAATGGCTACTTCCTCTATCTCACCACCTTCGTCACGACGACCTACTATGTTGTTTCTCTCGATTTGTACCGCGTTGCTGGGTATGATGGCCTGTGAAACAGACTCTACTGAGCCTACCGCCATATCGCCTGCTGCGACACAAACCATCACGACTGATGTCGACCCATCTAATCGCTCTATTACGTCAAATTTTAGCGCCAGCTCTGTTGCTAAGTCGGTCGCGCACCGTTATCTCGTCGGTACTGGTAAAGCTGATATCACAGGAGCTGCGGCCGAAACGGGTATGTTTGCTATGCTGCAGGTCAGGTGGTGCAGGGTATCAATGATCGTCTATATTCTCATGCTTTTATTGTCGGCGAAGCGGATAGCAATGCAGGTAACCGAGTCGTCTATGTCTCAGCGGATATGGGTGCGATGTTTACCGCGGTCAAGCTTGAGGTTATCAAACGCTTGCAAGCAGGTTTTGGCGACTTGTATAACGATGATAATGTGATGCTTGCCGCCACGCATACTCATGTGGGAAATGCTGGCTACTCGCATCAGCAGCTGTATCAAATCGCCAGCACGGACGACACGCTAGCGGGCTATAGTCAGCAAAACTTCAATGCTATCGTCGGCGGAATAGTCACTTCGATGTTACCAAAGTAGGGAAGTCGCTACGGCGGTGTTTCGCGCAGCGCACCCCAAAAACAACCTACGTACCGAAGACAGCTTTCTTAAGGTGCAGCGTTACCAAGATGGTCAATGGGTGGACTATCTGAGCGACCGTGACTTTGAGACCACCTACACGTGGCAGCGAGAAGGAGCGGCCTATAGTAAAGCGATTATCGATTGGCGCATCGGTACTGATACGCCAGCAGGGACATATCGACTAACGCATGCTGGCGACTGGAAAAGCGGCTGGACAGGCAAAATTAAGCCTTATTCTGGCGCCTCAAGCAGCTTTAGGGTGCAGTAAGAAAGCCACTAAGTACCATGTAAAGCAATAAAATTGCTCATGATGGCTTGCTCATTAAGTGACCAACGGTAGGGTTTTGCGTATCAGTAACGTAGGTTTTATAAAAATGAAAACGTATAATAATCTTTCAGGTTATCTTATACCAAACCTAAAGTGCCATCAGTGTTGGCGAGTTGCGTTTGTCTGCCTGTTGTTTGGATTTTGAAAATAGTATGTTCATAACGATATCGACTGTCTCTGTACTATTCTCCTGCTTCTAACATTTATCGATAGTCTGCGTTATTAAGCGAACACTTTATATGCCTCTTTTAGATACGTTGAGACCGAAACTTCCATCACAGACGAATGGTATCTATCGATTCGACTATCCAGAAGTGTTTGTCTTGATCCTAACGGTTGTGCTTCTTGCCCTGCATTTCGACTTTAGAGCCACCTCGATGGCACTGGTGATCATTGTTAGTCTGCCGAGCTTGCTGATTTTGATATATAACTACCGTCGTCAGCCCAGTTTTTGGACCTCCAATATTGTTATTATTTTGCTGTCAGCAGTCATAGGCTCGGTACAGCTATGTACGGTCATGTCGATCAGTCTGGCAGCTTTGATTGCGCTACGCGTGATTATTAGCAGGCCGGAAAACCAGGTTAGACTGGTCATGGTGTCGATAGTGACCGTGATCATTTTTTATTATGTCAGCGTGATTTTAAACAGTACGGAGATGGACTGCCATGACAGTTGGCTGACGCCAGTGGTACTACTGGCCAGTATGGCGGTGATGCTGTGTCAGTTTCGCTATGTGTATCAAAAGTACATCGGCCACCAACAGCGCGCGCAGCAAGCGGTAGGGCGTTTGAGCACCATGGTCTCTGTCATCAATAAGTTGACCCGTTTTGTGCCACCGCAGATTTGGGAGCCAATTGTCAAAACAGATGCGCCCGTTAGTGTGTCAAACAAACGTGCCAAGCTGACGATTATGTTTTCGGACATTGTGGGTTTTACAGAACTGTCTGATAGTTTAAGCTCGGACAATCTGGCGGATATTTTAAATACCTATATGCACTGCATGACGGTCATTGCCAATAGGCATGACGCTGTGCTTGATAAGTTCGTCGGCGATGGGATGGTGTGTTTTTTTGGAGAGCCTAGCAGTCAAGGGGCGCGTCAAGATGCGCTTGACTGTGTGGCAATGGCGCTAGACATGCGCCGTGAAATGCGTACCCTGAGGCATAAGTGGCGGCTTATGGGTTTTGCAGGGCTGTATATACGCGTTGGTATCACGACAGGCTATTGCCATGTCGGCAACTTCGGTAGCAATAACCGCTTGAGCTATACATTGATTGGCAAAGAGGCCAATCTCGCGGCGCGGCTGGAGAGTAGTGCGGGCAAAGATGAGATACTGGTCAGCGAAAGTACTTATGATTATGTTTGTCACAATTATGAGTGTCAGCATGCAGGTGCGTTTCAGCTCAAAGGCTTCGACGAAAAAGTCAATGCTTGGCAAGTTCTCGATCCTGATGCCAATAAAGGTCAGCTATCAAAATGGGTGGACCATACGTTACCAGGATTTAATTTGCATCTAAATTTCAAAGACATGAAAGATCAAGACTATCAAGACATCCGAGAGCGCCTGAACCTCGCTCTCGAGCGTATCGAACAAGAGCAAGAAAAAGTAGCAAATGCTATTGCGGTAGAGAGCCAGCGTCACAACGATCAATAGCGACTCTACTTTACTGATTTGACATCTGTATGAACATATTTAACTTCATATTTAATATGCCAGCTCGTCCGTGAGCAGACAAAAACGCCAACCATGATATGCAGTCACCGTTGGCGTTTTATGATGGCTTTGACTATATGTTATTAGTAGTATGTTATTAGTGGTTTTCTTTAGCATGGTTGAGCGTGTATTTGGGAATCTCGATGGTCAAGTCATCGTCTTCGAGCATCACCTGACAAGACAAACGTGAGTCTGGCTCCAGCCCCCAAGCACGGTCTAAAAGATCCGCTTCAATATCGTCCATCTCATCTAAGCTATTAAACCCTTTACGCACCACCACATGACAGGTAGTACAGGCTTTTGACATCTCACACGCGTGCTCTATCTTAATGCCTTTTTCTAGTAGGGCTTTGCATAGGTTCTGGCCAGCTTCTAGCTCGACTTCAGTGCCTTCGGGGCAAATCTCATGATGAGGTAATACGGTAATCTTTGGCATAAATTATCTATCCGGTGCTAATCAATTAAAAAATAAAAACTCAAAAATATATCAGGTCTGCTATACGTCATCACATCTATCATGGCTAAGCCGTATATAGATAGATTCTATACGCGCTGTTACCAATCTTGAGCGCTGGTACCTGCCATGCTGGCCTTGACGCTTTGATTCATAATGCGAGCAGCAAATGCATCGCTATGTGGTTTGAGCTTGGCTTGTTCGGCTTCAATGAGAGTCAAGTCATCGGTGTTTAGTGCCGTTTGTAGCGCTTGTATCTGCTGCGTTAAAGCTTGCTGCTCATCAGGGGTCAATAAGGCTGCAAACTCTTGCAGCGCAGACTGTAGCGCCAATACTTCGCGTTCTGCTTCTACTTTTGTCTCAATCAAAGAGCGAGCGTTTTTGTCCGCTTCTGCATGCTCAAACCCTGCCATCAATAGCTGCTCTTTTTGCTCATCAGACAAGCCATAAGAGGGTACAATCTCGATTTTGCTTTCAGTTTTAGTCGTGGTTTCTTGCGCGCTGACTGTCAGCTGTCCATTGGCATCAATGCTAAAGGTGACCTCGATACGGGCAAAGCCTGCTTTCATCGGTGGGATGCCATATAATTCAAAACGTCCAAGCGAACGGCAGTTTTCGACAGTTTCGCGCTCGCCTTGAACCACATGAATTACCATGCCTGTCTGACCGTCCTGATAGGTGGTAAATACTTGGCGTTTTTTGACAGGGATAGGGGTGTTACGGGGAATCAGCACCTCAACCAAGCCGCCCATAGTCTCAAGGCCGAGTGACAAAGGAGTGACATCTAATAATAAAAGTGTATTGTCACTATCACCATTGACCAGTTGGTGCGCGGTTTGTGCAGCCCCTAGGGCGACGACTTCATCTGGGTTTAAGCGGCAAAGCGGCTGCTTGCCAAAAAACGTGGTCACCACTTGTTGTACAGCTGGCATACGGGTTGAGCCGCCCACCAAGATGACTTCATCTAAATCGTCAATAGATAGCTTGGCATCGCGTAATACCTGCTCGCAGACGCTAAGCGTACGGCGATTGACAGGCTCAGCAATGGCCAGCAAATCGTCACGGTGCAAGGTGCCTTGATAAGAGTGGCCGTTGACCGTAATGTCGATAGCGACCTGCTCGGCGTCCGTCAAAGCTTGCTTATACGCTTTGGCTTGCTGGGCAAAGATTGACTTGTCATGCCGACTGACGTCTTTTGGGTCGATACTTAATTGTTTGATCAACCAGTTGGTCAGCAAGCGGTCGATATCATCACCGCCTAGTGCACTGTTGCCGCCAGTTGCTAAGACTTCAAAAACCCCATCGGTGAGCTTTAAGATAGACACATCAAAGGTACCACCGCCCAAGTCATAAATTAAGTAATGGCTTTGTGTGTTATCTTGATTGGGCTTATCAAGGCCGTAAGCGACAGCGGCAGCCGTGGGCTCATTTAACAAACGTAGCACATTGATACCAGCAGCTTGTGCAGCATCTTTGGTCGCTTGGCGCTGCGCCTCATCAAAATAAGCGGGAACAGTAATTACCGCCCCTTCGATGCTGTCGGCAGGTAATGCGCTTGCGGCACGCTGTTCGAGAGCCGCTAGAATGCGTGCTGAGACTTCAACAGGGGATACCTTACCTTGGGCGGTGACAAAAGCTGGCATGTCGTCTGCATTGCCGCTTAACTCATAAGGATGAGAGAATTTAATATCTGCTTGACTACGACCCATAAAGCGCTTGGCGGATACGATGGTGTTTTTTGGGTCATCGGCCAAATGTGCTAGGGCATCATACCCTACCATGGGTTTGCCAGTGCTGGGGTAGTAGACGACAGAGGGCAGCAACGTATCGTTGTCAGCGCCTGCCTCTAAGACTTGCGCCTTGCCTGAGCGTACGACTGCGACCAGTGAGCGTGTGGTGCCAAGGTCGATACCTAGACCAAAACGATGCTGATGAGGTTGGGCACTTTGATTGGGTTCGGCAATTTGCAATAAAGACATAAAATCACTCAAAGATAAAATAAATAAAGGAAATGGCGCAATTACGATGACGGGTGCTGATAAATATCAATCTTTAAATCTACATATTGAAGGTGTGTTTATTTAAACACCCTAAACATATAAATCATCGTCATCAGAGTGCTCTGCACTGGCAACTTCATCAAGGCCAGTCGTCACATCACCATTGAGTTTTACCAAAAACTTAAGCTTTTGGGTGGCATCAATCGCGGTCTGCCAGTCTTGCTCTTGATAGGCACTGCTAAAGCGCTCAGACTGTTTGATCAGACGCGCGGTAATCTGGGGTTGTAGCTGCGCAAGTGTCGTCCGATCCTTATCTTCGATCGCTTCATCTAGATCGATACGCATCTGCATGGCGTCTTCTAAAAAATCTAAATCGGCAATTGAGTGCTCAAGATTGTGGGCCTGACTTGCCATCTCTAATAGGTAGGCGGCGCGGCTATCAGGAGCCTTTAAGGTCTGGTATGCTTGATTTATCAGCGCTGAAGCTTGCTCTGATTGCTGTTTGGCCTCCGTCACACTCGTCACGTCTTTTGTGCTATCCACCATCAGGTTATCAGGATGATAGCGTTTTTGTAGTAGACGTAAATGCTGATCCAGACGGGCCTGATCAATCTCAAACTGAGCGGGCTGCTCAAATAGAGCAAAAAAATTATCAAACTTTGCTTCTGCGGTGATGTCTGTCATATCATACGCCTTGCTTTTATTTATTATAAAGTATCTGAGATACCAGCGCTTATCATATCCAGTGTGCTATCAAGCGCCAGATTGGATGATGTATAGCCTACCAACTGAATAAGAAAAATGTTAAAAACAATTTTTTTATCAAAATACATCATGCTTAAAGGCCAGTACGGCTTCAGTCATAACGATGGCCAACGGCTAGGGGTGGGCGATCTTAAACAGTAAACGACTCACCGCAACCACATTCACCTTTTTGGTTGGGGTTGGTGAACTTAAAGCCTTCATTTAAGCCTTCTTTTTCATAATCCATCAATAAGCCGTCTAAATAGACCAAGCTTTTCGGATCGATAAAGATGCTCACACCGCGGCTTTCGTAACGTGTGTCATTGTCATCAGGTGTATCTACGAACTCTAAGACATAGGCCAAGCCTGAACAGCCTGCGGTGCGAATACCCACACGGATACCTTCGCCTTTGCCGCGATTGTCCAAAAACTCTCGAACATGCTGAGCGGCGCGTTCTGTCATTTCAATCATGCCAACTCCCATTGACTATCAATAATAAAGATATCTTTCAATATGATGTCATCGACCATAAAATCAATGACGGTTATTCATAACAACTGTTAATAGTAGCTATCAATAACGAATATGAGACTGGCAGCCAACCTAGTGTATCTACCAGATTTATGTGTTTGCGCCAGTTATAAAATAAAAGGTGACAATTACAGTAGCGTTATTGTCACCTTTATGGCATCAGTAGCGATCAATCAGAGTCCTACTGACGCCTTGCTAATAAAACAATGCATACGGCCAATAAGCTTAGCTGGTCGCTTCTTCAGCGGTACCATGCTTGCCTTTATAGTCGCTAATAGCGGCTTTGATGGCGTCTTCTGCGAGTACAGAGCAATGCACTTTTACAGGTGGCAAAGCCAACTCTTCAGCGATGTCCATATTTTTAATCTCGCCAGCTTGGTCCAAGCTTTTGCCTTTTAGCCACTCGGTGACAAGTGAGCTTGAGGCAATCGCTGAGCCGCAGCCATACGTTTTAAAACGTGCATCTTCGATGATACCGGCGTCATCTACTTGGATCTGTAGGCGCATCACGTCGCCACACGCTGGGGCACCGACCATACCTGTACCAACGTTTTTGGCATTTTTGTCAAGATTGCCGACGTTGCGTGGGTTTTCGTAATGATCAATAACTTGGTCACTATAGGCCATGGGGTTTTCTCCTAGTTAGGGGATGAGCGATAGATTGTTTACTACGTATCCGTCGCTCATCGATAATTGGGGTCAAACGCTTACTGTAATTGTCTGATCAATCGTTTTATAAATATTTAAAACAAAGCGCATAAAGGCGATTTGTTTGGTAAATGTTAGTGCTCAGCCCATTCTACTGAATCTAAATCCACACCTTCTTGATACATATCCCAAAGTGGTGATAGAGCGCGCAGTTTCTCAACCGCTTCGTGCATTTGTTTGATGACGCGGTCGATGTCTTGTTCGGTGGTATAACGGCCAAAGCTGAAGCGAATCGAGCTGTGAGCCAGCTCATCTGGACGACCAATAGCACGTAATACATATGATGGCTCAAGCGTCGCAGACGTACAGGCCGAGCCTGATGAAACAGCTAAGTCTTTTAGCGACATCATCAATGACTCGCCTTCAACAAAGTTAAAGCTAATGTTTACAATGTTTGGCACGCTATTGTCTAAATCACCGTTTAGGTAGATCTCTTCGATGTCTTGCAGGCCATCCCATAGTTTTTGGCGGAGTTTGGCAACGTGAGCATGATCTTCTTCAAAGCGCTCATTGGCTAGAGCAAATGCCGCCCCTAAACCTACGATTTGATGCGTTGGCAATGTACCTGAGCGCATACCACGCTCATGACCACCGCCATGCTGCTCAGCTTTTAGGCGGATGCGCGGCTTACGGCGGACAAACAATGCGCCAATCCCTTTAGGGCCATAGGCTTTGTGTCCTGAGAAACTCATCAAATCAATTTTCATTTCTTCAAGATTGATTTTTACTTTACCGACAGACTGCGCGCCATCGACGTGGAAAATCACGCCAGCGTCACGAGTGATTTCACCAATCGCTGCGACATCGGTAATGGTACCAAGTTCATTGTTTACCATCATCAGTGATACCAAAATCGTATCGTCACGTAATGCGTCTTTTACTTGCTCTGGCAAAATAAGACCCGTACCGGCTTGTGGCTCTAAGTAAGTAATCTCAAAACCTTCTTGCTCAAGCTCACGGCAGGTATCTAAAACCGCTTTATGCTCAATTTTACTGGTAATGATGTGCTTGCCGCGCGATTGATAAAAGTGCGCCGCGCCTTTGATGGCAAGGTTGTCAGATTCAGTCGCACCAGAGGTAAAGACGATTTCACGCGGATCAGCGTTGATGACTTCAGCCACTTGCTGACGCGCGGTTTCTACGGCTTCTTCTGCTTGCCAGCCGTAGCCGTGCGAGCGCGAGGCTGGGTTACCAAAGATGCCATCTACAGTCAGATACTCGCTCATCTTAGCAGCTACTGACTTAGCAACTGGCGTGGTGGCGGCATAATCTAAATATATAAGGTTGTTATGTTGGCTCATGCTGGGTTTGCCTCGCTG
This sequence comes from Psychrobacter sp. CAM01, assembly GCF_032842965.1. Taxonomy (NCBI): domain Bacteria; kingdom Pseudomonadati; phylum Pseudomonadota; class Gammaproteobacteria; order Moraxellales; family Moraxellaceae; genus Psychrobacter; species Psychrobacter sp. CAM01. The sequence goes on from NZ_JAWJBL010000008.1 coordinate 582,644, forward strand.
TTCGATAGGGTAATGGTATTAATGTCTTTTATAGAAACTTCTTTGGTGGAGGTGTGCTGTCGCTCTGAGACGGACTGCACATTTTCCATATCTAATAATTGCGCTAATGTTATGTTTTTCAAGTACTGCTCGATATGATTGGACAATGCACACCATAGATCATGGGTTAAGCACATTGTACCACCTTGGCAGTCGCCGCGTCCTTCACACTGCATCGCATTAACCGACTCATCGACCGCAGATATGATGCTCATCACATCTATCTCGTGTAGCGGTTTGGCCAAGTAATAACCACCAGCGGCACCGCGTATACTGGTGACAAGCCCACGTTTGCGTAGTTTGGAAAATAACTGTTCGAGATAAGAGATAGATATTGATTGCCGTTTGGCGATATCAGATAAAGATACCGCACTGTCCTGTTGGCTGGTTTGTAGCGCCAAATCTAGCAACGCGGTCACGGCGTATCTGCCTCGAGTAGTCAAACGCATGTGTTATCTCCAAACTTATATATCATTTTTATTTAACAACGATCTTAGTAAGAAACTCTCTACCAAAGCGAAAGATAAAAAGGGCAAAACCTCTGCCATGCTCAAATAAAAGTCATCTGCTAAGTGGTGTCTTATCGTCGTTAAACAACAGATGGTTAACCCGATGTGTGCAACGATTAAGCCAATTATACTTAATCCTGAGTAATTTAGTCAAGATTAAAGTGTGGTTGAATGGTTAATCAAGCTGATGGCTATGATTGATAAAAACAATGATGCATAAAAGCAATGATGAATAAACATCGAGACTAAAAACAGATGAGGAGTAAAGAGATAGTGGGTGCACTATAAAACAAATCCAGTGTTATAGGTATAAATGCCGTAAAGCGTCAAAAGTAAGCAGCACGTCAGATAAGTTGATAGCAATCGTATGGGGGCATCGCTGCATTTTTTTGGTTTAGGAGTAACGATACTTGATAAAGGCAAGGTAGGAGAAGGTAGGGTGACAGCAATAGATATCTAGGCTGTATTTTTGATATGGCACCCTACTATTTGATGACTGGTCAGTAGCCTGTTAAAGACGCCACCATAAAGTGACTCACAGAACTCTCAATGATAACTATCGATTTTATTCTCCGTTTAGTGGACTCGTTTAATTTATTAATAATGCAATAATAGCGCCAATCATGACAAGCAGGGCGACGACAGTCACAATCGTCAGTGTTTTTTGTTTGCTTTGTAGCTCTTTGACCGTGGTTTCAAGCTCACGGTTTTTGATGGTTAAGGTGTTGATTTGCGTTTGCTGCTCTTTGATACGCAGTTTGTAGTTTTCTTTTTTTTCTGCCATCTCCGCTTCAGTGGGTTTAGATTTGCCTTTACCACCTTTGAACTTTTTCACCAGTCCTTGGATGAGGCTGCCCAGACCCAACTGCATGATAAACTGCTTGACTAACTGCACTTGCACTGACTCACCGCGCATTTGTAGTTTTTCAGTGCTTTCGCTGTCGTGAGTGGTGATGGCGTTGATGACTTGGATACTGTAGGCATTGATGACGACATCAGGCTCACTACGACCTATCGGCAATTGCGCGTCTAATAACACGCCTTTGGTACTAAAGGTGGCAAAAACTTCTACATGGGGGAGGTACAAGCGCAGCGCGACGACAGTACCTTGCTTGGCTAAAGGGTAAGCAGCTTTACGTAATTCAGGATCTAAGCGTAACAGCAAGGTCAGTGCTGACTCGATGAACACCAAAAAGATATTGAGAAAAGAGTGAGATAACGTAGAACGCTTCATGTAGATAATCCGTGGTTATTTTAGTAACGTGTCGTAAAATGAGGATGTGATCGATAAAAAACAACTTAAAAATCAAAATACACTCAAAACATGCGGTCATATTTTGCTTATAGTAACGTCTTTATAATAAAAAGTAACGCAAGTTTCTGACTCTAGGCACTCTTTATGTCAAGTGTATTGATAAGTCGATATTTTTTGTGCTATTTTCGGCTTTGGCTGCCCGTTGTTTTAGGTACATTGGTGGCTCATTAATGACTCGTTAGTATTTTTAAGTTAAGGATAAATTAAAATACTATGTGAGAGCAATTTACTGGACAAAACACCGGGTAGTCAAGCTGTCAAAGGTAAAGTAGCGAGTTGATAAAAAAATTGCAGGGGTTTTGCGTAACATTGAGTGTCAAATACGTAGTAAGCGGCACAAAAATATGTAAAATCGCTTGCGCTCCTTATGTTGCCTTGATATAAAGACGATAACAACGCGAAACCTGTTAATACGCAAGTCAGGTAGTTTTTATTGCTTAAGTGCTATGAGAGCGTTACAATACCTGGCGTGAGCGTGTATTATCCCCCTTAAACTTGAAGGAAATTTTATGAATAAGTCAGAATTGATTGATAGCATCGCAGAAAAAAGTGGTCTGAACAAAACCCAAGCTGGCGATGCGCTAAACGCTGTTATGGAGAGTGTTGGTGAAGCTTTAGAAGCTGGCGACAGCATCTCTTTGGTTGGGTTTGGTACTTTTAGCGTAAAAGACCGCAAAGCACGTACTGGCCGTAACCCTAAGACTGGTGAAGAGCTAAACATCCCAGCAAGCAAAGTACCAAGCTTTAAAGCCGGTAAAAACTTAAAAGAGCGCTTAAACTAAGCCTTTTTTAACATTGTACTTTTTAAGACTATATAAGGTATAGACCACTATAAAAATACGGCCACCTATTAGACAGAGACTAAAATTGGATACAAGATACGTATAAATGCAGTGTCTGTAGGCCGTAAATAGATAGAAGGTCGCTCATGGATTTGCTTATTATTTAAGTCATGAGCCAAATAGCAAAAAGCACCTAATATTTAGGTGCTTTTTTTATTACGATAGTTCGTATCAGACATCATGAATATTTTGAGTCTGTCTCAAAAATCACGTATCATAGGGCGCGCTGTAGATGCATTGTCTAAATCAAGATTGATAGATATCTCTTGGTTTTGCACCAAAACGCACACGCCCTTACTCATACCATTGCCGGCTTAGACAGTATCAATACCACAGCGTCGATAGGCATCATATTACAATGGTTTTTCATCAACATAGGTTAATAAAGCAGAGATAACTATGGATAAATTGCGCGATTTTTTAAAAAGCTGGCCAGGTCGCATTTTATTGATTTTATGCCTGTCACCGCTTGCGCTATTGGGTGTCGAAAGCTACTTTGGCGGTAGTGTCGACCCGAACCAAGTCGCTCAGGTGGGTGAGGCAAGTGTGGGGCTGTCTGAATATCAAGCTGCGGTAAATAACCGTCGTACCGAAATTTTAGAGCAAGTTGATGATGCCAGCCTATTAAATGAGGACGTGCTACACGAGCAGGTGCTAAAAGGCCTTATAGATCGTACATTGTTAGAGCAGCAGGCAGGCAAGCTTGGAATGACGGTCTCTGATGACACCATCAACCGTTTACTGCGTCAAGAAGAAGTATTTAAGGATGCGGACGGCAATTTTTCTAATGAGCAGTTTGCAAACTTTTTGCGCCAGCGCGGTATGACAAAAAACCAGCTGTTTGCTGAGTTTCGCAATCAGTTAAGTCTCGATCAGCTCAATGCCAGTATCGTCGGTACTGCGATTTATCCGATGCAAGCGGTCAGCCAATTGATTGATTTGCAAATGGAGTCGCGCAATATCTGGCTCCATCGGTTTAATTGGCAAGACTATGCCGATCAAGTCGAGGTCAGCAAAAGCGATATACAGGCTTATTATGATGCCAATAAAGACACACTAAAAAGTGCCGCAATGGTGGATTTGGCTTATATTCAACTAGACCCGCAAGCCATTCAGATTGATGAGGTCACTAAAGCGGATCTGCAGCAGCAGTATGAGGCGTATAAGCAAAGCCAAGCAGTGGTAGACGAGCGTAGAATCAGCCAAATACTCCTCACAGGTGACAACGCCAAGGCGCGTGCTGAAAAAATTCAGGCACGTTTAGACAAAGGTGAGTCGTTTGCCGCACTTGCCAAAGCTGAGTCCGATGATCCGTCAGGAGAGATCGGCGGTGATATCGGTCGTCTGAATACCTCGGTGTTTGGTAGTGATGCTGCTGCGGTCGAAAAAGCGCTAGAGGGCCTAAGTGTTGGGGATGTCACCGCACCTATCAAAACCAGCTTTGGCTATCAGATATTTACAGTGACCGAAGACAATGGTAGCAAGGTACCAAGTCTGGAGAGCATGCGCGATGAGCTAACGGCGAAAGCAAAAGAGTACAAGCGTCAAGAGATTTATGCAGATAAAGTCACGGCCATTAATGATTTGGCGGCTGATGGTTTTAGTATTGAAGATATTGCTCAGCAAGAAAACGTCCCACTAAAACGCATCAAAGACTACCGTAAAGAAAACAACCAGTCGGTTCTGTCACAGCCAGCTGTGCTCAAACAAGCCTTTGATGAATTTACCATTCAAGATCAGGCAGTAACCGCAGGTATCGAAGTAGGTAACAGTAAGGTATGGGTACAACCGAGCAATTATCGTCCTACTAAAACCTTGTCTTTGTCAGCGGCGACGCCAAAAATCACGCAGATACTACGTCGCCAAAAAGCCACAGCATTGGCCCTAAAAGAGGCCAAAGCCATCGCTGCTGGCATCAAAACTCCAGCAGATATCAGCAAGCAGCCTGTAACACTGCAAGCGCTTGGTCAGATCAATCGTCAAACGACACAGTTGACCGAAAAAGAGCGTGGTATGGCCTTTAGCCAGCAAGCTGATGATAACGCTGTGGTAGCCATCGCAAGCGAGACGGAAGTGGGTGCTAGCTTGTTGGTCGGTGACCGCATCAAAACTGAGCCGCAATCACCATTATCTGATGTGCAAAGAGCACAAACGGCGGCTATTATTCGTGATAACCTAGGCCAAGACCAACTGCAAGATTACTTAGAGCATCTGCGGATGGTGTATCAGGTTGAGATTAACGATGCCAACATGGCCAGCGCTCAAGGTCGTTGAATACAAATCGTTAAATATCGATAATTGAGTCATCTTAGATGGCTCTAAATAACGATAGCCGCTTGAACATAAAGACGTAAAAAAGCCACTGTATCAAGGACAGTGGCTTTTTTTTACCTGTAACTTAGCAATCAAAGCCGACGCGCCTCATGCGCGCCGGCTCAGTTACAAAAGACTATATAAGACTAGTGGCGGAAGTGACGCATATCTGTGAACACCATAGCGATGCCATGCTCATTGGCCGCTGCGATGGTTTCGTCATCGCGCATTGAGCCACCCGGCTGAATGATAGCAGAGATGCCGACATCTGCTGCATTATCGATGCCATCACGGAATGGGAAGAAGGCATCTGAGGCCATAACGGCGCCTTCGGTAGCAAGTCCTGCGTGTTCAGCTTTGATGGCGGCGATACGGGCTGAGTTGACACGGCTCATTTGACCGGCGCCAACACCGATGGTGCGCTGAGCTTTAGCATAGACGATGGCGTTTGATTTGACATATTTTGCAACGTTCCAGCTAAATAGCAAGTCTGCAATCTGTGCCTCTGTTGGCTGTACGTCGGTGACAATTTTTAGATCATTGGCAGTGATTAAGCCAAGGTCTTGTTCTTGTACGAGTAGGCCGCCATTGACGCGCTTATAGTCAAGCTGAGCGTCGCGTTGGTCTGGTGCTGGCAGCTCGCCGCATACCAAGACGCGGACGTTTTTCTTGCTGGCTGTGATGTCGAGGACGCCCTCTTCGATACTTGGTGCGATGATGACTTCGACGAACTGATTATCAATGATGGCTTTAGCCGCGGCCAGCGTCAAGGGACGGTTAAAGGCAATGATGCCACCAAAAGAAGATTCAGGGTCGGTACTAAAGGCCGTTTGGTACGCAGTAACTTGGTCTTGATCCACAGCCACGCCGCAAGGGTTGGCGTGTTTGACGATCACACAAGCAGGCGCGCTAAAGGCTTTGACACACTCAAGCGCGGCATCTGTGTCGGCGATGTTGTTGTACGATAGTGCTTTGCCTTGCAACTGTGTGGCGGTCGCGATAGAGGCTTGTTGGCTCTTTAATGGGTGGTTTTCGACATAAAAAGCGGCGTTTTGATGCGGGTTTTCACCATAACGCAAGTCTTGTGCTTTTTCGAGCTGCACGTTAAAGGTACGTGGGAAGTTCTCTGGCTCTTGCGTGGCGCTGAGGCGGCTGCCCAAGAAGTTGGCAATCATACCGTCATATTGTGCCGTATGTTCAAAAGCTTTGACCGCTAAGTCATAACGCAGCGCCGAAGTCAGCTCAGTGCCGTCACCTAGGGCGGTGAGGACGCGCTCATAGTCAGCAGGGTCCGTGACGATACCGACATGGGCATGGTTTTTTGCTGCTGCCCGTACCATAGTAGGGCCGCCGATATCGATGTTTTCGATAGCATCAGCCATGGTCACATCGGCGCGCGCAATGGTTTGCGCAAATGGATATAAGTTTACCACCACCAGATCAATACGCTCGATTTGATGATCACTCATGACGCCGTCATCAGTCCCGCGGCGACCTAAGATACCGCCATGGATTTTAGGATGTAGTGTCTTGACCCGTCCGTCCATCATCTCAGGAAAGCCAGTATAGTCTGATACCTCGGTTACAGCGACGTTGTTTTCGGTGAGTAGTCGATATGTACCGCCAGTAGATAATAAACCAAAGCCTGCCTTGATGAGACCTTGAGCAAATTCAACGATATTGGATTTATCAGAAACTGATAATAAGGCGAGTGGGGTTGTACTCATAAAAAAACTTCCATAAAAAAAGCCCGACATCAACGTCTGGCAAGGTGATAATGACAATGGTGGCAGATAACCTCAAAAAAACTGAGATCATCACCGCTCAATTGCCCTGCATAATGACTGTCAATCAAAATAGATAGGCGCATATAGCTGGTGCTACATTAAGTCATAAGTTTTGAGTTTTTTGCGTAGTGTACCGCGATTTAGCCCGAGGATTTGGGCGCATTTGGTTTGATTGCCGCGCGTTTGTTCGAGGACGACCGACAGTAGTGGTTCTTCAACTTGTCTTAAAATCAGCTCATATAAGTCGGTTGGCACCTCATCACCTAACAAGGCAAAGTACTGGCGCACCACACGCTCGACATGTACACGCAGCGGCTCATGAGCAGTGTGGGTATGGAGTTTGGAGTAGTCGGCAGGATGCTCAGAGCTGGTAGCAAAATGGTGGGCATTATGCTGTGCATGAGATGCCATAAGATAAAGTCCTTGGGTTAGAGAAAATCAAACCATCAGATATCAGGGTATTATATCAAATTAATGACCTTTGGCGCTGATAGATTCGAGGTTATATCCGATATCCAGCCATCGAGTACCTAGTCATCAAATACATGACCATCAAATCGTTCAATGAAGCGTTATTTTTTGTAGTATCTGTCGGCGTAGGTACAACAAGCCCCAACCATTTGATAAACAAAGGCCTTAATACAAAGGCGTTATCTGAACGTCGCGAATCTGAGTATTGGCCACAGGGATGGTAAACAATAACTGCTGCTGACTATTGGCGGCGAGTTGTTTTTGCTTGCCTAATAAGTAATCTGCTGGCGCGGCGATAAACTCACCAATCATAGTATCTTTGCCGTACACGCTGACCTTTACGTTCGGATAGAGCTGCGCTTTGGTGCTTTGATTATAAAGGGCGGCGCTGACATCGCTAAACGCGCCTGTGGTGTTGATACGGCTTTTTTGGTGAGTAATATGACTAATGCTCAATGCTGTTAAGTCAGCACTAGGCAGGCTACAAACAGCAACAGAGCAGATGCGGTGTAGGCGCTCGGCATGGACAGGATTTTTGACCAAGGTGTCTATATTAAAGATGACATATTGCGCCAGTAATAGCAGCGCCAATACCAAGCAACCAAGGGTCCATAATAAAGATGCTACTGAGCACCGTGCAGGCGTTGGTGCAAACCTTGCTGGCGCCTCTTTTATACGGGCGTTTTGATTTTTTTCTTCGTCACTGAACGGCACGCCCATTTTTTGTAAGATTTGTGATAGGTCGGTGTTGTCTGGTGTTTTGTGTGTGTTTTGGCTTTCTTCTTTCAACAACGCCTCAAGCCAAGCATTGTCCGCATTTTCATCGACATTGGCATGAATATTATTGGCGGCGGCAGAGCTTAGCGCTGCTTGTGCCGATGAGTCCGGGCTTGTCTGCGCTGCAGATGACTGCTGGTTTGAGGTATGGTTGAGATGACTCGCCTGTGTCAGCCATGCATCCATACTGTCGAGCGAATCGTACTCTGATAAGTCGGTTTCTGACTCCCCTATATCCATGTCATCATGAATCAGCTCATCGTGGATGAGGTCGTCATCAATCAGGTCATCATGAATCAAATCGTCGTGAATAAGCTCATTGTGAGCCGCGGCTTTGTTTGATGTAGAAGTGGCGGTATCGGTCTCAGCGTGAGGGCTGGGGGCAGTGTCGGCGGTGACGATGAGGTGTTGATTGACCAAAAAGCTCTGATGACACTGCTCGCAGTTGACAGTGGCGTTTACTTTGTTTAATTGGGTTTGTTGTACTTTAGAGCAAGCGTGACAATGGGGGCACTGAGTTTTTATGGGCGTGGTCATAGGGTCGAGTCCAAAAAAGTATGGTGATCAATACCGCTCTTCCACTCACCAACAGCTGCCTATGGGATGTATACTGCGCATTAACAAAATATCTCATGTATGAATCATGGGCAAGGACAGAGTGGCGTCAAACACATAACATTTGACTGCCCTCTATCGTAACAGATGTAATTAAATGTTGCTAGCCTGTAAATGTACCAGATAATCGTTGCCAGTGCTGGTCTTCTTGGTCAGTAAAAGCATGCTTAGGATCCATAGCAAAGTAAGGCTGATAGGCGGCGACGACGTCGTCGGTTTGCGATTCGATCAAGCCTGCCAGTACGATACGGCTGCTGGGTTTGACCAATGTGGCAAAGTACGGGGCTAAGCCGATCAGGGGTTTTGCTAAAATATTGGCGACCAGTACTTCGACTGGCACGACCTCATGCTCAGCACAGTATTCATTAAATGCTTCTGGCAAAAATGCTTGCAGACGATCACCAACTTGATTGCGCTCTGCATTTTGATTGGTGGCCAGCACTGCTTGTGGATCGATATCGACAGCGTAGACTTTTCGTGCGCCTAGCAGCAAGGCGGCGATGCCCAAAATACCTGAGCCGCAGCCATAGTCAATCACTACCTTATCTGTTAGGTCTTGCTCTGTGAGCCAGTCGAGGCATAAACGCGTGGTGGCATGATAGCCAGTACCAAACGCCAAACCTGGGTCCATAATGATGTTGGTCGCCTCGGGGCTCGGCGGCGTAAGCCAGTTGGGCACAATCCAAAGATCGTTGGCGCACTCTATCGGCTGGTAGTTGCTCATCCATTCGCGTTCCCAGTCCTTATCATCGACAGCGGTCAGCCAAATGCGGCTGGCTTGTACTTGTGCGGCGATTTCGTGGCTTAGCTGCTCGACGGCCTGCCGACTGCCGGCATCAGTGCTCGCATCAAAGAGCCCAGTCAAAATAACCTCGTCCCAAAGCGGCGACTCACCAGGCAGAGGTTCAAACAAAGGCTGATCGCCTGCGTCATCGAGCGCGATTGAGAGCGCGCCTGCTTCTAATAGCAGCGCTTCGGCCAAATCAACGTTTGCCTTTTCGCATTGTAAATGTAGTTGTTGCCATGCCATAACGATACCCTTAAATAAAAGAAAAAAGTGAGAGAAATAATACGTATTTTAACAAGAAACAGTAGTGAAAAAGCAGCTCATGTATTACTACGATGGCTACTTGATATCTATTGAGATAGGTGGACTTGACCTCATTCGCGATATTTTACGCGCGTGCTTTTAGCTGCTGAGGTCATATGCTGACGCCAAATTAACGCAGTGCTCGTTTTGCTTCGTTAATCACTCGCCCATTACCCTGAGCTTGCCCTGACTGTAGGATGACTTGCCATAGCGCACGTCTACGACTGGCGTCTTGCGAAACGCTAAGGCCGCGGCGCGCCATGGCTTCTGCTTTACGTGGTTGGTTCTTTTTTAGTGCAACTTGTGCCAGATAAAAATAGACGGCAGAGGATCTGGGTGCCAAGCGCTGGGCGCGGGTAAAACTGTTTTCGGCATTGGTCAGGCTGCCAGCTTTGAGCTGACTGATGCCCGCTTGCATCAAATTGCGAAATGCAGGCAGGTCGCTGTTATTGCTGGTGGTACTCTGGCTGCGTTGTTGTGAGTTTTTTCTAGCGCGCTCTAGCAGCTCATTGTGTGAGGGTGCTGCAGGCTCAGAGATCATATAGTCTTCACGAGAAGGCGTGAGAATGACCACATCTGGCTGACTGACGATGGGATCTTGGCTGGGTAGGTGGGTCTGCGGCGTATCTTTTGTCAGTGGGTTTGCTGACTCAGAAGTGCCGTCATTTGGGTAAGCACCAGCGCTGCCTGTGCTGTCTTGTTTGACAATGGGGGCTTGTGTCACCGGATAGGCCGTGTCATGTCGCGCAGGGCTGGCGGTGCCTGATGCCCCTGATGGCGCCTGTTTAGCTGAAGTGTGCGCACCAGCAGGCGTGCTGGGTGCCGTTTGACAAGCGCTCAAACTCAGCATGCCTATCACAGCGCCAGAAAAAACCAAACGGCGAGTGGACTTAACGGTACTCAATGTGGTTTTGGCAGAGGTTGGCATCAGACGATGGTTACCTAAGACAGTGTGTTTGAACAATGACAGCATAGAGAGCCTCTTTATAAGTTACCAAAATGTTAAAACCATTCAACAGCGCGGTCATACCATGTATCTGCACGATTTTGTGCATCATTGCTGTCAGCTTGATCCTCATCATTATTAGAATCGACCGCTTCGCCATTTGGGATATCCAAACCTTCGCGGCGACGTTGTTGATTGATGACGCCTTGCTGGCTTTGCCATTGCAGCTGCTCACGCGCTCGCTCCTGCTGGTATAATCCAAGGGCACAGGCACTGGCTTCTTTTGGTAGGTGCGCGGATAAGACAGGCAAATAGCGTGCATCGGCACAGCGCTCATCAGAGAGTTTGCCTGAGTTGTTTTCTAGCCAGAGCCACTCGATGCCTTCAGGCTCCGGTAGCGCCACGGGCGTCAGCTTCAGGCGTTTCATGTAGTCAATCCAAACGGGTAGGGCGCCAGTACCACCGCTCAAGCCGATAGGTTTGTTGTCATCACGGCCAACCCATACCACGCTGACGTAGTTGCCACTATAGCCGGCAAACCAGGCGTCGCGATAGTTGTTGGTCGTACCTGTCTTGCCCGCCAGATTTAAGTGACTACCCAGCGACTGGGCGCGTCTGGCCGTACCGTTTGACACCACTTGTTGTAAGGCGTAATTGGTCAAAAAATTGGTCTCAGGCGGGATGCTGCGCTCCGTGTTTAGCCCCGTACGCTGCAAAATCCGGCCACGATTGTCGATCACCGTACGAATACTATGAATGGGCGTACGAAAGCCGCCGGTGGCAAAGACTTGATAAACACCGAGCATATCCATGGGGCTTAGATTGACAGAACCCAATAATGCTGAAGGGTAAGGCGGGATTTTTTCTTGTACACCCAGACGACGCAGCTGTCTGGCAAAAGTGTCGACACCAAACTCCATGCCCAAACGTACCGTGCTTTGGTTATAAGACTTGGCAAGAGCGGTGGTCAAGGGAACATAGCCATGATCACGGTTTGAGTAGTTTTTGGGATTCCACTTGGTGCCATCGCCTAGGGTGACGGTAATCGGCGAATCATCTACTGGGCTTGCCAAGTTATAGCGGCCACTTTCGAGCGCGGTCATATAAATGACTGGTTTTAATAAAGAGCCGACCTGACGTTTGGCGTCGACCGCACGGTTAAAGCCTGTAAACTCACTGCCACTGCCTACCACAGAGACCAGCTCGCCTGTTTCGGGGTTGGCACTGACCAGAGCGCCTTGCAGATCTTTGGTTTTGCTACTATTACGGCGCAGCTCGCTCAGTTTTTTATCGACCGCTTTGTCAGCGGCCAACTGAGCAATAGGGTCTAAGGTACTGATAATGGTCAAACCTTCGTTTTTGAGGTCGTCAGAATAATAAACATTATTTAGCTCACGTTTGACGATATCTAAAAAGTCGGGAAATTGGCTCTTGCCTTCAACTGGCTTATCCACCACGCCCAGCGGCTGCGCCAAAGCTTTTTCGTAGTCTTCTTGGCTCAAAGTACCCATCGCCAGCATATTGCTTAGCACGACGTCACGGCGCGCTTTTGAGTCGTTTGGATGACGGCGCGGATTATAGATACTCGGGCCTTTTGCCATACCGACCAGCATGGCTTGCTGATCTATACGCAGCTCTTTGAGGGGTTTGTTAAAATAAAACTGTGACGCCAGCCCAAAGCCGTTGATAGAACGATTGCCGTTTTGACCCAAGTAAATCTCATTAAGATACGTCTGCAAAATCTCATCTTTGCTGTAGTGCAGCTCCAACAAAACCGCCATCAATGCTTCATTAGCTTTACGTTTAAGCGTGCGATCTGAGTTGAGATAAAAGTTTTTGATAAGCTGCTGGGTGATGGTCGAGCCACCTTGCATCGAGCCGCCAGAGAAGTTATTGAGCACGGCGCGCGCGATACCGCGTATCGAGACCCCTTTATGCTCATAAAACGCCCGATCTTCGGTGGCAATCAGTGCATCGATCAATGGCTGCGGCACCTCATCTAATGACACCACCAAGCGATCTTCGTTGCTGTCTGGATAGATACCGCCGATATTTACCGGCTCCAAACGAATGATGCCACTTTTGGCCGGCAGAGTGCTTTGGATAGACGCAATCTTATTGCCTGAGATAGTCATTTTAATGACTTGCTCGGCGTCTTTGTCATTGGCACTGTAGGTAAAGCCGCGCGTGTGAATAAAATAAGTATTGCCCGAGCGGTGATAAGTTCCTGTGCGATTATAGGACTTGTTGCTTTGATAATTGAGCAGCTCAAGCCAAGTTTTCATCGTCTCGCGATCGACATTTGCCCCTTGGTATAGCTCAAGCGGCTGCGAGTAGACTTTGGCCGGAATATCCCAGCGCTTACCCTCAAACTTATGGGTAATGGTGCGATCAAGTTTGATCAAATAGAGCGCCAATAACACCATGCCTGCGATGATAATAATTAAAATCAGACTACTAAAGATGATACCACGTTGCTGTGAAGGCAGCGTGCCGATAGCAGGTCTAGAAGACTGAGGCAAAGTGAGATTGGATCGCTTAAAGTTGGATTTTTGCACTGATGTCGCACCGTTTTGGGATAAAAAACTGCCTCATAATGACGCAAATTGATAATTTTTTCAATCTATCATCGTCAACGACAGTATTCATGGGTATTTAGCGGTCGGTAGTTACCGCTGCTTGAAGGAGCTGCTTATAGTATAATCGATAGTCAAACTGCACAGTGACTCTAAGCTGATAAATTCTAAGCTAATACAGGCCATACCCGCGTCATCAGCAGGATTTTATTGGCAATCTAGAGACCATGTCAGCTGCTGACACACGATAGCAGTTTGTCTAGGCGATCATGATGTAATTTTTATGAATCCGTGGGCGCGCGGCCTACTTATACGAGCAAAGCACGGGTTAAAACAGCTATTTTAATCCTGTTTAGCATCGTCAATGCTAGGGCGTGTCCTCAACTCAATCGGCATGTAATCGATAGTCATTTAAATGGGCTAAAAGTGGTTAAACACTGCCATACGGCGTCAGATAGCTTATTACTATCTTGGTATTATCTGCGCTATTTCATTGTTTGACCATATTGTTTGATGATAGTGTTCGATGACAGTGTTTGATAGCAGTGTTGAACAGATCATTGGTCTCATTTTTATCAGCATTTTTACAATGCAGACACGACCTAGCCAGTTTATTTAACGCAAATTTAAAGCATATAAGGTTCGAGCAAACCTGTCTAAAGCAAATAAGGGCGATTATGTCTAGTGTTCCATCACAAACGGCATCTACCAGTCAACGCTATGAAGATAGCTCTATCACCGAAGGTTTGGTGTTGCCTCTTGCAGGCCACTGTTTTCACTGCGGAGACCCTGTGCCTGAGCCGCCATTTTATACTGAGATATTGGGGCAATCGCGTGAAATGTGCTGTATGGGGTGTCAGCTTGCATCTGAGAGCATTGTAGAGGCTGGACTTGAGCAGTATTATTTGGACCGCTCAGAAATCAACCGCACCGCCAGCCTACCCACGCAGCTGACGCGTCTTGAAGCCTATGATCATGAAGAGATCAAATCACAATTTGTCTACGCACAAGACGGTATGTCGGTGGCCGAGCTGTCGGTCAATAACCTGCGCTGCGCCGCCTGTACTTGGCTGATTGAGTCACGTTTAGATGAGCTGGAGGGTATTAGCAAATGCCAAGTCAACTTGACCAACCAGCGCATGCGTGTGATCTGGAATGAAAGCCACCTACCGATCAGTCGTATTTTGGCAGTCATCAACGAGATCGGCTACGAAGCCAAGCCATACCGTCAAGACACTCACGAGGCGATGCTGGCACGTCATAACAATCAAATGCTCCTGCGCTTGGGTATTGCAGCGCTGGGCTCGATGCAAGCGATGATGTATGCCGTTGCGATTTATTTTGGGGAATACAGCGATATGCTGATATTTCAGCGTGATTTTTTGCGCTGGGTGTCGTTGTTTGTCAGTACGCCGGTTTTCTTTTATGCAGGTATTCCGTTTTTTACCTCGGCATGGTCTGCGATTCGTGCCCGTCAGGTGAATATGGATGTGCCCGTCAGTATCGCACTGGTTGTCACCTTCTTTGCCAGTCTGTACGCCACCATCACTGGACAAGGCGAGACATACTATGATTCGGTCAGTATGTTTATTTTCTTTTTATTAGCCGGGCGTTATATCGAGCATAATGCTCGCCTAAAAGCGGCAACCATGGCCAATGACTTGGTAGTGGTTGAGCCGGTATTGGTACAAAAAATTGCTGAAAACAAGGACGCCGCTGCACAGATATTACAACAGTTTGAGCAGAGCTCCTCGATACAAGATGTCGCGAAAAATCCCTCGAGTGCTGCTCAACTTGGTGACGCGAGCGTAGCAGCGGCCCAAAAAGACACGGGCGGCGCATCAGACGCCATCGCGGACTTTACCCAAAGTATGGATACCAGTCTGCAGCAGATGACAGTGCGTATCGCGCAGGCGTGGCAAGCACAGCGCGCAAACGCTACATACGATACAGAAGACAAGCAGATGGTCACCGCGCATAGCTTGCAAGTGGGTGATATTATTTTGGTAGAGGCAGGCTCTGAGATCATCAGTGATGGGATATTGCTCAGTCAGACAGCCACCGTCTCGCAGAGCTTGTTGACCGGTGAGAGCGATTTGATTCTCAAAACGCAAGGCGACTATATCGTCGGCGGCGCACAAAACGACAGTCAGCCGTTTGAGATGTTGATTACCGCCTTGCCAAAAGACAGCCAAATCGGTTTGATAGATAGACTGATGAACCGCGCCATGAGCGAAAAGCCCAAACTGGCTCAGCAAGCTGATAAGCTGGCACGTTGGTTTGTGGCGCGTATTTTAGTACTGTCGGTATTGGTGTTTGTCGGCTGGTATATCGTCGATCCTAGCCAAGCGATTTGGGCAACGGTCGCGGTGTTAGTGGCGACTTGTCCTTGTGCATTATCTTTGGCCACGCCTATTGCCTTGACGGTTTCGACCAACCGTTTGGCAAGCTATGGGTTTTTGACCACGCGTGGACATACGCTACAGACGCTTGCAGAGATTACTCATGTGGCGTTTGATAAAACAGGTACCCTGACGTACGGCAAGCCCAACTTATTAAATATTGAGCTGATGACTCTGTTGCCAGACAGCGCGCAAGCAGGGCAGACGCGCGCTGAGCAAAAAGACAAAGTGTTGGCGATAGCCGCCGCCTTAGAAGTCGGTAGCCGTCACCCGATTGCTCATGCGCTGTTGACCGCAGCATATCAGTTGCATCTGCCTACCACTCAGTTGTTGCAGTACTATCCTGCAGGCGGCGTCGAGGCGGTGATTGATGATGTGCGCTATCGTATTGGCCATGTGGATTTTGCCTTAAATAGTACAGATCATGGGCGACACATTGACTTGGCGGCTGAGCGAGCAAGCTCGGCGGTGGTGTTGTCTTGTCAGCAAAGTGCGGGCGCGTCATGGCAAGCGTTGGCCTGCTTTTATTTTAATGACAAAGTGCGTGATAGTGCCAAGCCGATGCTCGATGCGTTAAAGGATTTGGGTATCGAGTCTGTCATGCTGACAGGCGACCCAAGCCCGCAAGCGCTGCGTATGGCTGAGAGTTTGGGCATGCAGGCCGCCTACAATGGTTTGTCGCCGACAGATAAGGTCGATCATATCCAAAGCCTACAGGCCCAAGGGGCGGTGGTGCTGATGGTCGGAGATGGCATCAATGATGCGCCAGTGCTTGCTGCTGCCGATGTGTCAACCTCGATAGCAGGCGCGGCAGACTTAGCACAGGTATCAAGTGATAGTATTATTTTGGACGGTCAAATCGAAGCCATTACCGCAGCCAAGCGTATCGCTGATAAAACCGAACGCATCATCAAACAAAACTTTCGCTGGGCACTTATTTATAATGGCAGTGTGCTGATACCAGCGGCGCTCGGTTATGTACCGCCATGGTTAGCAGCCATTGGCATGTCGCTTAGCTCTTTATTTGTGGTGTTAAACGCCCTGCGTCTAAAGCGCGCGTAGCTGCCATCAAGCATCTAGTTACCGCGATTCTATAAGCTTATGCACAAAAAAACCGCCTTAGCCAAGGCGGTTTTTGCTCACGGTGATAGCGGTATGTATCATTTAGTCTTGTAGGTAGCTTAATAAGCGCATAAACTCAATGTACATCCAGACTAGTGTGGCAAGAATGCCGATACTAAATAGCCACTCGTAATCCTCTGATACGCCCATTGCCACACCGCGATCGATATTATCGAAGTCTAGTAGCAAGGTAAAAGAGGCGATGACGATGACAAATAAGCTGAAACCAATAGCGATAGCGCCGCCTTCAAACAAGAAAGGCAAGGTCGAGCCAAATACCAACGACAACACCCACTGTGCGACATAGACAAGCATAATAGCAATGACCGCTGAGGTGACGATAGAGCGGAACTTTTCAGTGACCTTTACCAGCCCTGAGCGGTATAGCCCCAGCATCACCGCTGCCGTCACAAATGTCGCACACATCGCCGTGACCGGCACGCTTGGATACATGCGCATAAAAAACAGCGAGATACCGCCCAAAAACACACCCTCTAACAGAGCATAAGGGACAGCAAACGTCTTAGCTTTTTGTGGTTTAAAGGTGATAAAAAGGGCAAGACCAAACGCGGCAAACATACTTACCATGGCGGCCATCGTGATAAAGCCTTGTGATAGGCCTGCCATCAGTGCATAAAAGAAAAAACCCACACCAGTGATGGCAGATAACCCGAGTAGCAGACTGGTCTTTTGAATCACGCCCTTGACCGTCATTGGGTTACCGCCGATCGCAAGCTCTGCGCGACTGACAATAGGATTGGCCATACATATGTCCTTAATTAAATATAAAAATAGTAATGTCAGCTACTTTAGCAAAACCGCCATCATTGTCAACTGTGTTTGCGTGATGAAAAGCAAGGCTGCGCGGCGTTATAAAGCGCTGATCTACACCCAGCGGTGACGGCATTTTGGTAGCCAAACAAGCACGTCTACAAACTCATCTAGTGGTAGCGTGCGCTGGTTTTTATTTGGGGTCGATTACGACTGTTAACAACGATAATGCATAAACATGCTAGTCTAAGCACGTATTTATCGCTATCATGAGCGAGTATTTTACCGTTATACCGAGTCTTTTTATGGAAAACTCAGCGCAGTCTGCAAGATTGCCACATTTACACGAATCAGAGCTGTTCCACGCCATCAAAAACCCGGCTTTTCGGCGTATTGGCCTCATGGGGCGTGCCGGCAAGTGCAGTGTGACCCAAAGTCTGGTGCAAATTGCCCAAACCATCAATGACATGAACTTGACGTTGATCATGGATGTGCAAACCGCCAACTTACCGACGTTAAACCTTACCGAAATTGAAAAAGTCAAAATCGTCAAACGCAGCTTGATCGGCGAGATTTGTGATTTGGTCATCGTCGTCGGTGGGGATGGCTCTATCCTGCATGCGGCCGAGGCGTTGGCACGCTACCGTGTGCCTGTCCTTGGGGTCAACCGCGGTCGCCTTGGGTTTTTGGCGGACGTAAAGCCGGACGAGGCGGCCTTTAAACTGCGCCAAGTACTGATGGGTAATTATCAGCTGGATCATCGGTTTTTATTGACCATGGAGATACGAGAAGGGCGCAACATTATTCATGAAGACATGGCACTCAACGACGTGGTGCTACACGCTGGTAAGTCAGTCCATATGATCGACTTTCAGATGAAAATCGATGGTCAAGATGTCTATCGGCAGCATAGTGATGGCTTGATCGCGGCGACGCCGACCGGCTCTACAGCCTACGCGCTATCAGGCGGTGGCCCTATCATCCATCCAAGTATGGATGCCATTTGTCTGGTGCCCATGCATCCTCATACGCTCTCGAGCAGGCCGATTGTGGTGAGCGGAAACAGTGAGGTGTGTATTCGCATACATGAAGACAACCGTACCCAGCCGATGGTGAGCGCAGATGGCAAGCCGAGCGTACCCTTAGATCAAGAGCAGCGCCTGTATATCCGTAAGCACCCTGACAAATTGACGCTACTGCACCCGCCAGGTTTTGATTTTTATGAGGCATGTCGCACCAAGCTACACTGGAACGTCCATGCTGAAGAATTCAGTCTGGACGTCGATGATGATATCATAGACGATGAATAAGCGTTTTTAAGACACAAATATCTTAGATGATAAAAAACACAGTCAGACATAGTGAGAGTAGGCACGATGGATAAAGAAAAGATATTAGCGAGTTTGACGCCAGAGGTAGTCGATAAGTTTCGTATGGCGATTGAGCTGGGTAAATGGCCAGATGGTCGTAAGCTCAGTGCGGAGCAGCGCGAGACCTGCATGCAAGCGGTGATGGTATGGGAACACGAGCATCTGCCGCCCTCTGAGCGTACCGGCTATATTCATAAGCCAATAAAAGACGATGGCTCAGTCGTTGGGGCAGAGTGTGATGTCGAGCATGAGCATCACTATCCAAACATGCCCAATCCTAAAGGCGCGGTACAGCCTGTGAAGTTTCGCAATAAGCAATAAACAGACCGTGATAAACAAAATAAGCGCTCAGTTGATTACGTATTGTATTGAAGTTATCTTCGTATTAAGTTGACTGAGGAGTACACGGCAAAAAGCCACGCTCATGAGCGTGGCTTTTTTTGGTTTGATAGATTAGGTTTTAAAGTGCAGTGGTATCCACACTAGGGCGAACCGTTAGTGGGTTTTTTTGCATCAAAAACCCTTGCCAACCCCAATGTAAAAAGTTGCGAATATTGGCATGATCTGTGCCGTTAGGCGTCGCTAGGACTTTGGCATAATGCTCGCCAAACAGTTTTAGCGTGTCTAATTGGTTTAGGCCATGGTGTTTGGCAAACCCAAAAATCTTGGCACTGCCTTCGTTTTCACCAGCCGCATTATGTACCATACCATTAACAAAAGGCGCTGGCGCATAACGATAAAAATCATCAATAAAACTGATGACATCATTGAATCCAATGGCTTTTTTGTCCAAACCATTAAGTAGGGCCGATACATCTGATTGGCGGATACTCATAAATAAATGACCTCAGAGCAGATTAAAAAACAAACCTATTAGATTATATAATTATAAAAACGACAGTACTTCTAAAAACACAGCGTATTTATAAAAACACACTTCTACTAGATGCTCAATGATTATTCGTGATTAATCGTTCAGTTTTATGGCTCAACGATTGAAATAGTCTTCGTCATCAAATGAAGGCGCAAAATTGCCTTGCTCAAGATGCTGCATTTGCGACTGTACAGAACGCTCATGCTGAATACGTTGGTAAATCTCTTCGCGGTGTACGGCAATATCTTTGGGTGCGTTTACACCGATACGTACTTGATTGCCTTTGACACCAAGGACAGTCACACTGACCTCATCGCCAATCATTAGCGTTTCGCCCACGCGGCGTGTCAAAATTAACATGCGTCACACTCCTTATGTCGCATCAACAAATTATTACTCATCAGATTACTTCTCGATTGCAGGACATCGCCGCAGCACAAAACAAACCATGTGTTGATCGCAACATAATGATTGTGCCAATAACGGCAACGATAGGTAGATTCATTTAGCCCAAATGAAACCCCCATTATAGGGGGCATAACAGTTACTGTCACGGGTTTTCACAAAACTATTAGGTAAATACGCAGCCTAGTAATAATAAAAAATAAAAATAGGATCTAAAAAGACCCTATTTTATTAAATATATTAGACAAAGTAATTGATACTGATTTAATTGATAACCGTTGATGCTAAGTTGATAGGTTTAATGGTTTAAAATCAATGACAGTTTCATCAATAATGGTGAAGTCAATTATAGCCCAGCGATTTTACTGTCGCCATCGTCTCGGTCTAGACCGAACGCTGTATGCAGTGACTTGACCGCTTTTTCTAAATGCTGGTCTTGAATCAAGACAGAGACTTTGATTTCACTGGTCGAGATCATCTGAATGTTGATGTTGTGCTCGGCCAAGGTTTGGAACATCAAGCTGGCGACCCCTGCGTGTGAGCGCATGCCCACACCGACCAAAGATACTTTGACCACTTCGCTGTTACCCAAGATTTCTTTGGCACCGATGTCGTCTTTGACCTCGTCGTTTAGCACTTTCATGGCTTTATCTAAGTCAGTACGGTTGACGGTAAAGGTGAAGTCAGTGGTGCCTTGATCCGATAGGTTTTGCACAATCATATCGATTTCGATATTGGCACGTCCAATCGGGCTTAAAATAGCAGAGGCAATACCAGGGTGATCAGGTACGCCGCGCACTACAATTTTTGCTTCGTCTCGGTTAAAGGCGATACCTGAGATGATTGCCTGTTCCATACTGTCTCCTTCGTCTATCGTAATTAGGGTGCCGACATTGTCTTGAAATTCTTGGTCAAAGCTACCGTCAGTATTTTCATCAAAGCTAGATAGCACACGCAGCGGCACGCCATATTTACCAGCGAACTCTACCGAACGAATCTGTAGGATTTTGGAGCCAAGGCTTGCCATCTCAAGCATTTCTTCAAAGGTGATTTTTTCAAGCTTTTTGGCTTTTGAGGTCACGCGTGGGTCGGTGGTATAGACGCCATCGACGTCGGTATAGATTTGACACTCATCCGCGCCTAATGCTGCTGCAATCGCCACGCCGGTGGTATCAGAGCCGCCGCGGCCTAGGGTGGTGGCGTTACCTTCTGCGTCGATACCCTGAAAGCCTGCGACGATGACGACATTGCCAGCATCGAGCTGTTCGCGGATGTTTTCGTCATCGATGCTCTCGATACGGGCTTTGTTATACGCGTTATCGGTTTTGATCGCCACTTGGCGACCCGTCAATGAGCGCGCCCCCACGCCCAGCTCTTTTAGCGCCATCGCAAGCAATGAGATGGAGACTTGCTCCCCTGTTGAGACCATTTGGTCGTATTCACGTGGGTCAGGTTGGGTACTGATTTGGCGTGCCAAATCGATCAAACGGTTGGTTTCGCCACTCATGGCTGAGACCACGACGACCACTTGGTGGCCGTTATCATGCCAGCGTTTGACTCGTTTGGCGACGTTTTTTATGCGGTCGATACTGCCCATCGAGGTGCCGCCATATTTTTGTACTATTAACGCCATAAAAATCTACCTATTATTCAATAATGGCCTTTTTTATCATCGCTGTGCATCTATGTGACGCCCAATCAATGTCTGCATAGATAAAGCCGTATTATAAGAGTTGCGTCCTATGCTGTTTGCTACGTTGTGCTGCTGAGCAAGTGAGTGAACGAGATGTTCAAACGTTGACCTTTATATCATATCTGCTGAGCAACGTTAAGTGCCAGTAGTGCTTAGATGCATGCAGGTTGGTTATGAAAGCTATAACCAACCTGCATCATGCGATAAGGATTGCTCTATGACACTCAGATAGCATTTAGACTGGATAGCATTTGGACTAGGTGGCGCTTGGGTTTTTCGTCCCAGCGCCATGCCCGAGATGCTCTAACCTAACTGCTCGGCAATCCAAGCGGGCAGTGCGTCGATGACGGCTTTGGCATTGTCAGATTTTGGTGCGCCGCCTTGCGCATAGTCAGGCTTGCCGCCACCTTTACCGCCCAGCTCGCCTGCTAGATGACGAATAATATCGCCCGCCTTTATCTTGGCGGTGACAGGTTTTGCCACACTGGCGGCCAATGCCAATTGCTCGTTCTTATCACCGATCAGGACAATGACGCTATCTGGCAGTTTGGATTTGATATCATCCATCAGGGTACGGATGGACTTGCCATCGATACCGCTTAGGGTACTGATGAGCACAGGCGTGTCGGCGATGGTCTGTACTTCATCGAGTAGGTTGGCTGCTTGGGCACTGGCCATCTTTTGCTGCAAACGCTCAAGCTCTTTTTCTAGCTCGCGCTGCTTGTCGACCATCGTACGTACACGCTGTGCCACGTCAGGGCGCTTGGCTTTTAGCTGACTTGCCAGCTCGCTGAGTTGCTGCTCGCCTTGCTGTATGTTTTTGATGGCGTTCATGCCAGTGACGGCTTCAATACGGCGGATACCAGCGGCGATACCGGATTCGCTGGTGATTTTGAGCAGGCCAATATCACCGGTGCGCTGCACATGCAGACCGCCGCACAGCTCGATAGAAAAGGGCTTGCGCTGACCATCTACGGTGCGCTCTGTGCCCATCGTCAATACACGGACGTCGCTGCCATACTTTTCGCCAAACAGCGCCATCGCCCCTTGGTTCATGGCTTCATCGATAGACATATGCTCGATACGGGTCGGGGTATTGGCCTGGATTTGCTCGTTGACGAGGCGCTCAATACGGCTAATCTCATCGGGCGTGACAGGTTTGTCGTAAGCAAAGTCAAAACGCAATACCTCACTGGATACCAATGAGCCTTTTTGGGTGACCGCATCGCCCAGCACTTCTCTTAGAGCCGCGTGCAATAGGTGAGTGGCTGAGTGGTTTTTGGCACTCGCCGCGCGGATGCTTGAGAGCACTTGAGCATTGGCGGTTTGTTTGCTACAAATCTCGCCCATGGTCACGACGCCATGATGAATGATGGCTTGCCCAGATTTTTTGGTGTCTTGCACGGCAAACACGCCCGTTGCGGTGTGGATTTCGCCCAGCTCACCGACTTGACCACCGCCTTCAGCATAAAACGGGGTGCGATCAAGAACCACGACGCCTTCCATCCCTTCAGCCAAACGCTCAGCAGGGTTTCCATCTTGATAAAGGGCATCGATGCTCACGCCATCTTCTTCTAGTTGTTCATAGCCGACAAAGGTCGTGGGCGTCTTAACTTGAATGACGCTGCTATAGTCCACATCAAACTTGCCAGCATCCCGAGCCCGCTCGCGCTGTGCTTGCATGTGCTCATCGAACTCAGCCTCATCGATGGCGATACCGCGCTCGCGCGTGATGTCAGCTGTCAAATCAAGTGGGAAGCCGTAGGTATCATAAAGCTTAAATGCTGCTTCGCCAGAGAGGATGTCACCATCTTTTAGGCCTTCAAGCTCAGAGGCGAGCAGGCGCAGACCTTGCGCGAGTGTCTTAGCAAACTGTGCTTCTTCTTTTTGAATGGCGCTCTCAATCGCGCTTTGTTTGTCTTTTAGCTCGGGATAAGCGTCGCCCATCTCACGGACTAAAGGCGCGACCATTTTATAGAAAAATTCACTATCAGCGCCCAGTTTGTTGCCATGACGTACCGCGCGGCGAATGACACGGCGCAGTACATAACCGCGGCCTTCGTTGCTTGGTGTGACGCCATCTGCAATCAAAAACGCCACTGCACGGATGTGGTCGGCGATGACTTTGAGTGATGACTGCTGCTGATTGTCAATCTCTAAAATCTCAGCCGCTGCATCCATTAGATGTACAAATAAATCTATCTCATAGTTGCTATGGACGCCTTGCATAATGGCGCTGATACGCTCAAGCCCCATACCCGTATCGACACTTGGCGCAGGCAGCGGCAGCATGGTGCCGTCTTTTTGGCGATTAAACTGCATAAAGACGCAGTTCCAAATCTCGATATAGCGATCGCCGTCCTCTTCAGGCGTACCCGGCAGGCCGCCTTCGACATCGGCACCATGATCATAAAAGACCTCGGTACATGGGCCACAAGGGCCGGTGTCGCCCATCGTCCAAAAGTTATCTGACGCATAAGGCGCGCCCTTATTATCACCGATGCGGATAATACGGTCGCTTGGGATGCCGATGTCATGGTGCCAAATATCAAACGCTTCATCATCCGTCTCGTAAATGGTCACATACAGACGGTCTTTATCAATGGCCAACCACTCATCTGAGGTCAAAAACTCCCAGATATATTCGATACCAGATTTTTTGAAATAATCGCCAAACGAGAAGTTACCGAGCATCTCAAAAAACGTATGGTGGCGCGCGGTATAGCCCACGTTGTCCAAATCATTGTGTTTGCCGCCAGCCCGTACGCATTTTTGTGAGGTCACCGCACGCGTATAGTCGCGCGTTTCCATGCCCAAAAAGGTTTCTTTAAACTGATTCATGCCCGCGTTGGTAAATAACAATGTCGGGTCATTGTGCGGAATCAAGCTAGACGATGACACTTGGGTATGCTGCTTGCTGATAAAAAAATCGATAAAGGCTTGGCGAATATCGGCTGTTTGAGATGGATGGCTCACAGCGGCTCCTTACTGACGGATAGAATTGAGTAAAATAATTTTGCAAGCGATTTTAGCACAAACGCCCAAGCTCTTGGTATAAGAGTTATCACTGTTGGGGTATTGTGCCAAGGTCAATGAGGCTTTCATTTGCAAACAATCAGCGTGAACGGGTCTTACCGCAAATGACGGTATGAGTCGTCCAACTGTTAACTTGATGTTTGAGCTTGCGCTTGCGCTTGTATTGGCTGCTTGCGGTTGCGAACCCACACCCAAATAATAGCCACGATCATGATGAGACCAATAACGCCCAGCATGGGATACACGGTACCAATGAGTGTGCTAAAACCGAGCTGGCTTAAACCAAGACCCACGATAGCAAAAAACGCGCTAAGTGCTTTGAAGCGGTTTGTCCCTGGTGTTGCAAAGCGGGTACTAAAGGCAAAAAACATACCCACGGCGGTGCTGTATATCATACAAATGAGCGTCGCTGACATGATAATTGCTAACACGGGTGAGATGTTTGAGGCCAGTCCTAGAGTAGGCATCTCAACGCCGATGAGTGTGTCGATGTTAGCAAAAAGGCCAATATTGAGTAAAAATACTAACAAGCCCAAGCCAAGCCCGCCCATCGCGCCACCACTGGCTGCTGTTTTTTCGGAGCGAGTCATACCGCCAATGACTGCTAGCATAGGAAAGCCAACCGCGATATTAAATGAGGCATAAAGCACCGCCCCAAAAAACCAATTTGAGATCGGCCAGTCTGAGCTGATAGTGGGTATTTCTTGCGCTACCTTATTTAGCGTCTCACTTGAGGCGGTGCTGTTAAAAAATGAGTAGGTGGTAATCGCTAATATCAATAGCAGCAGCACAGGCATGATGCTACTGATTAACCTGATAATGCCTTTTACTTTTAAGCAGAGTGTGGCGACGACCAGTACCGTCATAAAAACACTGCCTACCAGTGGTGGCCAACCGTACTGCTGCGTAAAGATGGAGCCACTACCAGCCAGCATGACCACGCCCACACCAAATAAAAAGAATGATAACACCACATCCACAACCAACCCAGCGCGCGTACCAAATAAGCTATACAGTACTTTTTTGTGTGAGTTGGCCTGCATGTTTGAGCTCATGCGCGCAATTTGCATACCCAAAAAAGCAAACAGCGCGGCACTAACCAGTGTGCCAATAACACTTGCCATCCCGTAGCCGGTAAAAAACTGAAGGACTTCTTGGCCAGAGGCAAAACCACCGCCAACGACTACTGACATATAGGCTGCGGCTATTTGCCAAGATTGTTTGTTCACTATGATGTACTCCTATCCCTGAAGTTTAGGTTGGTGAGGCTCATCTGCCTGAGTTGTTGCTGTGGCGCAAAGTATAGTATTCAATGCTTTATTGACAGACGACTGCGCGTCAGACAACAAGAGCATGGCAGTAAGGCTGTAAAAAAAGCCCAGATACTAACACGGCATTGGGAAGTCAGCAATCGAATACAGCCGATACGTTTGATTTACACGCCCTCAGCGTGAATTGGTCAAAATCGCGGCATCTGTTTTGTCGAGTTTGTCTTGCGTCAGCGGATTGGACTCAATGACCTGTACGGGCAGGTAACGTAGCTGGAGTTTTATCGGCAGATAATCAGGGAAGTTTTTTGCCATATCTTGGGTGATGCGGGTTTCGATTTGCTGCACGTCATAAGCGCTCGGTGTTGTCTCACCGCGGATGACAGCGCGGACCACTTGGTTTTGCTCAGTGGTGTCAAACTGAGTGTTGGTCAGCACGTTGCCTTTATCAATAAAATAGTGATTGATGGCTTCTTTGACACTGCTTTCAAACACTTGCTGCTTGGCGTTGGTTTGTAGGTTGATGGTTAAATAGGTACCGAGGCCGCCTAACAATAACAACGTCACCGCGTTACGCTGCAAAAAAGTCAGGTAGTTGCTGGATTTGTAGTCGTCATCGACCAGTCGCCGAAACCCAAGCACCCAAAGCACCAAGGCGTTGGTAAACTGAATCGCAATGATGTTGGTCACTGCCAGTAACAGCGCGCCAAAGCCTAGCTGCATCTCACCATTGGCAAACAAAATCCCGCTGGCGGCCAGTGGTGGTACTAAAGCAGTCGCCACCGCCACTCCAACGACGGCAACCGAAAGATGCGGAGATACCATGGCATAAGCGCCGGCTGTGCCACCTGCTAAGGCAATCATCAAATCCATAGAGGTCGGCTGCGTACGCGATAAAATCTCGGCGGTGAGAGGTTGGTCTTTGTGCAGCCAGCCGACGATAAAGCCAACCACCAGCACCAAAGTGATGCCCAAAAGTACCGTAATCAGCGACTTACGCAGCAGCGGCATCCGGTGATCGATAATGGCCAATGCCACGCCCGTGATGGGGCCGAGCATCATGGCTACCAGCATCGCACCAATCACCACCGCCGCTGAGTTGGTCACCAGCCCATAACTGGCGATGATGGCTGAGAGGATATTCATGATAAAATACATCCTGCTGGGCAGGGCGTTGGCCTCTATCTTTACCCGTACCTCAGGATAGTCGACCTTTTGATTGCTAAATTGCTCCGCTGCAAACTGCTTATAAGACTCTAGTTTGGCTTCTTTTTCTTCTTTTATTTCATCTTCTTGCTGGTCGCTATCATCCGTTTCTGACTTGTCTGTTGTTTTGCTCGCTTTTAGCTGCTCTGCGTCGGTAGTTTTGGTTTGTTGCCCAGCATTCTCTGGGTTTTGCTGGTCCTCGTTTGTTTTGCTGTTGTCGTGCCCTTGGTCATTTTTTTTATCATGTTCTTGGTCAGGGGCATTAGTATCTGCCTGTTGCTGAGATACGAGTGTAGAGGCTTGCTCGGCTGTTTGTGTCGGCGTGTGCTCAGCATCGTCATCAGGATTTAAAGGTTCTGATTCTAAGGTTGGCTGATCGTTTGCTGATGGTGCATCGGGGTCCGTGGTCTCTAAGGTCGCAACGACGACATCAGGTGCGATGGACTCCATGCTAATCTTAGACTCAGGAGGTTTGGCACATGCCATATCGTCATCGTTATCATCGTCATCACCTCCATTATCATGACTTCTATTGTCATCGCCT
Organism: Psychrobacter sp. CAM01; assembly: GCF_032842965.1. Lineage (NCBI taxonomy): Bacteria > Pseudomonadati > Pseudomonadota > Gammaproteobacteria > Moraxellales > Moraxellaceae > Psychrobacter > Psychrobacter sp. CAM01. The sequence goes on from NZ_JAWJBL010000008.1 coordinate 610,615, forward strand.
CTACTGTTATCAGCGCTATTTTCTATTTCGGCGTCGTCAGTGACGGTAGGTTCGACATCAGTGTCTGTCTTAGTAGTTGACGCCGCCGAGCTTTCATCCGTACGAGATGGTGCCGTTGTATCAGCGGTGTGGCTGGATGAGTGGTGGGCTTTTTGTTTATCAACAGACGTCATAGCAGGTAACTTTCTATCAAAAAAAGACACTCGTTATTGTAATGATAAATGGCCGCAGCTGTGTGGGTTTTTTGCGAGTCGTCATTGAGCAGCGTTATCAGAGCAGGCAGCACCGAAGATAGTAATGAGTGGTGGTTATTTAGCGCAATGCGGTTGACGACTGTGGACTCAGTCAAAGACGTGGCAATAGGAAAAATCGGTAAAATAAAATGATATAGAAATAATGATAGAGAGGTTTGTTATAAAAACCTTAATAATAGCAAGGTCTTTACCCATTGTCACTTGCTATGGCTGGCTTAAGGGTTGGTGAGAAACACTTACTTTTTTTGTGGATTTAGTGTATAAAGGAGTTATACCCACAAAAAAAGTAAGGAGTAATTCATGAATTGGCCATTATTCTCTGTTATTTACTCAATCGCTGCGACCGTGACAGTCGGTGTCTTTATCATTGGTGCTTTGGTGACAGGTTTTAATCAAATCCCGCATGTACAAATCGCGGTCGTCGCCGGTCTTTTGCTCTCTATTCCTGCAGGTTTGTTTTTTACCAAAAAAGTCAGCAGTATCACGGGTAATGAGGAAGGCTATAATACGTAATCGCATCTTAGCTGAATGGGTGACTTTCTGTTTTTGGGTTTGCACCAAACCTATACCTAGCCACTGCTTTACGCCTCTTGTTTTATATACGCCAAAAAAAAGACCTTGCAAGCAAGGTCTTTTTTTTGGCGTATACAGTACCAGTTAAACAGTTATTTTAACTCGACGGTTGCGCCATTTTCGATATTGGCATATACCTCGAGCACATCCCAGTTGGTCAGACGCACACAGCCTGCTGATGCTTGACGGCTGATGCCTTCAGGCTTTGGCGAGCCATGTAGACCATATGATGGCTTAGACATACCCATCCATACGACGCCGACTGGGTTGTTTGGGCCTGGTGGCAGCATGTGTACTTTTTTCTGCGAGCCTTTACCGACAGTCGCTTTGTACCAAGGCATCTTGACCTTATTGATGATTTTGAAGGTACCTTGTGGAGACGGGGTGGCGTCACTACCTACGGTGGTCGGATAAGTGGCTACAAGCTTGTCACCATTATAAGCATACAGTGTTTTGTCGGCTTTGTTGGCGACCACGCGGTTGATACGTTGGTTGAGAGGTTCTCGGGTGTTTAGGACAGTGATGGTTTCGCCCGCTTTATAGGTTTTATTTTTATTGAGTTTGTCTAAGTAGCGAATGTCCATATGAAAGCGCTCAGCCAGCATCTCTTTGATGTCTTGGTAGTATAGACCTTTCATTTTTGACTTGGCTTCTGAGCCTGCAGGCGTACTAGCGAAGTTGGTTTTGATATCGTCCTCAGTCAGCGTGTAAGTCACCAATACCGGTTTGCTGGCGGGGATGTTTTTGGTTAAAGCGTCCCAGGTTTTTTGATCCATTTTTCCGGTGGCGGGCAAGCCCTTCATGGTTTGAAAGTTGACCAATGCTTTTTTGCTGTTCATGCCCCAGCCGCCATCGATAGGACCAGGAGAGGCATGATTCCAATCTAGCAGTGCCTGCAGCTTGATCGTCATCGCTGAGTTGACTTTCATGTTTGGTGACCAAACGGCATTGTTGACTTGTTTGGCATAGCTTGACAAGTTCAGCGTGGTATAGCGCTTACCGTTTTTGTCTTCTATGCTCTTGATAGTAGGGTCATCACTGAAGTCTTGGCGTTTTTCGTTGTCTGGTAGCTCAAAAGACAACGGGTCAGAGGAGTCGATAGCAGCGATATTGCTGGGCGCAGCAACGGCTTGGCCTTCACTGATGTCATCTGTGCGCTCAGACTGCTCGTCCTTTAGAGTCAGCTCGGCGGCACTCATATTGTCAGCCTCGTTTGCTTCAAGGTCGGCGGCATCTGAGGCCTGTTTTGAGTCAATCAGCTGCGTCATGCTGTCGCTTGAGACGGGTTTATTTGGCTTGACGCTGGGCGTCGCCTCAGTCGTACGTGGCTCTATCGTGTGGCTTCGGTTTTCTTGCACATCAAGGCTAACTTTTTGGGCAATACTTGGTAGGGCCTCAGCCGTACGTACTGGCAATGTGCGCGCGGTCTCATCGGACGCGGCAAACGCGCTAACACTGGCGCTAATAATAGCGATTGAGATAGCGGTGATAAGTGGCTTTTTTTTCATCATATGACGTTACTTGTGGTTGCTACTAATGGGGTTATTATGCGCATAATTGGGGCGCTTCGCAAACTTTTGATACATGTTTTTCTATCTTAAGACGTCTAAACGTCAACTACTGACGTATTCACTACAGTTGGGCAATAATATAGTGAAAATGTGTAGACGGCCAAGTAAGCTACTGAGGCAATCTGATACATAAAAGTAAATAGAAACAAAGATAAATGTGGCAGTATAAATGCAAGTATTGGCGCAAGTTACGGTTTGCGTCTATAATGGTAAACGAAATTTTTATTTAGTAGATCGGCCTTTATTATCAGGCGATTTAATCCATCCGCATGCCATCCGTGAGCATGCAATCAGCAAGGTGCGATATGTCAGAAGAGCAAACAATGAGCGCAGAAGCGTTTCAAAATCAGTACTTCAATGAAGAGGGCGCGCAGGTCGTAGAAGGTGATATGGCGTATGATTTAGAGACCGGTCTGCTCGGTGAGCATGAGCAATTTGCCAATTTACATGCTGAGCTCGAAGAAGCACGTGAGCAGCTTGTAAGTATTCGTGATTTTATCCGTTTTTCGGTCACCCAGCTGCGCAATTATGATGTGGTCGTCGCTCAAGGCACCACGGATGAGTTTGCCGAAGCCTCTGCTATCGTCTTACATTCTTTGTCTTTGGACTGGTCGGCCAATGAGCAGATTCTCGATTGCCGCCTGACGTCTTCAGAAAAGCAGCTGGTGCTTAGCTTGTTAGAAGAGCGTATCGCTGAGCGCAAACCGTTAAGCTACTTAATCAACTTATCGTACTTTTGTGATTTACCGTTTTATGTCGATGAGCGCGTGCTCATCCCGCGCTCGCCCATCGCCGAGCTGATTCGCCAGCAGTTTCATCCGTACTTTGAGGTCAATGAGCTGGCCAAACCGCTCGGCGTCGATGTCAATGAGCAAACCTCGGTATTTTATGACCATGGTTTGGACGTCAAACAGCTATCACAGCCTGAGCGTATCTTAGACCTATGTACAGGCTCTGGCTGTATTGCCATTGCGCTTGCGACCCGTTTTGTCGATGCGCTGGTCGATGCAGTCGATATCGATAAAGGGGCGCTAGAGGTGGCGATGGTCAACGTTGATCATCATGAGCTTGGTCATCAAATCAATGTCATTGAGTCAGATTTGTTTGCCAAGATACCTGCTGAAAACCAATACGAGCTAATCGTCACCAACCCGCCGTACGTCGATGCTGCCATCATGGCTGATTTGCCGCCTGAATTTTTATATGAGCCTGAGCATGCATTGGCGGCAGGTCAAGACGGTTTGGACTTGGTACATCGTATCTTATTTGAAGCGCCAGATTATTTGAGCCCTGAAGGCTTGCTGGTCTGTGAGGTGGGCGATAGTGAATGGGCGCTAAAACAAGCCTATCCTGATATCAGTTTTGACTGGTTAAAATTTGCTCGTGGTGGTCATGGAGTGTTTGCCATGACTTATGATGAGCTGGTGGCAAACCGCGAGCTGTTTGCCGCTTATGTGCAGTTATTGGATAGCGCGCAGTAGTCGTATGTAGGCGGTGTTGTTAGATGACAAATAAAAGCGGCGACCATGCGTCAATACCTCAATAGGATAGCGCGCAATAGATTTTACGGATTTAAGGACAGATATGGCAGGCAATAGTATTGGGCAGGTTTTTACCGTCACGACGTGCGGTGAGTCACATGGTGCCGGATTGATGGCCATTGTCGATGGCGTGCCACCTGGTTTGGCACTGTCGGCAGAGGATTTGCAGGTAGATCTGGATCGTCGCAAGCCAGGCACCTCTAAATACTCAACCCAGCGCCGTGAGGCCGATGAAGTCGAGATTATCTCAGGCGTCTTTGAAGGTAAGACCACAGGCACTTCGATTGGGCTGCTGATTCGAAATACCAATCAAAAATCCAAAGATTATAGCGACATCAAAGATACCTTTCGCCCCGGTCACGCCGACTATACGTATAGCATGAAGTACGGCTTTCGCGATTATCGCGGTGGCGGTCGCTCGTCAGCGCGTGAGACGGCGATGCGGGTAGCGGCTGGTGCTATCGCCAAAAAATATCTGCAAGCTCGCTTGGGCGTGCAAATCCGTGGCCATGTGACGCAGATAGGCGATCAATATAGCAGCGTCACTGATACTAGCCAAATTGATTGGGACTTTGTTAATAGCAATCCGTTTTTTACGGCAGATAAAGACGCTATTGGTCGGTTTGAGGCTTTGATAGACAGTCTGCGCCGCGAAGGAAGCAGCTGCGGCGCGCGTCTAGAAGTAATAGCCAGCGGGGTGCCTGTGGGTCTGGGCGAGCCGGTGTTTGACCGTCTGGATGCGGATATCGCTCATGCCATGATGAGTATCAATGCGGTCAAAGGGGTAGAGATTGGCGATGGTATGGCGGTAGCAGGGCAGTTCGGTCATCGCTCTCGTGATGAGCTGACGCCAGAGGGTTTTACGGCCAATCATGCTGGTGGTATTTTGGGCGGTATTTCATCAGGACAAGATATCCGCGTGAGCATCGCCCTCAAGCCAACTTCTAGTATCACCACGGCTGGCAAGAGTATCAATACCCAAGGCGAAGCTGTCGACATGCTGACCAAAGGTCGTCATGATCCTTGCGTTGGGGTACGTGCCACCCCGATCGCCGAGGCGATGCTAGCGATTGTGTTACTCGATCATTATCTGCGCCACCGTGGTCAAAACGCCGATGTCGAGCCGCCGGTGTCCTCAATTACGTAATATCGTGAGATAGCATCAGTTATCTAGCGTATCAGCCCTTTAGCGTCTTTAGTGTGCCATGACTAAAAATGCTAAAGGGCTGTTTTGTGAGTGGTCAATCAGTTACGCTGCCAGCGGATAGGTATCAATCGCCACGCACTGCTGATGCCGAAATATCAATAGTAGCTGTTGACTGGGTATGGCAAGCCAATGACCAAACGCGATACTATCTATCCCTTGGCCGGATAAAGTCTGAGCACAGCACTGACGGCTTTGCCCCACTAAGTTTTTGACAATAGACGGATGCATTGATAACTGTGGCATGCGGTCTCTACTCCTAAGATAAGTGATGAATGTGTATAACGTCATCGTAAGACAAGCGAGTAGAAATCCTGTGCAGTTCTGATGAAAAATCGATGAATTGGTATAACGGGTGTGTTTTAAGCCAGCGGTAAGGTAATGCGTACGCTGACACCAGCGTTTGGACTTTTGTCATGTCTAGCAAAGTCTTGCTCTGTGCCGATATTACTGATCTTCACATGACCGCCATGGTGTTCGATTACTTGCTTGACTAAGGTAAGGCCCAGACCCGTGCCTTTTTTAAGCGCTGTATTAGCCTGATCAGGCGCAGTCTGATTGGTTTGATCGGGTGCTTGATAGGTTGAGGGATGGGTCTGCAGGCTTTGATGAGAGAGACTAAAATAGCGATCAAACGCTTTAGAGAGGGCGTATTCGGGCAGTGGTTTGCCATCATTAAAGATATCAATGGTCACGGTTTTGTCGCTACTATCGTGAGAGTGGCTATACACAGTAAGGGTGACCTCAGTGTTGGCAAAATAAATGGCATTATCTAACACATTTTGTAGCGCTTGTACCAACCAAAACGGATCAGCAAAGACATGCGGGTTTGTCAACGCATTGGCCCGTATTGGAGCCTCGGCGATGACCAAGTCAGTCACACACTTATCCTCACTATAAATCTTGATAGGTGGTAGGTTTTGCTGTTGTAGTTTGGCGCTGTTGTTTTTTGTGAGGGTTTGCAATACTGGCAGTAGCGCTGTCAGTTGCCGATTGAGCTTAAAGGTAGGTTGCTCGACCTTGGCCAGTAGTAATAAACGATCAATCAGCTGCTGCATTTTGATGCTTTGTTCAGCGACCGAGTGGTTTAACATCTGCCGATCTTCTGCATCTAGTTGCTCATCTTCTAATAGCTCGCTACTAGCACGAATGGCGGTTAGCGGGCTTTTGAGCTCGTGAGTTAGGGTGTGGACATAGTCGGTGACATAGGCGCGGTTTTCTAACCGATGTTTCATAGACTCGATCGTATCTGTCAAGCTGTTGAGCTCATGACCGAAATAAAAATAGGGTTTTTTGGTGTCTTCAGCTAAGGCATTGGTGTAGTGCGTGACCAAAGTAATGCTCTGTTTGAGCCACCATGCCACCAGTCCTGCGAGGATAAGAGCGGCAATGCTCATCAGCAGTGCGGTGATGAGCATGCGATTGCGGGTATTATCAAGATAGGGCAGCACGCTATCGACCGGTTTGCCAACACTGACGACACCAATCACGGCACCCCTGCTATCGATGATAGGCTGCGCGACATACATAATAGAGCTACCACGAGTGCTATCGATATCTGCCGTGCTCCTCGCGCCGTAGCGCCCTTGCAGCGTAAGATAAACATCATTCCAGCGGCTATAGTCCTGACCTTCGGCATTGAGCGGGGTAGGCAAAGAGTCATATATGACCACGCCATTCGCGTCTGTTACATAAACGCGAGAGTTGTTATTGTTTGAGGATTCTTGGGTAGGCTCGAGGGTAGAGCGCGCGCCTGAAGTGTGCTTGAGCGTCGCATCAAGGGTGGCTTGATAAGTATCATCGTACAATTGCCCTGATGCCAATGGCAGCTGCAGCGTCGCAGCCAGCAGTTTACTAGTATCTAGCAACGTGTCTTCGATGACTTGTTGGGCGGTGGGTTTGACGTAGCCAAACAGCTGCGTGAAAGCGACCACACCGCAAATGCTTAGCACCAATGCGACTGCAAGCCAAATCCGAAAAAATATGCTCAAATTTAGCAGGCGTTTCGGACTGCGGGTTTGTTGCGCGGTTCCAATGGGGTGCAGTTTGGCATACCAATTGCTCTGATTAGCAGGTGTTTTGTCAAGGTGACGATGACTCTTATCAGGAGCGTTCATGTCTTTAGCACTTTAGTAATATCATAAATTGAGTATAGCGGATGAGCTAAGCTGGACATAAGGCATACCCCAAACCGCGATGCGTGTAGATAACATCGCGGCTAGGATCGACGATCGCCAGCTGCTTACGGATGGATTTGATATGACTGTCTATTGTCCGCGCGAGGCGATGATCAGGATAGTCGCTTACCGCATTTAGCAGCTGCTCACGGCTAAAGACTTGGTTGGGCGCTTGTAATAAGGTTAATAAAATCTTACGCTCGGTATTACTCAGCTCCAGTTTTGTATCTTGCCACATCAAAGAGTAGTTGAGCGGCTGGTAATGCCAGATGCCTGATTGACACTCAAAGCTCAAGGCTTGCCCTGATAGATGATGAGCAGGAGTGCTGCCAGACGAAAGGGCAGATAAATGCTGATTGGCGTTCTCAGCCGCCTCAGTCACAGCCGCCGCAGCCGCTGATTGCTCAAAGAGCAGCTGCTCACGACGCCAAATGGCTTTTAGGCGTGCGACCAGCTCACGAGGGCTAAAAGGCTTGGCGCAGTAGTCATCACCGCCCATCTCTAGCCCCAAGATACGATCAACCTCATCGCTACGCGCGGTCAAAAACACCACAGGGATATCTTTTAATCGACCGATATCCGGTGTATGGCGTATCTGTTGACAGAGACTGAGCCCATCACCATCGGGCAGCCCAACATCTAAAATAATAGCCGATAAATCTTGCGCCTCATTACTGTGTAGCATCGGCAGCACACTACTGGCGTTATCGAGCCACGTCATCTGCCAGCCCTCACGTTTGCAAGTAACTTTGAGCGACATAGCAATCGCCGGATCGTCTTCTACCAGTAAAATATGAGTCATAAACGTAATATCTTTATTGAAGGGGGCCTGCTATATAGGGCAGTGGTGATATGAGATTGAAAAATATAAATAAGGCGTCATACAGTAGTGAGCGCAGTGTTTGATATCAGTCGTACTTGCTCTGCAGCAATCGGTATCAGTAGGAGCAGAGTCTATAATTATCGTAGCACAAAAGCGTGGCTGGAGTTTGTCAGTCAGTGCAAAACACTGTGAAAAATTGATGGAAATAATAGGGATAAAGGCGATACAAACGCCATCTCAGTTCTATATTTGATGCATATTTTATGCTTTATAAAAGGAAACTAGCGATAATGAGTAAGTATCTAGACGTGGTCACCGCCGAGCACAATCCGGCACAAAAAAAGATAGATAGAGCGGTCATCTGGCTACATGGCTTAGGGGCCAGCGGCCACGATTTTGAGCCTGTGGTGCCGCAGCTCGGACTGGCTGACGACATGGCGGTACGGTTTATCTTTCCGCATGCGCCCAAGCGTCCTGTCACGGTCAATGGGGGGATGGTGATGCCGGCTTGGTATGATATTTTGGAGATGAGTCTTGAGCGCAAGGTTGATGTGGCACAAATTGAGACATCTTCGCAGCAGATTCGCGATTTGATTGCTCGTGAGATTGAGCGCGGTGTCAAACCCGAACATATCGTTATCGCTGGGTTTTCGCAGGGCGGGGCGGTCGCTTATCATGTGGCACTCAGTCATCCAGAGCGCTTGGCGGGTCTGATGACGCTCTCTACCTACTTGGCAACCAACGATAATATTGAGTATAGTGCTGCCAATAGAGACCTGCCGATTTTGATTGAGCATGGTACGCATGATCCAGTTGTACCTGTGATGCTAGGCGAGCAGGCGCAGCAGTTATTGACAAGCAAAGGCTACAACGTTGAATATCATACTTATCCGATGGCACATCAAGTCTGTATGCCGCAGATTCAAAACATTGGCAAATGGCTAAACACTGTCTTGGCCTGATCTTGTCTTATAAATATTATTTTGTAAATAAACCATGAACTATTGAAAATCTAATGATTGACCTTATATATTAGTTAGAGTGATTAAGGTCAACTGCACTGAGCTTTCAAACTAATGGTTAGCCTGTAAAATAATGTAATAACAGGCTTGTGTTAGTTGAGAAAAAGCGTAAATTAACCTATAATACTCAGTCTTATTGGGGATGTTCTGGCTTCGACGCTGGTGATGAAACTCAATGATGCATGTCGAGAGTGTATGTCCTCTCGTTAATCAAACATATATTGTTATAGTCGCAAACGACGAAACTTACGCTCTAGCAGCTTAAACCCTGCTTACTGCGCTGCCGATTACCTATAGTTGGTTAGCCCAGTTGAAGCGTCCGCATATAGGTTCGCCACAAGTGATTGTCTCAATCGCTTGGGTTCAAAAGTAGAGAATCGTCCAATCCATCCTGACTGTCGGATCGGTGCGGATTAAAACCAAAGACAGAAACTAAACATGTAGATTCATGAGCGTAATGCTGGCGGACGCGGGTTCAACTCCCGCCATCTCCACCAAATATTTTAAAGAAAGTCAGTCACTTAGGTGGCTGACTTTTTTTATGACACCCTTTTGACATCATTGGCTGGCAAGAGGATACACTGTCTTTAGTTGAAGGGCAAAGGATTATTAACTAAGTAATAAAAAACCCACTGTGAGGTGGGTTTTATTCAGTTGAAGATCTAAAGACTATTATCAAGCTGAAATCTACGCTTCCTCAATATCATCGTTATTAGACCTAAAGTCTTTTGATAAATCAACATCACCCACTTGAGAGATTACAGCGTCGCTTAAGTTATTACGTCGCTCTTTTGCAGTAATAGCTAGAAATATAGGATGATAGCCAGTTAAAGCGGTTTTAAGCCTCTCAAGTTTTTCTTGGCTCATTGAAGAGTCAGAAAACTGAGCATTGAAGTCTGGAAACGAATGGTCAATAGGGCGGAGTCTTGCTTGCATAAATTCTGACTTATGAGAATCAATAGTTAATACTCTAAAGTAATCCTTAATCACTTTGTCTTCAGAAGTCAGTCGCTCTAAGGATGATATCTTACTGATAGTAAACCCAGAGGCTTCAAATTGATTATTAAATCTTACAAAGTCTGCATTAGCAGTAGAAGCCATCAATTTACGCATAGAGTTTTCAGTATTTTCTACTGCAAGACCGACTCTAACATCCGATTCTTTAGCTTCCTTAATAGTAGCCATCAATTCTTGATCAGGCTTTTCAAGTAGTTTGAAATATACTTTTCTATCCTTTGGATTGCCATCTACTTCATTTTCAGTAGTAGATACAGGCACATCATCTTTCTCAGAGCTGTCATTGTACTGTGAACCTAACGATACTTGCACGGCGTCTATTATTTTTTGTTGCGATTCTAGTATTTGTTTGGTGCGCTCACGTTCAAGTACTACTTCCTTACTGGCATTTATTTTTTCTGCTTGATGACCAAGGTAAGAGTCGAAATACAGCCACCCAACTCCACCAGCGATTACCGCCAACACAGTAAGAATAATAATAAATTTTCGTCTACTTTCCATACCATCCATTAGCCCGAACATTTTATCAAATGTTTCTAGTAATTTTATGAAAACGTCAGCACTACCAGGGTTTACTACGACTTTGAGCTCTAGTGCATTACGTTCGTAGTTACTCAAAGGTTTTAAACTATCATTACCATATCTAGCAAGCATATATGCTCTATATATGCACTTTTGTAGCTCAATAATACCCTGCATAATTGAGGGAGTAATGCTATTATCGAACTTATCACCCTTTAAGTAAAGTTTGAAATCAGGTAGGTTTTGTATACTTATTCTATAGGGTGACTCTGTATCGCTACTCTGTAGTAAGTCTTGTAGTGTAAAAACCACATCATCCAAACTGTTGATTGTAATTGTATTTTCCACTTAACCGCATTCCTTTAAATTGATTTTTCTGGCATTCATATTTTCTGTAGCACACTCAAACTATCAAGATTATAATATTTTTACTTCCTACTAATCACTTTTAGAACTTTTTTTATATTCATTACATACCTTCAGTCCAACCTGCACAGCCTCACTCAAGTCAGCACCTTTCTTAATGCTATAAGGCACGTTTGGAACCAGACCTCCTTGTTTTAGAGACTCTGCAGCCGCCTTATTAAGAGGAGTGCCAATAGAGGAATCATGAATATAGCCTGCAGGCTCAAAATACACCTCAGTGCCAAACTCTGGATAGTAAACACAGGATATTTCACCTGATGTGGTGAATGGGTAGGGCCTATCATGATCAGCGAACCAGAATATTTCATGCACTACAACATAGCCAGAAACAAATTGACTAGCGTAACTGTTATTTTGGGAAGGTGTGCATGCAGCTAAAGATAAGACGGCAATGCCAATTAACCACCTGGGCAAATTGATTCGCATGGTACTCCGTCCTTATCTCGATCTAATCGAGTGTTGCCACACTTCAGAGCTTGCTTAGCCTGCTCACAGTTAGCCATTTGGCCGCAAGTACTAGGTAAGCCTTTACACTGCGAACCGCCAGCACCTTTGGCAAATAGTGGGTGATCAACTTCGACAGACTCTTTTAAAACTGTATTGCTTTGGAACGGATTATCTACTGTCTTAATTGCAGCGTTAGTTGAAAGTGCGAAGATAGATAGCACAGAGGCTAGCATTAGTTTTTTCATGCGGAAATTACCTTTCTATTAATTATACTGACAACTATGAGTTCTTCGTGATAATAAAGAAAAAAATATTAATCAACTTTAACTTATTAGTAATCATTGAGCAATGTAATAAACAACTATAGTTTACGATAAGCCATCAAATATAGTTGTGTAAATGCAGATGATAGGAAATTTCACGAACATCAGGATCGCATTTGAGATGCGATCCTATAAAACTCATGCAGTAGGATTAAAGGCTTTTTGATAAAACGGTGGGATGGCGAGAGGATATTAATCAGTTGTGAGCTTGGATATCTCAAGCTTATTCTGATCACCATGCAACCATCTGCCGTATCGCTTAATTAGCATTTGTAAGCTATGGCCCAATTGGTTAGCAACAAATACTGGGTTCACATCTGACATGAGCAGCATTGTGGCATAAGTGTGCCTGGCATTATATGCTGGGCGATGGCGTACTCGAGTAGACTTCATTGCTTCAATCAGCCGCATACGGGCAGGTTTTTCATTATAGAAAGGCTGGTTTGTTTCTGGACATATCATCACATAGTCATCGCTGAGCTTCATAGCGTCCAGCGCCTCAAATGCACGCTTAGAGCGGTCATTCAAATATACTTCGCGCGCAGTGTGAGTCTTGGTGACTTGCTTCTCAACGCCGCGCACACGGCTTTTGTTAATGATCACTGATTCGTTAAACCAATCTATATCCTTCCATCTTAATGCGTAAAGTTCACTAGGACGGCATCCAGTCCAGAATGCTACTTCAAAATACCAGTAATAAAAATGGTCCTTATCTGTTAGGTTTTTATCCAACCAACCTAACAGCGCATCCATTTCAGCGCGGGTGAATGGATCCGGCAAACCTGATTGCACCTTTTTATTCTTAATCATAGCCATGGGATTATCGGCTGGCATGAGGAGTCGCAGCTCAATCGCTTTGTCAAATACACCGCGCAGTGGCACCAGACAGTTATTAAATGTCTTATCAGACTTGAAGCCGATATCAGAGATGATGTCACGAATTAGTTCGGATGTGATATCTTGTATTGGCATAAGCGCTAGCTGCGGCATCCAATGCTTATTTAGAGCGCTAATGTAATCATTTTTTGAATCATTATTGGCTTCACAGTGCTTCAGATACTTCTGGGCGACTTCTTGAAATAGAGCGCCATCACTAACAATGACGCTGTCGTCATTAACCAATTCACCTTTAGCGCTGGCAAGGTCTGCTTCTGTCAGCACACCCCATTCAGCCTTAGTGATTAAATCGCGTCTAACCTTAACGGCAGCACGGATACCCTCCGCAGAGACTGGGAGCGGTAGCGTGATTGAATAATATTTCTTTTTGCGCTTAAAGTAGACTTGGAGGCTTCCCGATCTAATCCGGACGCCTTCCGGCAACGTATATCTGCTTGTTCTGTCATCCACTGGTTATACCCTCTTATTGAGTAATATAGGTTACCACTCTGCTTCATCCAAACAACGTTTTCTGGCCACTCTCGCTTACGGTGAGTTAGCTTTTGCTCGGCAATGCCAGTCAGCGCAGCAAACTGCTTGGCATCTACCCAATCAAGGGGCGTTAGGCCCATCTGATGGAGTAGATTTAAAGTATCGTTATCCATGGTAAGTTCCTTTGTTGCGTTCATTTGCGTTCATTTGCGTTTTGCACACTGCACTGATAGTTGTCAGCGATACATAGTGATTTGCCATACCTAGCGATAACACCATCGATTGCTGATACCCAATAGCCTGCTTTGTCTAGCACTGGTCTACGCTCGAAGTATGCAACAGCACCACTCTTATCGATTGCGCGCCATGCCATATCAGGATACTCCCAGCGCACCTCGCTGATTAGCTTGGGCACTTGAATACCGCCTTTGGGTTGCGGCGCTACCAAAAACATATCAGGCTGAGCGCTGCTAAAGCGCTCTATAAAATACTGCATCAAATCTAATGGGTCGGCATTAAAATCTAATTGCTCTGATAGCTGATGCTGCTTACCGTTTAGACTTAACGAGTCGTCTTGAATAGTGAATCGCTGTGAATGCTTAGCTTTAACTTTGCCAGTCTTAGTTACATCATCAAACACAGCAAACATTTGAATGCTATTCACACCACTTCGAGTAATTGTTCTCGATAGTGAGCTGTTATTTAGTCTTAACATATCCAATCCTATTATCTAGCGACGACTATGATTCCAATATCTTACCGAGCTTTCATGATGCTTCTGGCAATCAAAGCAACGCCTTACGCCACCAATCGCGCGTCGCTTGCTTGGTATTTCTTCACCGCATGATATGCACTCAGGAAGAGAGGGAATATCGAATACCGGCAAAACTCTAAGACGAGCAGTCATTTCAGCATCTATGCGCTCACCAGCGCGATCAATATCATCAGCCATTAGTTACCTACCTTACAAATTCGATTGATGCTTACCAGCACTGATGTATATGCTGGCAAGCCTTACCTTATAGACAATGATTGTTTACGGCGCGAATGTACCGGCATAGACAGGCAAGTCTTTAGGCACAACATCTTTAATTAGATCTATAAAGAAGTCAGCTGAGTCTTCTAGTAGCTTGTGCTCACCTACGATACGCACACCAAAGCGAACGTTGTCATCATCTGTGATTACAGATAGACGCGCTGTTATGCCTACTGCTGGTAAGTCGTCATATGCAGGCGCGTTCATAACAATAAAGCCTGGTAGTTTTACTGCTGAATCTGCTTCGATATGTTCGAGCGCTGATTTGGTTGAGCTCATATCTCGCACATCACTGGTCATCTCACGCGCTGTCTTAATGGTCACGTTACGGAAAGCATTGATGGCAGTGGCAAGGCTCATTTTTTCAGCAACTTCGCCATCTACTGATTCATGGAACGACAAGCAGTAAGCGTAATCTTGCACAAATTCGATAAGTTCTTTCTGGGTGAGTCGCTGATTTTTACGCAACGCAGCAAACTCATTTGTGATCTTTAATACTAGGTTGGCAGTATCGTCAGCGTGACCAGCTACTAATTCATCACCTAAATTGAAAATCGCTTGGCAGGACAGTTGATTGACACTGGTATTATCAACAAAGCACTTGTCCGCGCTATCACGTTGACCTATATAGTCAGCAAACCCCTGTAGAGATGTGGTCGAAAACGTACCGCGAAAACGGTTGCGATACGCTTGGTTTGATTCGGTGTTTTGTAGCTTATAGCCTTCAGGGACACTCACTAGTGATTTCGCATCAGGGTTTTTTAGCTTCATGTCCTGCTGCTGAACCAATTCGGCCACGATTTGCGCATTATTGTCTGACATTTTTGGTATTCCTTAATGATGGGTTTGGTTGAATTGACTGCTGCCGTTATTCGGCAGCAGTGTGATTGACGAACAGGTCATGCTGATTCTCAGGGTATGAGCTCAGACGACCACCTTTATTGACGTACATAAGCGTATCGCTTGGCGTTAGCTCTGCACGATGACCACGGCCAGCCTTGGGAGCCTTATAAGAGAGATCGCATTCCATCTCAACTTGATTTTCAGCCTTTGATGGTGCAAAACGTAGCTTGATGGTCACCTCACCTTTTTTACCGTGGCTAGCGACACTTTCAGCGACATCTGATAAGACATGGCCAAGTTGTTTGGCAAATACGCCGGCGTTAAGTTCGCCTACGAAGTTTTCTGCATTGGTTGGGGTAGTCATAGGACTGTCCTTTTTAGTTAAGTTATTTAGGTTGTTTGGACTGGCTCGCCAGCTGGCAAGACAGGGTTGGAGTTAATTGTCAGCGTAAGCATTAGAGATAAAAAGATTGGCATGACTCGCTACTTTAGCCTGCTCGGATGCCTCATAGACTTCTTCATCAAACCCATTCATAGGGTCGGTGACATAGTAGTCGTCATCGCTGGCTAGGTACGCCTTGTGTTCTGCAATCATGGCGTCATGGCCTGCCTGCGAGCGGTCAAACGCTTGGTTGATGTGTTGCGCGCCAGCCGTTGCTGCTGTCATACCAAGCGCTAACAATGTGATGGTGCCGATGCTGGCTAGTAAATCTTTGATTGAGTTCATAACAGTTACTCTGTGTCGATGTGATGCATACTAATTTAGCATATGCTAAATAATTAGCAAGTGCTAAATGTAATATAATGTAATTTTTATGAATGCAACGAA
Organism: Psychrobacter sp. CAM01; assembly: GCF_032842965.1. Taxonomy (NCBI): domain Bacteria; kingdom Pseudomonadati; phylum Pseudomonadota; class Gammaproteobacteria; order Moraxellales; family Moraxellaceae; genus Psychrobacter; species Psychrobacter sp. CAM01. Next base: position 626,591 of record NZ_JAWJBL010000008.1, read on the forward strand.
TTTTAGGCAATAAAAAACCGCCATACAGGCGGTATCAAAAAAGGGGAGGGTGTTAAGAAGGGTTTACTTTCATTGTCAAAGAGTCAGGATGCATCAGGCTACGCAAGGAAGCCATTTCGTCAATTTCATTCGACAAAAAAGAATCTCTTTCATCTGAGTTTAACGATTCAAAGAAAAGCCTGTCACCTTTAGAGTATAAATATTCTTTCAACAAATGAGTTCCATCCTTCAAGACAATATGTGTTAAGTCGCCACTGTCATTTCCATAGGCTGGATCAAAGACTCCAATCCAGCCTGCCCTTATCACAGGAAAGAACTCATCAGTTTCAAACAAAACAGCATAAGCTGATACAGAAACACTGCTGCTAATAACAATTAAATTCTCTCTATAGCTCTCTTGAGCCTCTCTGCAGTCTTCCCATTGCCCTTGTTCTGATTTAGAGATATAAATCACATCCGCAATAAAATACATAGGAAACTCTGCTTCCATATCCTCCAACCCTTTATTAGTTTCCTCCATCAATTCAGGACTGCTGAGCCTAGAGATTGCATCTAAATGGCTCAGGCGGTCATCGGATTGAATAGTTTTTTTAAGCTGATCAAAGTAAGGCTCAAAATAAAATGGTTCTAAATCCAACGCTTGCTCTAAGTTTCGGGCAGCATCTTCACCAAACCCACGATGTTTATTTTTAAGTTGAGAAATAAAACTGGGATCAACTGGATACTCTTTTGCTAGCTGAGCCACACTTTTACCCTGCTTTTTAAAATCCTTTAATAGCGTAACCAATCTAGCCCGCCTGTGCTCTTGTACATCTGTAGACATAACACCCTCCTAATTTTAGAGGTATCTTGACGATATCTAGCGCTTTGTAAATTACCGATTGCTAATTAAAAATTGCTTAAAAAGTTAGCATATGCTAAATTAATGACTTTATAAGGAGCAAATCAATGGCTAAGCATATCTCTAGTCTGAAAAAATTTATTAGTTCTATGGGCAGTGAGAAAGAAAGAGCAGATTTCGCCAAAAAATGTGGCTCGACCTTAGGTCATTTGCGTCAGATATATTATGGCAACCGCACTTGCGATGCTGGCTTGGCGATTGAGATTGAAAAGAACGCCAATCAAGCCGTCAAGTGTGAAGACCTAAGAAAAGATATTGATTTCTCATATCTACGGAGCTTACCAGTCGAAACAACCGAAGATTCTTAATTGCCTGTAGTAAATACTACAACCAACCACTCATCAACAAAACGTTTTTATAAATAGGTAGGACACGATGGACGTAATAGACGCAGCATACAAGACAGTACATAACCCAAAACATGGCGGCTCAACAGCTATTGCCGCGCGCATGGGTATGTCTAACACCGTACTGAACAACAAAGTAAGCCCAACATGCAGCACGCATCATCTGCGCCTTGATGAGGCAGTCACCATCATGGAGTTCACAGGCGACACCAGCATCATCCAAGCCATGGCTCACCGCTTAGGCGGCGTATTTACGCGTATAGATGACGAGACGACGCAGGCAAGCATCATCATGACCGCGCTATCTACATCAGCATGCCAGGGCGACATCATGAGTGAGATGCAGCAAGCGCTAGAAGACGGCCGCATTGATTGCAAAGAGCATGACGCACTACAGACAAAGATTCAAGACGCCATGGTCGCACTGCGCACACTCAGCGTTCAAATCGCTAATCATTGTGAGGGTAAATAACATGCCAGCCACTAACTGCCAAAACTGCTCATATTGCAAAAGCGTCGCTGCTGTAGAAGTTACTGGCGATGATCATGCAATCAAACGTGAGTTTGAGCGCATCGAGCGCACCAGTCAGGCCAAAAACAAAAGTGACGCGCAAACAAAAACCCCATCAGCGGACACTGACGGGGTTTAGGCGTTTCTTCAAAGCAAAACACTTGATAAAGGAATACTACTATGAATATTCAGACTTTGCAAACAAATAATAAAAAACGTATGTCTAGCCGTGAAATGGCAGACCTATGCAACAAGCCTCATGACAATGTATTAAAGCTAATACGCTCTTTGGTCGAAAAGGGTATCGTAAAAAATACGACACCCCATCAGTACACGCATGAGCAAAACGGCCAGCAATACACTCACTTTTTATCAGACCAGCGAGACAGCCTTGTAATTGTCGCTCGCTTATCACCTGAGTTTACCGCTGCAGTTATTGACCGCTGGCAAGAGCTAGAAGCACAAGCCAGCGCACCAGTTATCCCTGCCACCTTATCTGAAGCATTACGCCTTGCCGCTGATCAGGCTGAGCTTATCGAGAATCAGCAGTCACGCTTAGCACTTACTGAGCCTAAAGCTGCAGCATTGGATGTTATCGACTGCGCCATGGGTAGCTTAAACGTTCGAGATACTGCCAAAGCGCTTGGTATTCCACAAAACAAGTTTGTTAATTGGTGCCTGGGCCATGATTGGATGTACCGCGACAAGCGCAACAAGCTAAAGATGAGCAGCATTCGCATGAAGCAAGGCTTTATGGAAGAGCGCGCAGTAACGTATCAAGGCAACAGCAACGAGCGAGTCGCAACCACTCAGCCGCTATTCACGCCAAAAGGTCTTACGCATCTTGCTAAGACTTTTGCCATCGTTCATGAGGTGGCCTAATGCATTTCTATAACTTCAACATTGCTGATTTTAACAACTCAACACGCCACCTATCGTTACCTGAGCGTGCTATCTATCGTGACTTGATAGATATGTACTATCACAACGAACAAGCCATCGATTCGTCAGATATGAATAAGCTGGCACGTCGTCTGCTATGTACTACGCCTGAATATCTTGAAATGCTCGAATACATCCTTGATGAATATTTTGTCAAACGTGGCAAGCGTCATCATCATCACCGTATCGATAAAGAGCTTAAGAATTACAAATTCAAAAACGGTAACGCTGATAGTAACGGCAAGCGTAACGCTGTAACGAATGATGTAACGCAAGGTGTAACGCCAAGTAACGATGGGTGTAACATTACGTGTAACGATGATGATGCGCCTATGACAGCTGCAGAACGTACTCGCAAGTCTCGTCAAGACAAGCGCAATATGATTAACGACCTTACTGATATAGGCGTGTCTGTCGATAAGGGTATTGGTACTTCTGCTTTAAGGGAATTACATGCTAAGCATATCGATGCTATCAAACAGTGTCACGCTAGTAACGTTGCAAACGATGTAACGCAAACTGTAACGCCAAGTAACGATGACTGTAACGCTGGTAACGCCAAAAACGCTGCTATAACTAGTAACCATGAACCAGAAACCAATAACCATAAACCATTAGAGAGAGAGGCGCACACACACGCGGGCGAGGCGGTTGTGGATAATTTTAATCATGGCTCTGTGGATAACTCTACTGACAACAATCAATCATCAGCCCACCAGCCAGCACCAGTTGCACCAGCACAGCCAACTCAGTCAACAGCTAATCAGCAACCGACCAAGGCTGAATTAATCCGCAGTCAACACGCAGACAGCATCGAAAACTGGGAGGCCCCAACCATTGACCAGATGCGCGGTGAGTTGTTCAAAGCGGGCAAGCTGATACAGCTGACCGATGATCAGTATCAGTTTGAGGTCTCAGCATTCAAAGCTCATTACGCTGAGCAAGCGCTCAAAGGCAATCCACTGACCACAGAGTCTTATCGCAAAGTTAAGCTCGTAAAGTGGATGATGCGTGAAGCAGACAACCAGAAAGCCGATCAAGCGCGTCAGGAAAAAGCCAAGGGCCGTTTTAATATCGACAATGAAGATTGGAGTAACAATGCTGGCAAGTCGTCTAACAGTCACGCCAGCGACTTACCTGATGTGTTTCATCCAAGCCATAGCCAGCCAGTACAGGCCAAGATAGACCCAAGCAAGTGCTGCATATTTAACGGTCTACGCAAAGAGCCGCTGCCAAACATGGATGTCGCTGCAACATACGAGCATATCAAGCAACAGAAGCTGCCAGGCGAGTCAGCCGATGAAACCTATGACAGAGTATTAAACCAGTTGCAGGAGGCGGTATGAGTTATTTCGACGGGTACGCCCAAGGGCCAGTAAACATCAACCAAGAAGTTAAGTTTAAGCTAACCACTCATGGTCAAAAGATACTAGATGATCATAATACTGAGGTTAGAGCCACCTGCAAAATGTTGGCTGATTACAGTGCTACCAAGATAGATGGTGAGGGCATGCATGTAATGCAGTTACATACAGCTATGAGAGTGTTTGGCGGTAAGAATATTGGGTTCACACAAGGCCCTTTTGAAAACTGCGTTATGACGGTTTTGCGATAAACCATTTGGAGGTGGTGTGAGCATAAAAACCACAAAGGACATCAAGGTCATCTATCTGCAAAAAGCATATTACCCAAAGACGGGTACTTATCAGGGATGGACGGGAAAATTAAGAGTAGTTGCTGGGGATCCGTTCCATGATGACTATGCCAATTGGGACGAACAAGGCCAAGCAGTTGAACATGAATATGGTGATATTAACTTAAAGGATGGTAAGTGATGAATAAAAACGTACAAGCGCTAGGCCGTATGAAGACGGGAAAAATGAATAATACCGAGAAAGCGTATGCGCAGCATTTAGAAATGCAGCGCCGCGAAGGTGAAATCTCTTACTACTCTTTTGACAACATCAACCTACGACTAGCAGATAACACATTCTACAAGCCAGACTTTTTGGTGATGCGCTCAGACGGGCAATTAGAAATACATGAAGTTAAAGGCCATTGGACTGATGATGCTTTAGTAAAGATTAAAGTTGCTGCTGATAAGTTTCCTTTCAAGTTCATCGCAATAATGAAGCAAACAAAGAGAAATGGCGGTGGCTGGGACGTTCGAGATTTTTAATACATGAAAGGTGGAATATGACTGATCATCAAGTTACATGCGGTAATTGTTATAAGGTCATTCACTTTATAGTTAGCGATTTAGTACTAAGGGCACGACCTGCAAGCAGCGACTACCCTAATGGTTTTTTGATGATTAGATGCTCATATTGTGAATACTTTAATCCACCATCAGGCATGTTGGGATATGAGTTAATGCAAAAAGAATGGCTGGGGAGGTAGGGCTTTGAAAAATTCGACTAAGGCATGTCTGCTTATTTTTATTGCATTTGGCATGCCTTCTATAGTGATGGCTTATATAGAGCTTATTGCGGGCGCTGGGTTCAGTTCTAGGCAGTGGGGAATATCTTTAATTATGCTTGGCTTCGCAGCTTTTGTTATTTTTATAAAAGGTTTGCATGAACCTGAATGGTAAGTCTTAGGAGAAATCGATGAGTAAGATAAAGGATAGTAGCAGAATTATCGCAATGCTTAAGCAGCAGACTCATGGTATATGCAATCCTTCGGAGTTTAAAGGTCAGAGTTATATACCACATAAGTCGCGTAATAATCGCAAAACTAAGAAAGGTGGTAAAAAGTGACTGATATCGAAATCAAAACTGAATGGGTCGATAAGGCAGGCGAAGTAATGGAAGTGCTGCATGTCGATTATGATAAAAACGAACTTAGGTTTAAATGGCTTAACAATCCAAACCGCAAAAAAGAAAGAGTTGTATCTATCGATAAGTTTCTCCGCTACGCTGTGCCAGTTGTGCGAGCGCAGGAAGTGTTAGATAAGCCTGAGCCGGCAAAAGAAAAACATAAGCCTGGTCAGTATGCCTACGCACTGATTGACGAGCTACATAACAATTTCGGTCAGTCTCCAAACCTGCAGCTATCAAACCAAGACTGGCTTGAGCAAGGCATGCATGCTAAGACCGTTAAATTCAATATTGGACAAGGTGGATTGCCGCCAGAAGTGAACTGGGAAGACCACTGCGCTGCTATTGCAATGATTGATGACGCGCCAGCCAAGGCGCTGGCAAGTATATTGCTATGGGGTAGTGATACCAACTGGAATTGGTCACGTCATTTTGACGAGGTAGTGAAGCATCTGGCAGCCAATATGATTGAGCGCTGTAATAAAGATAAGCGCGCTGCACCGCAGGCATGTACTCACAGTCTGCCTGAGCTGGCACGACTGATGGCGCGCATGGTACTGCATTTTGAGTTGTATGAGCTTTGGGATGTATATACAGTCAAAGGTCGGTTGAAGTTCTCAGGCATAGAAGTAAAGGCTAGCTCTTATACTACATTATGGGTGCGGTACCAGCGTCAAATGATGGATGATCTTATCGATATGGTAAGCACCGCTGATCAGTACGTCAGTAGCTATCGCATGCAGCTCAATAGAGTAGATGATAACGCTTGACGCACCGTGCCAGATTAGGGTAGTATTTGTCATACTGCTAAATGGTAACAGATAAAGCAGAACATAAAAGACGACAGCTTAATTGCTCTCGTCTTTTTTTATGCCTGATTGATTTAGCCACGGTCAGCACATGCCATAGAGACACCCAATAGCAGGTGGCAACTGCGAATTGAATGAGAGCTGCCGTTATTTAACAATCATTGCATGTGATGATTGCTAAATAACAGTGGCGATGCTGCGTGCCTGTAGCTCAGCGGTTAGAGCAGAAGACTCATAATCTTTTGGTCGTAGGTTCGAATCCTGCCGGGCGCACTATCACTTACCCACGTTAGAAATAGCGTGGGCTTTTTTATACCTAACGTTTGGTAAGGTGTGATACCCATGAGATATGAATGCACAAGCGAGACGCTGTATATCAAATATCGCACAGGCGAAACGCTAGAGTATAGACAATCAAACCTAAGACTGCTTATAGATAGAGCTAATAACGGCAACAGCGAAGCCAAGAAATATATGGCTTTGATTGAGCCTGATAATAAGAAATGGAAGCCGAAGCTATGCCGTCCACACCATGCCGCCAATACCGCTGCCCAAACCTAGTTAAACGTAAAGACAAAGGATACTGTGATGAACATGCAGACCAGCGCAGCAACTGGACCAAGCGCCCAGACCGCAGCGGTAGCACAACCAAGCGCGGTTACGGACACGCTTGGCGCAAGCTTCGCGCGCAAGTACTTAATCGTGATGGTCATCTGTGCATGGCTTGCAAGCGCGCAGGCAGATACGTGCCAGCCACCGACGTTGATCACATAATCAATAAGGCGAGCGGCGGTACCGACGAGCTCAGCAACCTACAGTCGCTTTGTCGTAAGTGCCATAGATCAAAAACAGCTAACGAGTAAAAACCATGCTTAAATTTATCAAAGTGCGCAAGAAAATTATCAATGCAGCAGATATTGAATCCGTACAGCCTGGAACATATCGAGATCATAATGGGTTGCAGCAGCATCGCATAGTAGTGACATTGCAAAACGGTAACCGCTATAACTTTAGTGTTGATTCTAGCTTTGAGATTCAGGCTGCGATTGACGATATATTTGAGCAGATAGCTCGTTTGAATAGTTAGGCTCTATACCCCTCCGGGTAGGGTTGCACTTCAGCCGGAAGCCCCGTGTGACCGCCCCCTTAAGTACATTTTTACGCGCGTTTAATTAAAAGTTTAGCCCATTGACTAAGCTAAGGAATTTGTGATATGGGAGGATTAGCCTCGGTACCAGGGCGGGGGCGAAAGCCGGACCCGAAAAAATCTAAGGGCAAAAATATCAACGTCCCAGAGTTTAGCAATATCACTGATATTGAGCCGCCCGATTATATGGACGGCTTAGAATTTGCACCAATGATTTGGCGCTCAATAGTGCCTGAGCTTTTAGAAAATGAACTGCTAAAAATTACCGATATGCACAACGTCGAAGTATTTTGTATGGCATATGAAACTTATCGGAAGTGTCAGTCAGAGATTGCTTTTAGCGGGGTCACATTAAATACCGAAGCTGGCAGTGTGATAAAAAATCCAGCATTGACAGCACTCAATGAAGCGGTAAGGCAGATGGCAACTTTTGGTAGTTTGCTGGGCCTAGATCCTTCCTCTCGCCAGCGCTTAACTGGCGTTGGCAATAAAGAACAAACAAACCCATTTGCAGGTGTCCTTAATATGTAACTGATGCTCAAGCGAGATATATATGGCTGATTATCCTAATGTTGATATCGCCAACAAATGGGCACGGTCGGTTGTTAAGGGCAAGGTACCAGCGTGCAAGTGGGTGGTTTTGGCTTGTAAGCGCCACCTAGACGACTTAAAAGCATCTAAAAAGCGTGGTTATCCATACAAATTTGACCCAAAAGCCGCCGAAAAAAAGATACTTTTCATTGAATTGCTACCTCATACGAAAGGCGAATGGGCTTTAAAGCGCTTAAAAATTAAGCTTGAGCCTTGGCAAAAATTTGGTATAGCAGTCACATTCGGCTGGGTTCGTAAAAAAGATGGGTTCAGACGCTTCCGTGAATCCTATTGGGAGGTGCCACGTAAGAATGGTAAGTCTGCTATTGCTGCTGGCGTCGCTCTTAATATGTTTGCCAACGATGGCGAGTTTGGTAGTGAGGTTTATTCAGGCGCCACAACGGAGAAGCAGGCTTGGGAGGTGTTCAAACCTGCTCGCCTGATGGTCTTGCGCTCGCCTGACTTAGTCGCAGCAACCGGCATACAGATTAACGCGGCAAGCCTTGAGCGTCCTGCTGACGGCTCATTATTTGAGCCTATTATCGGTGACCCGCCAGATGGACAGTCGCCGCATGGCGCTATTGTCGATGAGTACCACGAGCATGCAGATAGTCGCCTTTATGACACGATGCAAACAGGTATGGGTGCACGCCGCCAACCCATGATTTTCGTGATCACGACAGCTGGTCATAATATCGAGGGCCCTTGCTATGAGCTGCGCAGCCGTGTGCAAGATATGCTGCTTGGCAACGTGCCAGACGATGAGCTTTTCGGTTGGATTTGGAGTATTGACGAAGGCGATGATTGGACAGATCCAAACGTCCTAATCAAGGCCAATCCCAATTATGATGTGTCTGTATATGCTGACTTCTTAGAGTCGCAGCAAACAAAGGCCATAAATAATGCCAGCCGCCAAAACTCTTTTAAGACTAAGCATCTAAACGTCTGGGTATCTGCTAAGTCGGCATTCTTTAACATGGAGCACTGGCGAGCATGTGCTGATGACACGCTCAATCTCGATGATTTTTCAACAACACCTTGTGTAATGCCGATAGATTTAGCATCAAAAATCGATATTGCGGCCCGCATTAACTTGTTTTATCGACACGAAGATGATGGCAGGCTGCATTATTACTGTTTGGCACCATGGTTTTATTTACCTGAAGATACGGTTTATAAAGGTGATGAAAAGCAAGCGGTCGAGCGGTACCAGAAGTGGATGAACCAAGGCCTGCTTGAAGTACATGATGGCGCTGAAAACGATCTAAATGCCATCGCTGAAGATTTGGTTGTTGATGCGGGGAACTTCCCGCTCACTGAAGTGCCTTATGATGAATGGGGTGGATTTCAAGTTGCCGCCACTATTGAGGCTGCAGGTTATGATGCGGTAAAGATACCTAAGACAGTAAAATCTTTCTCTCCTGCTATGCGAGAGCTTGAAGCTGCTATGAAGGGCGGCCGCTTTCATCATGACGGCCATCCGGTCCTATCTTGGATGATTGGTAACGTGGTATCGCGTGAAGATGCCAATGGCAACGTATTCCCACGGAAAGAGACTAACTACAAAAAAATCGATGGTGCTGTTGCTCTGTTAATGGGTATCAGCCGCGCCATGGTGCTGGCAGGTGATGGCGGCGGTGATAATGGCTTTTACGATGACCCAATCATGATTGGCGTTTAATATTAAGGATTTAATGTGCGTAATCTAATCAAGCCCAAGCGTCTTGCCAGAGCTGCACAGGCGGCGATCAGCTTTCTAGGCTTGGATGGACAGCTGAGTCTAACGCCTAGTGATAACGTGTCAACTAGGACGGCCAGTGGCAAGAATGTCACTGTTGATAGTGCCTTGCAACTTAGTACGGTTTTTTCGTGTGTGCGGTTGGTAGCAGAGACGGTATCAACATTACCGCTAAAGGTTTATGAAACCAAAGCCGACGGTAGTCGTGTGGTGGCCAAACAGCATCCATTATATGACCTGCTATGTCGGTCGCCCAATTATGAGATGACCCCAGCGCGATTCATGCAAATGATTGTGGCAAGCCTACTGCTATGGGGTAATGCCTACGTTGAGATTAAGCGCAATGTTACAGGCAGGCGCATTATATCGCTTGAGCCGCTATTACCGCAGCATGTAAAAGTAGGTCGCAACAAAAACAATAGCGTACTCGAATACAGTTATGTTGAAGGCACAAGCCGCCGTGATATTGATCATAAAGACATCATGCACATTCGCGCGTTCGGCATCGATGGCGTCATGGGTATCTTTACGATCAACAAAGGGCGTGAAACTTTTGCTACCGCCGCATCAGCCGAACACGCCGCCGGCAAGTTTTTTGAAAATGGTTTGCAAACATCTGGGTTTTTGACAACGGATCAGAAGCTCACGGGCGAACAGCGCAGCAAGCTACACGGTCATATATCCAAATTTATGGGCAGTAGCAATGCTGGCAAGACGATGGTGCTTGAGCATGGTATGCAGTATCACGGCGTGACAATGAACCCAGAAGCGGCGCAAATGCTTGAGACGCGCGCTTTTGAGATTGAAGAGATCTGTCGCTGGTTCCGCGTATCGCCAATTATGATTGGTCACTTTAACAAACAAAGCTCTTGGGCCGCGTCAGCTGAAGCGCAAGATTTACACTTTTTGAAATACACGTTCCGGCCTTTACTGGTCAATATTGAGCAAGAGATTTTGCGCTGCTTGATAGGCCGCATTGAAAGCGATAAATATTATGTCGAGTTTAATGTTGAGGGGCTGTTACGAGCTGACAGTAAAACGCGATCCGAATATTACGCATCTGGCCTTAATAACGGTTGGATTAATCGCGATGAGGTCCGCTCTAAAGAGAACATGCCGCCGATCGAAGGCGGTGAAAAATACACTATCCAATCAGCACTAATCCCGCTTGAGAAGGTGGGCACAAACTACAATGGAGTTGCCAACGATGAGCAAGCGAACGATGATGCCTAAAGCGGATTTTGAGGCGACGCACGATATAAAAATGCCATTGGCGCTAGATAGCTGGAACCCTGATATCAAAGCTGCTGATGACGACTCTGAAAATGTGATTAATATCTTAGAGCCTATCGGCTACGACTGGTGGACGGATGGCGGCATCACTGGAAAAACCATTAGCGCCAAACTTAAACGATTTGGTAATGCTGATATCGTGGTTAATATCAACTCTCCTGGCGGGGATGTTTTTGAAGGCCTTGCCATCTATAACATGCTACGCGAATATGGCGGCCATGTAACCGTTCGCGTACTTGGTATGGCTGCAAGCGCCGCATCATTTATCGCGATGGCTGCTGATGAGGTTAAAATTGCCCGCGCTGGATTCTTCATGATTCATAATGCTTGGACTGGCGTCGGCGGTAACCGCAACGACATGCGTGATGTGGCTGATTTTTTAGAGCAAATCGATAACACTATCGCTGATATTTATCACGTCAAAAGTGGTCTTGATGCCGCCGAGCTATCAGAACAAATGGATAAAGAGACTTGGATTAATGGCAAGCAAGCCGTTGAGACAGGTATGGCTGATAGCTTTTTAGACTCTGATGTGATTACTGAGCAGACAAACAACTGTGCTAAAGAGCGTATCGCTGCCCATAAACTAGATTTGATCATGGCGCAGGCGGGTATGACTCGCAAAGAGCGCCGCGGCCTTGTGAAAGATTTAAAGAGTACGCCTAGCGCTACTCAACCAGATGCTACGCAAAACGCTGGCATTGACCTAAGCGGATTGATTGACGGTCTGCAAAATGCGATTGACTCAATCAAACTAGACTAAACAAACCTATTCATTCATCCGGTCGCCTTTTGGCGGCCTTTTTTGTGAGAAAAAATTATGACTGATCAAACCAAGGATCAAACCGCAGAACAGCTCAAACAGGTTAATGCCAAAGTTAAAGAGCTGACCGAAAAGACACTGCCTGCTGCTGAAAACGCTTTGAAAGAAGCGCAAAAGGCTGGCGAGCTATCAACTGAAACAAAAAACAAAGTCGATGAATTGCTTACCGACTTAAATACCATGCGCGATACGCAGAACAAGCTGCAAACTGAGCTTGGTGAGGCAGAGCAGTTATTTGCGCGTATTGGTAGCGGTAATGGTGATCAGTCGCCATCGCGTAACCGCGCAGGCGATTTGGTTATTGCAAATGACAGCATTATCGAATTTAGCAAGAATGTTTCTGCCGGTCGACGCCTAGCTATCGATGTGCCACGCGCAGCACTAACCTCATTCGCCGTAAATCCTGTAGATGGTAGCACCAAGATTGTTACCAACCCAAACCAGCGTTTGACAGTACGTGACTTACTAGCGCCGGGCGACACAGAATCAAATGCAGTGGCGTATCTACGCGAAACGTTATTTACGAATAACGCGGCACCGGTCGCTGAAAACACCACTAAACCTTACTCAGAAATTGAGTTTGAAGAGGTGCTGTCTGGTGTCAAGACGATTGCTCACTTGATGAAGATTGCCAAACAGACGCTTGATGACTTGCCGCAACTACGCAGCATCATTAATGGCCGTTTGCTCAATGGTCTTAAGCGTGTAGAAGATACGCAGCTGCTATTTGGTAGCGGTACTGGCAATAATTTGCACGGTATCTATACGCAGGCCACTGCATTCGCCAATCCTAGCACTAAGACTACGCCGTCAAACAGCTTGGATTTAATGCGCTTGGCTATGCTGCAGGTTACTTTGGCTGAGTTATCAGCAACCGGTCACGTCATGCACGATATCGACTGGACTGATATTGAGCTGATGAAAGACGCCAGCACTAACGGCTACCTATTCAGCAATCCATTTGGCACCTTAGAAGCGCGCTTATGGGGTCTGCCAGTGGCGCAAACCAACCAGGCTGGCATGTTAGGTAACTTCTTAACTGGCTCATTCGCTGACGCCGCGCAAATCTTTGACCGTGAAGACGCAAACGTTGTCGTCAGTACCGAAAACGCGGACGACTTTGAGAAAAATATGGTCTCAATCCGTGCTGAAGAGCGCTTAGCACTGGCCGTATATCGTCCGCAAGCGTTTGTTAAAGGTTCGCTAACTGTCTGATCATAATTAAGGCTTGATTATCAAGAATATGATGAAAAACGAAACTCGTATCGCGGGTTTCGTTTTTTTTATTAAGCCAAAGCCAATTTATTAAGTTGTTTTTGTCTTACTAAAAGGAGCAAGTTATGAAAGTTAAGTTTAAAGATGTTGTTTGTATGGGCAACAAGACATACTTGGCGGAGGATACTGCAGAAGTTAGCGATATCACTGGTCAGCAGCTAATTAAGAAGGGTTATGCCGAAGCGGTTGATAACAAGGATGAATCTGACGATAAGTCCAAAGCGACCAAAAAGACTACTAAAAAAGCTGAGTAATAAACCATGAAAATCAAAATATTAAAACGAATGATGATTGATCGCACGATTGCACAAAAGAACGAAGTGCTAACCGTAACCGTCAAAGCAGGCAAAGAGCTGATTGATAAAGGTCATGCTGTCGAAGTCGAATCACCTAAATCGACTCCATCAAAAACAGAAACAACCAAAAAGGCCGATAGCAAGGCTAAAGACGACAAGGCAGATTAACGATGGTGACTCTTGAGCAGGTAAAGTTCCAATGCCGCATCGACCACGATGATGAAGACGCTTTATTGATTGGGTATGTGGCAGCCGCTCGAGATCATATTCAGATGTATCTTGATCGTACTATTTATGAGTTGGCAGTACCAAGTGAAGATCCAGATGGCGTGCTAGATAACGCTTCTATTGATCAAGCGACATTGATGATAGTGGCGCATTGGTATGCTCATCGTGAGTCAGTTAGCGATTCATCGATGATTGAGGTGCCTATGGGGGCTTACCACGTACTGCAACCGTACCGCCGCATGGGTGTTTGATATGAACTGTAAAGGATGCGAGGCCAGACGTGAGTGGATTAAAGACAGAGCCAGTGAAGCAAAGCGAAGAGCCAAGCTGCTCTTGCAAAGACTTAATAGCGCTGATGACAAAGGTAGTCGAACAAAACACGATACTGATTCAACAAATCGACATTAGCAATCAAAACACTGCTGAGCTCATCGACCAAAACAACGATCTGATAAATGAGCTGGTCGAACAAGAAGATGACGCCGACGCAGGCTCGACCTTTTTAGATATGGATTAATTATGGCAGTCAAGGCAGGCGAGTTACGTCATAGAGTTACTATCCAGCGCTATGTCAGCGGCGGCCGTGATGCAGACGGGCATCGGTTAGATGGCACGTGGACCACTCACAAAAAAGTTTATGCCAAGGTCACACCGCTATCTACTAAAGACTTGCTGACAGCGCAGGCGGCTCAGTCAGAGATTACGGCGAGAATGATGGTGCGTTATAAGACCGGCACCAGTCTCGATACGACTATGCGCGTAATATGGCAGGGCCGTACTTATGCGATTGATAGTCTTGGTCTGCCTGATAACGATACGGGCGTCGAGTATATGACATTCAACCTTGGCAGCGGAGTTGAGCAATTTAGGGGCTAATTATGCCAAACAACATCACCGGTCTCGACGAGGTCCAAGCCAAGCTAAGACAGCTTGGTAATAAGCGTAAAGCTAAAAACGCCGCCAATCGCGCTAGTCGCAAAGCTATGAACATCGTCAAAAAAGCCGCGCGTGAGAATGCCAAACGTATCGATGATAAAGACAGTCCCGAAAAGATTTGGAAGAACATCGTCGTTAAAGCTGGTAAAACCAAAGGCTATGATAACGTAACGATGAAAGTCGGCGTCAAAGGTGGCGCTAGAAAGTACGCTAACACCCGTTCTAACAGAAGAGCAAACCGCGCTGGACGCAGCTATCAAACCCAAGGCAGCAAAAAGAACCCCGGCGGCGACACTTGGTACTGGCGCTTTAAAGAGTTTGGGTCTGCTACGAATAACGCGGATCCTTTCTTACGTCCGGCGCTGAATAATAATATCAACGCCGTGCAAGCGGAGTTTACCCGCGCTTATAGCGCTGAACTTGATAAAGAGATTGCCAAACTATGAGCGATTTGCCTATTTACCGCATGCTTAATGCCGATGTTGGCGTGACATCGCTTATAGATGTAGAAGCCAAGGTTTGGGAGGGTGTTGCACCAGAGGGCACTCAAGCGCCTTATGTGGTGTGGCAGATCATCAGCGGTCAAGCTGAGAACCACTTGGACGCACCCGCTAACTTTGACAACGTACAATTTCAAATCATGGTCTATGACACGAGCTCTAAATATGCCAGCGCGTTACGTGGCGCTATACGAAACGCATTAGAATCACGTGCATGGATATTAAACCCCATCATCAATCAATATGATTCCAACGCTCGACTTTACGGGCGCGGCTTTGATGCCAATTGGATATCAGACCGTTCAACAACAGAGGATTAGCATCATGGCTAAAGTCGAAAAAGGCGTACTATCACAAGGCACGCAAGTATGGATTAAGCATGGCGATACGCCTGAGCTTACTAAGATGATTTGCATCACAGGTATTACACTCGGCGATGATAGTGTCAATGATATTGACGATACATGCCTAGAAGAAGAGGATACCACTACATCGATACCAGGACTTACTACGCCCGGTGAAGGTTCTATCTCTATTAACACTGATCCCAAAAATGACACGCATATGAAGCTACTGCAGTTGGCTGATGAACGCGCGACTATCGAGGTCTTTATTGGTTGGTCGGACAGTAAAGAGCCGCCAGTGCTTGAGACTGGTTCTGTAACGCTACCACCGACTCGTACTTGGACTTCGTTCGTAACCCAATTGAAAGACACTAACCCTACGTTTGAACCAAACTCACTGGTTAAGCACTCAGTGCCGATGAAGCGTCAGTCCAAGGCTATCACGGCGTATAAGACAAATCCGTAAGCTTTATAAAAGATACGGATGGATTAGTTGGTTAAACCAAAAGCCCCTTTATTGGGGCTTTACTTATTTATAGGATTACAAAAATGGCAAAGATATTATTGTCAGATGTGAAAGCGGGTAGCTTGGTTGGTGAAATACATTCAGAAAAGGTTGAGTTTTATCATAAAGGCGAGCTTTGTGAAGTCGATATTATGTTCAAGACCCTTCCTTTTGCCATAAGCGATGATCTGCACAACCGTATGAACAATAAGGAAGATGTGGCCGCTGAATGGATTAGTAAGGCGCTAGTTGATGAAGACGGTAAGTTGCAATTCACCAAAGAACAAGTCGAAGATAATTTTATTCAGCCACTGGCGAACGCGGTATTCAACAAGGTATGGGGGCTTGATAATATAAAAAAGGCGGTAGAGAAGCAGGCGCCGAAGAAGAAAAAGGAATAATCGCCGGCGAGCATGAGCTGTTGTTTGAATTGGCTCTCAACGGTATAGGTGGTAATAGTGTTCATCAAGTAAAAACCAATCTAACGATGGTTGAGATTAAGCAGTGGGCGGAATACCGCTATCGCCGTGGTAGTCTAAATGTGGGCAGAAGAGTCGAACAAGCGGTCGCCAACATGATGGCTATCTATATCAACTCTCAAGGGGGTGATATAGAAGCGCTTGAGCTCATGCCACATGAAGATGATGTGATCGTCAGCTTTGAAGATCAGATCGAGGACACAAACTAACAAATGTTGCTGAATTGTGTTTGATGATTTATAGTAATGCTTCGAAAAAAATCATTAAGGACAGAGTATGGCGAAGCTCGTTAATTGTAAAAATTGCGGTGGTTTTATCGCTAAAAATGCAGATTCCTGTCCCAGTTGTGGTGCTAGAGTTAATCGCACGTCAGTCCTTACATGGATTGCAGTGGTATTTATTGGATTTATGGTGCTTTCGGCTTTAATGGCCGGCATGTCTGACAATCCTTCACCGGGCGTAGCAGACAATAGCAGCGCTGGCGAAGTTAGCAATAATGTTGCAGAAGCTGACGCTACCCAATTGAACGAAGTTACTGAGGTTCAGGCAGTCCCTAACTGGATGTATGGTGAATCAGTAGATAAAATGCGTGATACTACGACATATACTGCTATAACTACATCTAGAAATAATGTTCATTTAAGTTCACCCTATAGTGGTGGTACTGAATTAAGTATTATTATTAGGCATACCGATGAACTAAATAATGAGGTCTTGTTTGTTACAAATAATGGTCAGTTATGGTGTGAATACCGAAATTGCGCCATGACAGTGAAATTTGATGATAATAGTATTGAGCAATATTCTTTATCTAGGGCTGCTGGCGGCTCAAGTGAAGCGATGTTCTTGGATGGCTCTGAAGAACTTTTTATAAACAAACTAAAAGATTCCAAAATAATGATGCTTGAAATAGGGTTTTACAATAACGGTAATCAACAGTTTACGTTCGATACTGCTGATCTGGATTGGCAGCATTAATACGTTACGATGCTATCTAGTGTGTTTGAGAGCCTGAAAAGCCAAAATGCTAGAATGGTAAAGTAATTTAGCAAACTAAAATATTTAAAGAAACCTCAGTCAGCAATGATTGGGGTTTTTTATTATCCAAAAAAAGGTGTTTATCATGGCAACAAACTCACTTGGTAGGCTGACACTTGATTTGGCGGTACGCCTAAGTGAGTTTACAGATGGCTTGACCCGCGCAGAACGCGAAACCCGTGATCGTACCGAGAATATGGGTAAGTCAGTATCTAAGTTTAAAGAGCAGTTGATTGAGGACCTCAGTGGTACGCCTGTCGGTGGTGCTATTGACTCTCTTAACGAGCAACTTGGTTCTATTTCCGATGCTTTTGGCAAAGGTGGAATAGCGGGTGCAGCGGCGGTGGGTGCTGCTTCTGTTGTAGCGTCAGTGGCGGTCATGGGTGCAGGCTTAGTAACTTTAGCACTACAGACCGCCGAAGCGGATGAACAGCTAGAAAGACTGGCAAAAAGAGCCAATACCTCGACCGAAAACCTACAAGTTTTGACCGCTGCAACTGCCAGCTACGGGTTAGAGATGGAAGGTGTTGGCGATATATTGGCCGATGCTCAAGAAAAGCTTGGTGAGTTTAGTGCTACTGGTGGCGGCGGCTTGGTTGATACCTTAGAGCTTATGCAAGAAGCCACTAATAAAACTGACGCGGAGCTTGAGATATTCGGTAAAAGCCTGTCAACGATGGATAGCGTCGATGCTATTCAAGCCGTCGTAGATGAAATGGAGCTGGCAGGGGCAACCACCCAAGAGGTTAGATTTGTCACTGAGTCTTTGGCTAGTGGCCTTGGCGATATCATACCCTTGTGGGATAACAACGGCGAAGCGCTCAGAAACTATGAGCGCGATCTTAATGAAGCGGGCGTAATCAGAACCAAAGAGTCTATAGAGCAATCTAAGATATTAGCCAATGAAGTCGAAGGGCTAAAGATTAATTTTGAGGGCGTACGCAATGAGCTGGTTACTGAGGCTCTCCCGGCCATGGCGACGCTAATAGAGTACTTTAAGGAAGGCACGAAGCAAGGCGGTAGCTTTAAAGATGAAGTTAGCGGCGTTGGACAAGCTATAAACATAGCCGCCGCTTCAGTAGTTGGGATAGCGGCGGGTATCGGGCAGCTCATCAATGCTTTTTCAGCAGTCGGTATGCAGATGCGCAATATTGGCCAAACCGCTGAGAACTTCTTCAGCGCAGATACTTTAGCGGATAAAGGTAAGGCTCTATTTACCGGGTTCTTCAGCGCTGGCGCTTTAGCGAGTGGCAGTATGTTGGATATATCTAGCCAGTGGGCTAGGGATATGGAAACTATAGACAAGCTATTGGATGGCGCGTCTAGCAAAATGAATAGAATCAATACACAGCGCCCTGCAATCAATAATTCATTCGGGAGTGTGTTAGGCGCAAGCGGCTCCAATGTGGCTTTTCCTTATAACAATAATGGGGTCCCTTATAGAAATGGTGCGGTAGATGCGGAGATAAAAGCTACTAGGGCCTTGGCTGATGCCGCTGAAAAAGAGGCTAAGGCTAGAGAAAGAACTGCTAAAGCAACCGCTGATGCTTCTAAATATATCCAATACGCAAACAAAGGCGCAACTCGAAATCAACGCTTAAATCCCGAGCTCGAGCAAGCATTATCTTTTTTACAAGAAGAAGGGATAGTTTTCAAAGTGAATTCAGGCGGTCAGCCTGGTAAAGGATCAGGTGGTAAGCGAGTTGGCTCTACTGCGCATGACCATGGCTATGCCGCTGATGGTGATCTATATAAGGGTGGTAAAAAACTAGACTGGAATAACTCTAAAGATTTACCACTGCTAAAAGCTATCGTTGAAGAGGCCGCCGCACGTGGCATCAACGGTATCGGTGCTGGTAATGATTATATGGGCGCTGGGCGCTTTCACTTTGGTATTCAGCAAAACGCAGCGGCTTGGGGCAAAGATGGCAAAGGGGTCAATGCGCCAGGATGGCTAAAGGCGGCGCATAGCGCTGGCATGTCTCGTAAATCTTCAGGTACGTTTTATGGCAAAGCTTTAGCGCAAGATGCCAAGATTGCTGAACAAGCTCAGCGCGAACAAGCAAGACTCGCTGCAGAAGCATTGCGCCAGCAAGAAGCGATTGAACGCGCTCAACTCTCTATCGTCAATCAATACGCAAGCGATAAAGAGAAAATCGAGCTTGATCATATCGCCCGTGTTGAAAGTATAGAAGAAGCTTACGCCGAAGGCTCTGCTGAGCGAGCTAAGTATTTGGCACGCGAAGAAGAGCGCTACGCTAAAGAAAAAAACGCAGCAGCTCTATCTATCATGGAGAGATACCAAGGCGAGGAGCAGCGCATCCATGCCAGGCATCAAAAAGCACTCAAAGAAATCGAAGCCGCCAACATCAAAGATGATAGCGTGCGTCAAATGTATGTTGATATGCAAAACGCGGCTTATCAAAAGGACTTAGATAACTTTAAGTTTGCATCAGAGGCCAAGGCTCGTGCTCAGGACAAAATGTATCAATCCATTGCTGATAGCGCCCGTGCAGGCGGTATAAACGCGCTAAGCACTGGCAAAGATAGCATGATGCAGCGCACATTAAACGATGAAGAGTATCAAGAGTGGCGCTTGAATCAAGATTATGTAGAGGGTTTTGACTCTATTAATAATCAGTATAAATCCCGCGAAAGTGAGATTAACGCTGTCGATGAGCGTGGCAATTATGCGCTGCCTGAGCTTGAGCGCTTTGAGTTATTGGAGATTGCCAAGCAAGAGCATCTAGATAAGATGTGGGCGCTAGAGCAGGAGTATGCGTTAAGAGATAAGACACTAGCAGAACAGCAGGCAGCGCAGCGGGTCGCTATTTATCAAAGTCTCTTCGCTGGCATGACCGAAGCTGCAGCCGTGTTTTTTGGTGAAAGCTCGAGAATGCATAAGTTAGCCTTCGCTGCAGAGAAAGCATACGCCGTGCATAAAGCGCTTATGAATGTAGAGGAAACTTACTCTAATACTTTCAACTCACTCTCTGCCATCCCGCTGTTCGGTCCTTATATCGCAGCCCCAGGAGCCGCAGCCGCGGCGGCTATACAAGTCGCAAGTGCTGCTAGTATTCAGGGCATGAACGCGCCATCAGTCGCCGGTATCGCCCACGGTGGTCTTGATTATGTACCAAAAGAGTCAACGTACCTGCTTGATGAGGGTGAGCGCGTGCTATCTCCCAAGCAAAATAAAGACTTTACCCAATTTATGGATACTGCAGGCAGGCAAGGTAATATCACGATCAACAACAACTCTAGCGCCGAGGTCAGCGCCCGCCGCGAACCAAACGGCGCAGTCACTATAGATATGGTAGACAAAATGATTGAAAAATCGTTTCGTCGTATTGGTCGCCCGAACTCGCTAGAGAGTAAATCAATACAACGCCATACAACAGCAAGGGTCAAACGTTAATGAATAACTTTGCATTATGCCCACTACAGCGCGGTTACACGCCTGAAGTGGCAAACAACTTGCTTGAGCAGGCGCTGGCAGGCGGGTTTGCTCGTCAGCGCATTCAGTTTGTTAATAATGTACATACTGTCACAGCGTCAGTCATGCTCGATGAAAAGATTAAGCAGCAATACTTTTGGGCATTCTGGCGTAGTCATCAAACAAACCCACGGCCATTTCTTTGGCGCTTGATCGTCGATGATACTGAGATGACGACTTACGTCTGTCAGTTTGTCGCAGGCTCGCTACGTGTTAATGAGCGTGACGGTAAAGTCTATAGCGTATCGTTTGGCCTGCGCTTAAAACCAAACCATACCGACAAGGGATTTGATGAAACCATTATTGGTCTGTGGGAGTCAGGCGACCCACGCAAGTTACTTAATTTACTCGAAAAACTGGTAAACGAAGATTTGCCCGATGCACTAGGGAGTTTGTAATGGCGGTAACGATTGACGATATCAAAGACCTACATCTTGATAGTGCACCCAGTATTGCTGCACTTGAGACGATAGAGGTCAGCCATAGTCTTTGGCCAACACCAATACGAATCGTGACCAATCATGCTGATGGTATTGATGCCATGCTGGAGACGGGAGAGGTCGTACACTTTGAGTTTGCACCACTGCTTATCAACAAAGGCAAGACGTCTGATGATCTAGACCAAAGCCTTAACATCACTCTGGGCGATTTGGGCGAAGTAGTACCACCGCTCATCAAGCAGATAAGATCGTCCGATAGTGATGAGCATCCGCAGGTCATTTACCGTCAGTACGCTTATGACGTCGCCACGATGTCATTTGCCAAAGATAAACCTATCGACATCATCAAAGGCTTGTTTGTTGAGCAAATGAGCCGCGACCATCAAGCAACTACGTTTGATGCCAAAACGCCTGACAAAAACACCGTGGCGACAGGGCGGCCTTATACGCCTGATAAATATCCTGATCTAAAGGCATTGTTATGAAGAGCATTGACCCTTTACTTAACCGTAGTTTTGACCGTGACAACTATCATTGCGTGCACTTTTTGATCGACGCTGGCAAGTATTTATTTGATTATGATTTTAGCCACTGTTTTTTAGGCCTTACTGGCTCGCTCAATACCACACTAAGCCCAAATAAACACAGTATGAGCCGGGGACAGCTGGTGATGTCTCCTGCTGATGGCACTATCGTGCTAATGATGACACTAGATAATCGTCATCATGTTGGGCTGTATTATTGCGGTCGAGTGCTGCATTTGTCTGAGTTGGGACCACGTTTCGAAGCTATGCGAAGCATCAAACGCCAATATAAAAAGGTACGGTTTTATGACGTTAAAGATTTTCCACAATGAGCTTGATGCGAGCGAGTGTAGTGAGTACAGTTTTGACTGTTTACTGACAGAGTGGTTGTCAATCCGTGAGCAATACCCCTCAGCGCGTCTCTACAAAGACACAATATGCGTGCAGAACGACATCACACCCAAAACCAAAGCTCAAGCGTGGGCCATGAAGGGTGTGACAGGTGACTATCATGTGCTGTGCCATGCAAAAGACCCTGTGACAATAGGCGTCCTTGCAGCCGTTATATCGGTCGGCGTGGCGGTATACACATACATGAACATGCCAGAAATGAACACGCCTCAAGAGGTGTCTGGCTCTCCAAATAATAGCTTGGCGCAGCGTCAAAACAAACACCGCGTAGGCGAGCGGGTGCCGGATATATACGGTAAGCGCAAAGTTATACCTGATTTGATATCAACAGTTTATCGGTATTATGACGGTAGCGTACAAGTAGAAGAGTGCTTGCTCAGCATTGGCACTGGTTTCTTTGCCATTGACGAAAATATGATAAACGAGGGTGAGACGCCTATCAGCACGATTGATGGCGCCTCTATCAGTATTTATGAGCCAAACCAGTCGTTAATCAGCCCAACGCCACAAATACAAATAGGGTCTGTTTTTGATCAGTTGCCGATTGTCACTAAGCAAGTCAGCGCCATCGACGGTAAGCAAACACTGCTATCGCCAAATAGCGCGCGAATCTCTACACGTTCGGTCACTGTCACCAGCCCAAATGAAATAACCGTACCTAGCGGCACAATAAGCGAGACTGGCCGCAGATGGGATAAAGACTTTGGCAGTTTTGTAGAATATAAGATTGAAGGCTCTGTCGACTTTTCTTATAGCTTTACTGCTGGTGAACAAGTGATTATCAGCAATGCTATTTATGGCACGGTTGAAGATGTTCGACTGTCGGGTAACACTGATGTAGCGATGGCCGGTGTGCTGACTATCGCTACATCAATCAATGTGATCGATCCAAACAACTATAAAAAAGTGCGTATTGCTGCTTTGCTAATTAATGACGCATCGAGCGGGTCGCTGGACTTGGCGGGAGAATATGACGTTGCATCGATAACCAAATCAGGCTCACCTGGCGCTTACTTCTATGAGGTAACATTGGCGGATGGCTTTGCAAATACCAACCCTAACTGGTCGCTATTAACTGCAGATAGTGTCGCTGTTGCTGCTGCAGTTTTGACAGGCAATAATAACAACGTGGATCTGAGTGGCACCTATACTATCGCCAGTACAAGCGGCGGCGTATTGAAGCTTGTTGACCCTGTTTCGGTGAATGCTGACTGGGGTAAGCTTGATAGCCTAACAGAGGCTCAAAAACAAAGCTTTTTAAATAGAGAGGTGTTAATAAAAGGCTCAAAGGACAATTTTATTGGCTGGTACTACTCGGGCAATAAAGACACTACTGGGTTTATTCTTAACTTCTTGGCGCAAAATGGTATTTATGATGGCGACGATAGCAAGCAAGTAGCCATTGAAATCGAATATCAGATGGTTGTTGATGGCGTGCCGACTGGGCAGATATATCGCTACGGCGATGTCATGCAAGGCGTCGCCAATAACCGAAATCCGATTGGTTTGAGCATACGAAAAGAGTTGCCGCAGGCTGGCCAGTTTAGATTCAGGGTCAAGCGCGAAAACGATAACGGTGATAGCGCCAGCTTAATAGATGATGTGGTTTTCGAGAGTGCGTACAGCTACTACGAGACTAAGAAATCAGTCTATGAGCATGACACGATTATCCGATTGCGGCGCATGGCTATCGGATCTGGCACCAACGCCAGTGAGCTGAATATGATTGCACATCGCAAGCTGAATACGATTGATGGTTTTCTACCCACAAGTGACTTTGCTGATATATCGATTGCGATGGCACTTGACCCATTCATCGGTCGCATGGATTCCAGCGAAATAGATGCTCAATCGCTTTACAATGTCAGTGATGAAATAGCCGCGTACTTTGGCACCGATAAGGCGTGTGATTTTAACTATACGTTTGATGATAAATACGCTAGCTATCAAGAGATGATATTTACAGTTGCGGAAGCGGTTTTTTGTACAGCGCGTCGTGAAGGCGGCTTGCACTATTTTAGCTTTGAGCGCGAAACGCCTAATAGCCTGGCGCTATTTAATCATCGAAATATTGCGCCAGAGAGTATGTCTGTCACCGAGTTTTTTGGCATACAAGATAATTATGATGGCGTTGAGCTTAAGTGGCGCGATCCATCAGATAACTATGGCGAAGCCATAATCCGACTGCCAGATGACCTGCGCACCAACTATAAGACCATTACAAGCCAAGGCGTGACTAACAACGTGCAGGCGCATTTTTTGGCGCATAGGGCTTGGAATAAGCTTAAACATAACCGTAAGGCTATCGAGTTCACCGCATACGGCGAGGGCGACTTGGTGACACGTATGGATAGGATTGCCGTCGTCGACTCTACTGTGCCGATACTGTGCAGCGGTCAAATCGAATTGCAGGAAAACACCGTTTTGACGCTGGATTATCCGGTTTATCTGGACGCTGGCAAGAGCTATGTTATCCATCTGCAGCTTAAAAATGGCACCGTTGATGTGATTGAAATCATTAGGCAGACTGGTGACTATCAAATCGAAGTTGCTCGCATACCTATGATACCGCTGGTGACCGCTGGCGTGACTCATGCTGTGTTTAATATTACAGAAGCGACCGCCTCGGAGTCTGATGCGTATCTGATCAGCGAAAAAACTGGGAACGGGCTGTTTGAGTCGACGATAAGTGCAATGGCTTATGACAGCAGGTACTACCCAAACGATAAAGACTACATAAATGGCCTGATAGCCTAAACCAATAATTTAAACAACGCCCTCTATATGAGGGCTTTTTTGTGGGAGCTTTAAAAATGGCAGAGCCGATTACAATGCAAAAACTGACAGATGCCAGTATTGATGCCGACACGCTTGGCGAGTTTACAAATGAAGATAAAACGGTTGTAAGTCGCAATGGTCGTGAGTATCCGTCAGCGCCAATGGCCTCACGATTGCTCGTCGAAAACGGCTTGCTTGGTGCAACGCCTTTTAGCACACACGTGGCCATGACTGCGAGCGCACTGGCTGATGGTGATTATGCGATTGTGACTAATGATGACGATATAGCAAAAAATGGTTTTTATCAAAAAAACGGGGATTACTGGGAGTATTTAAAATACCAAAACGCCCCGCGCGCGCTCAGCTCTTTGCAATTGCTCAAAAAAAGACTATCTAATCCTTTGCGTAGCGTACAAATCAGGCTGATAGGTGACTCGATAACATGGGGTGTTGGTAGTAGCGGAACATCTTCGGACGATGATAGGGCACACTCGCTAGACGACCCTCGAAATAATTTAGATAATGACAGTTGGGCAAACTTACTGCGTCGATGGATTGGCGGCTTGTACTTTGATCAATCCGCTCTAATAAAAGAGCCTAGACCTGATGGGAGATCTAGCGGCAGCGGATATTATGAAAAAACATTCTTAGTTGACCCTGCTGACGCTGACAGCGGCATTGATTTTTATGACAGAACAAATGGCCGTAAGATTAACAAATCTAATGTGGTTGTGATTAAGCGCAGTAGCCCGATACTTGATCATCATGTCGATATAGCCAATAAAACCTCGGCGTCTTTTAATAATAATGCATACGTGGAGTTTGATTTGGTCGGCGATAATTTTACAGTAATCTACGCGGGTCAGCCTGACGGTACGAGTAGAGTTGTTGATGTTTATGATAACGATGTAAAAATAGGCGAGTTTGACTACTCAAGTCCTGTCTCGTGGAGTCTGACAAAATCGTTCGATTTGGATTTTGGCCGTCATCGTATCAGCTTGCGCAATAGATCAACTGATGGAGGTATATTTAGATTAGAAGCAATACAAGTTACTCAAAAGATGCGGATGATTAATGATGGCATCAGTGGGACTTGGACTTACGAATGGTTGCCAAGCCAAAATGGATTATTTAACGCGATCTCTGAGTCAGATGAGTTTGTTTTTGTCATGTTGGGAACCAACGACAGATCGCAAAATATCAAACCGCTCACAGCTCAAAAAACAAAAAATAATTTGCGGATTATTGCAAACACGCTAATTAGCACAGGTAAGCAGGTGGTTTTGATGTCTGCTAATGCAGCAAGTGCGACTGACGAAGCTAAAAACAGAAAATATAGCCAAGGCGATGTTTCGAGGGTAACGCAAGAATTGGCAGCGGAATTAGGTGTTGATTTCATCAACAATTACGCAGCGACCGTGCAAGCTAAGATTGACGGCGTAGCTTATACGGACGATGGGTTGCATCCTAACGATTTGGGTCATAAGATGATTTTTGAAAACATATGCAATGCAGTTATCACTGCGTAAGTGCAATTACACGTACTTTGCTATACTTATGATATTAAATACAGTGTAAAGGGCTGATGAAGGTCTGCTTTTTACTATTTTAATATAGAATTCTTGCGTCAGTCCTCTCTAGCTTTTGTAACTTCGTCATTGGAAATCAATGAACTGGTGCTTTTGAAAGAGATCTAATAATACTAGGTAATAATATGCAAAGTTTTAAAGAACAAAGTTGGGATGCTTTTGCGCGTATCGATAATAGCGATTGCTTGTTTAAGGTATTCCAGACCGTTAGCATCGAAAGCTTTGATATAAGCAAAGACTTTGTAGGGTCGACAGATACCCTAGAGTCTTTAAGCACAATGAATAGCTTTATCGATAATAATAGATTTAAAATTGGCCGTAAAAAGATACTAATCTTACTTAATGCGTATGGGCATAGTGCAAATGAAATTAAAACTTTATTTGACTACGCTACTGATAATTTCAATAGCTGCTTACGTTATTTAGTTATATTTTCTGATATTGCTGCGCCTTACAGCAATGACAAAGCTGTAGTACAACACGTTCCATGTGCAACAGAGCTAGAATACGCAAGAAAAGTTGCACGGCATGTAGAAATACTATTATCAAATCAACCGAAAGGCTCAACACTAAAACCTAGCAAGGCTTCTTATCCTGAAAAAATTATCACCATTAGTGATCTAAAAAAAGATGATATTAAATTCGATGATAATTATATTTTAAACATTAATGATACCTTTCAGATGTTTATGTCATTAAAGTCAAAATCTCAAAAATTACTTATAATGGGTCAGGATGCGATAACACGTAGCAAGGTTGATTTACCTCTATTTTTTAGATGGAGCTGGGCAACAGAGCTGCCTTATTCGGTAATCGTGTTAAATGACCCAACTCTATACATAGACGATACTCTTAATGGAGGCTGGTTTGTCGGAACTGAAACTGAGGATTATGCCCAAATTCAAGCCGATATGATAAGCAAAATAGTTCAGTGGTTTAAGTTAGATAACAAAGTAACTTTTTTTGGAGTTTCTGCAGGTGGTTTTTCATCATTGATGCTTGCCACTTGTTACGGCGAGAATGCCCAAGCAATTATTGACATACCACAAATAGACCTTCAAACATATTATAAGCAAAACGAAGTTTTAAACCTCTTTAGATCAGCCTTTGGTGTTAACAATACTGCAGTTCCAGCAGATATTCAGTATAGAGTTGATGTAACAAAGCGATTTGAAAAATACGGCTTTATTCCAAACATAAAATATTTGTATAACGTGCAGGATAAAGCGCATTCCCAGCAGTTCAACTACCTCATTAACAGATGGTCTGAACTTGCACACAAATTGGATCAAGATAAAGTGGGTGATTTAACGTTACACACTTACTCAAAATGGCACTTATCTAAAGGTGGGCATGTGCCATTAAACAAACAAGAGTCATTCGAACAAATTATCTCTTATATTCAGTAAAGTAATATTAAGGATTTTTTTTGAAACCGCCCTATGAGGCGGTTTTTTTATATCAAAAACTTGAGGAGAGACGATGCCAAACAACATGCCATTCTGGGACATAGTGCTGCTAAAGATGCTCACTTATCTCCCTAAAGTCTTTGCCGCCGTCATTGGCGCTATCTTTGGGCTTATGCTCAGTGGTGACATCGGCAAAGACGGTAAAATAAAAATTAATATGTCGGTCATCGTCAAGTTTACGATTGCTGTAACGATCTCATTATTCGGTGGCCAAGCACATATTGAGTTCATGGGATATCAAGATTATAGCGTGATGGCGCAAGGTGGCATTATGCTGGGCTGGGCAGTATTCGGCATGTTGGCGATTGGCGTCTTTTATCAGTCCGTCGCTCTATTGCAGGGCAAGCCGCTGTCTGCGGTTATCAAAGAGGTCAAAGACGCAGCGTTTGCGATATTTGGCAAATAACAGGAGTAAAAACCATGCGATTTAATCTAATCAAAACAGCACGTCAGCTGACAAATATCGCAATCAAAAACAGCGATATTGTCCAGCCATACGTCAAACCACGACATTACCGACGCGGACTACTCGCACTCAATGCGCTGCATTACGCTCTACGCATCGCAGACAACAAATAACAAATCGCATTAATCACAGCCCCAATTTGGGGCTTTTTTAATGTCCAAAATAAGGTATAGGCTATGAGTATTTATGACATGATTTTTGATAGATTAATGGATCATGAGGGTGGTTACGTCAATCATCCGAACGACCCTGGTGGCGAAACCATGTACGGTGTGACTAAGCGAGTAGCACAAGCGCATGGTTATTTTGGTGATATGCGTAAGCTACCCAAGTCATTTGCTAAGCAAATCACCGAGAAGTCATACTATAAAGCAGTCAAAGGTGATCAGCTTGATCGACTGATTGCATGGCAGTTGACAGATGCGGCATATAATCATGGTAAACGCCAAGCTGTTAAATTCTTACAGCGTGCAGTCGGTGCCAGTGATGATGGTTTAATCGGACCTCGTA
This sequence comes from Psychrobacter sp. CAM01, assembly GCF_032842965.1. NCBI lineage: Bacteria > Pseudomonadati > Pseudomonadota > Gammaproteobacteria > Moraxellales > Moraxellaceae > Psychrobacter > Psychrobacter sp. CAM01. Next base: position 655,796 of record NZ_JAWJBL010000008.1, read on the forward strand.
CATTGGCAGCAGTCGCAGCGATGGATAAAAACGATGTAGTATTATTATTCAATGCTGAGCGCTTAGAGTTTTTTACTAACCTGCGTATCTGGCAAACTTTTGGTAAAGGATGGGCACGTCGAATTGTCAAAAATCTACGTTATGCAGCTAGTGATAATTAATCTTAGTTCTACCATTAATTCGATAGGATTACTTTTCTCATGTCTAGGATTTAAGTTATTCGACGAATGTGCCGAAAGATGGGGAAAACCCTTGAGTATGAATTTTTAATAACTCTTTTATCGCATTTTGTACATCAGAGCTATCTTGATAGTCCTCATGCCAAGATTCGACGCCTTGACAAATTTCAGAACAAAAAGCCTGAAGATTAAGAACTAGTATGCCATTAATATGTAAACGATGGGATCCAGTTGTAGAAAATATAATTCTTGAAAGGACATCTCTTCTAGCTTTTTGGCTGGTTATATCATCTCTGCCTTCATGAAGAAGAGCGCAACGTAATGCATAACAATCACCTCCAGACATAAAGGTAAATCCCTCTCCATGAAAAGGGCTTTTATAATGATGCAGCACGTATTCATCGAACCATTTTTCATAGCGTTTTTGAGATTTGCTCGCCAACTCAGGGTAACTGAGCCGCCCACAAATATCTGGGATAGTCAAAGCTAGTGTGAGTGCTGAATACCAATTTCCAGTTTCAATACTCTTGTCAATTGCTTGCGTAAAACGTTCCATATTTGTCCTTAACTGTCTAAAGCCAATAAAGCTTATCGTTATAATAAGCTATATAATACTCTATGTGTAGCCAACAATCTTTTAATCTGTGACACGATTTTTGACAGCCTACCATTAATAACTATCACATCTAATCACATTGTTTTATCGTAAGTCATTGATTTTAATAAGCCCTGATTTGATAGCGTGTGATAGTGTTTGATGTAATCGGGTTCAACTCCCGCCATCTCCACCAAATATATTAAATAAAGTCAGTCACTTAGGTGGCTGACTTTTTTTTATGACGTCATTTTGACAGGCTTCGATACAAATAAGCACTTAATTTATAAGCGCAATATGATAGGTACACGCGGTTACGAAAATTAAGCACGGGGTATATTGTTTACTCAGAGCAGTCATACTGTAATATCTATAGCTGATTTTATATTGGCGCAAATGTTAAATATGGACGTTGGTATGGAGGTCACTGTGCCGGATAGTTGTGCCAAGCTGTTGGCTGATAAGCAGTTAACCATCGCGTTTATTGAGAGTGCCACGGCCGGCTATTTGTCTCACCGTTTTTCTGTTAGCCCATATTCTGGTGAGGTACTGATGGGCGGTTTGGTGTGTTATGACGTGTCTTTAAAAAAGAACGTGCTACATATATCTGATAAGTTAATTGATAAGTGTAGCCCAGAGTCATTGGCAGTCACGCGTGAGCTGGTCAAAAAATCCAAAGCGATGTTTGACGCTGATGTATATGTCGCCTGCACCGGACTGCTAAAGCCTGGCGGCTCTGAAACCGAGGAAAAACCTGTCGGCACCTTTTTTTATTGTATCGGCTACAAAGGCGAGATTTATGATTTTCGTGTTTTGTGTAGCGGACCACCCGTCCAAAAGCTTCGCAGCATCAACAGCCTAATCTGCAAAAGTATCATCGAGGTGGTCAACCAGCACAGTTAGTGTGCAGTGAGAAAGATGTTTTGCATTATGTGCGATGATTTGTCTCAAGATTGGCTAGAAAGGCAGCAAAACCCTCTGAGGCTCGCGCATTCAAGCGGCTACTGGTGGTCACGCGCACACGATTACTCCAGATGATATTGTAGCCTTGAGAGTCGAATTTTTTGACCAAATCCACATCTTCGTGACACGGCAGAGCAGCAAACCCGCCAACTGTTTGATAGGCCTCAGCACTAAAACTTAGGTTTGCGCCGTGGATATGACGATGATCCATCATGTCTTGATAGTGGGCAGTATATGCCTCTTTGGTTTGCGGAGTGAGATGTGCCCAGCTATCGATGCTGACCACGCCGCAGATCATCGCAGTCGGCTGATATGTTAGATGACTCACTTGTTCTGTTAACCAGTTAGTAGCGACGAGCGAGTCGGCATCGGTGCAGGCAAGCCATGTTGCGCCGGATTTTATCGCATGGCGCGCCCCCAAGTCGCGTGCTTGTCCCACACAGCGGTAGTCACAAGTCAGAGACGCAACGCCTGCTGCTTCAACGAGCGCCGCGGTATCATCAGTACAGCTATCTAATACCACCAGTGGCCGCGCGCTGATGGTGGCGGGTAACTGTGCCATCGCTTTTTTTATGGCGGTCAAGCAGTCACTGATGGTCATTGCTTCATTATGCGCTGGGATGATAACCCCGATGTTTAGCTTTTTCATACCTTTTCTTTTAAATAGTTTAGATAGTTTAGATAGTTTAGATAGTTTTATTCATACATTGTCTTTACTTTTACAGAGATAGGTAAGAGTTTGTCCAAAGCCCAAATGATTAGACAAGATGCTCTTGCATGGCAACGGTTTTTTGAGAGTTTTGCCATATATCCAACAAAAAATCACTGTCCACAAGCTGGCTTTGGTGCGTAAAGCTCGCCTTGTACTCTTGACTAAAGGCTTGCTGTAAGCGCTGATGTACCGTTTCGCCAGTCAGCGCAAAGCCCTCGATATCGTAGCGCCAATGACAACACAGCAGCGTACCGCCGGCAGCAATGTTTTGCTGGATCCATTCAATGACTGTAGTGAGCGTACGGGCTGATAAATAGTATAAAACCTCGCTAATTACGATTAGGTCGTAGGGTGGTCGATGAGAGGGCGCATCGGCGAGCTGTGAGATGGACGGAGCGGGTGGACCCTCGTTTTGTAGTGCTAATAACACATCAGGAATCACGCCTTTTAGCACCTCGGCGTGAGGAGCCTCTATTAAGCGCTGTCTGGCTAGCTGCACGGCGCTGTGATTGCCATCTATACTGAGCAGAGCCTGACAGCGATGGGCCAATAGCTGGCTAAATACCCCGTTGCCGCAGCCAAGCTCAATAGCATTGGCATATGTGTCTTGCGGTAATATCGCAAGACACATATCGCGTTTGCGCTGTTCATACCAGCGCGTTTGATATTGCCACGGGTCGTCATTGTCGCGGTACAGCGCCTCAAAATACTTCTCTACATAGGCAGAAGATTTTACGTTGTCACCTGAAGGCAAGGCGTTAGGCGCATCACTCATATAGATAAACCTCCCAAGGTTGGCTGACTCTGGCAATGGTGTGTGCAGATAAAATAGGCGGATTGCCTGTGCTTTTATCCATCGTAATCTGGCTCTTAAAGCACGCAATGGCCTGTGTTTTTTGATGCAGTTGCTTGGCGCTTAAGTCCAGACGTGTAGCGCAGTGCCAAGGAATGCGCCTATCAGCAGGCTTGGCCCAATGCCATGCCCAAATCAGTGCTTGGTAGCATGCTAGGTCTTGGCGCTTGGCAAAATCAGTGACCACGTGACCGGTGGCCTCATGATCAGGATGTCCATCATACCTAAACGGCGTCACCAATATGTCATCCGGCTGGATCATGGTGGTAAGTCTTTGCTGCAATACCGCTTGCTGGGCAAACACATCGCCATCGCTCAAGCCCAATGCAACCGTCGATACTTGCCCTGCGATGCCTAAAGCGCGCAACGCTGCGAGGCTCTCTTGTGGGCGAATGATATTTAGCGTCTGTGGTGGATAAAGCTGAGAGTCTGGATGGCTTTGGGTACCGTTGGTCACATGAATAATGACGATGTTATTGCCATTTGCCGCTAGGTGCTGTAGTAGTCCGCCGCAGCCCAGCACCTCATCATCAGGATGCGGGGCAAAGATACATACTCGCTGATGGACAGGAAAACGGGCCGCAATATCCAAACGCGGCAAACGTTGCAGTCCTTGCCAGTTTTGCCAAGCGTCTTGGCTGGTACCGTCGCCCTCGATGAGGCGATCGCCGACGATCGGATGGGGCGCACTGATGGCGGTACTCTGCGTATGGCCATCTGTTAGACCATTATTTACCAAGAATTCGCTCATATGCGCGGTTATAGTTGCCATAGGTTTCTCTGATGTTTGGCGTGCTTGTCGTGGGTTTTGCTTGTCAGCTCGCCGATGGTTTGTAAGTCAAAAGCACCATGACTTTGGCGGATAAACACGGGCAGATCCGCTACCAATCTAGCAAAATGAGCATTGGTACAAAACGGCGCCGCTCCCAAGGCTTGCCCAACATTCTCCAAGACCTGACGCGCTGACTGCTCGGTGCTTGCTCTAAGAGCTCGTATCGCAAGCTCGTGATGAGACTGCGGCTGGCTGGCCATCAGCTCTGCCACATGATAAAAACACTGCTGCGTGCCAAACAGCGCTGTGTTGATCTGGCCTAAATACATGGCTTTATAGTGATTTGGTTTTTGTTGATAAGACGTTATCAAGTACTGTGCCAGAGCCGTCGTCGCCCCGTACCAACACGCCGCCACGCCAGCGGCGCCGTGCCAAAACCCAGCGCGCTCTAAGTAAGCATCCGCTGCGCCAACCTGCACCGCGGTCACATCAGTAAACGCTATGGCCGCCGTGTCAGTGGCCTGCATACCGACCGCTTGCCAACTACTGTCGTCAATCACAATACCGTCTTGCCGCATATCGACGATAAGTAGCTGCGAGCGACCTTGTGCATCGCGGTACGTCATCAGCCCATAATCGACAAAACGTGCACCAGAGCACCACGCTTTTGTACCATTGACTTTGCCTGCCTGACTGTCTTTATTTGGTTCAAACTCCAAAACTGGACCGTCAGCCGCCCAAACAGCCCAAAGCCCTGACATAGAGTCTTGAGGTGCTTTTTGCGTAGTAGTCGCAGCGCCGACTTCGTGTAAGATGGTTAAGGCGTCTAAATGCGACTCAAACCACTTGGCAATCGTTAGATCAATGCTGGCAACATAAGCCAAGATTTGCCATCGAATCAACGTGCTTGCATAAGCATCTTCATCGCCAGCAGGATGCGGAATTCGCTCAGCATAGCTTAGCAAAACCTCTAATATCTCACGGCGTAATACATCGGTAATGTCGCAGTGACCAGAGGTGTGATCCTCAGTGGTTAAGACCGCTGTTATGGCCGCTTGGATCTGTGATAATAAAGGATTTTTTACCGTTTTATTTTTTGTCATTATCATAATACCACCAACGCTCAGTCTATGATTTTAGATTGACGACTCAAATACAAATCGTCCAAAAACTGCTGTTGCCACTGATGAACATCATAGGTTTTTAATCCTTGTAGCAACACCTGATGCCGCTCTTGTCGCTGCTTGAGTGGCATGGTCAGCGCGGTTTTTAGGCCTTGTATGATGCTGCTGGGCTGCGCAGGGTCGATGATCACTGCCGCCTGCATTTGCTCGGCTGCGCCAGCGTATCGAGACAAGAGCAGCACCCCTGGATTATCAGGGTTTTGCGCCGCTATATATTCTTTGGCAACCAAATTCATACCGTCTTTGAGTGAATTTACCCAGCCGACATCACTTTTATAAAACATCGTCATCAGTTGTCTGTGCTCCAGCACTTTTTCGCTATAAGTAATGGCTTGCCACTCATCGAGAGCAGAGTCATCATTATCAATGATTGGTCGGTGGTTCAGACTATTTGGTGCATATAAAGAAGGCGAAAACTGCTGATTGATCTCGGCCACCAGCTGTCTGACCTGAGCATACAATCGCTGATAAACTGGCAAATCTAAGCGGCTAGGGCAGGCAATTTGTAAAAAATTTAACTGGTTTTGATAGCGGGGATTTTGTTGTAAAAAACTGCGGTAAGCTGAAAACCGCGCCAACAAACCTTTGGAGTAATCAATCCTATCTACGGCAATGATTTGCTTTGTGTCAGATTTAGCACTGTGTTTGTATAGAGGATCATCTGAGATCAAGTGGCTGACGTGCTGCTGGATTCTAGCGACATTGACACCGATAGGGTAGGCGTCAATCTTTAAGCGATGCGGGCTTTGTAAATCTAACCACAGCGTAAGCTGGGTATCATTGGAATTCGGAGGCGGCTGACGGTGAGTAGTCATGTCCAGATGTGCATCAGCAAGCGTCTGTGGCAATAATCTATCTTTTAGATAATGCTGGCAGACGGCAGCTGCCTTGGTTTTGTCTTGTATGGTCTGCGTGCCAAGTAGGTCGTAGTGGGCAAGGTGATAAATCAGCTCGGCGCTTTGTTGCAGCGGCTGCCAAAAAACCAATGGCGCAAAGGGAATATGTAAAAATAAGCCAATCCGGTTACGCATCCCAAGCTGCCTGCAATGATACGCCACGCTCAAAAAATGATAGTCATGCACCCAAATCACATCATCAGGCTGAGCGATCGCTTGTAACTGCTGAGCAAAAAGGCGGTTGACTGTTTGATAGTTGGCGTAGTCCTCTGGCGCTTGATGGATTAAATTTGGCTGTTCATGTAAGAGCAGCCATAGCACACTATTGGCAAACCCGCAGTAGTAATGTTGGTACTGCTTAGGCGTTAAGGCAGTGGTGACATAGGTGATTTGGCTACTGACTTTTTGTCCTTCGCTGTCAGTGCTCGTGACAGTCTGCTCTTGCTGATGAAAGGTATTAGGCGCGTCTTCGACTTCACCATTCCAGCCCATCCATACAACGGAGCGTCCCTTTAGCACTTCATGTAAAGCGACTGCCAGCCCACCTGCCATCGGGCCATTATCAGGCAGCTTTACGCGGTTAGATAAGGCGATTAAACGGCTCATGACATGCTTCTCACGGATTTTTGTATCGCAGTGCGCTCTTTTATCAGAGCAGATCGACCAGCACAGCGCTGTTGGCAAAACACCAAAAAGTTGTTTAAAACAGCGACGACTTCTTCAATATTATTGACGTAATAATGGGCGCACGTAGGCGCGCTACCGACTTTGATACCTATGCCTGTTATTGATGGAGAAGGGCAATCTATTAGATGGTTTTTGATAAATGGGCTAGGGGTGGCGCTGCCTTTTAAAGACGGTTGAGACTTAAAGCCTCCTTGTACCGCAGCGAATCCCACTTCATCGGTGATATCATCTCCGATAAATATCGAAAAAATCGGCTTGTCGGTTTGGAAGTGCTGTAACAACGTGAGGATGGCCGAGCCTTTATCTGCCCCTTTTGGCATGACCTCCCACACATACTTGCCCTGTCTCAATGTCCATTTTGGATATGGCGCTGCTATCGTTGACATAATGTGATAAGCAGTCTGAGCCAAAGTAGGGTTTTGTCGATAATGCAGAGCAGCAGAGTGTGGTTTATCTTCTAGTATAAAATCAGGGTATGACCGACATGCTTGACGAATGGCGTGTTTTATCTCAATCAGCGCAGCGTTATCTACTGGTACCGCGCTAATCACGTCATTAGCGCCACTTTGGTGAGTATTATTAAGGCTGTTCATTGCTATTTGTAAGCCATGTGAAGCAGCAATCGGCAGATCCATGGGCGCCAGCATTTGTTTTGCTTGTGCAAGGCTGCGTCCGGTCACAGCCGCCACTTTGATACCGTGGTTATTCAAGCTTTGTAAAACCTCAAGAGTGGTCGAGGGGATAAAGCTGTCGGTAGGATTGAGGGTAAAAGGAGCCAGCGTGCCATCTATATCTACAAACAAACAATAGTCAATGGCATCAGGGTTTGAACGATGAGCTAAATAGTTAATAAAGCGCTCTGGCTGAATATAGGCAGCTGATTGGTTTAAGCTATGATTTCTTCCTGAAGTCACGACGCTTTCCTTTTAAAAGTGTGCTTTGCTCAATAAATACCAGCAGTCAGTGTGCCATAAACTGAAGTTTGCTCCGATAGTAAGTCTGCTCGATTTGTTATCAATTCTGTAACTTATGTATTTGACATAAATGCAAAAAAACCGCAAATCATAACGATTTGCGGTTTTTCTGTACTGCTATAATGGTACCCGGAGCCGGACTTGAACCGGCACGCTATTGCTAGCGAGGGATTTTAAATCCCTTGTGTCTACCAATTTCACCACCCGGGCAAAACTTGTGTTATCTATCCATTAAAAAGCGTTGATAGTGCTTTTCGCTGGTAAGATAAGTGGTCGCTATTATAAGCGGTTATGCTGATAATGCAAGCCGAAATTAACATGACGTTAATAAATAATTGGAGGCTGGAGTCGGAATCGAACCGGCGTTAACGGAGTTGCAGTCCGCTGCATGACCACTCTGCCATCCAGCCAATCAAGGTGGACTATATTAGCAAAAATAATTTAAATTACAAGTCATTTTTTGGCGAAAAATAGCTTATTTGCTCACTTGTGCTAATTTTAGTGCTTTTTTATAAGTTTTTTGCGTATTCAGGCTCATCAGCGAGCCGGGCTCACTGATGAGAGTACTGATTATTGAGTGTGTACTTTTATAATATCTCTTCGTTATTACGTTTGGCTCGTTTGATATCGCGATAAGTCGCGGTACAAATCAATAACAGCACGCCGAGCGTAATGGCTGGCCAAATTAAAATATATAAGCCGTAGATAAAGACGTTGTCCATGATATCTCCTTATAGTATTTATGCATAGTTACCTATGCAGTTGGCCATATCTTGACCAACTGCCAGACCAGCAAGCGATGCTCGCTGTCTGTTTTTATGAAAGCTCAGAGGTCGATGCCTTGACTTTCTTCTCGTAGTCGCCGACACGTTGATTGATTAAAGCAAAATCAAAGTGTTCATCACCCATGAGGCTAACGATGATACAAACGATGGTACTGGCACCATAGGCCGTTAGTGAGGCCAGTAGCACCATGTACTGACGTAAGAAGCCCGTGGCAAAAATGAGCATCAGTACCAGCGTGATCGCTGCCGCTACCATGCCGATTTTACGACCCAAAAAGCCAAAGACCATCAGTCCAATCACGACTGCGGCGCCCACACTGGCCAGTATTTCAAAGAAAAGGGCAGTAAAGCCTGTCATCGGTAGCAGCTCAAAGCGTACTACACAAAATAGCAGTAGGCCGACGATAACTGCTGAGGTAAAGGCGGTATTGGTCACGCGATTCCAAAACACACTGGCGATGACCGGAAAAACAATCGCGCCCCATAGTGCTCCTACAAAGACTAACATCACCAAAATATCTAGCTTGAAGCTGGCAAAGATCAGCCCAGCAGCGGTGGCGATAATCATCGTGCTACGACCAACGAGCAGCATTGTTTTAGGCTTGACGCGGCCCTTGGCAATGTTTTTGCCATACACATCCGCCATCATAATGGTCGATAAGGCTGACAAATCCGAGTCGGCTGTCGATGATAGTGAACCAATGACCAAGATAAAGAACAAAGCGATAAATACAGGGTGCAAGTAAGTGCTGACCATCTGCGGGATGAGGTTGTTCATATTGCCATCTAGTGGTTCGATGCCGATGGTCAAAGCCATCAATCCAATCATACCAAGACCGATGACGATACCAGCATAGCCGACCGTGGCGGTAATGAAAGTCTGTTTAATCTTGGTCTTATCGATCGCAAACAAGCGCTGCGTGATGGTTTGGTTACCAATCGCATAAGCGAGTACAGCGACAAAATAGGGCGCCCCTTGCTGAAAAAACGCTTCGGATGAAAAGAAATCCTGCTGCTCAAGCGTGAGGTTGGAGAGGCCATCGACCATGACTTGTGGTCCTCCCATCGCAAACAGTACCGCTGGAATAATGACAATACCGATGGCCATCAAAGCGACCAGTTGCGCAAAGTCTGTAAAGACGGAAGCGCGAAACCCTGAGGTTAGGGTGTAGCTTAGCACCCCGATACCCGCGATAAGTACACCGGTCTGAAACGATAACGGTGATAATACGGATACTAAAGCGCCTGCGGCGGTGAAGTTGACCATCAAGCTAATTAAGCTGCCCATAAGGTTGGATATGGCTAAAATTAATTGGCTTGATGAGCCATGACGAGCGTGGATAAGCTCACCCAACGTATGACCATCGGGCGCAAGCTCACGAAAGCGCATGCCAAAAGGGTAGATGAATAAGATCATCAGCGCGCCCCAAAAGCCGTAATGTATCGGCCCTGACACGCCATACTTGTAGCCAGAGGTCGCCGCGGCATAAAATGATGCTGCCCAAATCCAAGTAGCGGTCATACTGGCAGCACCCATGCCAAAGCCGACGCCATGGCCTGCCACCATAAATCCTGAGGTGGTTTCTTTGTCTTTTTTGATCAGCAATGACAACAAATACGTGCCGCCATAGAACGCTAACAATAATAAAATAATGGTTAACGATGAAAATTGGAACAGTGACTCAGTTTTCAAATTCATACCTCGCGATTATTTTACATAAATAAAAGTTTAATAGTATAACTTTATCCAAAACTGTTAAGAATATAATAAAGCCCATAAAATTCTTATGTAGAGGCATCACACAGTGCTAACAATTGACCGTCATAAAAAACGGTAAGCGCCGACCCAAATGCAGCGTGCTGCCACACTTGGTGTTTTAAGAGTAGATCCTACAACCTGTAAATGACAACTGCCCATTGACATCATGCCGGTCACTCACTGTTGTACGTCATTTGAAAAAATCACATGCAACAGTGAGCCACGTCTCACAAAAATCTTAGGGTAGTCATCAGTATGCGTCTGTTGATGGATAGTCCACCACGCTGTCATACTTGATAGTAGCTGGCTGCTATAGAACGCTGACAAGGCAGGTATCTACAGCGAAATTATGGATAAGCATTTGGTCATCTATTGATGACGATGCTAAGTGTAGACAGCTTCATCGGCTAATATGTATAGCCGGCTGTAATACACCCGAGCATGAGCAAAGTTTTGCTTATACTCGGGTAATTGACGCATTACCTGTAGTTAAGGTATCAAACACGCTACAGCCCTGATGCGTTGCACCATAGGCTCGGTATTTATAAATAAAACTACAGCTATGTTAACTATGTGTAACATACTCGTGCGCTAAGGGTACCCTATTCTGCCGTGAAGCTCAAATCTATCGGTCAATTATCTGTCAAAAATGGTCAAAAGGTAGGGACAAGCCTCAAGGAAAATGACAATAGCATTGCCAAATGGGATTTGTGGGAAGGAGCTTGCCAGGGTATCAATGAGCCTAATAAACAATCCAGACGTGGACAGGCTGCTCGAATTCGTTGGCTATCTTGCGTATAAGCGCTCAAATCAGGTAAGGCTTATGTCAGCCCCGTGATACTGCACATACCGCAGCCTTGCTCGATATCCGTCCATAATTTCTCGGTCAGCCATTGTTTTAATGGCTCGAATCCTGAGGTATGCGTCGTAATAAAATCGGTATTAACTTTATTATTCTCAATCAGCCATTTAGCAATGCCGGTCAGCAGCGCCGCCGATTTGGATTTGCACGACTTCATCATAATGCCCGCTGTACCGTGTGTAGCAGTAGTGACCATAGATAACAAAAAACCTTTAAGAAAAGCGCGTTTTCTTAAAGGTTTGCTCTGTTAGAGTGGTTTTATCAATAGCTAAAGACAACCACGGAGAACACCGCGTTTAGGACGATCAGTAGCGCGCGTCCTTGGGTTTTTTTCCACTGGGCCAGTCATTGACCTTGCCTGCAAAATCAGGGCGAGGCTGATGGGTAAAAAAATGCGCCACGTCGACAGCATCTTGATCGCTTAGGACATTGCCGTGGCCCCATAGCCCTTTGGTCTGAATGCCCATGGGCATGTTGTATTTAATAAAGGCGGCAGCTTTATAGGTGCGAGCCATGCCTGCGCCGATATTAAAGGACTCATCGCCCCATAATGGTGGAAAGACGATGTCACCGCGACTGTCTTTGAGCCCTTCACCATTGTCGCCATGGCAAGTCGCGCATTGTGCCTGATAGATTTGCTCGCCGCGTATAGGGTCCGGTGTCAAGGAGGTATCGACAGCGCCTGCGTTTTTAATATCGACTTTGTGCTCTTTTGGCGTATTTTGTGACAGCCATTTCATATAAGCCATCATCGCCTGCATCTCAGGTGACTCACGGTCTAAGGGTTTGCCATTCATTGAGCGCTGAAAACAGCCATTGATACGGGCTTCTAAATCGACTTCTTTGCCAGCACGCGGCATCACCCGTGGGTAGGTGTTATAGCTGTTGATATAGGGGTCACCAAGTGGGACTTTGCCTTGTGATATATGGCAGCTATTACAGTTCATCTGCGCGCCGACGTGCTCTGGTAGCAGGCGCTTGGTTTCGTTGAGGAGCCGCTTGCCATAAAATATTTCCTCAGCATTTGGCTCATATAAGATGGCAGTGTCTTGCGGTAGGATATATGTGCCGATGTCTTCGTTGGCATCGTCGGCTGTGACCGTGTTAAATTCAGGTGCATTGCGCTCAGCAGGGGCAGGATTGGAGCAGCCGCTGACAGTGCTTATACTGATGACACCTAAGATGGCATAAACCGCAGCGCGCGGCAATGTAAATAGTAAATGGGTCATTGGTTTGCTCCTTTTTCTGCAGCATCAATGCTTAGGTCTGGGGCGATATCGGTACTGGTTTTTGGTTTTTTGGCGAGAAAAGCGCGCATTTTTACCACGTCATTGACGTCGATTTTGGGCGCTTGGTTGGTCCAGCTGTTGCGGACATAGTTGACCACCTCGGCCACATCCGCATCACTTAAGTTAGAAAACTCAGGCATGGTAAATGCCATACGGTCATAAGGGGTCTTGGGCATCCGGCCGCCGCTTAAGGTGATTTGCAAGACGGAGTCCGCGTTTTTAGAATACACCGCGCTATTACCATCAAGGGCGGGGAAGATACGTGCCACACCTTGACCATCGGCGCGGTGACACACTTGACAATACTCTGCGTAGAGGATTGCACCGCGTGAGTCATAATTTCCATCTAACAGTTTTTGCGTGGTGGTGTCTGCTTTATTCGGCAGGGTTTCTTCTTTGTTTGGTGCAGGGCTTAGGGTTTTGAGGTAGGACGACATGGCGTTGATATCGTAGTCAGTCATGTATTGGGTGCTGTGCTCGACCACTTCCGCCATGGCACCAAAGGCAGCAGTGGTGTCGGTACGGCCAGTCTTAAAGAAGTCGTTTAACTCTGCCACTGTCCACGTGCCAAGTCCGCGATGCTCGCCGCGTATGCTTTTGGCACGCCAGCCATCGATGACCGCGCCGCTTAGATATTTGTCGGAGTCTGCGTTACTGAGCGCGACCTCTTGAAAGCCGATACCGCGGCTAGTGTGACAAGAACCGCAATGTCCAGGGCCTTCGATTAAGTATTGACCACGGGTCAAGAGCGCATCGTCTGTCTCAGGGACAAATTCACGCTTACGATCAAATAACACCTGCCAGTAGGCTAAGGGCCAGCGCCAATTGGCCACTGGTGGTAGCTCGCTCTTTAGGTTGGCTTGCTGAACGGGTTTGACGTCAGACATAAAAAACGCATACATCGCGGCCACGTCCTCATCTGGCATCAGCTGATAAGACGGGTAGGGCATCGCAGGATACAAGGCTTTGTTATCACGTCGTACCCCGTGTTTGACCGCATTTTTGAAATCATCAAAACTATAATTGCCAATGCCCGTGTCTTTGTCGGGGGTGATGTTGGTTGAGTAAATCGCCCCAAGCGGCGTCAGCATCGGTAGACCGCCTGCATAAGTCTCGCCGTCAAGCGTCGTATGACAAGCGACACAGTCTGCGGTACGGGCTATGTACGCGCCTTTTTTTATTAAGGCCGGGTCGGTGATATCGACCTCGATATTGCTCGTGCTGGTGCGCATATTTGGCAGGAATTGTCCAATAATAAAGGCAATGACCAGCCCGATAATACCGATGATCAAGATAATCAGTGGCCACTTTTTGTTTTTCATCCGTCCACCCTCCATAAGATAGCTGTGTCCAGCACACCGTGCCCTAGGATTGCATACGGTGCGCATGACGATTTAAAGGTCATACTATGATGATTGAGTATAGGGCAGGCGCGCCAAGAGTGATATTGTGGAAAACCACATTATAATTGGGGTTTTGGTTTATAATGTCGACTGATAGGTCCAGTGGGAAGTGAGCGCGATGTACAAAGGCTCTAAAAATAAGGCGACGTGGCATGCGTCTGTTGGTGCCGCTTTGCTGCTTGTGATGACGTTATATAGTGGGGTAGGTGTCACGACAGCATTTGCGCAGACGTATTATTTGGGCGTGCTGGCGCCGCAAGGCGAGAGAGCCGCGCAAGATCGCTGGCAGCCATGGCTAGATGATATCAATCGACAGCTAGCCGAGGACACGGTGATATTAGTGCCGTTGGCATTAGAAAACTGGCAACAGCAAATACAAGCCAAACAGTTTGCATTTGTGCTGGGTCCGCAAGTTCAGTTTATAAAAATGAATACCACCAAATGGCGCTGGCTGGCTACGTTGCAGGCACCGACAGTGTTGTCTGAGCAGGCGCTGTCGGTCGATGATAAGGTGCAAGGCTTTCGGGCCCATACGCTCACCCAACGTGCATCGCAGGCGACGGTTAGCTTGGCTCAGCAGTTTCACCAAATACCTGAGCCGATAGCGCAGCAACAGCCCAGCGCGATGGAAGCGGTCGCCAGTGCCTTATGGGTGGCAGCCGATAGCGATATCTATCGTTTGTCAGATTTACAGCGCCGTACGGTGGCCGCAGTCGATGCCGATGCGTTTGGTGGATATTTGCTGGGCGCGCATTTACTACAGCAAAACGGCATCACGCCCAGTCATTATCACGTACAGTTCACCGGCTATCCGATTGAGCGGAGTTTGCAGGCTTTGGCCCATGGCAGGGTCGATGCTGCCATCGTGCCGCTATGCTTGATGGAGGGGATGACGCGGCAAGGGAAGATACATGCCAAACAATATCGTCTACTGCACCCAGTCGCGACCGCATCAAGCTGCCAGTCTTCTACAGCAATCTATCCCAACTGGACGTTGGCCGCCACTGAGCAAGCACCGGCGGCATTGGTACGGCAAGTCAGTCAGCAGGTATTTGCCCCGCCGTCAGCAGAGCCAATGTCTACGGCAGGACTGCGCTGGCTTCCTCCAGAGTCTAGCATGGAGGCTGAGCGTGTCTTGTATGAGATGCAGCGTCATCCAGCCCAAAAACCGCTCAGCGCTCATTTGCTCGACTGGATACAAGAACATCGGCTGGGAGTCGGCGTGCTGGTGTTTATTATTCTGATATCGACCATCAACTATGGCTGGATGAGCTGGTTGGCTTGGCGTCGCCGCCAAAAGATACTGAGGCAAAACCGTCTCATTCGTGACTATGATGAGCAGCTGCGCCAATCAGAGCGTTTTGCGGTCATTGGTGAGATGAGTGGTGCTATCGCCCATGAAATCAATCAGCCGCTGGCAACTATTCAAAACTACGCACAAGGATTGCTGATACGGCATCAGCATAAAACAGAGACAAATAATAAAGAGGCAAATAATAAAATGACACAAACTGCCTTAGAGCAGATCGTCCATGAGACCAAACGTGTCGCGGCGGTCGTCAATAATATCCGCAGCTGGGCGGGACGATCGCAGCGGAGCGCCACCGATGACGTGAGGGTCGACATCATAGCGACCTATCGGCAGTGTGTTTTATTATTGGGTGATAAAGCGAGTGGTATCGATTTTTGGCTGACAACCGACTATAAAGGCGTGACCCTACCGCATCTGCTCTTAGATCAACTGCTCATCAATACCATGAGCAATGCCGCCCAGCAAGGTGCGACAAGTATCTCGTTACGCTGTCAGATAGATAGCCGCCATGACAAAAAGTGGCTGGCGCTGCATGTCAGTGACGACGCAGGAGGGTTTGATGCGCGGCAATTGGCTCAGTCCCATCAGCAGGACGCTGCATCTGGATATTATGCCGCGCAATCGAGCAAAGCGGATGGTCTGGGGCTGGGTCTGATGATTTGTCAGCGACTGTGTAAGTCCATAGAGGCACAGATAGCGCTAAGTAATATCGAAGTAGCCGCAGAGCTCGATAAATATCCTGTGGCAAACGCTCAGACCTATCGCTTTCGGCGTACCTTACAGGGTAAACTGCAGTCGCTCCCCACGCATCTAGGCCAGCCGCCAGCAAATACGATAGGCGCGCAAGTCTCTTTTTATTTGCCGCTGTCTGTACTTGATAGAAACAACGGGCAGTAATATAGCCAGTTGAACAGAAAACGGTTATAAATTGTGAAGCGTGATGGATATAAGTTTTACGTACGTGCTGCATGCCTTCGATGCTGTGCAACCTACATTTAAAAACACCATCATTTATCATCACTCAATTGGGCCAAAAAGGTTTATATGATTTTCTCCCCTTTGACACACATCTCTGAGCACGGTCAATATACGCCTATGATATCGTCCGACCATGTACCAAAAACCAGCGCTGAGACCCTTGTCGTCCATATCATCGACGATGAAGAAAGCGTGCGCCTCTCTTGTGAGTTTTTACTTGGGAGCTTGGGGGTGCAAGCACAAGGATGGCCGAGTGCGTTAGCGTTTTTGCAGCAGGTAGATATCTATCGTCCCGCTGTCATCATCAGTGATTTGATGATGCCGGAGATGAGCGGGCAGGCGCTACAGGCGTATCTGAATAATCATGATAGCCCTATGGCGCTCATCGCTTTGACAGGTAATGGCGAAATTGCGGATGCGGTAAATATGCTCAAACAGGGCGCGGCCGACTATTTAGAAAAACCCATAGGCAGTCAGCGTCTACAGCAAGCATTGGCACAGGCGCAAGCATTAACCATCAAGCGTGCCAAACTGTACGAGATTCGCAAGCTGTATGCTCAGCTGACGGATAAAGAAAAGCTGGTAGCCGATGAGCTGCTACAAGGTAATATCAATAAAGTCATCGCCGACCACTTAGATATTGCCGTGCGCACAGTCGAGGTGCACCGCTCACAAGTGATGAAAAAGATGCAAGCGCAGCATGTCAGTGAATTGATTCAAAAGCTGGTGCTGCTTGACTCTTAGGGCATGTCCTTACTGGTGACTCATTTTTCGGTCTACTTACCAGCTATCGGGGATCTATTTTAAAATAAGCACTGTGCATAATATCAACGACTTAGCTTAAAATCAGGCTATCATCTTCGACCTTTTCACCACGGGTTTGCTCGAACATATCGAGTAGGTCATGGACGGTCATGCCGCGACGAGTGTCTCCTGCAACATCCAAGACCACTTGGCCTTGATGTAGCATCACCGTGCGCGTGCCGTGCGCCAGCGCCTGCTGCATAGAGTGGGTGACCATCATTGTCGTAAGGCTGTTGTCTGTGACGATCTTATCAGTCAGCTCCAAGACAAACGCCGCTGTCTTCGGGTCAAGCGCGGCCGTATGCTCATCTAGTAATAAGATTTTGGAAGGCTGGAGCGAGGCCATCAGTAGGCTAACTGCCTGACGTTGCCCGCCTGATAGCAATCCCATGCGGTCAGTTAAGCGGTTTTCTAATCCCAGTTTGAGTACGGATAGCTTTTCGCGAAACAAATCACGGTTACTTTGGTTTAAGGCAAAGCTCAACCCACGCTTGCCGCCACGTTTGTACGCCAGTGCCATGTTTTCTTCGATGGTAAGCGCCTCGCAGGTGCCCGCCATCGGGTCTTGAAACACGCGAGCGACCCAGTGCGCGCGCTGATGCGCGGTTTTTTTGGTGACATCAATACCATTGAGTAAGATTGAGCCACTATCGACACGTGTGGTGCCACTGACAGCATTCAAAAACGTGGATTTACCGGCCCCATTGGTACCAATCACCGTCACAAACTCATCATCAGCAATGTTGAGATTGATGCCGCGTAGCGCCGGATTTTCGATAGGCGTGCCAGGGTTAAAGGTTAACCGCAAATCTGTGGCTTGCATCATAGTTGTTATTCCTTATTGTCACTTTAAGACAGTCACTTCAAGCTTGTATTGCTACTTTACCCACTATTAAGCGCGAGCCTTACGAGATAAAAACTTAGTTTTGGCTTTTGGTAGTACCAGCGCCAGTACCACCAGTAGGGCGGTGATTAGGTTTAAATCCTGCGGACCAAAGCCGATGCTACGTAGTGTATCGCTCGATAGCGCCACCTGAATAAACAGCTTATATAGTACCGCCCCGACGATAACAGCAAAGGTAATCAGCCAAATACGCTTGGCAGGAATGATGGTCTCACCGATGATGACGGCTGCTAGACCAATGACAATGGTACCGATACCGATAGAGATATCCGCGCCGCCTTGTGTTTGTACAAACAAAGCACCTGCCAGTGCGATTAGACCATTGGATATGGCCATACCGATGATGGTCATCCATGAGGTGTTGATACCTTGGGCTTGTGCCATCCGTAGATTGGAGCCTGTGGCGCGCATCGACAAGCCAGTTTCAGTATTATAAAACCAATCTAAAAACAGCTTGGCCAGTAAGATCACCACCCCAATAATTAAGCAGCGCATCCAATAGCCATTGCCATCAGTTACCAAGCTGCTAAATACAGTGGTCTCACCAAGGAGCGGTAAGTTTGGCGCACCCATGATGCGCAAGTTGACAGAGTATAGCGCGACCATCACCAAGATACTGGCAAGTAGCTGCAGGATACCCAGCTTGACGTGGAGCCATGCCGTGACGATACCTGCGACTGATCCTGCGAGCATACCAAACGCGCAAGCAAGCCATGGATTGATACCAGCGACGATAGAGATACCAGCGACAGCGCCGCCGAGCGGAAAGCTGCCATCAGCCGTCAGATCAGGAAAGTCGAGCGTACGAAATGAGATCAGGACGCCAAGTGCAACAAGGCCATAAATCAGACCGCTTTCAAGCGCACCAAAAAAAGCAATTAAAGACATAAGAGATCAGTAAGTCATAACCAAGTGTCCGGCGCGAGAGAGTCACATAAATGCGCGGCGATTGCCACACTTATATAAACGCCAAACAGCTAAGCGGTGAATTTAACAGATTAAACAATCTGCGGTTAGGGTAAACCAAAACATATCACGATGAATAACGATCATAAGCTACCTTGGTTTTAATCGCATAGCCCCATCGGACAAAACCAACGACAGACAGCCATGAATAGCGCTGTCTGTTTGGTTGTCTTTCTGATAGATAAACGCTGCTATGTGACGTCAAAGATAAAAGGGCGTTATTCTATCACTTCTTTGGCGTTATCGATAACCGCTTGTGACAAAGTAATGCCTTCTTCAGTCGCATGTTTTGGACTGACATACAAATCTAGCGCTTGCGGCGTATAGACAGGGATAGCGCCGGCTTTTTCACCATTTAAGATACGCACAACGATTTTGCCAGTTTCGCGGCCAAGATCGTAGTAGTTGACGCCCAACGCCGCCACCGCACCGCGCTCGACTGAGCTGGTGTCTGAGGCAATCAGCGGAATCTTACTTTCTTTGGCGATTTGGTATAGCGACTCATAAGCCGACACCACGTTGTTATCGGTTGAGGTGTAGATCATATCCACCTTACCCTCAAGACTGCGGGCGGCCATAGCGATATCGTTACTACGCTGTGCTGGCGCTTCATGCACATTGATACCAAGTGGCGTCAGCTTTTCTTTTAGGTTTTTTAGGATGATGGTTGAGTTGACTTCACCTGGGCTATAGACATAACCGACGTTTTTTAGGTCTGGGATGATCTGACGCATCAGCTCGATTTGCGGCTCATAGGGTAGCGCATCTGATGCGCCAGTGACGTTAGTGCCTGAGCCATCAAGTTTTGGTACTAGCTTGGCGGCGACAGGGTCGGTCACAGCCGAAAACACCATCGGAATGGTGCTGGTCGCTGCCGCAACAGACTGAGCGGATGGGGTGGCGATCGCAACGATAGCGTCTGGCTCATCCGCGACGAACTGCTTGGCGATCTGTCCGGCTGTTGCCGTATTGCCTTGTGCGCTTTGAAAGTTAACCGTTAGGTTTTCACCGTCTTTAAAACCTGCCTCATCGAGCTCGTCGATCACGCCTTTACGCACGTCATCTAAGGCAGGATGCTCGACAATAGCGGTAATGGCGACCGTTTTCATTTGGGTAGCGGTACTGTCTGTCGCACCGTCAGCATTGGCCGTATCTTGGGCTGTCTGATTACAGCCAGTTAAGATCGCAGTACAAACGCCCCCTAATAACAGTGCCTTACTGAAGTTGAAATGACCAAAACGGTTTTGATAAAACATAGCTCTCACTCCTGAAAATAATAATGTGTCCGTACATTATTTAATAAATGGGTAAAGGATAACGTCAGTTGACTGTGTCATAAAATCACTGCATCACACGCCCTATGACTACTGTGCAGTGGTTTGTGCTTTTTTGTCGATATTGATGGCGTTTTTTAGCACATCCTCACTCAAGCTTACGCCTTGCTCCGCCGCATGCTTTGGACTGGCGTACAAGGTTAAGGTGTTCATGACCTCAGGCTTGATGGCGCTCACGGCCTCACCATTTAGCACGCGATAGACCATCTTGCCTGTGGTACGACCAAAGTCATAATCATTGACTCCAAGTGCAGCGGTCGCGCCGCGTCGTACGCTAAACTCGTCCGAGGCAATCACCGGAATATCCAGCTCGTTGGCTGCGCCTGCCATGGCCTCAAAGGCTGATACCACGTTGTTATCAAGCGAGGTATAAATGACATCGGCACGACCTGAGAGGCTGCGCGTTGCCATGGCGACATCGGTTGGGCGATTGGCCGTGACATCTAAGATGGTAAGGCCATAATTTGGCGCGGCTTTTTTGAGCTGATCGAGCACCACCACAGAGTTGACTTCACCTGGGCTATAGACATAGCCGATGGTTTTGGCATCGGGGACGATTTTTTTGATATTGTCCAGTTGCGGCTCGATAGGCAGCTCACTTGATAGGCCAGTGACATTTGACTGGATAGGCACATCATTGGCATCGATGAGTTTCGCTGCCACAGGGTCTGAGATGGCGGTATAAATCACAGGGACGGTTTTGGTAGAGGCCACCACTGACTGTGCCGAGGGCGTCGATATAGCGACGATGGCATCAGGGTTGTCGCCGGCAAACTGTTTGGCGATTTGCCCTGCGGTGGCAGTATTACCCTGCGCACTTTGGAAGTTCACTGTGAGGTTTTGACCTTCGATGTAGCCATTATCAGCCAGCTCATCAATAATACCGCGGCGCATCTCATCTAGCGATGGATGTTCGACGATCTGAGTGATGGCCAAGGTCTTGGCAGGTTTGTCGGCATCAATACCAGCGCTATCGGCGGCGGTGTCGGTGGCGTCTGAGCAGCCCAGTAGTCCAAGGGCAGCGCTCATGGCGGCACCATATAGGCTAAAGCGTAAAGTAGTAGCAAAGGTCATGTTATTCTGGCTCGTCGGTTAAAGAAGTGCAGGTTACCCGAGTCAATATTATGTACATGCTGAGATAACGGGCGAACATAAAAATAATCAATCCATGATTATTACGTCCATATTATGACAGTAATGTAAGTTATCGCAATAAAAAATTAAGGCGAGTTCGTCATCAGTCGTCTCGCCAGATATATTGACGATGGCGTTTCTCAGCTTTTATTGGCAAAAACGCAAAAAAGACGTCACTTGGACGTCTTTTTTGAAACAAAAAAATCATAAATGTACAAAGAGCATCACGCTCAAAACCGACTTTACGCTAATGTATCGCCAATCACGCAGTCATCTGGCAAGGTGACGACCGTAAGCCCTGTCTTTGGATGACCGGTTGAGAGTACCATGCCTTCTGAGACACCAAACTTCATCTTGCGCGGCGCCAGATTGGTGACGCAGATCACTTTTTTATTAACCAATTGCTCAGGCTCATAAAACTTACGAATACCGCTAAACACGTTGCGTGGTTTGTCTTCGCCGACATCTAGGGTAAATTGCAATAGTTTGTCTGCACCTTCGACATGGTTGCACGCGACCACGTGCGCCACTTTCATCTCAACCTTGGCAAAATCCTCGATACCGATATAGTCGTCTGACTCGCTTGCGTTGTCTGCGGCAGAAGCCGGCTGCTCAGCCGCTGGCGTCTCACTCTGGGTTAGCGATGCTTTGGAGTCTTCGATCATGGCGGTGACGTCTTTTTCTTCGATACGCTGCATGAGTGGCTTGAATTTATTGATTTTATGACCCAGTAGCCACTCATTGCGGCTGGCAAAGCTTAAATCTTCAATATTCAAAAACGTTTTAGCATTGGCGGTCAGCTCAGGCAATACGGGCGCAAGATAAACCATGAGCTGACGGAAAATATTAATCGCCACCGAGCAGACGTCTTGCACCTCTTGCTCAGTGCCTTCTTGCTTGGCAAGTGACCATGGTTTTTTGCCATCGATATACTCGTTGGCCTTGTCCGCGCACTGCATGATAAGGCGCATGGCACGGGAGAACTCGCGGTTTTCATAAGCAGCCGCAATCTCATCGCCCGTTTTGGTGATGTCTTCTAACAACTCAGGCTCAGCGCAGACTTCTGAGAGCATTCCGTCGTATTTTTTGACGATAAAACCGGCGCTGCGACTGGCGATATTGACCACTTTACCCACCAAATCAGAGTTGACCTTTTGCATAAAGTCTTCTAAATCAAGGTTAATGTCCTCGACCTTATCCGATAGCTTGCTGGCGAAGTAATAACGCAGATACTCAGGGTGCAAGTGCTCGGCATAAGTCTCAGCTTTGATAAAAGTGCCGCGCGACTTACTCATTTTTTCGCCATTGACCATTAAGAAACCATGGGCAAAAACGCCCGTTGGCGTGCGGAATTCACTACCGGCTAGCATGGCAGGCCAAAATAGCGCATGGAAATACACGATGTCTTTACCGATGAAGTGATACACCTCGGTTTTGTGCTCATTTTCCTGTGCCCAATACCGATCAAAGTCCAATTCGTTTTCGGTTCCCGCTCGCTTATCACAGAGGTTTTTAAAGCTGGCCATGTAGCCCACTGGCGCATCTAGCCATACATAAAAGTATTTGTCTGGCTCATCGCTTGGCGTATCGGGTATCTGAAAACCAAAATACGGCGCATCGCGAGAGATATCCCAACTGGTGAGACCCGCTTCAAACCATTCTTGCAGTTTATTGGCGACCGAGACTTGCAAGCGCTCATCACTGCGGGTCCAGTCTTTTAAAAACTGCTCAAATTCTGGCAAATCAAAGAAATAATGCTTTGAGGTTTTGAGTACCGGCGTGGCATCCGACAACGTCGAATAGGGGTTTTTTAGCTCGGTGGCATCATAGGTGGTGCCGCAGACTTCACAGTTATCACCATATTGGTCTGGGCTAGCGCATTCTGGGCACTCTCCCTTGACAAATCGATCGGCCAAAAACAATTGTTTTTCGGGGTCAAACAATTGCTCGACATCCTTTGTGCTAATGTGGCCGGCGTTATTAAGACGACGATAAATCAGCTCTGAGAAATGCTTGTTTTCATCCGAGTGGGTGCTGTGGTAGTTGTCAAATTCAATCAAAAACTTCGCAAAATCTGCTTCGTGTGAGGCTTTGACTGAGGCGATTTGCTCTTCTGGCGTGACGCCATTGGCTTCTGCTTTGAGCATGATGGCTGTACCGTGCGCGTCATCGGCACAGACATAAGTGACCTGATGGCCTTGCGCCTTCATGGCACGTACCCAGATGTCTGTCTGAATGTATTCTACAAGGTGCCCCAAATGGATGTAGCCATTGGCGTAGGGCAGCGCACTGGTTACTAAAATCTCACGCACTTTTATCACCTATATTTTTGTATAAATGGGTTGGTTATCAAACGTCACACGATGTTTATAAAGATATGATGATGACGTTATCAAGGCTAAAAACTTCTAAAATAAGCAAAAGTCTAAAAAGTGTGCCTATGATACCGTAATTCGGCCAAATTTGTGATATTCCTTAGTAATTAACGCTAAGTGATGACCGATTTTTTATAAAAAAACAGCATCGCTTTGACATAAAAAACCCACCGAGCGCAGGCTAAGTGGGTGGTATTCGTGGTTATCTTCAATCGAAAATAAAACGGTTGTAGAATGAGGTGCGCTAAGGCTAGGCAAGCGGTACGATCAAAAAGAGCCAAACATCGTCCCTAAGATAATGATAGCGACCACTGCGACCAGCGGAATCACGATGGTGACCATGGCTAGGTTGAGATACGACTGCTTGTGAGTCAAGCCACAAATAGCCAGCAAGGTGATGACCGCGCCACTGTGCGGCAAGGTATCCAGGCCGCCTGCCGCCATGACCGCTACACGGTGCATCAGCTCAGGGTCGATACCAGCATTGACTGCCATTCTAAGATAGTCCTCACCCAAGGTTGACAGAGCGATGCTCAAGCCACCAGACGAGGAGCCAGTGATACCTGCCAAGGTCGTCATTGCCACCGCTTCTGAAATCAAAGGATTGTCAGGATTTAGGTTTAAGATGCTATCACGAATGATAAGAAAGCCTGCGAGTGAGGCAATCACCGCGCCGTAACCGACCTCTGAGGCGGTATTAAAAATCGGCAACATCGAGTCGTAAGTACCACGGTTGATGGTTTTTTTTAGATTATTCCAATGACCAATACGCAGCACAATTAAAACCGTACAAGCAACGACCAACGAGATGATAATTGACCAAAGGCCAAGCGAGCCTGCGATATTGAGATCAGGAAACTGCGCTTGTAAGCCGCTAAAGTCCATTGACGGAAAAATGAAATAGGTCAGAACAGCGTTGAGAGCGATGACCAACACCAGCGGAATCATCGCAACGGTAAATGAGGTAGGATGCGTACTGAGAGTTTCGGTTTCTTTTTTAACCGCACCAACACCGCCCACATCTGTTTCGTCATGCTGACCATAGCCTTCACCTGCGGCATTGGCTTTTTTGGCGCGTGTCTGTAGCCATAGCCAGCCGCAGACAAACATAATGGTACCGCCGATGATACCCAGTATCGGCGCGGCAAAAACGTTGGTATTGTAGTATGGGATTGGGATGGCGTTTTGAATGGCTGGCGTGCCTGGTAATGCTGTCATGGTAAAGGTAAAGGAGCCAAGCGCAATCGCCGCTGGAATCAAGCGCTTGGGTACATCCGCCGCCTTAAATAAATCCTTGGCGATTGGATAAATGGCAAAGGCCACAACAAATAACGACACACCGCCGTAGGTCAAGATAGCGCAGACTAAGATGACGGCGAGAATGGCTTTGCTAGCACCGAGCTTTTCGACCACGGTATTGGCAATCGCTGTCGCCGCGCCTGAGTCTGCCATCAAGCGCCCAAATAGCGCACCTAACAAAAATATGGGGAAAAACTTAAGCAAAAACCCACTTAACGCGCCCATAAACACATCGGTATAAGCCGGAATACTGCTAAGAAAGTCGCCCGACAGTAATACGGCCAGCGTCGCCATAATCGGTGCTAATATCAGCACTGAATAACCGCGATAAGCAAAGAACATCAATAATAATAACGTAATGACAATAGCAAATGTGCTAAACATAATCGCCCTCCTTGGCAAAGTTCAATCAGCGAGTATGCAGGGCATGTTTGTGTAGGTCAATAAAATTAATCAAAATATGGAATTTTTGATTTTTTATCAAACATTAATCTAGAGTAATATGATGTTGAATTGCCTCATACTTCGCTGTCTCATTCGTTCTTAGCGTTATTGTCTTCTCGCTACGAGAATTATATGTTAAGTTAGCATAAGTATTTAGTATATGATATATCGATAGAAAATGTATTGATTTAAATTTAAAACAGCCAATACGCTATTGATTGGCACAGTAAATAGATAATGGACGTTAATAACAAAAAAACAGACTTGCAAGGAGATAAATATGAGTCGCTCAAAAGTATACAGTAGTGCCGAAGAGGCGCTAAAAGGCATCGTCAGCGATGGGCAGACGCTTGCCATTGGCGGGTTTGGTCTGTGCGGGATTCCTGAAGCATTAATCGAGGCGCTACGTGATAGCGGTGTCAAAGATTTGACTTGTATCAGTAATAACGCCGGTGTCGATGACTTTGGCTTAGGATTACTACTACAAACCCGTCAAATCAAAAAGATGATTTCATCTTACGTCGGCGAAAACAAAGAGTTTGAGCGTCAGTATTTGGCCGGCGAGCTTGAAGTAGAGCTAACGCCGCAAGGCACCTTGGCCGAAAAACTGCGCTCAGGCGGTGCAGGTATCCCTGCGTTTTATACCGCCACAGGCGTTGGTACATTGGTCGCTGAAGGCAAAGAAACCCGTGAGTTTGACGGCCGTACTTATGTGCTAGAGCATTCACTGCGCGCCGATGTGGCATTGATTAAAGCGCAAAAGGCCGATAAGGCAGGCAATTTAATCTTTAATAAGACCGCCCGTAACTTCAACCCAGATTGCGCGATGGCAGGCAAAGTGACCATCGTCGAGGTCGAAGAAATCGTCGAGACAGGCAGCCTTGACCCAGATGAAGTACACCTACCCGGTATTTTTGTGCAGCGCATTGTATTAAATACGACTCCTGAAAAACGCATCGAAAAAACCACCACCAAAGCCGCTGAGAGTGCTTAGTTAATGGTTTTATCCAAACCTTTCAAAGATGACATTAATAATAGAATATTGTAATACCACTTCTAAAAATTGAGCAGTAAGCAAGATAACCCTAAGTGCTACATTTTGTAGACTAGGCGAGTTGGATGCCGCAAATCATATTTTTTCGAGTGGTTATAAAAATAAGGAAATCACCATGGCATGGACAAGAGAACAGATGGCACAGCGTGCCGCACAAGAGTTGCAAGACGGCTATTATGTAAATTTGGGCATCGGATTACCGACCCTCGTGGCCAACTACATTCCTGAAGGGGTAGATGTCTGGCTGCAGTCTGAAAATGGCTTATTAGGTATTGGCGAGTTTCCAACGGCGGAGAATGTCGATGCCGACTTGATTAACGCCGGCAAGCAAACCGTCACTGCAGAGCCGGGTGCCAGTTACTTTAGTAGCTCAGAGTCATTTGCGATGATTCGCGGTGGGCATGTCAATCTGGCGATACTCGGCGCGATGGAAGTCTCAGAAAAAGGCGATTTGGCCAACTGGATGATCCCCAAAAAAATGGTCAAAGGCATGGGCGGGGCGATGGATTTGGTCGCAGGCGTACAGCGCGTGATTGTACTGATGGAGCAAGTCAACAAACACGGCGACCCAAAAATCCTTGCAGAATGCGCGCTCCCCTTGACGGGCAAAGGCGTGGTCGATCGTATCATCACCGAGCTTGCGGTATTAGACGTCACCGACGATGGCCTAAAGCTGGTGGAATTGGCAGAGGGTGTCAGCTTTGAGGAGCTACAAGAAAAAACGCCAGTGAACATTGTGCAATAACGACGGCCCACACAGACTGAACACAGCCAACTGATAAAGGATGATCGCGTATGGCGACCCAGTTACAACAAGATTTGACAGGTAAAGTGGCACTGGTCACAGGCGCTGCAAGTGGTATCGGACGCGATATCGCCGAAACCTATGCCAAGGCAGGCGCCGCGGTTGGTATTGCCGATATCAATCTGGCCGCCGCCCAGCAAACGGCCGATGCCATCGAGTCAGCTGGTGGTCGGGCACTTGCTATTGAAATGAATGTCACATCAGAAGCTGCAGTAAACGCTGGCGTGCAGCAGCTGGTCGATACGTTTGGCAGTATCGATATTCTCGTCTCCAATGCCGGTATTCAGATCATTGACCCTATCGATAAGATGGCGTTTGCAGACTGGAAAAAAATGCTCGCCATTCATTTGGACGGGGCGTTTTTGACCACCAAAGCGGCCACGCAGCATATGTATAAAGATGACAAAGGCGGTACGATCATCTATATGGGCTCAGTGCATTCGCACGAAGCATCGCTATATAAAGCGCCGTATGTCACTGCCAAACATGGACTCCTAGGGCTGTGCCGTGTGCTGGCAAAAGAAGGCGCGCCTCATCATGTCCGCGCGCATGTGATCTGCCCTGGGTTTGTCAAAACCCCACTGGTCGAAAAACAAGTCCCTGAACAAGCCGCCGAAAAAGGCATCAGTGAAGAGTCAGTGGTGAATGACATTATGTTGGTCAATACCGTCGATAAAGCGTTTACCACGGTCGATGATATTGCCCAGCTGGCCTTGTTTTTAGCAGCATTCCCAAGCAATGTCTTTACTGGGCAATCCATCGTCGCCAGCCATGGTTGGTTTATGAATTAATAAAATCCAAACTGAGCCAGTCGCGGGTTTATGACGCTTTTAGATAAATTGATACCATCGATGTTTGTGCTATCAACTTTGACAAAACTGACCGTGATTGTAGTTTGCTGGCTATTTGAGGCATTTGGTCATCATCAGCTTGCTAATAAAAGACCAATCCATTAGGATTTGATTTTATGTTGACTTGAGCCAATTGTATTGGCTCTTTTTTATGAGCGCCTGTTGCCTGACTTCGCGCTGCACGGAGTGACAATGATGAATGAGAAAGATTTTGCAGAAACGTTTGCAGCCAAATTAAGCCGAGCTGTCGCACAGCAGCAACTTGATGAGTCGGTACAGCAGTTGCAAGACCTGCGACCTATCGATAGCGCTGACGTACTGGCATTAATGACACCCACGCTTGCGTGGCCATTACTACAGCGACTGCCCAATCGTGCGACAGTGTTTGCATATTTAGCGCCTGATATTCAGGTCGCCATGGCGCAGGTGTTCCCGCGGGCAAGCCTAGCAAAGATAGTCGGTGAGATGCCAGCTGATGAGCGTACCGATTTATATAAGCGCCTCAATCAAGCGCAGCGTGATGCCCTGCTACCAGCATTGGCACAGGCAGAGCGCGAAGACATTCGCAGACTCTCCGCCTATGAAGAGCGTACCGCTGGGGCGCTGATGACCTCAGATTATGCGACCTTGAGCGCTCAGATGAGTGTCGCTGAGGCGTTGGCCGCGCTACGCTTAGAGGCGCCGGATGCTGAGACCATTTATCATGCTTATGTCATCGATGCGGCGCGCAAGCTGTTGGGCGTGGTGTCCTTACGTGTATTGATTTTGGCATCGCCTGAACAGCGTATCGCGGATCTGATGATGAGTAGCGTGGTGTCGTGTAATGTCCATGATGACCAAGAGGACGTCGCTAAGACCATCGCGCGTTATGATTTGATCGCCTTGCCCATTACTGATGACAGTGGCGCTCTGGTCGGGATCGTCACTCATGATGATGCGATCGATGTGGTCAATGATGAAGCCACCGACGATTTTCATAAGTCGGGTGGTGTCTCGACCATGGTCGGTAAGCTAAAAGACGTCAGTATCCGTATGCTCTACCGCAAACGGGTGTTTTGGCTGGTGTTTTTGGTGTTTGGTAACTTGCTATCTGGTTTGAGTATTGCAAATTTTGAAGAGGTGATTGCCGCCAATTTAGTGCTGGTGTTTTTTTTGCCGCTATTGGTCGATAGTGGTGGCAACGCCGGCTCGCAGTCTGCAACCTTGATGGTACGGGCACTGGCCACGGGTGATGTGGTGATGCGCGATTGGTTTTCCTTACTTGGTCGTGAGGCTCTGGTGGCGTTGATGCTCGGTGCCACCATGGCGGTGGCGATCTCTATCATCGGTTATATTCGCGGTGATGCCGTGGTGTCGCTGGTGCTGGCGCTTAGCATGATATCGGTGGTGATGATTGGTTGTGTGATCGGCATGAGCTTACCATTTGTACTGAACAAATTAGGCTTTGACCCTGCCGCCGCCAGTGCGCCTTTGATCACTTCAGTGTGTGATGCGTCGGGGGTACTGATCTATTTATTTATCGCCTCGAAGTTTTTGGCGATTGGTTGATTTGGTTTTTGCCATAGGCATCGTCGGCGCGCGTGTTCCCACTGGCATTGTGGTTTTTTTATAGCGTCAATTGAGCTACACTGTCGGATAATAAGGGTAGACAAAAAGCTGATGATATATTATTGACCAGCGCGATGACGGTATTGCTCGAGTTGTCTTACCGGCCCACTTGCAAAATAGGTAGTCATGATAGCCATGTTTAATTTTATGAAGAAAAAACCCAAAGCCGAAACACCGCAGCAGCGCGCCGAGCGTGATAGCGCGGTCGATAAAGTCTTGCTCGGCTATGAAGTCGGCACCGTTAGCATTGCCACGATGGTGACGGGGCTTGAGCGCGACGGGCAAGTGCTCACCTTAGATTTGCGCTTACCCAAAGACAGTAACCCTGAACAGATACAACAGGAGCTGGGTCAACTGCTGCATCCGCATGGTATCAGAACCATTCATATGAATGTGCGCCTACCAGCCGATGCTAAAGGCGCCGGTGCAAGCTTGCCCAAAGCGACGCCCAAATCGATGCCAAAGACGACAGATGCCATGGCCACTCACGCCAAACCTGCTACCCAAGTAGACCAAGAGCCGACAAGTAGCGAACCACCGATTACTAAGGCTGCGCCGACGCAAGCATCACTGGCGGCGCACCCACGTATTCGTCATATCATTGTGGTGGCCTCAGGCAAAGGCGGCGTCGGCAAATCAACGACGACAGTCAATATTGCTTTGGCATTACAAAAGCTTGGCAACCGTGTGGGCGTGCTAGATGCCGATATCTACGGCCCTAGTATGCCAACGATGCTGGGTGTGGCGGATATCAAGCCTGAGCTAGAAAACGAGCAGTTTGTGCCTGTCGAGGCGCACAGCATGGCCATGCTCTCGATAGGTAGCTTGCTCGATAGTGACAACACTCCTGTCGCGTGGCGCGGCCCCAAGGCCACGGGCGCCCTGATGCAGCTATACAATCAAACCAACTGGCCACAATTGGACTATTTGGTGATTGATATGCCACCAGGTACGGGCGATATTCAGCTGACATTGGCGCAGCGTATCCCTGTTACAGGGGCGGTAATTGTGACAACACCGCAGCATGTGGCCTTGATGGATGCGCAAAAGGGCGTTGAGATGTTTCACAAAACCAATATCCCCGTACTGGGTGTGGTAGAAAACATGGCCTTACATACTTGTAGTAACTGCAACCATACCGAGGCTATCTTTGGCAGCGGTGGCGGCGAGTTTATCGCTGAGCAGTATCAGGTGCCACTACTAGGCCAGCTGCCACTTGCCAGTGGCATCCGCGCCCAAGTGGACAAAGGGGTGCCAAGCGTCTTGGCTGACGATGAGTTTGCCTCTTATTATTTGAGCATTGCCAAAAACATCGAAGCCAATATTGCAAAATTTGCCAAACCAGTCGATGATAAGCGGATTTTTTGATAAGTTTTGCGCGCGGCTCGAATAATAGCAAGATAGCCTAAGCGTATTTTTCCATTTTTTCCATAAAGAACGTGGTTTATAACAAGGAAGTATGGTGAGCGTATCGATTTATCGACGTTATTTGGACGATATTCCCAAGCAGTATGTGTTATTGAAGTTATTGCGCCCGCCGATATATGTGATCGAGCTTTCAAACAATCAAATAATTGCTGTTTGCTATTACAAAGACGGTAGTAGCAAACGGTATCAAATCAACGCCGAATTTAGCAATCGCCGCATGGTGATCGCTGATTTTAATAAGTTTTCAACAGTGTTTGCTGAGTTATTAAAGAAGTTTCCTCGGCACTTTTTGTGGACGAGCGCGATAGCCGTTACCGATGTGACACAAACGCTAGCAGATGGTTTGACCGATATAGAGATTAAGGTGATAAGAGAAGCCATTTGGGTGTCTGCAAGACAAGCGAAAAGAAGCGTCATAAGCACCACCGTTGGCTACCAAGGACGGGTAGTCTCACGATAAAATTTGGCTAGGATGCCGTAAACATGAACCAAAACCCCAGCCCCAACGCACAAAATCAGCCGCACTCATCTGTGAGTGCAAGACCAGTTATTGAACAGCTTATCCAAGAGGGACAGCCCACTTTTGGGGTATTTACGCAAGTCAAAAGCATCAATTATCTTGACTACCACAGTTATCTGATCTCGCAAAAGCCGCTGCCAAACTGGCGAAAAGATCTCAAAGCCAATCAATTTTGCTTTATCCAAATTATCCAGCCGCCTTATCGCATCTGTTTGGCACTGGCGACCATCAAGCTTGCCACCAGCGCCTTTGTCTACCTTTATAACGATGAGATTGATGAGCTAGAGGTTTGTGAAGCTTTGCAGCCTTTGACACGGCAGACGCAGCTAATAGGTGATTGCTATCAAGGGCGAATGGCATTTACTCATAATAAGCTGACCGTAACATTAGATTTTACGCCTTCACAAATCGCAGTAGCATTGGATAGTAAACACATTACGCTTGATGCTACGCTACAGCGGCAAGCGCAGCCACTTGCGATCTGCACCCCAACGGGCAGGCGCGGCTGGACATACACGCAAAAAGAGCCACTGACAGCAATCATGGGACACATGCGTATCAAAGAAGCGTCGGTATTTAATACCGCTGCGGTTACGGCTGGCAGCCAAACCAAGCAAATAGACTTTGATGCGTCTGCAATTGCCAATTTAGATTGGACGCTGGGCTATATGCGCCGCAAGACCAATTGGTTTTGGACATGTATCAATCATTATTTGCCCGATGGTCGCCATTTTTTACTGAACTTATCGATGGGTGTCAATGAAACAGGTATGAGCGAAAATGCCTGCTGGCTAGATGGGAGGATACATTATCTACCGCCTGTGATGTTTGTACGTAAGGACTCGCAGTCAGCTGTGCCAAGTACTTGGCGTGTTTATCATCAAAACCTTGGCTGGAGCAATGTCGATATTGATTTGACCTTTACGCCCATGACTGTCTATCAAAAAACTGATAACTTTGGCGTGCTGGCCAGTATTTTTGAGCAATGGCTTGGCTGGTATAGTGGAGAGATACGGCTGGGCGATACCGTCATTAGGCTCGATCATGTTATGGGATTGGCAGAAGACCATTTTGCCAAATGGTAGCCTAGATATGCCTGATTTTTATAAAGTTACTCGGTTGACTCGGATGTTAAAATTTTGGTTGTCAAGCAGTTTGGCTGTTAAATGGTTTGCATGATAAATAGTGACAGCTCTATAAATTCAGTGCTCAATTCCGTATAATCACCGCTACCAATATACGAAGCGTGTCTCTTAGAGGGTGGTAATCATAACAGCCTCTGGGTCATTGATGCGCTATCGTCAGCGCCCAATCCCTATATTACTATTTTCTAAGGAACAAAAATGTCTATCAAATCTGACCGCTGGATTCGCAAAATGGCTGAAGAACATGGCATGATTGAGCCATTTGAGGCGGGTCAAGTACGTTTCAACGATGCAGGCGAGCGTTTGGTCAGCTATGGCACCTCAAGCTACGGATACGATGTACGCTGTGCCCCTGAGTTTAAAGTTTTTACCAATGTACACTCTGTGGTGGTCGATCCCAAAAACTTCGATGATAAAAGCTTTATCGATATCGTTGGTGATGAGTGCATCATTCCGCCCAACTCATTTGCGCTGGCGCGTACTGTTGAGTACTTCCGCATACCGCGCGATGTCCTGACTATTTGTCTTGGCAAGTCTACTTACGCACGCTGTGGCATCATCGTCAACGTCACACCACTTGAGCCTGAGTGGGAAGGGCACGTGACGCTTGAGTTTAGTAATACCACCAATTTACCTGCGCGTATTTATGCGGGTGAAGGGGTCGCACAGATGCTGTTTTTCCAAAGCGATAGCGATGATGTTTGTGAAACCAGCTACAAAGACCGCGGCGGCAAGTACCAAGGCCAACGCGGTGTCACGCTACCAAGAACGTAGTCGGCAGGCAGCTGCTTAATTATCGCTGTTTGGCACTAGCTTAGGTTTTTAGCTTTATAGAGTGTTAAACAGACAAAAAGCCAGTCATGGTTCATATGACTGGCTTTTTTGTGGGCTAAAGACCAAGGTGTTGGAGATTTCTGTTACTTTAAGACTTTTAGACCCGCTTTGTTATCGCGTTTGGGTTTAGGCTTGTCAGCCTTTGGCGTCGTGTGCTGCTCTTCTGGCTCATAATTATCATACTCGTTTGGATCAAAAAACATGCCTTGCGAGTTTTCTTTGGCATAAATACCCATCACCGCCGTCAATGGCACCCAAATCTCTTGTGAGACGCCGCCAAAACGAGCGCTGAACTGGATATAGTCATTGTCCATACGCATGTTGCCTGTCGCACGGCTGGCAATATTGAGTACAATACGGCCATCTTGCACATGTTCGGTTGGTACCTGGACGTTTTTGGCCGTCGCATCGACCATCAGATAGGGCGTCAGCGCATTGTCTTCTATCCATTGGTAAAGGGCGCGTACCATATAAGGGCGAGTTGGGGTGAGAGAAGTGGTATCGCTCATCTAATGATTTCCTATACTAAATATGGGTTATGAGATAAACGGTCATCTGTGACAACAGTCTACTATTTTAAATAATACATTGTTTGCAACAGGCAAATATGGTGGGACTAATTTTTGCGTAGTCACTGTTTGTTTGGTTTTTATTCTTTTTACATTTTTTATTTTGAGACAGACATCGAGCGTTGTCTAATTAGCGCACACTTCTTTGGAAGCTCTCGCGCTCAAAGATACGCTGCTGGTAGTCCAATAAAGGCCGACTAATCGCACGCGGTAGCGCTATGTCCATGTCTTCTAGTCGCCACAGTAAAGGCGCTAACAACACGTCACACCAGCCAAAATCATCTGCCATAAAATAAGGCTTATGCGCAAACAAAGGCGCAAGCGTGATCAAAGAATCACTCAGCTGTTTTTTGGCAATGACAGCTTTTGCTTTATTAAAACTATCAGGATGTGTCAGTAGTTGCCTGCCGAGCACCAGCCAATCATGCTGGATGCGCCATGCCAATTGGCGAAACTGTGCGCGCTCTTGCGGTGCTTCAGGGAGCAGCTTATTGGTATGATAGCGCTCTTCTAAGTATTCAAAAATCACGTTGATTTCATAAAGAGCAATATCACGTTGCTGCAACACAGGCAGGGTATGATAGGGGTTTAGCTCAGTCAAGTCCTCGGGGCGCTCAGAGTGCAAACGTGACAAGTAATAATCGAGCTTTTTTTCTTCAAGTAGTAGGCGCACCACATGACTGTCGTAGCCGTTATCAGCATATAAGATTAGCTGACTACTTGGAATGTCATTTGCATCAATCATGAAAGCCTAATGTTCATAGTAAAGGGTGTCATCGTAAACAAAGTAGAGCCGATTATCAAGCCAGTGTACGTAAACGCGATGGATGAGTGCCATATGGATAAGTGTTTGTCCTATTATAAGCCTCTATTGTCCACGCTATAGTAACACGTACAAAATACGGTGCAGCAAAATGAAAAAAGGCACTACCAAAGTAGTGCCTTTTTGTGTCTATTATGACCAAGTTTTTATAGCGATAAGCTATGTTTATGACTCTATTACTTTACGTCTTTCCAGAACTCTTTATTGAGTAAGTAAACTGGGATCAGTAATACTAACAAGAATAAAATCACAAAGAAACCAATCACTTGGCGGTCATGACGGACAGGCTCTGCCATCCACGCCATAAAGTTGACCAAGTCACCAACTTCAGATTCAAACTCTTCAGCACTAAGCTCTTCTTGCATGTTATGCAATACGTGAGGCATTGCCGCGTTTGCCAGTACTAAGTTGTTTGAACCCCAAGGACGGCTTGGATCTTCATAAAATGACAATAGATAAGTATAAACCCAGTCATCACCGCGTAGTCTGGTTTCAAGCGATAAGTCTGGTGGCGCCGCACCAAACCATGCTGCTTGAACCTCAGGGTCAATCTCAGCGGTGATATGGTCACCGATTTGATCAGTGGTGACCATTAGGTATTTTTCGACCAGCTCAGGTGGAATATCCAAGTCTTTGGCGATGCGTGAATGACGAACGTACTGTGCAGAGTGACAACCAGCACAGTAGTTCATAAAGATTTTTGCACCGTTTTGTAGCGAGCCTTTATTGGTAAAATCAATGGGGGCTTCACTACAAGCCAAAGGTTCTACCACGCCGTCGGCATTGGTAAAAGTACCACATCCGCCGCCGCCTGCTGCCAGCGCACTACCAGCAGTCAAACTCAATGCCGCGCCTAAGCCTAGACCAGCTAGGGATTTGATTAGCGTGCTCATTAGTGACCTCCGGTAACGCGTTCTGGTGGCTGTTTACACTTCTCGATTGCAGTGTAAAACGGCATCAACAAGAAGAACAAGAAATACAGAATGGTGAATATACGTGACATGATCGTCGCAGTTGGCGTCGCAGGTGTTGCACCCAAGTAGCCTAGTACTATAAAGCTAATAGCAAAGACAGTTAGTGCAATCTTAGACAAGATACCTTTGTAGCGTATTGAGCGTACAGGTGATCTGTCGAGCCACGGTATCAAGAATAGTACAGCGATGGCCGCACCCATGGCGATGACCCCGCCCAGCTTACTTGGAACCGCACGCAAGATGGCATAGAACGGTGTGTAGTACCATACTGGTGCGATATGCTCTGGTGTTTTTAGAGAGTTCGCTGCTTCAAAGTTAGGTGGCTCAAGGAAGAAGCCGCCGCCCTCAGGGAAGAAGAACACTACTGCAAAGAAACAGATAAAGAATACCACGATACCCACCATATCATGCACAGTGTAGTATGGATGGAATTCGATACCGTCTAATGGTACGCCGTTTTTGTCTTTTAGCTTTTTGATATCGATACCATCAGGGTTGTTAGAGCCCACATGGTGCAATGCGACAATGTGCATAAAGACCAAGCCCACAAGGACCAATGGGATGGCGACAACGTGTAGCGCAAAGAAGCGGTTTAGGGTGATACCTGAGATGATATAGTCACCACGTACCCACTCCGCAAGACCGTCACCAATCACCGGCAGCGCCGCAGGAAGGTTTAAGATAACCTGAGCACCCCAAAATGACATGTTGCCCCAAGGGAGCAGGTATCCAAAGAAACCTTCGGCCATAAGAGCCAAATAGATGCCCATACCGATGAGCCAAATAAGCTCACGAGGTTTCTGATATGAGCCGTAGAGCAGTGCTCTAAACATATGCAAATACACCACGACGAAGAACGCTGAGGCGCCAGTCGAGTGCATATAACGGATGAGCCAACCGCCTTTAACATCACGCATGATGTATTCTACAGACGCAAATGCGCCCTCGGCACTAGGGTTGTACATCATCGTCAGCCAAATACCGGTCACCAACTGGTTGACCAATACGATCATTGACAATACGCCAAAGAAGTACCAAAAGTTAAAGTTCTTTGGTGCATAGTACTTTGACATGTGGTATTCATAGGTTTCAGTCGCTGGGAAACGCGCGTCCACCCAATGCATTAACTTTTTACCCATACTCATATTAAGCCTCCCCAACCGTCAAGATGGTACCGTCCATGCTATATTCTGGAACAGGTAAATTCAGCGGTGCAGGAACGCCACTATAAACCCGGCCTGCTAAGTCATATTTTGATCCGTGACAGGGGCAAAAAAAGCCGCCGTACCAGTCGTTACCACCCAAATCGGTTGCGCCCACATCAGGGCGGTAGTTCGGTGCACAGCCTAAATGCGTACACACGCCTTCGACTACCAAGACCTCTGGTGTCAAAGAACGCTCTGGGTTTTGGCAATACTCTGGTTGTAACGATGCCTCTGAATTAGGGTCAGATAGTAATGGCTTAACTGACTCAAGCGTGCTCAACATGTCTTCGGTACGTTTTACCACAAAGATCGGTTTACCGCGATATTTGACGACAATCATCTGTCCCGCTTCAATAGAGCTGATATCTTGGGTGACTGCAGCCCCTGCAGCCTCAGCTTTGGCGCTTGGGTACCAAGAGCGGACAAAAGGTGTTGCCACAGCAGCTACCCCAGCTGCACCAATTGCGGCAGTTGAGGCAATAAGAACTCTACGGCGTTGTACGTTAACGCCTTCGGCTTGGCTCATTAATACTTCCTCCAGGTGAATGAAATGGGATTATCCCACACTGGGTTTGTGGCTTAGAAAATATACAATATCAAGCCACTTTAGCTGTGCCTAATTTTGCTAATTGTTGCTATTCTAAGCTATTTCGGTGATAAAATAAATTATTGCGTTAAAAATAAAGCAACCTTGAGAGAACACAGTATAAGGTTGAACAGGGTAACCCATACAAAAAAGCTGGATTATCAACGTCTAACATCCGTTTTGTTTCGATAAAGGGCGCAAAGGCGCTTCAACGGTTTTGCAAACGATGGTCACGTGATGACCTTATAATCAATAAGGATATTCAGCAATAGCGAATGATACTTGAAATTCAGGCAATGTTCACTAACTTTCAGTACTTAAGCGTTATGTCTCTCATCGTCAATCAACAATCACCACTTTAGCGACGAAAGTGGTGATTGTTATTATCCTAAACGCGTCTTCAGGCGATTAGCCTTCAAGCTCACTCCAGCGTTCAAGCTTGCTCATCATCTCCTCTTCGATGGCCAACAATCGCTCACTGGCGGCCGTCGCGGCATCAAAGTCGGTGGTAAACCATGAGCCATCAGCCAGCTTGTCTTCTAGCGTTTTTTGTTCGGCTTCTAGCGCCGCGATTTCTTTGGGTAAGCTATCTAGCTCGCGCTGCTCATTGAAGTTGAGCTTTTTGGCGGCTTTATTTGGCTTTCCAGCGTCAGCTTTATTGGCTGATTTTGACGCTTTAGCATTGCTAGCGGGTGCTTTTGCGGCGCGCGCGGCTTCCTCGCGGTTTTTTTGTATCAAGTACTCTTGATAACCGCCGACATACTCTTTGACGATGCCATTGCCATTTTCATCCGTGTCAAATACCCAAGTGGAGGTGACCACATTGTCCATAAATGAGCGGTCATGACTGATCAGCAAGATGGTGCCGTTAAAGCTGCTGACCGACTCTTCTAATAGCTCAAGGGTGGCCATATCCAAATCGTTGGTCGGCTCATCAAGGACTAATATGTTGGCAGGTTTTAATAATTGCTTGGCAAGTAATACGCGGTTGCGCTCACCACCCGATAAGGCTTTGACAGGTGTACGCGCGCGCTCCGGCGCAAATAAGAAGTCTTGCAAATAGCTCATGATATGGGTTTTTCGGCCGCCCACTTCGACAAAATCCGAGCCTTCTGAGACGTTTTGCGCGACGCTTGCCTCAAGGTCGAGCTGATCGCGCAGCTGATCAAAAAAGGCAATTTGCAAATTGGTGCCAAGCGTGACGCTGCCGGTCTTGGTGACCTCGTCATCCGACATATCGAGTAGGGCTTTGATTAATGTGGTTTTGCCTGCGCCGTTAGGGCCGACAATACCGATTTTGTCGCCGCGCATAATAGTGGTTGTAAAGTTGTCAACCAGTACATTACCCTCATATTCAAGGTGCAGGTTTTTGACTTTACAGACCAGCTTGCCGCTTTTTTCGCCTTCACCCATGGTGATATTGACGTTGCCGACTTGCTCGCGGCGGCTTTTTCGCTCTTCGCGCAGGGCTTTTAGCTCTCGTACGCGGCCTTCGTTACGGGTACGACGGGCTTTGATGCCTTGACGAATCCACACTTCTTCTTGCGCCAGTTTTTTATCAAAATTGGCATTGTTTTTTTCCTCAGCAAGTAGCTGCTGCTCTTTTAGCTCTTGATAACGAGCGTAGCCTTTGGCGCCTTGGGTGACGTCATAGCTGGTCAATTGGCCACGGTCAAGCTCTACAATACGAGTCGCAAGTTTATCAACGAATGCTCTATCGTGCGTGACAAATAACAAAGTCAGTCCTTGCCAATCAAGCAAGAAGCGCTCTAACCACTCAATACTATCAACGTCTAGATGGTTGGTCGGCTCATCTAATAACAATACGTCAGGTTTGGTGACCAGCGCACGCGCGAGCAAAACGCGGCGCTTACGGCCTCCAGATAGCGAGGAGAGGTCGTCCTCTGGGTCAAGCCCCATAGTGGTAATCAGACGGGTGGCATCGCGCTCTAAGTCCCAGCCATGGACGGCGTCGATATCATGCTGCAAGGTCGCCATGTGCTCGCAAGCGTCCATGTCGCCATTGGCGCACATCTCCACTTGCTTATTATAATTGATCAGCAGCTCAGCCGTGCGGCGGCTACCGCCCATGACGATGTCCAAGATACGTCCGCTCGACTCGGGGACGTCTTGCTCGAGCATCGCAACGCGCATGCTACTATTGGTGATAATCTCACCACTATCTGGCTGCAGCGAGCCATTGATCAGTTTAAATAAAGTAGATTTACCTTCGCCATTGCGGCCGATTAAGCACACACGCTCGCCTGCATTGATGGAAAAATCAATACCATCGAGAATGGGAGCGACGCCAAAGGCTAAGTGAATGTCTTTTAAATGTATCAGTGCCATAGAGTATCTTAAGCTTATATAATAGTGAGGTAGGGGTTGTTGCAAAATTGCCAGCAGTATAACATGCCACCGCATCACTGTAGTGCGCGTAA
This sequence comes from Psychrobacter sp. CAM01, assembly GCF_032842965.1. NCBI lineage: Bacteria > Pseudomonadati > Pseudomonadota > Gammaproteobacteria > Moraxellales > Moraxellaceae > Psychrobacter > Psychrobacter sp. CAM01. Next base: position 696,102 of record NZ_JAWJBL010000008.1, read on the forward strand.
GTGGTTTTATCAACACTATTTATTACTTTGCATAGTGGCGGCGATTTAATGCCTGTCATCAAAGGTGACTGGTTATTATTGACGCTGCTGCAAATATGCTGCCGACGAGTCTATTTGACCTTACATTTACCATTATTTAGAGAACAACATGAATCAATTCAAAGATAAAGAGGACGGGTTTGGTATGCAAGATGACTTACAAGCCCAAGTAATCGATTTACAAACGAGCCTAGCGCATCTTGAGGTCACTGTCGAAAGGTTAAATGACGTTATTACGCGACAAGATAAAGATATTCATACATTACAGCGTCAGTTACAGCTCATTTATAAGCAAATAGACAGTCAAGCTACTGAGGTGGGTATTGCACCATTTGATGTGATGGCAGATAGGCCGCCACATTATTGATTTCTAAACCAATATCTGATGCAGGACTGGATGTTCTGTGTTTGATTATTTTATATGCACATTTTTAGATAAAGATACTGTTTGGTCATAAACAAGAAATAATGTGTTTTTGCAGTTGTTTTCGTGTGCCAAAATCTTTACTATCTTCACCCTCGGATGCTGCTTACCTATAAAAGTCGGGTTAAGTAGTGAAACAATGCGGATGTTTGGAGATATACAATGCGCGCAACTTTTCATTTAAAAACTCTCGCAGTAGCTGTTGCTGCTCTATCTGTCGCTAGCGTTGCTAGTGCTGCTGGTCTTGATCGTTCAGGTCAAGACATCACCGCATTCTTACAAGATGGCACTTATGCTGAATCTGTTTATACTTATATCGATGCCGATGTAAGTGGTAAAGACTCATCAGGCAATAAAATTGATGACATCGCAGAGTCTTACGACTTCTTTCGTTATGGTGTAAAGACCGATATCAATGATACTTTTAGTATCGGCATCCTATATGACGAGCCTTTTGGTGCGGCAGCTGATTATAGTGGTAACAACAATTTTGTAGACCAAAACCCTCTTTCTCCAAGAAACGGTGAAGGTACTAACGTAGAAGTAAGAACTGAAAGCATTACAGGTATTCTAGGTGCAAAACTTGGTGAAAACAAAAACCTCCAAGTCTATGGTGGTCCCGTTGCTCAACGTGTCAAAGCTGATGTAAAGCTACGCGGTACAGCGTATATTGCTGCTAATGGTTACACAACCCATATTAGCCCTGATCAAGACTATGGTTGGATCGCAGGTATGGCGTATAGTAAGCCTGAGATTGCACTAAAAGCGGCGTTGACATATCGCTCTGAGATTGAGCATAGTGCGAAAGCAGCTGAAAGCTATCCTGTCGTTGATAGTGGTGCGATACCAGATCCTATTGTATCAGCACTAGGACTTTCATCAACTCGAAGTGATAGTATCGATATTACTACTCCTGAGTCAGTTAACTTTGATTTCCAAACGGGTATTAATCCAACCACATTAGCCACTGCTAAAGTGCGCTGGGTACCGTGGAGTGACTTTGCTATCGTACCGTCGTTATACAACGATGTGAGTAAAGTTGCTACGCAAGATGATAAGGGCTTGGCATTAGTAAGCTATGATAAAGACCAGTGGCAGGTAGAATTAGGTCTTGCCAAACGTCTAGCGCCAAAGTTTGCCGTTAGTGGGACCGTTGGTTGGGACAGTGGCGCTGGCAACCCAGTCACTTCACTAGGCCCAATTGAAGGCTATTATAGTGTCGGTCTAGGTGGTAAATACGACATCACAGAAAACTGGGCAGTGTCTGCAGGTGGTAAATACCTACGGTTCGGCGATGCTGATGGTCAAATTCCAACCAAGCAAGTCGTCAGCAAGTTTGAAGACAACGACGGTTTTGCGCTGGGTGTGAAGCTGTCTTATCAAGCAAAATAAGCAATAAATCAGGTTAGCTTTAAACTGAGATAAATGCTAAAAAAGCGATCCATTATGGGTCGCTTTTTTTTTGGCAAAAACAAATAATATGGTCAGCCTAACTGGTGAATGAACATATGATTCTTTTATTTAGAATCGACCATAGATTAAATTATTGCTTAATAAAAATGTCAAACATCTAGTTAATACTTCCCAGTCAGTGAACGATTGTTTCAATAATTTATTGTGCTGTTCTTTATAAAACTGGTGGCCCAAAACTACTGTATTTTTTTATAAAAACATTTTTATAGCATATTTCTATTATAATCAATGGGATATGGTGAATCATGTAAGGTGGTATATAGACGATAAGAAAGCGTTTGTGAGGTAAAAAATGCCACATTATTGGCTCAATGAAACAGTGGTGAATATTCTATTAACATAAATCCATCTTTGTAAAATCTCTAAAAGAGTATTGCTATAGTATAGAAGTTTAATTATGATACTGAAATCAGTTACGTTGTCTTACATAGCGGTAATGTCTGATAACAACGAAAGTAAGGTTGCGTAAATCATCGTTACTTTCGACAGTTAAGTCGTTTGGCAAAGGATTGCATAGCATCGGCTGACGTTACTAGTACAGGTCACTAGTCTGTATAGTCTCCGAACTACTTGCCAGTTATTTTATTCATGGAGGATATCTAAGTGTCTCAAAATTTTCCTATCTCTAAACTTACCCTCGCTCTGATCACGCTATCAGCTGCTTCATTGACGCAGGCTGCTGGCCTCGACCGTTCTGGTCAAGACATCAAAGGCTTTTTTAATCCTGGTACTTATGCCGAGATTGATTACGCTTACATTGATACTGATGTATCAGCCCATGATAATGCCGGTGCTATCACTACTCCAGGTGGTGATATTAATAATGGCATTACTTCGACAGAAGAGGCTTATAGAAAAGGTAAGTCAACTGGTGATGCAACTCCAGATACATATAGTTTTATGCGCTATGGCGTCAAAACCGACATCAATGAGAACTTCAGTATTGGTGTGTTTTATGACGAGCCATTTGGTGCAGAAGTAGAGTACTCTGGCGATAGTACGTTTGTCTCTCAAGCAGGTAAAGATACTATTGCCGACTCGTCAACTGGGACATCCGTTCCAAACGAAGTTATCAACTCATCGGTACTAGACCCAGATTACGACAAAAATACCAATGTCAGTGTGCACTCTGAATCATGGACAGGTTTGATCGGTTATAAGTCCAATGGCTTCCAAGTCTATGGCGGCCCTGTGATGCAAAAGGTAAAAGCAGATGTGCACTTGCGCGGTCAAGCATACGGTCCGTTGACAGGCTACGATGCTAATGTGAATAGTGACACTGATTATGGTTGGGTAGCAGGTTTGGCGTATAGCAAGCCTGAAATAGCCTTAAATGCCGCCTTGACGTATCGCTCAGAGATTGACCATAAAACCCCAGTGGGAGAGAGAATACCTCTATTAGGGTCACCTCTACGAGATATTGCACTAGGCAAACTTGGGATTGATCCAAATTCTGAGTTAGGTCAGTCTATTGGCGAATATGCCACCACTGATGCGACAGTCACAACGCCTGAGTCAGTGAACTTAAATATTCAAACAGGTCTAAGTGAAAAGTATCAGCTATTAGGTACATTAGATGTACGCTGGGTACCATGGAGTGATTTTACCATCGTACCACCATTATACAATGCCTATTCAAAAGCAGCAGTAGAAGAGGGCTTGCCATTATTGTCTTATGACAAAGACCAATGGAAAGTCGATGTGGGTCTAGCCAAACGTTTCAATGAAAAGCTAGCGGGTTCGGTCGTGGTTGGTTATGACTCTGGTGCTGGTGATCCGGTGAGCTCGCTTGGTACTATTGAAGGGTTTTATAGTATCGGTGGCGGCGTGAAATACAATGTCACTCCTGAATGGGCGGTATCTGTGGGTGGTAAATATCTGAAGTTTGGCGATGCGACTGGACAACTACCTAACGGTAGTATCGTCAGCAAAGCTGAAGACAATGACGGCTATATCGCGGGCGTAAAGCTGTCTTACCAAAGCCAATAAATTGTGATATCTCACTATACTGAGATCTAACTATAACGGCATATCTAGCTTATGGGCCAGATATGCCTACATCACGTCGATACATGTATTTAATTTTTAATAAATGAACGTTTGCGTCATGTTTTATCAGCAGGTACTCGCTGCAACAAATTGACTTTGCAAACTAAATTTGATTATCTATATATCGTACAGACCAATCATATGTCGTACGAATAGGTAAAGGACTATCTATCAATCATCCATGGAGGAAGAAGAATGTCACCTAATCGTCATTCAATCTCAGCTGACCTATCAGCAAACAAGTTAAAAACCCCTTTGAAAGCCAGTGTAGTGATGTTGACCTCTGTCATCTTGGCAGCTTGCGGAAGTAGTGGTAGCGATTCTTATACTATGAGTGATATTTTCGATGGTAGCAGTTCTGTTATCACACCGACACCAACACCGACACCAACACCAACGCCAACGCCAACGCCAACACCTGGTGAAGACTATAGCTCAGCAGCAGAAGCGGACCTATCAGGTGCTCAGCACCTATCTGTTGATGGAACAGCTCTTGGTCAAGGCGCTCTAACGAACACCACTCGCGAGTTTGATATTCGCAGTACTGCGGATGTAGATGCTCGCGCCGACGAAGTATTAACAGGCGTCGTACCAAACCCAGTGGCCGTTACCTTATCAGGTGATAGCGACGCTGACACCGAAAGTGGCTTTAAATCATACGAAGGAACAGGCAACGTCCTAGCTGAAGGTGACTTGAGCTATACATCGACCTACAAAGACTTTGGAGCTGATGGAGAGTTACGTATTGCTCATATCGATGGCGCTGTCAGCGCACTAGGTAATGAAATTCCAGTAGACGGTGTATTAGTGATTGGTAATAAAACCGCCACACTACCGACAGATGGTACATTCCAATACACAGGAGATGCTACCAATCGTAAAGTAGGTGCAGACAATGCGATTGAATATGGCACCTCTGCTTTTACAGCAGACTTCGTTAACAAGAAAGTAGCTGGTGAATTGAAGTTTGCCAATGCAGGTGATATCAACCTAGCCGCAGACATTACTGGTAATGAATTCTCAGGTACTGCAGCTGATGAGACTGGTTACAATACTGAAGGTGGATTCTACGGTGAAGATGCCAACTTTATTGGTGGTATCTATGAAGGTAACGGTTCACAAGGTACTTTTGGCGCTGAAAAAAATCCAGAGGTAACTCCAGAACCAGAGCCGACACCAACACCGGAAGCGGATAGAACAGGTGTTCAATCGCTCAATATCAATGCTGGGTCACTCGGGGTATTTAATAAAACCACTCGTGAGTTTGATATCAATGAAGATGGCTCTACTGTTGATGCTCGTGCAGATATAGCTTCACAAAATCCCAGTGCGCCAGACCAACCTGGTTTATTACCAAAGGTTGCTATCAATACGTCAGGAGCAAACGATACTGATACTCAAAACGGCTTTAAAACCCATGAGGATAGCACAGAGATCGTTGTAGCTAGCCTTGGCCAAACTTTACCGTTAGATTACACGTCAACATATAAAGATTTTAGCGATGAGATGCGTATTGGTCATATTGATGGTAAAGCAGAAGTTGCGCTCTTAAATTCAACATTGCCAGTAAATGGTGTCATTGTGACGGGAAATGCCACTCAGGTTGACAATATGCCGACAGATGGCACAGTTAACTATACAGGTGATGCAACTTATCGTGAATTGGGATTAGACAAAGAGATTGAGTTTGGTACTTCAGTATTCACAGCTGACTTCGTTGCAAAAAACCTAGAAGGGGCTCTGACTTTTGCTAATGCAGGTAAAATTGATTTAACTGCTGGCATCAATGGCAACCAGTTCTCAGGTAGTGCCGAAGATAATAATGGCTACAATACTGAAGGTGGATTTTACGGTAGCAATGCTGAATATATTGGAGGGGTTTACGAAAGTAATAATGCTCAGGGTACCTTTGGGGCAGAAACAAGTGATGTAGCGCCAACGCCAACGCCAGAAGCGCCTACTAACCCAGATGAAGCGGCAGATACTGAGTTTACTGGCTTCCAAAGTAACACTCTAAGCAGTGCAGATGGAACATTCACAGATGATGCGATTGGTTATGCAGAAATTCGTGATGATAAGTCGGACTTCGTGAATGATGAAGAAGGCACTCAGGAAGTCGATGGTAGCGTAGTACCTATTGATAACCGTCAGGGAGATAACTTTACTGGCTATGATAGCTTTATCGCTCGTGCCGATATGACAAAACCTGACTCTGTTAAAGAACAAGTTTCGATAAACATTAGCGGTGATAATGATACTGATTATGGTAGTGGGTTTAGTCTTCATACAGAGTCTACAACGGTTCAAGGGCCTGTAGCACTAGATCTAAACTATTCATCTGTATATAGAAATTTTGATTCACAGATGCAGATTGGTCATGTTTACGGTGATCCTAATCAAGGCTTCCTAGGTGATCTAGCACGAGTGTCTACCGTCTACGTACAAGGCAATGGTACTAGTCTTGACGACATGCAGTACATGAAAGAACTCGCCCAGTACAACATCGATAACAACATCAATGATGGTATGGTAGCGTATAACGGTGTCGCCACTTATATGGAAAATCTCCATCTCAAAGATGGTGAGCGTGGTGGCCCAGTGGTTAATGGTACCTCTGCATTCGATGTAGACTTTGTTAATAGCAAGCTTGAAGGTACATTGACGTTTGCAGACGGTGATTATCAGTATATGCCTGATGGTAACAAAATTGGTATCAGTGCAGATATCAGTGGCAATACCTTCGCTGGTAACGCCAACAATATCGATACCGCTGGAGGATTCTACGGCGAGGACGCTAACTTCTTGGGTGGCATTTATCAAGAAGCTAAAACTCAGGGCGGTAAAGGTGCACAACCAGGAGAAGGTACAACCTTCCAAGGCACCTTTGGTGCAGAAAAGCAATAAATTAGCCTATTAGCTCAGAATAAAAAAAGCGCCTTAGGGCGCTTTTTTTTGTTTATAAAAACCATAAAAGTACTGCTTAATAATAGACTTATGTTTATATTTTTATTTGATTTTATAAAGTGTCTAATACACCGCATTAATCACAATGGTGGTAATACTTTTTAAGTATTGCGGTAAATTTAACTAAGCATTCTTGTCTGTAGAGATGTTATTTTCTGCTTTTAAAGTAATTGGGTAGAAATTAATAAATAAGTGAGATCTTAATAAGTTTATTTTTTATTAAAAAATATTGATTATATATTTTATATAATATATTTATGGTTAATATGACAAATTTTCTTTATTTATCCCAACGTATTGATTTTGCTATATTTTTATTTAATATATTTTTATAAATATTGTAACTAATAAATTATGAATGATATGAATATGTAATATTTAAATTACTATTATTAGGTCTATCAGGAATGAATATTTTATTAAATTTAAATAAAAACCGATTCAAAATATATCGTTTAAAAGAATCATGAAATTAATTAGTAACCAAAGGTTACATTATTCATAATTGTAGATATATTTGTTGACTTTTTATAAGTGATTTGTTTATCTATGCGTGGCACTAGATATTTGTTGTGCCTAATATGGATAAATAATGGACTGTTATCAATTCTTCATGGAGGAAGACGAATGTCACTTAACCGTCATTCAATATCTGCTGTAGCGACAGCAAAAAAACTAAAAACGCCGCTGAAAGCTAGCGTCGTTATTTTAACTACTGTAATCCTAGCATCATGCGCTAGTGATGGTGGAGATAACACCACGCCTAAGCCATCCCCTACAATACCTAAAGGTGACAGTGGAACTGCAGGAGGATCAGAAACTGAGGGTAGCGGCGTTGATACTGGCAGTAACGCACAAGCAGAGGCTGCGATCAAAGCAGCAGAAGCCAAAACGAAAGCTGCAGAAGATGCCTTAAAACAGGCAAAGGCCAAAACAAAGGCTGCAGAAGACGCACTTAAAGCTGCTGAGATGAAATTTGGTGTCGAGTCAAAAAAGACGGCAGAAGCGTCACAAAAGGCGATTGATGCAGCAAGATCAGAAGCAGCAAAAGCGAAAGCAGCAGCAGAGGCCGCTAGGGTAGAAGCAGTCGCAAAGATTGAAGCGGCGGCACAAGAGGTCGAAGGTAAGATAAAGGCAGCTAAAGAGGCGGCAGCTAAAGAAGCCGTAGCTAAAGTGAAAGCTGCTGAAGCTAACGCAAAAGCCGCTGAGGCCCGTGCAAATACGGCAGAAGCCAAAGCTAAAGAGCTACAAGATTTATTGGCATCAGAAACGGCTGCCAAAGAAGCCGCTGAGGCAAAAGCTAAGTTAGAAGCTAAAAAGGCTGCAGAGGCCGCGAAAAAGCAAGCTGCGGCTTTGGCGGCCGCAAACAGTGCCAAAGAAGCCAAAGAAAAGGCAGAAACAACGTTGGCCGCTGCTGAAAAAGCGAAAGCAGAGGCCATTAAAGCACAACAAGCGGCTGAGAAAGCATTAGAAGACGTGCTAGCCAATGGTGGTGGCTCCGACGCACTACAAAAAGAGGCTGAGCGCAAAGCCAAGCTCGCCCAACAGGCACAAGCTCAGGCAGAAAGCGCTCAAGCCGCTGCAAAAGTAACCAAACAAGCAGCAGAAGCACAAACAGCACTCGCATTGGCTGCTAAAAAAGCAGCAGAAGATGCCCTAGCAGCAGCCACTATTAACCATGCGCCTGAAGCGACTAAGTCTGGTGTGCAATCACTAAACATCAATGCTGGTACACTAGGCTTGTTTAATACGACCACCCGAGATTTTGCAGTAAATGAAGACGGATCTGCAGTTGACGCCCGTGCCGACATTGCTTCTCAAAAAGAAGATGGCACAGCAGGTTTACTACCATTGGTGCCAGTCACTATCTCTGGTGAAGGTGACACCGAGGTGGCTAATGGCTTTAAAAGCCATAAAGATGAAACAGATATAGTGGTCGCCGCCATTGGTCAAACACTTCCTTTAACTTACAACTCGACCTATAAAGACTTCGGCGATGACATGCGCATCGGTCACATCGACGGATCTGCTGAAGTCGCTTTGTTGAACAAAACCCTACCAGTCAATGGTGTAGCCGTAATTGGTAATGCAACCCAAGCTGCTAACATGCCAACCGAAGGCAAAGTCGGCTATACAGGGGATGCTACTTACCGCAAGCTGGGTATTGGGAATGATATCGAGTTTGGCAAATCAGTCTTTACTGCTGACTTCGTTGCTAAAAACGTGAAAGGGGACCTTACCTTTGACAAAGCCGGTAAGATTGGTCTAACAGCTGATATCAACGGCAATCAATTCTCAGGCACGGCGGCTGACAATGCTGGCTACAATACTGAAGGTGGATTCTTTGGTGGTGACGCTCAGTATCTAGGCGGTGTTTATGAAGGCAATGGCGCTCAAGGCACCTATGGTGCCAAGAGTGACAAGCAGACCGCAGCAGAAAAAGCGGCTGCCAAAGCACAAGCAGAGGTTGAAAAAGCGCAAGCAGCAACAGTGGCAGCTCAAGCTCAAGCCGCCGCTGCTAAAGCGGCTGCAGATAAAGCGAATGCCGATGCTCAGGCGGCACGAAAAGCTGCCGAAAAAGCACAGAAAGCTGCTGATAACGCTGGTGATGCAGGGCAAGCTCTCAAAGACGCTTTAGAGCGTGCAACAGAAGCCGAACGTCTACAAGCCGCCGCTGAAGAAGCTGCTCGTGTCGCCGTGGCTGCGGCTCAAGCAGAATCTGCTGCCATGAAAGCTGCCGCCGATGCCGCTATTGCTGATGCTGCGGCCAAAATAAAAGCAGCAGAAGCGTTGGCCGCACAAGGCGATGCTGCTGCCGCCGCTGCTAAAAAGGAAGCCGAAGCGGCGAAAATACGGGCCGAAAACGCACAAGCTGCCGCGCTAACGGCTAAGAAAAAAGCAGAAGATGCGGTCAAACAAGCACAAGTAGCAGAAAGCGAAAAACAAGCGGCATTACAAGCAAAAGCGGCAGCTGAGGCACGTGCTACCGAGGCTCAAGCTCAAGCTGTAGCCGAGAAACAAAAAGCTGAAAAAGCTCAAGCAGAAGCGGATCAAGCCAAAGATGAGCTTGCAACTGCCCAACAGAAATTAGCAGCGGCAGAGCAAGCACTAGCGGATGCTCTAGCAAATGGAGGTAACACAGAAGCCCTACAAGCAGAAGTAGATCGTCGCCAGGCCGCCCTTGACGCAGCGAATGCTAAAGCTACAGCCGCCCAGCAAGCAAAAGCCGATGCTCAAGCCGCAGCAGAAGCGCAAATCGCAGCCGCTCAGCAAGCCACTCAAGCAGCAGCCGACGCCTTAGCTGCTTCTCAAATCAAAAACGCACCTGAAACTGCTAAATCCGGTGTGCAGCATATCAGTATCGATGCCACTGGACTAAATCAAGGTATGTTGACAACCACGACTCGTGACTTTGGCATTACGGATGAGACGCAAGTACAAGCACGGGCAGATATCGCCTCTAGAGGATTAGTCTCTGATCCTGTAGCGCTTCAAGTCAGTGGTGACAATGATACAGCAGTAGCAGGATCTAGTGGATTCAACTCATTTGAAAACACCACCAAAGTGGTTACTGCTACACTGGGTGAACAGGACCTTGTCTACACCTCAACATACAAAGACTTTAGTGATGACTTAAGAGTGGCTCATATTGACGGTGCCGCTGCTGGCCTATTACCTGTCAATGGTGTGGCTGTCGTTGGTAATGCCACCCAAACTGCTAACATGCCAACCGAAGGTAAAGTCGGCTATACAGGGGATGCCACTTATCGCGAGACTGGTTTAGACAAAAACATTCAATTTGGTACCTCAGTCTTTACCGCTGACTTTGTCGCCAAAAATCTAAAAGGCGATCTAGATTTTGGTGATAAGAAGATTGGTTTAGAGGCCACAATTGCAGGTAACCAGTTCTCAGGTAGCAAAGAGGGTTATAAAGCCGATGGTGGATTCTTTGGTGGAGATGCTCAGTATCTAGGCGGTGTTTATGAAGGAAATGGGGCGCAAGGTACTTATGGTGCCAAGAGTGACCTGCAAACTGCTGCCGAACAAGCAGCGATAAAAGCACAAGCAGATGCGGATGCAGCCAATGCAGCCATCGCTGGTGTTCAAGCGCAAGCTGCTGCTGCCAAAGCTGCAGCAGAAAAAGCGCAAGCTGACGCCATTAAAGCGCAAGAAGCCCTAGCAAAAGCAGAAGAAAACCTAGCAAACGCCGGTAATGGTGAAGACCTGCTTGCTGCTGCCCTAGAGCGCGCGGCCGCAGCAGAAGCGGCCGAAGCTGCTGCTCTAGAAGCCGCAGCGACAGCAGAAGCCGCAAGACTAGCCGCTGAGAATGCCAGAGCTGCAGCTGTAAAAGCTCAAGAGACAGCAGAGGCGGCCGCTCAACAGGCAATAGGCGATGCTGATGAACAAAAAGCAGCTAAAGAAAGAGCTGAAGCAGCCCAGACAGCTGCAGAGAAAGCTAAAGAGGAAGCGTTGACAGCTAAAGCTGAATCTGACAAGGCCAAAGATGAAGCGTTACTAGCTAAGACTAAAGCCGAAACTGCACGAGATGAGGCGGTTGCGAGAGCTGAAGCTGCTGAAGCCGAAGCCTTAGAAGCTGCTAATGCATTTAGTGCTCCAGACTCTATAATATCTGGTTTCCAAAGTACTTCTATAAATTCGGATGATGGCACGTTTGAAAACGACTCTAATAGTTATAATCAGTTAAAGGTTTATGCCAATGAGGTCGATGGCAGAACATCCCTCAAACCAATTGATGTAACGTTAAGAGGTGCTAATAAAGGAGTTAATGATAGTGTTTATAATGGGGACAATAACGGCTTTAAGGAATACAAAGGCTCTGTTTCATTTGAGGGTCGTTTAAATAATTATATTCATGATCGGGATATGGAATACTCGTCAGTATATAAAAACTTCGATGACCAAATGCAGGTTGGTCATATCTTTGGCAATATGAAAAATGGTATTGTATTCGAAAGAAACCTTTCTAATACTTATGTACAAGGTAATGCCACTAATCTTAGTGATATGGACAAGTTAACCAATGTCAACGAAGGTAAGGCTAAGTATAAGGGTGTGGCTAGCTATATAGAAGGTGGAGAGATATCAGCCAATGGCAAATCGAAATTCGACGTCGACTTTGTAGTCAAATCGTTAAAAGGCGAGCTTACCTTTACTGATAAGCAAGTCGATATTGCTGCAGATATAACAAACAATACTTTTGCTAGCAAGAAAGGAGCTGCCGTCAATACTGTAGGTGGTTTCTATGGTAAAGGTGCTAGCCATTTAGGTGGTGTTTATGAGAGAGAGGATAATAGTGGTTATATTAAAGGAACTTATGGCGCTACTAAGGTGGACCCAAGCGCAGAGCCAGAACCAGAACCAGTACCAGAACCTAAAGCCATAACAGGTGTGATGAGCAATACCATTAGTAGCGTATCAGGCTTAGGCACCGATGACGCGATTGGTTATCGTCAGTTTGTGACAGATAATCAAACCTTTACCACTACAACGGGTGAAGGTGAAGACACGACACCGGACATAGTTGAAGATAGTGCTGTAGATAATCTGCCAAGCTATGATAAGTTTGCAGCCCGTCTTGATATTGTTAAACCTAACAAATTCAAGCAACCTGCTATGATTACAACGGTTAGAAGTAATGATGTCGCCTTTGATGCTGATAGTGGTTTCATGAAGTCTAAGGATAAGAACGTTGCTACTTTTAAAAACGTAGGATCTATCATTGGTGACATTGATTTAAAATATAATTACGACTCTGTGTATAGAAACTTTGACACACAGATGCAGATAGGCCATGTCTACGGCGATCTTGTTAAAGAAAGTGGTATCGGTAGTGGGGTGAAATCACGCTATACCAATGTTTACGTTATGGGCCAAGCAACTGAAAATATGCCAACTGATGGTAATGTTCAATATGCTGGCGTGGCCACCTATATGGACAATCTACATTTAGGCTCAGGCGCTATCAAAGACCCAGTGGTCAATGGCACATCGACATTTAATGTAGATTTCGTCAATGATTCTATGACAGGTGAGCTGACATTTGCTGGTATTAATAAAAACATTGGCATCAGTGCTAATATTACCGGAAATACTTTCGCTGGTAGTAAGGACAATATTGCGACATCAGGTGGTTTTTATGGTGATGGTGCAAAGTTCCTAGGAGGCATTTATCAAGAAGCTCAACCTGGTAATGTAGCAGGAACAGGTACCACACCAGGAACAGGCACGACCTTTCAAGGAACCTTTGGCGCCGAAAAGCAATAAAGGAATATGACTGTACAACCCAAACGAAAAAGCGTCTTAGGACGCTTTTTTTCTCGCTTAAACGTTTAAAATCCCTTAGGATGATTAAGTTTGGAAGATTAATGATCATACTTAGGTAAGGATACCAATGAATAATCAATATATGCTCAAACCTCTTACGCTCTGTGTTTCACTAATGATGGCTTATTCTGTCCCCGTCATGGCAGAAGATACGCCACCAGACATAGGGCCGGAGCTTGACCAGGCAACTGAGCTGCTCAAACGTGAAAATCAAACAGCAGTATCAGATCCCACAGCGCCATCTACCGCGGTTTCTGATACAGAGGCGCAGCGTGCCATCAAAAGTCGTCAGCAACTTGCTGCCGCCACGACATACAATTTGGCGGCGTTAAAAGCCAACCCAGCGGCGTTTAGTAAGTTCTTAAATGATGCGTTAGCCGCGCAAGATATGGTCACGGTAAAAGAAGTATTGCCGCATTATAAAGCACTTAAAACCAATGATCCCATGCTCATCAAATTCGCTGACGCCTTAATATATCGCAGTGAAGCCAAAAACAAGCAAGCCATCGCTATTTATCGTGAGATGCTCGCAGCAGATCCAGATTTTCACCCTGTACGCCTAAATATGGCGCTTGCCATGCAAGCAGATAAGCAGTATGCCGCCGCAAAAGAGCAGTTTTTAAAGCTACAGTCGGTTGATTTACCAGCGCCTGTGATGGCGAGAGTTCAAAACTCGTTGGCTCAAATAAATAGTTCAGAAAAATGGCAGTTTAATGTCTCTGCCAGCTATGTGAGAGATAGCAATATCAATGACGCGCCGTCTAAGTCTATTCAATCTAGTCTGGGGCGTTCAATCGAACAAAAAACGGCCAACGGTATTCAGGTGTCTGGCAGTGCCAATAAGCGCTTTAATTTACCTGAGAATTTTTATGCAACCGTAGGCGGAAATGCTTCACTAAAAGGCTACTGGGATGAAACGGATTATAACGATTATCTGCTGACCGCTTCTGCTGGTATTGGTTATGATGATGCCAAAAATGATGTCTCACTCACACCGTTTGTGACCAAGCGGTATTACGATGAAGAAGATTATAGCCTACGTAAAGGGGTCACGGTCAGCGGCTCACGCTGGGTAAAACCAAAGTTAAAATTGACGGCCACTGGTATTTTGTCCAATGAAACTTTTGAGGATGACGACAATAAAAACCGAGAAACCGATGGTCAGTTTCTTGGCCTAAACGCATTTTATATCAAAGATGCCAAAGAGTACTTCTATGGTGGATTGGGTAATTATCAAAACGATGTCCCCAAATCAAGCATCATCAGCTACGATCGCAATTCTGTCAATGTCGGTTGGGGGCGTGAATGGAAGCACGGTATATCTACCCTTGCGACAGCAGGCTATGGTATCAAAGAGTACGAAGATCCTGCAGATGCCTATCCAGCTGGTAGTGGTGCATGGTTGGGCTACTATAATGCAGTGGGCGGTAAGCCGGGTACAAAACGCGAGGATAAAACCACCTCACTAGGTCTGCAAGTATGGAAGCGCGATATTACAGTGTTTGGTCTGACCCCAAGACTGGTGTTTGACTATGAGACGACCTCTAGTAACTTTGGTTATTATGATGACCGTGATGAAAAATCAGCGACGGTATTATTGACTAAAACTTTTTAAGTATCTTGCCAGTTTTGTATTAGCCAAATAAAACCCTCGCTATCCGAGATAGCGAGGGTTTTTTAGTGTTCGATAGTTTATGAACTTATTTGTTTAAGTTAAGCTCCATCTCTTTATATTTGGCAGATACCGAAGGTCTTGGACCGCCAGTCATGATACTCACTGCAAAGATAGCAATAGTACTTAAAATAAAGCCTGGGACAATGGCGTATAACCAGCTATTCAACGCCACACCATTCATCTCAAATGGACCATAGACCCATAGGATGACTGTCAAGGCACCGACGACCATACCGGCGACAGCGCCGTTACGGTTCATACCGCGCCAGGTGAGGCTAAAGATAACGAGCGGGCCAAATGCTGCGCCAAATCCTGCCCAAGCGTTAGATACAAGGTTCAGTACTGAGCTGTCTGGGTTCGACGCTAATAAGATAGCCACGAGAGCCACGACAATCACAGAAATACGGCCGACCAGTACTTGACGCGCCTCTGGTGCTTCTTTATCAAAAAACAGCTTATACACATCTTTCGTCAATGAGCTTGATACCACCAATAGCTGAGATGAGATGGTACTCATGATCGCTGCCAAGATGGCGGCTAACAAGAAGCCTGAAACCAATGGATGGAATAAGAACTGCGTGAATACCAAAAAGATGGTCTCAGGATCATCTAGGGTCATCGCGGTTTTTTGTACGTAAGCGCGACCGGCGATACCCGTCACACAAGCACCGATCAAGCTGATGATCATCCAGCTCATACCGATGTTACGCGCTGTCGGAACATCTCGCACTGAGCGAATCGCCATGAAGCGCACGATGATATGCGGTTGACCAAAATAGCCTAAGCCCCATGCAAGTAGCGAGATGATACCAAGGGCTGTCATACCACTTGTGATATCAAGCATACTAGGATCGATGGTTCTGATGGCATCAGTCGTGGCTGACACGCCGCCCAAATCTGTCAAGGCAACGATAGGGACGATTACCATAGCAAATAGCATGATGACACCCTGTACAAAGTCAGTCATCGATACGGCAAGGAAACCACCAAACAAGGTATAGATGACGACCACACCCGCGGTGACCCATAGGCCTGTGCTATAAGATAGGTTTAATGAGCTTTCAAACAGTTTACCACCACCGACGAGACTGGCTGCGGTATAAACTGTGAAGAAGAGGATGATAACGATGGCAGAGATGACGCGCAGCATGTGCGACTTGTCTTCAAAGCGATTGGCGAAGTAATCAGGAAGGGTGATGGCGTTGTTAGCAACTTCGGTATAAACCCGAAGGCGCGGTGCCACGATGATATAGTTTAAAAAAGCACCCAATGTCAGACCGATGGCAATCCAAGCACTGACCACACCATCGGCATACATAGCGCCTGGCAATCCAAGCAATAACCAGCCTGACATGTCTGACGCACCCGCTGAGAGTGCCGTTACTGCTGGGCCGAGATTACGACCACCGAGCATATAGCCTTCTGTGTCATTGGCCTGCTTAAAGTAAGCATAAATGCCAATCCCAATCATCACTAAAAAATAGGCGCCGAGCGATATCAGCACGCCACTAGAAACTCCGTTCATATAAATTGTCCTTAACCAACTGCGTTGGCGGTAATTATTTTTAACTATAAAGAGTAAGTATTACAAGACGCTGTCCAAAACAATATCTAAAGACAAAAAAAGCCATTAAGTAGGACATAATGGCTTTGATTCAATATCTGCTGTTAGTTTTATATGATTGGCGTTGCTCTAGGGCGAAGGTATATAGATCATGACACTGCAATTATCGACCCAGTCATCCGCTCATAAATAGCAAATGGTATAGTCAATAAGGAGCAAATCAAAAAGTCAATGTTTCGCTTTATCGCATTTGTCAGTTATATACATATATTAGTCGCCAATATAACCAATCATTTAAAACCATTAAACCTACTGCCACCTATCATATATTACTCGAAGTGTTCAATATATGACTATCAGTGTTCATATGGTAAATTTTTGTTATAAAAACAACGTCAAGCGTATTATAACGTATGACTACTACAAATGCGAATGGCGTGCCTGCTAGTGGTAAGGTGCAAGAATGATGCACCTTGACTGATGCAATATAGTATGAATCACTTTATTAATCGATAGGGGATAATAAATCCAATAGCGCCGTCACACTGCTAGATTGAGTCAGTTTTGGATTGATGACCACGCCCAAATAGCGCTGTAGCTCAATATTGTCCGCCATATCGATACGCTCTAAATCTTGACTGATCATGGTCTGCGGCAGTACCGACCAACCAAGGCCGACAGAGACCAGCATGCGAATAGACTCTAGTGGGTTAGTGCTCATAGTCGCATAAGGCTTGAGGTTATGCTTGGCGAACTCAGCTAGTGTAATCTGACTGGTAAAGGTATTGGCAGAGGGCAAAATCGCAGGGTAGCGAGCCAACTGCTCGAGCGTCACATTGGATTTAGTTGCTAATGGTGACAAAGTGCCTGTCATAAAGTATAAAGGATCAGACCAAAGCGTATGGTAGGTTAGCCGCTTGTCGTAGACAGGCGGCAAAGTGACAAACGCCAGTGACAAGTCACCGTCTAATACTGCTTTGTGTGCCGCTTCTGAATCGACAAAATGCACTTCTAGCTGAACGGCAGGGTACGCTTGGATAAAGTGTTTGAGGACAGGTGCTAAATGATGTAGGCCAATATGATGGCTGGTACCGATGATCAGCTTGCCTGAGACAATATGCTGAGAGTGCTGCAGGTTTATTTTGAAGTTTTCATAATCTTCAAGCCAGCGTTTGGCGTGCGGCAACATTTCGGTCGCCGCTTGCGTGGGTACGATACCGCGTCCGACAGTATCGAATAAAGTGATGTTAAACTCATCTTCCAAATTTTTGATACGTTTACTGACCGCAGGCTGAGTAATGAACAGCTTTTCGGCTGCGCCTGAGATGCTGCCAGTGTGCATAACGGTAACGAATGTCGTCAGATTTGTGGTGTTCAAACGGATGTCCTTAGCTACTTCGTAAGCTATAAATAAAAGTTGGCTGACCCAATCACAATATATTAGAAATAAAAGTTTGTGTCTATGTAAAAATCATCAATTATTATTATAGGATTAGCCTGCTATAATCACAAGACATCGAGACGTATTGTCACATATTTATTGCATAAACGGCGGTATTTTTTCGTATAACGCTTGTTTTAAGCGCAGTTTTTAGCAATAAATAATAGATAAATATATTGACCTGACAAAGCGTCGGCATAGAGATAAAACATACTACCTAGATTTCATTTTCGCTTACCGATAGCAAGCAGATAAAAATAGTAAGCAAGTGAAAAACTGAGCAATTAGCAATTAATAAAGGATAGCAATATGGCCGGTCAAACGTTATATGACAAACTTTGGAACGCTCACGAAGTCACCAAGCGTGATGATGGCTCGAGCCTGATTTATATCGATCGCCATTTGCTGCACGAAGTGACCAGTCCACAAGCGTTTGAAGGCTTAGAGCTGGCCAATCGTACACCGTGGCGTCTGTCTGCGAATATCGCAAGCCCGGATCATAACGTCCCAACAGTGACCAAAGAGCGCTTGGAGGGCGTGTCGGGTATCAAAGACAAAGTATCGCGCTTACAAGTATTAACGTTGGATGAAAACTGCAGCAAGTTCGATATTGCCGAATTTACCATCAATGACGCGCGTCAAGGTATTTTGCACGTGGTCGGTCCTGAGCAGGGCTTGGTATTGCCCGGTATGACAGTGGTCTGCGGTGATTCACATACCGCCACTCATGGTGCGCTAGGTTGTCTCGCTCATGGCATCGGTACCTCTGAGGTTGAACATGTACTAGCCACTCAGTGTTTGATTCAAAAGAAATCAAAAAACATGCAAATCAGAGTCAATGGTATGCTGGGTGCTGGCGTGACGCCAAAAGATGTGGTGCTAGCGATTATTGCCAAAATCGGTACGGCAGGCGGCACAGGATACGCCATTGAGTTTGCAGGCCAAGTGTTTGAAGACATGAGCATGGAGGGGCGCATGACCGTCTGTAATATGGCGATTGAGGCGGGCGCACGCGTTGGTATGGTGGCGGTCGATGATACGACGATTGACTATGTCAAAGGTCGTCCTTATGCGCCAACCGAGGAGCAGTGGGAGCAAGCTGAAGCTTATTGGCGTACGTTATACTCAGATGACGACGCAGTATTTGATAGCGTAATTGAGATTGATGGGAGCGAGATTGCGCCGCAGGTGTCTTGGGGCACCTCGCCTGAGATGGTCGTCGATGTCACTCAGTCTGTCCCGACACCTGACGAAGCTATCGATGAGGCGCAACAAGAAGGCTGGCTACGCGCATATACCTATATGGGCCTAAGCGCAGGACAAAAGATTACCGATATCCAGCTTGATCGTATTTTTATTGGCTCATGCACCAACTCGCGTATCGAAGACTTGCGTGATGCTGCTGCGGTCATCAAAGGCCGCAAAGTCGCTGACAATATCAAGGAAGCGATTGTAGTGGCAGGCTCAGGACAGGTCAAGCAGCAGGCAGAAGCAGAAGGCTTGGATACCGTCTTTACGGAGGCCGGTTTTGAGTGGCGTGAGCCTGGCTGTTCGATGTGCCTTGCGATGAATGCCGATAAGCTAGAGCCCGGAGAGCATTGTGCCTCAACCTCTAACCGTAACTTTGAAGGTCGTCAGGGTAACGGCGGTCGTACGCATTTGGTTAGTCCCGCGATGGCAGCCGCAGCAGCATTGGCGGGTCACTTTGTAGACGTGCGTACGTTTTAAGACCGCTTATTCATAACTCCCTCATTGAATTGATAGGAAAAACTATGCAAGCTTATAACACTGAAAAGGGTATCGTTTGCCCACTTGATCGCGCCAACGTCGATACTGATCAAATTATCGCCAAACAGTTTTTAAAATCTATTAAACGTACCGGTTTTGGCGTCAATCTATTTGATGACTGGCGTTACCTTGATGAAGGCTATCCGGGCCAAGATAGTAGTACCCGTGTGATTAATCCAGACTTTGTATTAAATCAGCCCCGTTATCAAGGCGCCACCATTTTGCTAGCCCGCAGAAACTTCGGTTGTGGCTCAAGCCGTGAGCATGCGCCTTGGGCGCTGTCAGAATATGGCTTTCGTACAATTATTGCACCAAGTTTTGCCGATATTTTTTATAATAACTGCTTTAAAAACGGTATGTTGCCCATCGTCTTAGACGAAGAGATTGTCGATGAATTGATGAAAGCGACCATGGCCAATGAAGGCTATGAGCTCACCGCCGACCTTGAGCGTCAAGTAGTTATCACACCGACAGGGGAGACGTATCCGTTTGAAGTAGACGCTTTTCGCAAGCATTGTTTGCTAAATGGGCTTGATGACATCGGTTTGACATTGCAGCAAGGCGACGCCATCAAAGCGTATGAAGATAAAATGAAACAAAAAACACCGTGGGTATTTAATGACGTACAAGCATAAATAAAGCGCCTTTAAACCACGGTGGGTAAAGTGCTGAACAATAGTAATGCAGCGTTGAGTTATGGCGGTGAACTGGCTAAAATAAGGGGGACGTTGTGTTGTTTTTATCTTCCTTATTATTAATAGTAGCCGCCATTATGAATAAAACACGTTATGCTTTGTGGACCAGTACAGTGATTGCTGCCAGTTTTTTAATGTCAGGCTGCCAGCTATTAACCGGCTATCAGAAAATCGATGAAGCCGAAAATGCCAAAGTATGGGCAGGTAGTATTCAGCCAATACCAGGCGAGGTAAATATTGCGTGTGTTGGAACCTATCACTGCGAAATCGTGCAGATAGACAAAACACTCGTCATCGCTCCTGACAGTCATGAGCCGGTAAATCCAGCCATGGTGACGACGCTTGCAGAGGGCGTAAAAAAAGCCTCAGCCAGTGCAGAGATGACGCCGCTGACCAATAAAAAGTCGATCAAGATAGTGCCGCTATCCGCCTCTGCAATGCCAGGACTGACCAATTACTATGCCAGAGTCATGCCAGCCAAGCGCGAAATTCACGTCAACTTCTATCCAGAAAATAACGTGGGCTATGTTGAGCGTTTTGCCATGATTCACGACTTTACTCAGGCAGGGACTTATCAGTTACGTGCTTATCAGAAAAAACCCAATAACAAGTCAGGCAGCTTGCTAGAGACCGCGTCGCCCGAGCCTTTATGCATTGAGCTGCTACAGGGCAGTACCGTACAGCGCCGGTTTTGTAAGCAGTTAGATAGCAAGCACCGAGGTGAGTTTGTAGAAACTCGTATGTAAAAAGCTGGTTAATACGTCGATGTCATCTATTTGTGCTAGATAGCCTGCTTGACTGTCGCCTATCTCATGTTTAACGCAGTTTTTGAGATAAAGACACGCCTTAAAAGCCGCGAAATACGCTGTAGCGAGGGCGTACTTTTTGTACGTTTTAGCAAAAACCCATAGCAATATTATTCAATAAAAACCTATGAAAAAGGATCAGTATGGCAACGATTTTGACACTAGCGGGCGATGGCATCGGCCCTGAGATTATGACCCAAGCCATTGATGTATTAAATGCCGTCAATGATAAGTTTGCGTTAAATTTGACCCTCGAATCTGGACTGATCGGCGGCGTCGCCATCGATGCGACTGGCGTGCCTTTACCAGATGAGACCTTGGCTCGTGCCCGTGCCGCCGATGCAGTATTACTAGGCGCGGTCGGTGGTCCAAAATGGGATGGTATCGAGCGCAGCAAGCGTCCTGAGCGTGGTCTTCTGAAGATTCGCGGTGAGCTTGGCTTGTTTGCCAACCTACGTGTGGCAAAGCTGTATCCCCAGTTGGCCAATGCCTCGAGCATTAAGCCTGAAATCATCTCAGGTCTCGATCTACTAATCGTGCGTGAGCTGACAGGCGGGATCTATTTTGGGGAGCCGCGCGGTATTCGTACGCTAGATAATGGTGAGCAGCAAGGCTATAACACCATGGTATATAGCACAAGCGAGATTCAGCGTATCGGCAAGGTGGCATTTGAGTTGGCAAAAACGCGGGCAGCCGCGACAGGTAGTGCTGCCAAAGTCTGCTCAGTGGATAAGGCCAATGTCTTAGAGGTCACTGAGCTGTGGAAGCAGACGATGATTGAGATGCAGCAGGCTGAGTATGGTGATGTGGCGTTATCACATATGTATGCTGATAATGCGTGTATGCAGCTGATCAAAGACCCAAAACAGTTTGACGTTATGGTGACGGGCAATATGTTTGGTGACATCTTATCTGACGAAGCTGCGATGCTGACAGGGTCCATTGGTATGTTGCCATCAGCCAGTCTTGATGCGTCAGGAAAAGGCATGTACGAGCCTTGTCATGGCTCGGCACCGGATATCGCAGGGCAAGACAAGGCCAACCCACTAGCGACGATATTATCTGTTGCTATGATGCTGCGCTATACCTTTAAACAAGAAACGGCCGCTCAAGCCATTGAACAAGCAGTCAGCGACGTGCTGGATGATGGACTTCGTACGCTCGATATTTTAGATCCTAGTGAAGCCGGATTGACCCAAGTTGGCTGTCAGCAAATGGGACAGGCCGTTTTGGCAAAATTGGTATAAGGCCCTGTGATATCGCGCCCTACAAAAAGCCATATACAAAGTTTGACGACTCATTTAAAGTCTGACTGTTCTTTTCTTGACTGTTAAATCGTCATATTTTATAAATTTAGCACCCATAAATTGCTCTGCAGTTTATGGGTTTTTTTATACTTGTTTAACAGTTGGCTGCGCTGGGTAACATAACCAACCTGTTATCCGCAAAAAAGTACTTTTATTAACACAGCTTGTGCAGAAGGCCAGTCTTATTAACATAAAGGTGTTATATGCTCACAGGCCGATATGGCACCATATTTCACGTATACAATTTATAAAAAATAATCTGATTATAAAAAACAATCTGATAAAAATAATTGATATAACAATAAAACCTGATAAAAATGCTAGGAGCACACATGTATCATTTAAATAAAGTCAGCGCAGCGCTCGCCGCGGTTGGTTTGTCAGCTGCCGTATTGATAGGGCAAAGCGTTATCGCCGATACAGACAATGCCGTGGGCGATGCTCAGGCAGCGATGAGCAAATCCGCCGCCACTAAAGACGTCAGCCCAGTTACCAATGGCGTCAGTCAAAAGTTGACTGGCGATAGCAAAACGTCGATGTCGCTTAACAAACTGCTTCCTACCATTAAGTACAGCACCGATGATCTGCCAGCGATGGCAAAAAAAGTAAATGACGCTAGCTGGACGCCAGGTACTAATATCGATCGGACGATTGGCACCAAGTTACAAGCATTATTAAATTGGCATCACAGTGGCGTGGGTGTGGTCGATGGATATTGGGGCAAAAACACCAAAAAAGCCATGCAAGCCTTTCAAAAAGCCAATGGCTTAAGTATCACAGAAACTCTAAATACTGAGACTTGGCAAGCCCTCACGAGTGATAAGGCGCTTATGACACAGCCTGTATTGGTCAGCTATCAATTGACAGACGCGGACGTCAATATCAAAACCATTACTATCCCAGCGGGTGCTACCGCAAAAGCTGAGCTAGAGGGTCTGTATTATGAGAGTGTGATAGAGGCGTTGGCAGAGAAGTTTCACATGAGTGAAAAATATCTTAAAACCCTAAATCCCAATGCCAGCTTTTCAGCGGGTGAGACCATAACGGTCTATAATCCAGGAAACCCTAACACCGCGCCCGTCAGCCGTGTGGTCGCCGACAAAACCACTCAGACGCTATATGCGTACGATGATAAAGGGACATTGGTTGCCAGTTATCCGACGACAGTAGGGAGTACGGCCACTCCGTCGCCATCAGGCACGCATACAGTAGAGGTCAAGGTACATGAGCCCAACTATACTTATACTGCCAATGATGGGAGCAAAGCTATTTTGCCGCCAGGCCCTAACAACCCAGTCGGCTCTGTGTGGATTGGCCTGAGTAAACCCTCTTATGGTATTCATGGCTCGCCAGACCCTGCTCGTATCAGCCGTCAAGCATCCGCAGGCTGCGTGCGTCTGACCAACTGGGATGCCTTGGCACTATTAGGTGTCATACAAGATGGGGCTACGGTAGAGTTTAAATAGCTTCAGACAAAAGACACAGAGCAAGAAACCATCAAGTTTTTTTTTGCTTATAAAGGCGGGTTTTTATGAACGCGCCAAAAAAATACCGCTAACCATCAGTTAGCGGTATTTTTATGCGGGTATGGCGGATATAGTCATTACTGAATAAAAAAGATACACAGTATAAACTCGCGAGATTAGTACAAATTCTTCTTGCGTGCTATGCCAGCGCCGCTCGATGCCGCAAAAAACTTATTCGAGTCTCGCCGTATCTTTTTTATATTGACCTGACTAACTTGTAAGACAAAACATTGATAGCCAATAATGAGTAGGTTTGCATTTTCATTATTATTATCTGTTAAACCACCCAAGGATTCACAAAAATGCTCTTAAAAACGTCTTAGCAAGTACTGCATCATTTGGTAATGATGAGATTTGTCATAACCGCGTAATCGTCATCACTGTTTAATAAAATCGATTTTATTAAAGTCGATTTTTATCGCAATTAGTTTTTACCACGATAGGTGATACGACCCTTTGATAAGTCATAGGGGGTCATCTCGACTTTGACTTTATCGCCAGTCAAGATACGGATATAGTGTTTACGCATTTTACCAGAGATATGCGCGATGATTTCGTGTCCGTTTTCTAAACGAACTTTAAACAATGTGTTTGGAAGGGTGTCGATGACTTCGCCTTCAAATTCGATAATATCGTCTTTTGCCATAATTTTGTATCAATCAGTTAAAAATAAGCCCATATTATACGCAAGCTAGCGTATTAAAGCAATACAGAACCTGGTTTTGGCTTGACAGCTTGTAATCGATATGTATATCAGTCAGGCAGGTTTAGCCAGAGGGGTGTAAGAGGCGCGGTGGGCAATAGTTTTTGCCAATGCTCGGGATAGTAAGCATTGATAAAGTATAGGCCGTCACCAGAGGCGGTGGGTGGTGCAATAGTACGGTCTTTTTTGGCCAAAATAGTCAAAAAATCAGACGGCTCTAGCTCGTGCTTGCCGATAGCGTACAAGGTGCCCATTAGGTTGCGTACCATATGATGCAAGAAGCCATCTGCTTGAATGTCAAACACGATAAACTGACCATGGGCAAATAATCTGGCATGACTGACTGAGCGCACTGGCTGATTGGACTGACAAGCGGCAGCGCGAAAGCTACTAAAGTCGTGCGTACCGACGATATCCGCTGCTGCTTGCTGCATGGCGGCCAGGTCAAGTGGTTCATAAATATGAGTGACTTGATGATTTAAGATAGCAGGGCGCTGGGGTTGATTGAGGGTGATATAACGATAACGACGGGCGATAGCGCCAAACCGTGCATGAAAATCGTTCGGCATGGGCTGTATCCAGCGCAGCGCAATGTCGTCGGGGAGCAGGCTGTTGACACCGCGAAGCCAATTATGAGTCGGGCGATAGGCGTGGGTGGTAAAGTGGGCAATCATATTGCTGGCATGGACGCTGGCATCGGTACGCCCTGCGGCGACGACTTCTACGGTCTCATTGGCGACTTTGCCGATAGCGGTTTCGAGGGCTTCTTGGACACCCAGCACTTCTTGTTGCCGCTGCCAGCCGTGATACTGTGTACCCAAAAACTCAATAGCGATTGCTAGGGTGTAAGCGGGTTTTTTGCTGGCGGTTTCGATAGGGAGTATCTCAGACATGATAATGTGTGGCTTATAAAGTAAATGGTAAAGGCTTCTTATGGTCGTAATAGGGCCGATCAAATCAGCGTTTTTTGATGGTGATGCTGGCTTGGCTGACATTGTTTGTCCAGCGCTGACGGCGTCTGGTAGGGCTGTCGTACCGTAGCAGCAGCCACAATAATCGCGCATAGATGGCTGGAATGGTCAACCGGCCGCCAGCGATGACATGATAATCATATTGCCAACTACCAGCCGCATAGTTATCACTTACGCCGCCAAAAGGCGATTGACTGGCGCAAACCACCATATGCCCATGTTGATGCGCAAGGGTCAATGCCTGCGCCAAATCAGCTGAATAGGGCACGTTGCCTGCACCAAACCCTAATAAGATAATGCCACATGGCGGCTGAGAAAGTAGGGCTTGTAGCTGATTGCTCATAACCTCAGTATCGTTGGGGAGGCAATACAGAGCATGAATACGTGCTTGCTTGGCACGAGCATCGATGCTTTTGCTGACTTCTTGTTGATCCTCGACCCAGTGTTGGCGGCGGGCATCTGGCAAGTGCTTTATATAACTATTGGCAGGATAGGCTGCCCGAGAGTGACCAGTAAACGCCATGAGATCATGACTATGGATTTTTTGTACCGTTTGCGCAGGCCAAGATTCGCCGCCAAAGGCAATTTTCACTCCTGACTCACCCGCTGCTGCCAGTTTTAACGCATCGTTTAGGTTGCCCCACGCATCGCTATGCGTATCAACGCTATAGGTATGTAGCATCTCGCTGTCTAATAGCGGGCGCATACTGCCAGTGACCGCCACACAGATATCACTCCCTGCAAAGGCCTCTGCCAAAAACGCCCCGAGATAACTGAGCGTGTCAGTACCAGTGATGAGCACAAAACGTCTGTGCCCCTGCGCATAGGCGGCTAGTATCAGCTGGTAAAAATGCACAAAATCGACAGGCGTTAATTGGCTACTGTCTTTGATTAAAGTGTTGTCTAGCCAAGAGATTGGCGGCAGATGGTGGGCATGGTCTGGCTCTGCTAGCAGTGTTTGTAACGTCGGTAAAAACACCTCTGCTGGTAGCGGTGCTAATGGCCGGCCATAACTGCCAAAAGTGCCGCCTGCATAAATCAGCTGGATGGGATCAGTAAGCGTCTTGGTCATAACAGAAGAGGGCATAGTCGGCGCCGTCATAAAAAGTAAATAAAAATAAAAACTAGGGTGCCCCAGCTCAATCGCTCAAATGAATTGCTCAATGAGTTGCGCAACTGCATCAATAGTCATCTAAATCAGACCCTACTATAAAGGCTCAATGCAAAAAAAAGCAAGTATTCTTAAGGCACAAGAATACTTGCTGATAAAAAAGCCTGCTTTTTAATTACGCTGTGCGCTCGAGTAGCGACTGCGCTTGCTGCTGCTGCGTACTATTGCCTTGAGAAATGACTTCATTGAGCAAGCGTTTGGCACTATCGTACTCGCCTAGCTGCAGGTACTGACCTGCCAAGTCTAGTGCTACCTGATTGCTGTCTAATGATTTGACAAAGTCAAAATCAGCGGCAAAGCGTGCTGAGAAGTCCTCAGCGTTATCTTCTTCAGTACTCTCGGCAGGTTGAGCTGCTACTGGGGCAGCTGAGCTCGCTGCTGTATCCGATCCATCTGATAATGAATCAAAATCAAAGTCATCATCGATCAATGTATTATCATCAAACGATGTGGGACTACTCGAAGTCAGCTCAGAGGCTGCTGTCAAAGTAGGAGTAGCGTCATCACTGCTGTCTGCAAAGTCACTGTCTAATGTTAAGTCATCAATATCGATGCTGTCATCACTTAATTCGCCACTTACCTCATCGCTCAGATCAAGCACAGGCTCCTCAGTGTTTGTTTCAACATCTAAGTCAGCTAAGTCAGACTCTGTCTCAATTCCTAGTCCAGTCTCTGATGCAACGTTTAACTCCTCTGTGTCATCCAAATCGTCTAAGGACAAGACAAAGTCGTCGTTGCGGCTTTGGGCGGTCGCATCAGTCATGTGGTCAGTCGTGCTCGCTTTATCAGCAGCATCTTCTGAATCCATATCTGTCACTAAATCATCAAAATCTAAGACGAAATCCTCTTCATCTAGCGTTAGTGCTTCAGTAGTATCCGCGTCGACACTGTCCGCTTGGGTTGAGATGTCAGGTGACTCTGGCTGCGCTGTTTCAATGTCCTCAAGACCAAAGTCAAATTCGCTAAAATCTACCTCTTCAGCCACTTCTGTGGCCGTAGTACTCTCGTCAGCTGCCGTGGTAGGCATTGCCGCCGGTGCCGGCGCATCTAAACCCGCTTCTAAATCACTGAGCGTCAAAGCAAAATCTGTGTCGGTATTGTCATCTGCCAGCACTTGCTTTGATAGTGCTGGGGTCTCAACAGAAGCGGCTAAGGAGGCATCGCTCTCGCTGATATCATCAGTTTTCCCATCGTGGGTGGGACTGGTCTGTGTCGTTGGCAGATCAAAATCTATGCTTTCAAAGTCAGCAGCTTGCTCAGCGGGCGCGGTTTGCGCGGCGACTTGATTTTGCTCTTCAAAAAACAGCGTCTTTAGCTCATCTGCTAGGGCAAGGCTTTTTGGGTCGTTTTGCGAGCTGATGGTGTCATAGACTTTGTTGAAGTTCTCTGATTGATTGATCGTCGCATAGATGCTTAGCAGCTTTAAAGAAAGCTGCCTGTCATTAGGCTTTTCGCGCAAGCCGCGATTGAGTGTTTCAATCGCTTTGTCATAACGCTGCTGATCTATAAAGCGCTGGGCAATGGTGATGGGGTCAAACTTGTTTTCGCTGCTGACGTCAGTTTGTACGGGCGCACTTGCTTTTGGCGCTGGTGTCTGTGCCGCGGCATTTCTATCTGATTTGACATAAGGCTGCGCCGAAGGTTTTTGCGCTTTGGTTTTACGTATCACTAAAACCGCTATTAATACAATCAGTACCAAGCCGGCGATGATGTATAGCATATTGTCCATTGTTACTCCCACGCCTATGATGACAGCATAATACGCTGCTATATCAGGCAATTATTGGTTGCGTAGTTTTTTGAGACGAGCTTGCAGCTCTGCCAATTTTTGATTCTGTAATTGAATTTTTCGCGTATAACTGTCAAGTGCACTGCTGGTCTTGGACAAGCTTTGGGCCTGAGAGGCTGCCGCTTGCCGTGATGCTTTTAAAGTAGCTAGTATGTCTGTGCTAAGTCCATTGCCTGTGGCCGCCGCTGATTTGGTTTGGGTGCCATCGGCATTGCCATTATGTCCTGGAGCCAATACAGAAAACTGCGCTCTTGGCAAGGTCTTGGTAATGGTTGGTTTTTTTTGTGGCTTGGCTGCAGGCGCTGAGTTGTTTTGCGCTTTAGCTTTATGAGGCTTTGCTTTAGGCGCTGGCTGTGCGACAGGGGTATTTATCCGCCGACGATATTTTTGTTTTTGGGCGCTGATAGCGGCCTCTAGCGCTTGCTGTGATGGCAATACATCATAATTTGGCAGATTTAGCTTGGCGTCGGCTTTGAGCTGATCTGCGTTTTTATTAATAAAAGCGTTAGGGTTTTGTGATTGAATCTGTTTCATCACGGTCTGAATATCGACATTGTTTTCTTGGGCAATCTGTTGAGCAATGATCCATAAGCTATCATTGCGCTGTACTTGATATTGAACGCTTGTCGTGCTTTGCGTTTGGGCGTCTACTATAGAGTCTGCCGCCACGTGATTTGTAGGTGCAGTTTGATTGTTGGTGCTTGGCTGAGAGGGCGCGGCAGTATCAGCCGGTATGTTGCTACCGACAACCGTTGCCGCTGCCGTATGTGCCGTGCTCAAAGCCGTTTGCTCGGCGGTTTGGTTATCCTGAGCTGCATCGTTTTTTGAGGCGGCAGCTACGATGCTGGCACTCATATCCGTGTTTTTTTGCTGACTCGGCTGTATCTGACGCGTGACTTGAATATTTAGCGTATCTAGCGCGTTGTCTGCTTGCGCTGTGCCGAGCGTGTGTTGCGTAGCAGGTGATGCTTCGCTCATGGTGTTAACACTTGAGGCGGTTTGCTCTTGAGCCAAACGGCCATTGTCCAAGCGGCTGGCAGGGTTGGTTCGGCCAGCATTGGTCTGCGCTGGACTGGCGGTGGCCGTGAGCTCAAAGTCATTAGCCAAACGCCCATTGTCTAAACGGCTAGGCGTATAGGTTAGATGATCAGTTGCTGATACAGATGTCTTGGCAGGCGTGCTGGCTGAGGCAGCTTGCGTTTGAATACTTGCGTTTTGCGTATTGGCCCCTTGCGTATTCGGTAGTTGCACGTTGGGCGCGGACCGTTTGACGGCCGTAGGAGCGCTTGTCGATGAGCGTGCGGCTGATGCCGATATC
Organism: Psychrobacter sp. CAM01; assembly: GCF_032842965.1. NCBI lineage: Bacteria > Pseudomonadati > Pseudomonadota > Gammaproteobacteria > Moraxellales > Moraxellaceae > Psychrobacter > Psychrobacter sp. CAM01. The sequence continues at coordinate 726,150 of NZ_JAWJBL010000008.1, forward strand.
AGTGGTGGCGGAGCGCCTTTCCTAAGGGTCAAGGGCTTGGCATTATTGGCGGATACGGCAGGTAAATTGGGCTTTTTTGCGCCTGTTACGATGTTTTTGGTGGTGTCGATGGGTAAGCTGGCATCGAGCGGCATTAATAATGTTTTGGGCACGACATTACGCTGACCTTGATCATTGATGGTTAATACAATATCGGCAAAGGGTTTAGAAACAGGCTCTGATGTACTGATATAGACTTGGCCGCTGGTTTCTGAGGTCGGCTGAAAGCGTACCATCATTGAATCAGTTGGCGTCAATCCCATTTGCTGATAGATAGCGGGGTTGGCTAAGCTGGCTGAAAAGTCAGCCGCCCGAATGTCCGAGACACTGATACTGGCTCTTAGAGGCTCATGCTGCGCTGAGGTCACAACAGTCTTGCCAATCGTGGCCGCTTGGGCGCTAGAGACAAAGGCAGCATAGCTTACCGAACACAGTAATGCCATCGATACCGCACGGTGTACGCGAGTCAAACGATGAGATAAACGACAAGACATATGCAGCCCTTAGAATATAGATTATCTTTGCTTTTATAACAAAATCTAGTTTAGTTTACCAGTTTATTTCACAACTGTTGTGTCCAATGTATCAAATGTTAATTTGCTGTATAAAACGCCCTTTTATTCAGCGGTTACCTGCTTCTCAAGTAGCATGGCATCTCCATAACTAAAGAAGCGGTATTGCTGCTCGACGGCATGTTTGTACGCTTGTTCAATTGCTTGTTTACCCGAAAACGCCGAGACTAGCATCAATAGGGTGGACTTTGGCAAATGAAAGTTGGTTAGTAGCTTATCGATGACAGCGAATTTAAAGCCTGGATAAATAAAAATATCTGTGTCGCCTGACCAGCCGGCAAGTGGCTTGCCCTTGCTCGCGGTCTTTTGGTAGGCAGTTTCGAGCACGCGCGTGACCGTCGTGCCAATCGCGATCACTTGCTTGCCGTTTGCATGGGTTTGATTGATCAGATCCGCGGTTGCCTGAGGTAAATGCGCATATTCACTGTGCATGGTGTGATTGAGCAAGTTGTCGGTTTTGACAGGGGCAAAGGTGCCCGCGCCCACGTGCAACGTCACAAAGGCGGTGTGAATGCCTTTGGCCGCCAGTTTATCCAAAACCACTTCATCGAAATGTAAGCTGGCAGTCGGTGCCGCCACGCTAGCGAGTTTGGCTGGATCATGAAAAACGGTTTGATAGCGGGTATTGTCCGTGGCGTCTGCATGACGCTCAAAATATGGCGGGATAGGTAGCTCGCCGTATTGCTCTAGCTGCGGCAGGATAGGAGCATCGAAGGCTAGGATAAATAAATTATCCTGACGACCAATCATGACCGCATGTATATGACCATCGCCGAGCTGCAAGCGCTGTCCAAGCTTGGGCGCTTTGCTGGCTTTTATGTGACCAAGCGCGATATGGTCAGTGCAGACCGGCTGATCATCCGCGGTCGTCAAATGCAGGGCGGCGGGCGCCAAGTCTGCAATATCGACCAAACGCTCGATCAGCACCTCGATCTTACCGCCCGTGTCTTTTTGTCCAAATAGGCGCGCTTTCATTACCTTGGTGTCGTTAAACACAATCAAATCACCCGCATTTAGTAACTCTGGCAACTCAGAAAACATGCGGTCTTCGGCACGGCTATCTGTCACAGTGGCGGGATTGCTGGCGGGTAAATACAATAATCTTGAGGCCGAGCGCTGCGCTAGCGGGTAGCGGGCAATTAACTCATCTGGCAGTTCATAGTCATAGTCATTAACGCTCAGATAGTCTAAGTCATTATTGTTTTTATGGGCATCATTTGTGGTGTTACGATCTAAATCTACAGCGTGGGAGTGGGTCATAATGGGTCTTTCAGTGAAGAGTGATGAAGGATGGTATGAGCGTAATTGTAGCAGAAATGACAGGATAAACGCATGTCTCATTGAGTGACTCACGGGCATAATGTGTCATAACGACCACGTTATTACGGCCATGTCGTCATGACCGCGCGCTGCCACAAAAACCTGACAACCATACTGATGGTTTGAGGTAACTATCAATCAGACTTATCTATTCAAATAGTTTTAATTGAGGCAAGAGTAGGGCGGCGGGCACCAATGAAGAGAAGGTCACACCGACCAGACGTATGGGCAGCTGACGCGGGATGTCCAAAAACAGCTTATCTAACCAATAATGGGCGGATTCGGCGCTATCAAAGGCCGTCGATAATGTGTGTGAGCGCGTGACTTGAGTGAAATCCGCGTATTTAACTTTTAAAGTGATGGTATGCGCGACCAGTTGTTTTTTTTGCATTTGATAAAACGCATCTTCATTTTGTGCATAAATTTGTACTTTTAACTCAGCATCGTCGTCAAGATTGTCCCGAAAGGTGGTCTCAGAGCCTACGGATTTGTGCGTGCGCTGCGACTTGACCGTACGCTCATCGCGGCCATGAGCGATATCATGATAGAACTGACCACGTTTTCCAAACTCCTGTACCAATGCCGCCGCTGGCAAGCGCCGCAAATCAGCACCCGTGCGCACGCCCATGGCATGGAGGCGCTTGGCAGTGGCTTTGCCAATACCATGAAAGCGCTCGATGGGAAGGGTGCTAATAAACGCATCGGCGTCGGCTGGGGTAATAACGGCGATACCATTGGGTTTGTTGATGTCAGAGGCAATCTTGGCCAGCATCTTATTAAATGAGACGCCAGCAGAAGCGGTCAACCCTGTATGCGCCAAAATCTGCGCTCGTAGCCAATTGGCCATCAACGTCGCTGAGCCCTTATGTATAGATAAGCCGGTGACATCCAGATAGGCCTCATCCAATGACAGCGGTTCGACATGAGGCGTCAATTGATGCATGATTTGGCGTATATCGCGACTGACCGCCCGATAAACCTCAAAGCGCGGCCGAACAAATATCGCCTCAGGACAGCGTTTACGCGCTTCATAGCATGACATCGCTGAGCGCACGCCAAACTTGCGCACCTCGTAACTGGCTGCTGCGACAACCCCGCGCCCGCTTGGGTCACCGCCGACTACCAAAGGTAGACCTCGTAACTCTGGGAAGTCACGTTGCTCGACACTGGCATAAAAAGCATCCATATCGATATGAATGATTTTGCGGGGTGAAATAGGAGTAGAAGCAGTCATGACCGCTATTTTACCCCAATTAGCGAAACTATTTTAGCAGCAACCATAAATATGGCTTGATTTTATAAATAAATAAGCTATTAAAACAATTTAAAGAATATCAGTGGGTTAAATCCTTCAAACCCTCTGGGCTCATACCTTTTATCTACCGTTTATCCTAAAGGACTTGCCGTCTATCATGAATGATGCATTTAGATGTTACGCTTTTGCTTCTGACGTTCTACACTAGAGTAAGTATCGGAGTAGACGATTGTTAAAAGGATAAACAACTTCTTTATACGTCTTAGTCTATAGCGAATAAAGAAGCTGTTTATGGCCCGCACCACACTCGCCTATAGAGTATTGGTAAACTCGCCGCCTAAGAGAACATACTTAGGGGTGCATGAGGGACTAAGGAGCTGATGATGAATAAACTAACAGGGAGCGAATTGACACGCGCAATGCTAGCACGAGGAGATAAAGATATCTGGTGTGCAGTTTGTGATGAGAGTGATGAGCTGGCGATGATGGATCTGTATGGTAATGACTTCACCGTCTATATTGTCGATTATCGTGACGGATATTTTTACTGTCGTGGCGGTACATCTTGGGCCTGTGCAGTACCTATAAAGATCGCAGCCATCACGCAAGAAGACATTGATAGCCCAATGATGCCATAAATCTTATAAGCACAAAAAAACCTCCCATATAGGAGGCTTTTTTGTTAAAAATGGTACCAGTGGTCGGACTCGAACCGACACGCTTTTAAAGGCAACGGATTTTGAATCCGTCATGTCTACCAATTCCATCACACTGGCATGTAAGTAGATAACGTTTATAAAAACAACAGTTATCGAATTGGGCTACGGTGTTTGCCGTATAGGCTGCGTATTATAGCAGCCTATTTTTTGTCGTCAAGAATTATTTTAAATAATTTGCAGTTATTTGACGATATGGCAAAAATGCAGACCTAACCGACAAAGGCTCGTTCAACGGCATAGTCGGCTTGTACACCCATACGTGGGGAGACAGTGAGGCCAAAGCCGTCTAGTATCTCTGATACTTCCGCGTTAAATGGCATGCTACCGCATAGCATGACACGATCATCGTCTTTGTTCATCGGTGGCAAGCCGATATCGTCAAACAGCTTACCTGATCTCATCAAATCGGTGACTCGGCCTTGGTTTCTAAATTCTTCACGGGTCACGGTGGGGTAGTAAATGAACTTTTCGCGGTACCATTCGCCAAAGATTTCATCATTAGGCAACTGGTTTTCAAACATATCGCGATAGGCCAAGTCTTCGACATGACGCACGCCATGCACCAAAATGATTTTGTCAAAACGCTCATAAACCTCAGGGTCACGTGCCAATGCCAAGAAGGGCGCAAGTCCAGTACCCGTCGATAGCATGTAAAGGTGCTTACCTGGTAACAGGTCATCCAACACTAACGTGCCTGTGGGTTTTTTGCTGACCAATAACTCATCGCCAACTTTGATGTATTGCAAGCGTGAAGTCAGTGGGCCGTTTTGTACTTTGATCGAAAAGAACTCTAAATGCTCTTCGTAGTTGGGACTGGCGATAGAGTAAGCGCGCAGCAGCGGTCTGCCATCGACCACGATTCCAATCATCGCAAACTCGCCATTACGGAAGCGTAAGCCATCGTCACGCGTGGTTTTGATGCTAAATAGAGAATCATTCCAATGATGAACCTCTGTAACCGTTTCGGTGCGAAGTTTTGACATAAAGTCCTCGTTAATAAGTGATTATCGGTATCGTATGAGTTAAATAGGTATAAGATAAATTTTTTCAATGACCGTTTCGGCGCTAATAAAGTGCTGGGTTTTATAGGCGATATGAAGTGCTATCTTAGTCTCTTATATACTTTAACTTATATAGTTTAGCATTTTATATAATGTTATAAATGACAGCGAATGTCTGTGGCGTCAAGCCATGAAAGTCAGTTCGTTCAGCCAAATTTGCCCGTTAAGGTAAGGCAAAACATGACAAGGTATCACTATTTTCATTAAAAGCGGTTTCGTCAGTGCGCCTAGCCTATCAAGTCGCCTCCATTGATCTGCCCATATCAAATTGCTTCTATCAAGCCGTTTCTATAAAACTGTTTTTATAAAAATAGGGGCGGCCATTAAATTCTCGCTCATCATACCAAACTTTAAAATAAAAATCCGTCTGGCAGCGACTATGTGGCATGATAAAATAGAATATCGTTAGTAAATAATTTTGTATCATGCAATAAGCGTGTTTTTGGAGAATTTATGCCTGTATCAGGTGACGATGTGCTCGCCGATTGTCATCGGGCGCCTATTATTGGCTATCATCGTGCGCCGCTCTCGCAAAAGTTTGGGGCGCCAAGACAACCAAACTTGGTGGCGCTGATGAGTGTAGTTGAGATGGTTGCGCCTTATGATACGCCCGCCGCTTTTGTTGGTTTAGAGGCGTTTAGTCATATCTGGCTGAGCTGGCAGTTTCATCATAATGATACGGTCAAAGCTGGCAAAGTGAGTGCAGGCGCACCTACCGGCGAAGAGGGTGTGGTAGCGGCGCGCACGACAGCAAAAGGGCATTTTCGTCCGCAAGTGCGGCCACCAAGATTGGGCGGCAATCAAAAAATAGGCGTGTTTGCCAGTCGTAGTATGTATCGACCATCAGCGCTGGGGCTGTCTGTGGTCAAGCTTGAGCGCGTCGAGGTACTACAAGGTCGCGCGTTTCTTATCATCAGTGGCGCTGATATGATAGATGGTACGCCTATCATCGATATCAAGCCCTATGTGGCGTATAGCGATGCGCTGATCGATGCTCGTAGTGGCTTTGCTCCTACGGCACCTGAGCGGCTAGAGGTCACAGTCACTGACACCGCTTATCAGCAGTTTTTGCAGCTAATATCTGATGCGCTTACTAGAGAAACTGCGCAAGATGCTGGCAGGCAAGTGTTAATCGATCAGGCGCGATGGCAACTTGTCGATACGGATATGGCCATCATTCAAGCACTCATCGCTCAAGATCCGCGACCTGCCTATCGCCGCAAGGAAGTGCACAAAACCTTTACGATGCGCTACAAGTCTGTCGATATAGCGTTTTGGCGGCTTGCCTCAGGGGCACTACAGATCACAGCGATTACCAGCATAGCATAACGTTGTATAGTATAGCGCTAACATAGTATCACGCTAAAGAGCTTATATAATGCTGCAGCTGAGCTTGGCCAATCTAGACGATGGCCTCACATGTACTGACTAAAAAAGAAGAAAAATATGTCTGAGCAGAAGTATTCGATAGTCATAGATTTACGGTGGTGCCTAGATGAGTTACTGGCGGATAGAGTCATTGATCAGCGCAGCTATAATTTGGTCATCACCAGCCGCCGAGCCAAGGAGCAGCATCCACTACTGACCATTAGCGAGTTTGGTTTGCCCAATGCTCATGCGCTAGACAGCACCTCTGAAGCCAAACTAACGCTGTCATGGCTCAACCAATGGCTAGCGGCCAAAGCGGGTATGGCGATGGTGCGTATTGATCCGCTAAAGGTTGATGTGCCAGCAGTCACGCAGCTGATGTCGTTTGAATATGCTCGCTCGCAGCATATTTTGCCGATTGAGGTCACATTAGATGAGGTCGTCATTGGTACAGACCAGCCGTTTTTTACCGATTGGCACGCCAATATCGAAAAGCTGATCAAATCCAAAACCTATCGCACCGTCTATATCAGTCCCGATCAGCTCAAGCGTTATCGTCAAGAGTTTTATCAAGTGACACAAGCGATTGCGGGTGCCAACTCTTTACATAAGCGTGCTGCCGCTGATGTGACCAATGTTGAGGCGTTATTGCAGCTTGGGGACAACACCAACCCCGATGCCAATGATCAACATATTGTCAAAGTCGTCGACTGGCTGCTGCAGTATGCCTTTGAGCAGCGTGCCAGCGATATTCATTTAGAGCCGCGGCGCGAGATAGGGAGGGTGCGCTTTCGTATCGATGGGGTGCTGCACACAGTATATGAGATGCCGCTGGCCATCATCGTCGCAGTGACTGCGCGTATCAAAATCTTGGGGCGGCTAAATGTCGCCGAAAAGCGCAAGCCGCAAGATGGCCGTCTAAAGACTCGTACGCCAAAGGGGCTAGAAACGGAGCTGCGACTCTCTACCATGCCGACCGCTTTTGGCGAAAAACTGGTGATGCGCGTCTTTGACCCTGAAGTGTTGGTACGTTCGTTTGCTCAGCTTGGTTTGTCGGGTAAGCAGCTCGAGACATGGCATGAGCTGACCGCCCATCCAAACGGTATTATTTTGGTCACCGGCCCGACAGGATCTGGTAAGACCACCACTCTATATAGCACGCTCAAACAGCTGGCGACCGAGCAGGTCAACGTGTGTACCATCGAAGACCCTATCGAGATGATTGAGCCGAGCTTTAATCAGATGCAGGTCAATGCGGGAGTGGATTTGCATTTCGCTGATGGTATCCGCTCATTGATGCGTCAGGATCCAGATATCATCATGGTTGGGGAGATTCGCGATACTGAGACGGCCAATATGGCGGTACAAGCGTCGCTGACTGGGCACTTGGTACTCTCAACACTGCATACCAATGATGCACCAAGCTCACTGACACGTCTGCATGATTTGGGGGTGCAGCCGTTTTTGACCTCAGCGACCATACTCGGAGTCATGGCCCAGCGTTTATTGCGTACCTTATGTCCACACTGCAAGCAAGCGCTAGAGGTGCGCCCCGAGAGTGAGGTTGCCATTCAATGGCAGGAGCTGGTGCAGCCTTGGCGCGCGCCCTTACCTGCGCAAATCTACCGTGCAACAGGCTGTGAGCATTGCCGCCAAACGGGTTATCAAGGTCGTGTGGGCCTGTATGAAATCATGCCGCTATCCAATGAGTTAAAAAAGTTGGTCGCAACCGATGCCAATGTAGAGGCACTAAAAAAACAAGCCTACCGCGAAGGGGTGCAGCCGCTGCGATTATCGGGTGCCAAGCGTATCAGTGAAGGGGTGACGACCATAGAAGAGGTGATGCGCGTGGTACCGCTGCATTAAGCGCATACGGCAAATAGACCGCTGTCCTTCATGTTTGCATACTGCCTTAGCGCTCCCAGCGTACATTTTGGCGCATGATTTTCGCGGGCGTGCCTGCGACCATGCAGTTTGGGGTGGTAATGGGTTTGTTGACAAAAGACCCTGCGGCAATGATACAGCCGCTAGCGATGGTGACATTTTTGGAGACAGTGACGTTGGCTGCGATCCAGATATGATCTTCTAATACCACGTCAGCGCGGGCCTGGTTTAGGCGCTCGTTGGACTCGGTGTCGTAGACTTTGTGGACATCGGTTGCACGGATTTCTATCCCGCGCGATATCATGCATGCTTTGCCGATGCGCACGCTTTTGTCACGTGCCAACACATAGCAGTCAATCGCCGTGGTCCGATCGCCGATATCAATGTGCAAATGATCGCCCACAATCAGCAGATGGCCTGAAAATTTGACGTGCTTACCGATGGTAATATGATTATGACTGCCATTGATATCGATATTGAGCTTGTTAAACTTCCCGTGCTTGCCGATACTGATTTGATTGTCATGACCTTTACGTATGGTAATGGTTGAGCCGCCGATGATACGCGCATCATGAGCGATATCGATATGATTGTCCTGTCCGTTATCTGTCAATAAAAATCGCTGTTTGTAGAGTTGTTTGGGTAGCAAAGTTTTGAGGATAGGGGGCAGGGTCACTGTCTTTTTTGGCGTCATAATAGCAGGGCTTATGTGGATGAATGTTAGGCGTGATAGGCCGCTGGTCGCAGCGCTCTATGGGTCTTTATGGATTATGCCTTGAAAACAGTGCAAGTCAGAGCAATAAATAGCACAAAGACGAGGCATTTTATACTGTTAAGGTCATTTTTTAACTGTCATTTCTCAAGTGTCATGTCTTATTTTCAAATTTACCACTTATGTATTTAATTAACGAGATTGTTTATGTTTACTGATACGCATTGTCATCTAAACCGCCTGGATTTAACCAAATATGATGGCCAACTGTCCGGCGCAATTGACGCGATGAAAGCGGCCAATGTCACGCGCGCGATGGCGATTATGTGTGATTTTGCTGAATATGATGACATCGCTCATATTGTCAGCACTCATAGCGATGAGGTGTTAGCGCTGGGCATGAGTGTCGGCATTCATCCTTGTGAAGATATCACAGTGCTGCAATCCGCGACAACCGAGCGGCTGATACAAACTGCTGATGTTGAGCATGTCTGGGCCATCGGGGAGACGGGACTGGATTACTACTGGTCAACAGAAAATAAAAAAGAGCAGCAAGCAAGTCTTGCTCGTCATATCTATGCCAGCCAGCAGCTCAAAAAACCTTTGGTGGTGCACATGCGCGATGCCAAAGAAGATACCCTTGATATCCTAAAGGCAGAAGGCGCCGAGCATGGCATCATTCATTGTTTTACTGAAGATTGGGAGACGGCCAAACGAGCGCTGGATCTAGGGTTTTATATTTCGTTTTCAGGCATCGTCAGTTTTAAGAGCGCACAGATGATTCAAGATGCGGCGCGCAAGATGCCCAAAGATAGAATCCTCATCGAAACCGACAGCCCTTATCTGGCTCCTGTCCCCAAGCGCGGCAAACCCAATGAGCCTGCCTATGTGCCGTATGTCGCCCGTTATCTGGCTCAGATGTATGAGTGTGACAGTGAGGAGGTTGGAGCACTGACAGCAAAAAACTTTGAAAATTTGCTGGCACAGTACTGCTAAAATGGTTATGCTATGACCACTCAGTCATTTGTCGGGTAATGTGAGGGTTTTGTCTCTTTTTTATTTCTAATATCGAGCGTAATCAGGTAGTTACCCATGACTATTTAGCAAACACGAGCATATTCCCTTTGGCAGTTCTCGAGCAGTCTTCATATAGTTGCATCCGCTTATTGCCGATACATCCGTATAAACGATGGTTATATGCTTAATCTTGTCAAGTTTTAGGAGAGATTATGAGTCGTCAGCATCAGTTCAAAGCACGAGAAGAGAATATCTTAGCGATGGCAGAGCAACTGTTACTTGAGTCCGGCGATGGTGATATCACTTTGGACAGTTTGGCAGATCAGCTGGATTTGGCCAAAGGCACGTTATATAAGCATTTCTCCAGTAAAGATGAGCTGTATCTGCGTATTATTATTCGTTATGAAGAGCAGTTGTTTGAGATCAACCGTATTGATGACTGCCCATCAGCGGGGGTGGCTCGTATGATTTTGCAGCAACTGTTTAATCCCCAAAAAGCCATGTTGCTCAACCAGATAGAAGAGCGTCTGGCGGCCTCGGTGACAGGTCTTAACCGGTTGTTTGGCGAGCTGTATGATATTCGCCGTCAGCGTATGAAGCGTTTGATCGACATCATCAGCGCGTATCTAAAAGACGAGCACAGTAGTTTGAGCACTCGTGATTATTTGTCGTCGATTTGGGCGATGGGTCAAGGCGGGGCGGGGTTATTAAACTCAAGTTTTTATCAGCGTTATTTGGGTCGCCGCGACACCTTGCGTTATGCTTTTGTACAGCAAATGCTGGAGTTGCCAAGTCACTACCCAGCTGCTGATGATGACGTGATGGATGAGGATATGCAAGAGTTGGTAGAGCAAATCGATACAGAATCAGAAGAGCACCGTAACACCAATTATTAGCGCGTTTCTCGTGTTAAAAATGATGACTTACATGAGTTAAGAGCACATATCCCAACAGATAAAAACAGTGCCCAATGTAGGCAGTCACATCGCTCTGTGCTGTGGCCTCTTGGCAGGCAGTACAGAGAGTTTTTGTACTTACCTTAATACAATCATGAGCTTATAGGTGCAATATGCCGGTCACTGTAAAGACTCAGACTCGCTCAGCGACCAGCTCTCGAAGGTTGATTCAATCAGAATTTAGTCAGTATAGGCTGTATGATAAGGCGCTTATACCTGATGTTGATGGTCATACATCTCCTTTCATAAAAAACGCCCGTACTTCTTGTGTTCATACATCTGCTTCGGCACAATCGCACTTCATGTTTTCTAAATCTCAAACAGGCTTTACGCTGGTCGAAATCGTGGTAGTGGTGGTCATCTTGTCGATATTTGCCGGTATGATGAGCCTATCTGTGGGCAGTAGTGAAGCGCGTAAAAACCGCGCGTTTTATGAGCATCTGACCGACTCACTCAGCTATGTACGGTTATTGTCCGCTGAGCGTATGCAGCCGATGGGCCTTAGTCTGCAGGCCGATAAGCGCGGTCAGGTGACGCCTGTGATTGTGACCTTGTCCAATCCCTATGCCGCGTATCAGGCAGCGAGCGTCTCAGCACATACCAATGATAGTACGCCCAAAAATGCTATGGAGCTGTCGGCAGAGCTGACTACCATGAGCGGTGGTCCTGATGAAGCCTTACCAACGCCAAGCTGGGAGACTGAGACGGAGGTGACGCTGCCCGAGCTGCCATCTGGTGTCCATATCAGGGTGCAGAGCTTGGCAGCTGTAGAGGTATCAAGCGCTCAGCAAGCTCAGACGTTGCAGCCTTGGTTTGTCGGTCAGATGGTGCCGCAGGTGGTTTGGTTTGGTACAGGGCAGGCCACACCGGTGACCATCGAGGTGCTGCATGAGGCGCGGCTGGTGGGTGATGTGATCACGATTATGCCCGACGGTAGTATGATGATTGGACAAGGACAGTAAGTGATGAGCCAACACACCAACGCTTATGACAAAGCTGCCTCATCAGATTTAGAGCAGAGCCAGCGCGGCTTTACGTTGATAGAGGTGATGGTGGCGCTAGCGATTTTGGCCGTGGTTGCTGTTGCAGCCAGCCGCGCCAGTAGCGCTTATTTAAGCTCAGTTGACATACTGCGTACTCGTACACTGGCGCATTTTGTGGCACAAAACGCGGCGGCGGATTTACGTATTCAAGAGACATGGCTGACGGCCAATCGCACCCAAACGATCAATGCCCAAGGCCGAGACTGGCAGGTGGTCATGACGGTCAATGAGGCGATCACGCCTGCGCTAAAAGAAGTAAATATCTCAGTTGCGCCGATAGTAGATGGCCAAGCACGTACGGCTGTGACCGATATCAGTGTGATGCTAAGCAATAGTGAGCAAGACATCGGCGGCCTAGATTTGGCAGGTTTGGCCGCATCTGGCGGTGCGCCATGAGGCAGCAGCGGGGCTTTACTTTACTAGAGCTACTGCTAGCAATGGCGATATTTGCCATGCTCGCATTCGCAGGGTGGCAAGTGTTTGACAGTGTCAGCAAGTCGCGTGAGCGCGCCCAGCGTCATGCAGATGATTTGGCAGTATTACAATACGCGTATTTGCAGTTGCAACAAGATATGGGGCAAGTCATTGCTTATCAGGCGAATGAAGCGTCAACGACTGATGACTTAACCAATAACAGCAGCACAGATCCGCAAGCAACACTTCCGCCGCCTCAGCCGTTTATGAGCGTGGATGGCGAGTCTGTCAGTTTTGTACGATTTGCCGATCCGGATCCACGCTATCAGAGTAGCGCTAGTGTGCAGCGGATTGCCTATGTGTTTGCTAACGATCAGCTGATCCGCCGTCAATATCATAGTATCCATAGTATGAATGGCGAGAGCACAAGCTTAGATAGTGTGCTATTAAAAGGCGTGAGTGCAGGACGCTGGCAGGCATTAATGCCAGAGCCAAGCGATCAGTTCCCTAATACAGAGGGTGGGCGCTTGGGCACATCGGCAAATCAAACGAGCCGCGTAGCCAATACAGCCAATACTCAGGCCAAAATCACTCTTTTGCCAAAAGGTGTGGCGGTGAGCTTTACTTATCAAGACATGCCAATCACGTGGCAATGGGCGCTCGCTCCTAAGTCGCTAGCTGTTGATAGCTTTAAAACAGCAAATACAGTTAATGATGGTAACAGCAATAACAACAGCAACAACAGTAATAATGATGATAATGGCGGTGCCCAAAACGATGATGCAGGGGGCGGTGTCTAAATGCATCTTTTATTCGATACTAGAGGGCAGTTATGTCGATGACAGCGAACTCACAGCGCGGGGTTGCCTTATTGACGATATTGCTACTGGTGGTCAGCATCACCGTCGTGGCAGGTGCCATGCTGGCCAGTCAAAAGATTGCCATTAGACGCAGTGGATTATTGTTTGAGCAAAACCAGCTTTTACAAGACATCCATGCGGGTCAACAGCTGGCCGTGACGCTGATTCGCGCTGATGATACGCTAAATGAGACGGATAGTGAGCAAGATATTTGGGCGCAGCCGATCCCGCCGTATCCCTTGGATGGGCACAGTATTAGCGTCGAGGTGCGTGATGAAGCCAGTCGATTTAATATCAATAACTTATATCATGACGGCGCAGTGGATGGCACCGCATTGGCGGTATTTCAGAGGTTGCTGGTACAGTTAAATTTGGCACCAGAGATTGCTATAGCTGTGCTTGACTACCAAGATAGTGACAGCACGGTTTATCAAGATGGCGGTGATGAAGGTGTGGTCTATGAACAGCAATCGAGGGGCGCGGCCAGCACACTGCCCAATCAGCCATTTGTCAGTGTAGAGCAGCTACAAGATATCGAAAAGGTCAGCGCTGAGGATTTAGCAGCACTACGTCCTTATATCACTGCAGTGCCTTATTATTTGCCTATCAATATCAATACTGCCAGTCCAGTTTTGCTCGCTGCCCTGACAGAGACGGCTGATCGTCAGCAGATGCAGGCGCTGGTCGATATGCGCGGCCAGCAAGCATTAGCGGCGATTGATGCACTGTGGCAACTACCAGCGCTTGGTACGGTGAGCGCTGACGAGCGCCAAGCGTTGACTCCGCTGCTTGCTACCGAAAGCCAAGCATTTGTGGCGCTGATCACGGCCGCTGATACTGGTGCAGGAAAACAACGCTTTGCCACCATACTGATCAGCAAAACGCCTGACAATGCCGCAAACAGTAGCGGTAACAACGAGAGCGTCGCGAGTGAGACCGATAAAATCGCTAAGCATATTCAGGTGGTGGCACAGCGCCTGTGGGCCTTTAGACCCAGCTTTTAAGCTGTAGAGCCGCTAATCTTTTAAACGAGTCTCTTCGCTTGATTTCCAGTTGTACGCACCATAAAACAGCATCTGTGCTTGCCGAGTACAGTTATGGAGCATCAGTTGTTTGTTTTTTTCGACTTCGTTTAGATCGATCTCGTCATCATGATCTTCGGTGTAAGTCAGCTCCAACCAATCGATGATCCAAGAAAAAAACATATTGATGCCAGCTTCAGCCAGTAGCCGTCGATCATAAGCATTGATGTGAGTAAAGGCTGGCTGCAACGCTAAGTCATCTGCTAAGTTTTGCGTGTGGTTTTTGACCAAATCGCTGATGGCTTTGCGCACCGCATCAGAGCCGCCATAGCGCTCACTGACCAAAAACTGCCAATAGTACGGCTGGTCGCTGACCATATACAAAAACAGCTGGATACTTTTGGCAATTTGCCGATCAAAACTGCGCTTACGGCCAATCTGTAGGCTATCACTCAGTATAGCAAGTGTGCTGCCAAGCTCCTCAATCACTAAGGCGCGACCAAGCGACTCCATATCGTCAAAATGCCGATAAAATGCCGTCGGCACCACGCCCACCTCGCGGGTGACCTGTCGAAGGCTAATAGAGCTAAAGGCTTGCCCAGTCATACATAAATCGAGCACCGCATTAAAAAAAGCGTGCCGAGTTTGAAGTTTTTTTTGTTCGCGACTACTCATAGTATTTCAAAAATTATCCAATAAAAGGTTATCATACGCATTTTAGCGCACAAATACGACCAAAATACGCAACGACTGTTAACTCAATAGTCGCCATATCGCACCCACTCATTTTGTTTATTGCGGTTTTCCAAATGGACGCGTCTTATACCACCGTCCCCCAATGCCCCTGCAACTCTTGCGCCAGTCGATAGGCTTCATGATCGTTCATACCCGTAATAAAATCTAGAATGCTTAAAATATTATGATAGACATTGTCTGATAACGTACGGCGCTGCTCATCTAAGTGCGGCTGTAGCAGCTTTAGCAAACGCTCCTGCTCAAAAGACATAGGCTGCGCGGCGCTTATGATTGTACTACCCGACCACGCCAGCGGCATAAAGGCATCTAAAAGACGATGCAGGCATTGATTGGCCATCAGCTCCATACGTACTTTACTTGGATGGTTAAATATTTGCTCACGCGCCAGCTGCTTGGCTTGATGGATGCCGCTTTGTACGCTGGTATCACAGTGGGCAAACAGGCTGCCGCTAAGGGTTCCGGCCAGTAATGCGTCATCATTGGCAACAAAAGCATCCGTCACGGTATTGACCAAGCGCATCATTGCCCGCGCGCGCAGTGATGCCAGACTTTGTCTGACAGACATATGAGCAGGTAACTCGATGGTACAAGGTCGCTCATCGATCAGCTCATAAAATATCGCCGCCACATCTTGATAAGTCAGCATATTTAGATTGATGCCGTCTTCTAAATCAATCAATGCGTAACAAATATCATCCGCCGCCTCTAATAGATATGCCAGTGGATGACGGGAAAAACCGTCATGCTGCTTGGAGCGCGGCAGATTTAAACACGACGCTAAGGTTTCTAGCTGCGCCGCTTCACTATAAAAGCAGCCAAATTTTTGTACTTTTTTGGCTTGCGATGGACGGGCTTGTAAGGTGGCAGCAGCGCGCTGCGGATAGGTAAGGTGTGAGCTGTCATTGCTGTGGGTGGCCAGCCAAGGATATTTCATAAAAGCGCCCAAGGTTGCGCAAGTCAAACGCATGCCGCCTTTATCAGGATGATGCTCGTTACGTGCGAGCAAACGAAACCCTTGCGCGTTACCTTCGTAGACCAATAAATCCAACTGCTCAGAGGGGGATAAATGCTGCAAAACCGCCTGCCGCTCAGGATGGGCAAACCAGTCGCGAATGGCGTACTCACCTGCGTGCCCAAACGGCGGGTTGCCGATATCATGGGCCAGACACGCCGCTTGCACGATGACCCCGACATCAGCAGGCGAAACCCCAGTGGGCAGACCGTGGGACAGCTTATCATGGAGCTTTTCTGCTGCCATCATACCCAAAGAGCGCCCAATACAAGAGACTTCAAGAGAGTGGGTCAGACGGGTATGAATACCCAGCTGATTGGTCAAGGGATGTACTTGGGTCTTTTGATTGAGCTGGCGAAAAGAGTGCGAAAATACCAGCCTGTCATAGTCTTTATGAAACTGAGAGCGGGTGCTGGTATTGGCATTGTGTTTTTTATGAGCGCCGAGACGCTGAGCGTTTAAAAGATGAGACCATTGGGTGGTGGCAGACGATAAAGACATAGAGGTGCCTAGCATATAAAAATATCCAAAACCAAGGGAGTCTCTAGCATAGCAAAATAGCCCCCTTGGTACAGCTGCTACTTAGTACCGCTTTCGTACCGTGGCTCAGCGTGATGACTGTTAGGCTGTATGGCAGTTAAAAAGTATCTGCTCATCGCTGACGGCGACTTCATCATCTAAGGTTTTGCTCAGTAGTGTCGCCTCATCACCACTGACTTGCCAGATGATGCCGTGGCGGTCATCAAGACCGATATCGCTCATATAGATTTGTTGGTCATTGCTCTCAGTGCTGGCGGTCAAGTCGTATTCGATGCCATCGATGAGAAGGTGAGCCGTTTGCGGGGTGGCATCATAATGATAAAAAGCCTTAATAGTCGTCGCAGGCTCACAAGTAAAAGCGGTGCTTGCAGTGGCATGAGTGTGCGCATCGTGACTATGCTCTGTATGATTGTGATCGGTGTGCGCATGTCCGCCGTTGCTGTGTTCATTATGACTGAGCTCACTATGATTGTGTTCTGCATGACTGTATTCTGTATGGACATATTCGTCGTGAGGATGCTCTATGATGGTATGATTAGATGCAGCCGATTCAGCGTCGGGGGTATCGGATTTGGGCTGGCAGCCAACAACCACACTCGTCAACATACTGCCTGCTAATACAGCGATGATAAAGTTAGAAAAAGACATCCGTCCTGTCATGTGATAAATCCTCTTATAAAATAACCGCAATAAAGTTATGTTATAATATAACAATGTAACGATAAAATAAAGCCGATGATGGAGAATATCCAACATCGGCTAATTAACTTTAAACAAGCTATACTATTTAAAGTTACACGTTAAATCTAAAGTGCATCACATCGCCGTCTTGGACGATATAGGTCTTGCCTTCTAGGCGAGATTTACCAGCGGCTGCAGCGCCTTTTTCGCCGTTATACTCGATAAAGTCGTCATAAGCGATGACCTCAGCACGAATAAAGCCGCGCTCAAAATCGGTATGAATAACGCCAGCTGCTTGCGGTGCAGTAGCGCCGACAGCGACCGTCCATGCGCGCACTTCTTTGACCCCAGCAGTAAAGTAGGTCTGCATATCAAGTAAGTCGTAACCTGCACGAATCACTTGATCAAGACCGGCTTCTTCCATGCCCATGTCTTCTAAAAAGTCTTTTTTGTCGTCTTCGTCGAGCTGCGCAATTTCAGATTCGATTTGGTTGCACAAAGCGATAACGATAGAGTCTTCGCCTGTGGCATAGTTGCGCACCGCATCAAGATAAGGGTTGTTTTCAAAACCATCCTCGCTTACGTTGGCGATATACATGGTCGGTTTCAAAGTGATCAAACCATAGCTGCGGATCAGTTTTTGCTCATCTTTATCCAGACCTGCTGCGCGTGCTGCTTTGCCTTCAGCCAATAAAGGTTCGATTTTCTTAAACACCTCAAGCATGGCCTGCGCGTCTTTGTCACCGCCTTTGGCTTTTTTGCTTTGGTTTTGAATAGCGCGTTCGACTGCTTCTAAGTCTGCGAGTGCCAGCTCTGTATTGATGGTTTCGATGTCATCGATAGGGCTGACACGGCCGTCGACGTGGACGACGTTGTCATCGTCAAAACAGCGTACCACATGTGCAATCGCGTCGGTCTCACGGATATTGGCCAAAAACTGGTTGCCCATGCCTTCGCCTTTGGATGCTCCTGCGACCAAACCTGCGATATCGACAAACTCCATGGTCGTGGGTAGTACGCGCTCAGGATTGACGATATCGGCCAGTTTTTTGAGACGAGGGTCTGGCACAGGGACGATGCCAGTATTGGGGTCTTTGGTACAAAACGGAAAGTTTTCAGCAGCGATGCCCGCTTTGGTCAACGCATTAAATAAGGTGGATTTGCCCACGTTTGGTAGGCCGACGATGCCGCAATTAAAACCCATAATGCTCTCTCGATAGTATTATAAAATAAGGTCGGCCGATGCTCGATGAAAGCGCCAGCCAAAATTGGGCATATTGTAGCAAATTTTCCGAGGATAAGGGTGAGGTTGTTGCGGTGTATTTGGACTCAAATATCTATCGCAAGACTGTGCTTAGTACTGTCATTAAAATACACATATGACGATGCCCTTGTTATGGGCGCTCTTATGATATATCACCATGTATGATTTGCGCGCAGGTGCGCCGCTATATCAGGCGAGTAGGGCGCTTGCGGGCTTTATTTTTGATAAAATGGTCTGTTATTCCTGAAAAAAATACCTTTGTTAAAAACGTATAACCAAAAGTATTTTTCGGTAAAAAAATCCGTTAAATATGGGTTTATTAATTATCAGGTTCGCGTTATTATCACCTCCTGATATGCAAGACTCTACTACCTGTTAGGAAAGGATATTCTATGCGCTATGAGGTTATTGTTATTGGTGCTGGCATGGTTGGCACCTCAATTGCGTGGCATCTACAAAAAAATAATTCGCAAGTACTGTTACTAGATAAAAAACTCCCAGGGTCAGAGACCTCTTATGGAAATGCTGGCTTGATCCAGCGAGAAGCAATCCACACTCATCCTTTCCCGCGTCAGCTGACAGAGATGATTCGCGTACTACCCAACCAAGGTACCGATATCCGTTATCGGATACCGGCTCTTTTGCGTTATCATCAAGCCTTGCTGCAATACTGGAAGTTCTCGGCGCCCGCCACGGTTAAAAAGATCGAAGCTGAGTGGCAAACGCTGATTGCGCATTGTACCAGCGAGCATCAAACCATGATTTCGGCATCTGGTGCCGATGAGCTGATCACGCGTGATGGATGGTTGCAGCTGCATCGCTCTGAAGACACTTTTAAAGAGGCGATCGAATCAGCCATTGCGGCTCGTGAGCAAGGCGTCGAGCACAACGTACTGAGTCTTGCAGAGTTAAAAGCGATGGAGCCAAGTGCCAATTTTGATGGGTTTGTGGGCGCGATTCATTGGCTCAACTCGTGGCAAGTTTCAAACCCAAGCGCCTTGGTCAAAGCTTATGCCAAAAACTTCGAAGAGATGCAAGGGACGATCAAAGAAAGTGACGTAAAAGAAATCGTCAAAGAAGGTGAAGGCTGGAAAATCATCACGGATAAAGAGACCTACTATAGTGATAAGCTGGTCATCGCTGCCGGCCCTTGGTCAAATGACTTGATCAAACCATTGGGTTATAACCTGCCGTTGTTCCCGATGCGCGGCTACCATCAGCACTTTAAAGTGACGGACAAAAACACCATCCATCACAGTATGTTTGATATGGACAAAGGCTTTGTCATGGGGCCAATGCAGCAAGGTATTCGCATCACTACCGGTGCTGAGATGACCACTATGAACGCGCCAAAAAACTTCGGCCAATTACAGACTGTCCTAAAATTCGCGCGCAAAATTCTACCACTAGATGACGCTGTCGAGAGCGAAGCGTGGGCAGGCTCGCGTCCTTGTATGCCAGATATGAAGCCGGTCATTGGTCCTGCACCTAAGCATGACAAGCTCTGGTTTGCCTTTGGCCACAGCCATCAAGGCTTTACCTTAGGGCCGATGACAGGACGCATCGTAGAAGAGATGATTCATGATAAGCCGCTATTGGTCGATATCGCCCCATTTAGCGCTCAGCGTTTTTCTCGCTAGGTGTTAGAGCTACTGACCGGACAAAAGCAACTTAACTTTCGTTAGATATTAAGGATAAAATACGATGAAAAAGCTACACAGCAATCAGCGTATGAGTAAAATCGTGGTACACAACCAGACCGTTTATCTGTGCGGTCAGGTGGGTAACGCAGAAGACGACATCAAAGCTCAAACCCTCACTTGCCTAGAAAAAATCCAAGCATTGCTAGAAGAGGTTGGTAGCGATAAATCAAAGCTACTCTCAGTGACCGTTTGGATTAAAGACATGGCAGACTTTGCCGCGATGAATGAAGTCTGGGATAAGTGGTTTGAAGGCATACAGCCACCAGCGCGTGCTTGCGGCGAGTCTGCACTGGCGCGCCCTGAGCTACTCGTTGAGATGATTGCCACTGCCGCAGAGTAGCTTAGCGTTGCTACGAGCGGAGCGCTGCTATTAGTAAGCAGTCAGAGCCAAACAAAAAGGACATGATAGCGATATCGTGTCCTTTTTCATTGGTATTTTTTATTGGCATTGTCCTTTGGCTTCTTGCTGTTAGCTTTTTTGTCATTACTCTACTGCGGTTTATAAATGCCAAGTTAAGCCCCATATCATAAAAACCATATACAACAAAAAAGGGTCTTATGATTTTTATCAGCCATACCATGCGTCTGAGCGATAGCGAAGTGGATATGCATGCTATTCGTGCGCAAGGGGCAGGCGGACAAAACGTCAATAAAGTCGCCTCGGCCATTCACCTACGCTTTGATATCAATGCCTCAAGCTTAAGCGAAGAGCACAAACGGCGTTTATTAAACAGTAAAGACAGTCGTGTCACCAAAGATGGTATCTTTGTATTAAAAGCGCAGCAATACCGTACGCAGGAGCGCAATAAGATAGATGCGCTTGAGCGTCTCAAAGCCTTTATTTTGCAATCCACAAAAACGCTGGCGACACGCAAACCGACCAAACCCAGCAAAAGTGCTAAGCGTAAACGGGTCGATCAAAAGACGCAGCGCGGCAAAATAAAAGCGTTACGCGGCAAGGTGGATTTTTAATCACATATTTAGTCATGCTTTTCAATCACATTATGGTGGCCAGTCACACTGGCGCTTGAGTCTTATCGTCCCGTCCATACAGCATCGCGCTTTTCGATAAACGCATCAATGCCCTCGCGCACGTCATCTGCCATCATATTGCAACTCATCACTTTGCCTGCATAGTCATAGGCGTCTGCCAAGCCCATCTCCAACTGCTGATAAAACATATCCTTGCCAGTTTTGAGCGCGACAGAGGATTTGGCAGTGATGCTATCGATTAGAGTGTGTAGGCTGGCCGCCAACTGATTCGCTGGCGCGACACGGTTAATAAGCCCTTGCTGCAAGGCGGTACGGGCATCGATAAATTCACCAGTGATGAGCATCTCAAACGCTTGCTTGCGAGAGAGGTTGCGACTGACAGCGACAGCCGGCGTCGAGCAAAACAGCCCGACGTTGATGCCAGAGGTGGCAAACTTGGCTTCATCAGCCGCCACGGCGAGATCACAAGCGGCGACCAGCTGACAGCCTGCGGCAGTGGCGATGCCCTGTACCTTGGCAATCACGACTTGCGGCATCTGATTGATGGTCAGCATCATCTGGCTACATTGTTTAAATAATGCGCTGTGAAATGCTTCATCCGAGTGGGCACGCATCTCTTTTAGATTGTGACCTGCACAAAATGCCTTGCCAGCCGCCGCGATGACGACAACATGAATATGGCTGTCTTGGGCGATATTGTCCAGCTCTGTCTGCATGGCAGTGAGCATATCGCTGGATAGCGCATTGAATTGTTTGGGGCGATTGAGAGTAAGCGTGACGACGCCGTTTGCCTCTTTATGGTTTTCTCTGATAACGAACGGCTCATTGGTCTCAGGCGTAGGGTTACCCGTAGGTGTATGGGTGTTGTGCATTTATCTTCCTTGATAATAGGGCATAAACCCAAATGATAGCATGGCTCATCAGTGATATAACAGCTGGCTTGTGATAAAAATAGCGTACTCAAATCATGAGTACGCTATGTATGAGGTAATAAATCTGCGGCCTAGTATGCACCCTCACTATATATTAGCTCATAGCTGTTGCTATATATCTCAACAATATTGCCAAACGGGTCTTTCATTTAAGTCATACGATAAGGCTTTTGGTTAGGGTAATAATAGCGCAGTTTTTCCATACGCTTTTTGCCACCAGCGGCGATGATGCGCTCGGCCAGCTCTTCTACGTTTGGGTCTTGCACACCAATTATTATCGAAGCAGTAAAAAGCTGGCTAACCTAAGAAAGGCACGTTATTTTGTTTTTACTATTATTTAATGAGCAGGGCAGTGGCTTTATATTTGCTCGAGAGATTGCCCAAGCTTAATAGCCGCTGCAATATTGCTCGCAGTGGTCTCGATACTGTCATAAGCGCTGCCTAACACCTTATCTAGGCTATCTAGTTTTTGGATACTGGGCATGACGATGTCAAAGTGACTGGCTTGAGCCGCGGTCAGTTTGTCTACGCTACCGCAAATGGCTATCACAGGTTTGCCGCCAGCTTTGGCAAGTTGGCTGATACCACCTGCGACTTTGCCCATGGCGCTTTGGGCATCGAGCCTGCCTTCACCAGTAATCACCAAGTCAGCGCTTGCAATGTGCGCTTGTAAGCTGACCGCCTCGGCCACGGTATCAAACCCTGACTTTAGGCGAGCACCGCAAAAGCTCATCAAGGCATAGCCAAGACCACCTGCAGCGCCGGCACCCGCAATGTCTTGACAGCTTTGATAGCCATGCTGTTCCGATACCTCTCCAAAATGACTTAGCGCCTTATCTAGTAGCGCCACTTGCTCAGGGCTAGCGCCTTTTTGTGGCCCAAAGATAGCACTGGCGCCCGATGATCCGCATAATGGATTGGTCACATCGCAGGCCACTTCAAAGGTGGTATCTTGCAGTTTTGGATGTAATTGTGAGATATCTAGCTGTGACAGATGAGCAAGCGCACTACCGCCTTGTACTAAAGGCACTCCATCATGATCATAAAACGTAATACCCAGCGCCATTAGCATACCGAGTCCGGCGTCGTTGGTAGCACTACCGCCTAGACCAATAATGATATGCTTGACGCCTTCATCCAACGCATCGGCGATCAGCTCACCCACCCCGTAAGTGCTGGTGACTAGCGGGTTGCGCTCATCCGTCGTCAATAAATGCAGACCGCAGGCGTGGGCAATCTCAATCACGGCCGTTTCGTTTTCTAATAATAGATACTTGGCAGTGATGGGGCGCATAAGTGGATCGTTGACCGTCACTTCTTTCCAGCGTCCGCCCCGTACATAAGAGAGCACTGCAGAGGTGCCTTCGCCGCCATCAGCCATAGGCAGCAGCATATAGTCGGCATTGGCAAACACCTGACTAAAACCAGACTGAATAGCACGGCACACATCCAGCGCTTCTAAGCTTTCTTTAAATGAGTCGGGGGCGATCAAAATTTTCATGTATTTCTCTTTGCTTATCTTGTATTTTTTGCTTATACAGTCGATTCAATTTTATAAACCAGCAATTAAATAAATATCAAGGTCAACAGCCAGATAAAGAGGATGCTGGTCATACCTTGAATGCCGGTCGCCATTGAGTGCGCTTTGTACGCTTGCGCGACACTCATACGGCTAAACTGACTGACAATCCAAAAGAAGCTGTCGTTGGCGTGCGAGATCGTCATGGCACCGGCGCCAATCGCCATCACACAAAACACACGGCCAAGCTCACTGTCGAGACCAATTTGATCCAATAACGGTGCAACCATCGCTGAGGTAGTGACCAGCGCGACAGTGGTCGAGCCTTGCGCGGTTTTTAGCGCAGCTGAGACGATAAATGGCATAAAAATACCCAGCCCCAATGCAGATAGTGTGGTGCCTAAATAGTCGCCAATGGGTGTGATCTTTAGCATAGCGCCAAATGCACCGCCTGCGCCAGTGATGAGCAAGATAGGTGCTGCCACCACGAGGCCTTGCGAGATGCTATCGCTAATCTCCTGCGTTTTTTGTTCAGTGTTGATCAGTAAAAACGATAAAAACAGCCCAATAAGCAGCGCCGTCAAAGGATTGCCAATAAAGATGAGGATGTCTGCCAGTGTGCCGCTACCGAAAGGTGCGCTTGGGAAGTTGGCAATAGAAGACAAGCAAATCAAGACGATAGGTACGATAATCGGCAAAAACGCCATCATGGCTGACGGCATACTGCCATAATCATCGCGTGTTTTGATATTGTCAGGCATTGTCGCTGCGGGCGCACTTGTATTATCAGGCGTGACATTCAAAAAGCGATTGGACCACCACCAGCCTGCCAATACCGCAACAGCTGTCACTACCACGCCGACCATGATGACCAAACCTAGATTGGACTCTAAGCCCAAGTTACCCGCTGCAGCGATGGGCCCTGGGGTTGGCGGTACAAAGGTATGAGTGGCGTATAGACCAGTTGCTAAAGCAATACTCATCGCCACGCTAGATACTTTTAAGCGCTCGGCTAAAGACTCCTTTAATGAGTTTAAAATAATATAGCCTGAGTCACAAAATACAGGGATTGAAACGACAGAACCGACGATAGACATGGTCAAAGTTGGGAAGCGTGGCCCCAAAACCTTGATGACAGACTCCGCCATCACAATGGCAGCGCCGGTTTTTTCTAGGATAAGCCCGATGATAGTGCCAAAAACAATGACCAGGCCAATATAGCCTAAGATACCACCGAAGCCATCAGAGATAGTCTTGGCGACGGTGTTGAGCGGTACTTGATAAAATAGCGCGACCAAAAAGGCAGATAGGATCAGCACTAAAAAAGGATGCCATTTTAGCTTTGCGGTGGCAAAAATAATAAAAAGAATGGTCAGCACAAGCCAAAATACAATCATTACTGTCTCTACATAATAGGGTGGATATCATCACGGCTTGTGTCACTGGTTATGCTCGTGCTTGTGTCAGTGCTGATATGCTTATCAGCAAGTATCTGCCATCAAGCAAAACCATCATAGAACAACAGCAGTCATGATATGAGTTTTTAAAGGCGCATATTCTATAGCAAATACAGACAGCGAGGAAATTTATTTAACACAGCAGGCGGTATCAACTGCCTTTGGTTATGCCAAAAACCCCATACTCTGCTAGTATGTCTCTTTGTTTAATAGCATCGACATTAGGATGACTGCCTTGACTATCTTGCCCACCTTTACTGCCTCAACCATTGCCACGATAGAAAACAACGAGCTACGCCAACAGCTAAAGCAAATCATCGACCTCAAAACCAAACCACGTGGCGCGCTGGGTCGTTTAGAGTCGCTGGCGTTGCAAATCGGTATGATTCAAGGGACGACGAGGCCGCAGATTTATCAGCCGCAAATTCGAGTGTTTGCCGCCGATCACGGTTTGACCAAACATGGCACCTCAGCCTATCCAAGTGCTGTCACCGCGCAAATGGTCTATAACTTCTTGCAAGGCGGCGCGGCGATCAATGTGTTTGCCCGCCAGCATAATATCGAGCTAAAGGTCGTCGATGCGGGAGTGGATGCAGACTTTGCCGATTCTCCTTTTAAAGATCATCCGCAGCTGCTCGATTATAAAGTTCGATACGGTAGCCGAGATGCCATGAGCGAGCCTGCCATGAGCGAAGCGGAGTGCATCGCTGCTCTAAATAATGGTATGAAAGTGGCTAAAGGCCTGGCAGGTAATTTGCTCATCGTCGGTGAGATGGGTATTGGCAATACGTCGGCGGCGAGCCTGTTACTGGCACGCTTGGGTAAGGTGTCGATTGCCGATTGTATCGGCCGCGGTACAGGACTTGACGATGCGGGACTACAGCATAAAACAACAGTCTTGACCCAAGTATTGCAGCGGCATAAAAACGCGCAGACGCCATTAGAAGTGCTGGCAGCATTAGGCGGGCTTGAGATCGCTATGATGGCAGGGGCGCTGATTCAGGCCGCCAGTGAGCGCCGTATCTTATTAATTGATGGTTTTATTGCCAGTAGTGCGTTATTGGCTGCCGAGCATCTAGCGCCAGGTGTCGCGCAGTATGCCATCTTTGCTCATCACTCAGTCGAGCCAGGACATGCGCATTTATTAAAATTACTTAATGCTGAGCCATTACTCAATATGGGTATGCGTCTGGGCGAGGGTAGCGGGGCTGCGCTTGCTTATCCGCTATTGCAGTCCGCTTGCGGCTTTATAAACGAGATGGCAAGCTTTAGTGATGCTGGCATCAGTGATCAGAACAGCTAATGTCAAAGTTACTAAACAAGCCACCAAGCCAGTCAGAAAATCAGTCAGCAAACGCGCCTTCAGATCTATCAGCGTCGCCACAGCAATCTGTTGCGACGCCAAGTATTGGTCAGTGTATCAAACAAGAAGGCATACTGTTACTGGTTGCGGTGCAGTTTTTGACGCGCCTGCCGGTGCCCGCGTTTAAAACCTACGATCCGCAGTGGTTACACCAGAGTAGCCGTCATTTTCCCGCCGTTGGTTTGCTTGTTGGGCTACTTTGTGCTGGCGTGTTTTGGCTGGCCAGTTTTTTGTTTACGCCTTTGGTCGCGGTGGTGATCAGTACGGTCTTTGGGGTTAGGCTAACTGGCGCCTTTCACGAAGACGGTCTTGCCGATAGCTGTGATGGACTGGGCGGTGGTCTGACTCGCGAGCGCACTTTAACGATTATGAAAGACTCACGCTTGGGCACATACGGCGTGCTAGGTCTGGTATCGGCGCTATTGATTAAGATTTCTTTACTGGCGTCTATGCCGTCATCGGTGGCTATCGTCGCGCTAATTATTGCTCATACCGCGTCGCGCTTATTATGTATCAGTTTGCTTGCGCTATTGCCATATGGCGGCGAAGTCGAGCACGCCAAGGCCAAACCGATGGCGCAGCAGTTGACACCGCTACAAGGGTTTTTCAGTAGTGGTTGGCTATTGGTAGCAGGCGCGCTCGTTGTCTTCTTGTTTCCGAGCACTGTGCAGCAGATTGGTCTGAGCCAATGGATAGTAGCGCTGATATTGGCATTGCTGGCGACAGACTATATGCGCCGCTTATTACGTAGGCGTTTAGATGGCTATACGGGCGATGGGCTAGGGGCGACGCAGCAGGTAAGTGAAATCGCCATATATGCGGGGCTGGCTGCTTCTATACCTTTTGTCTAAAGTATATAGTCAGTCCTAAATGAAAAGAGTACAAGTATTATGACGCGCTACTGGTATAAATTTTCCTTGCTTGCTGTGCCTACGCAGACAGATGCTACGAAAAATTCATCCCAGTAGCACTGTGTTTATTTTATGGTGAATTGACTATAAAAAAACAGGAGGCGAATCCATCAATGACGCTTTATATTTGGCGGCACCCAAAACCCATTGCCACTGACGGACGCTGCATCGGCCAGAGTAATGTGGCCGTCGATAAGCGCAAATTAAAACGTCTGGCGCATCGTATCGAGCGTTTTGTGCGACGGCATCAGCTGCCAAAGGTAATCTGGGTAAGCCCATTACAGCGTTCTTTAAAGGTCGGGCAAATATTGGCGCAGCGCGGTTTTGTGTGTCATGTCGTCCCTGAGCTCGCTGAGATTAATTTTGGTCAATGGGATGGCCAAGATTGGGCGCAGATTGCCAAGCAAGAGATCGATGACTGGTGTGCTAACTTTGCTAACTTTGCGCCTGATGGTGGCGAGAGCTTGCAGCAGTTATTTGAACGTGTGGAGAACTGGTTAAATGACATGGCTGCGCAAAATAGTGGTCAAAAACCAGTATTAGCAGTCGGTCATGCAGGCTGGATAACTGCTGCCAAGATGATTGATGCTGGGCAGGATGTACCGAAGATAGCAGCAGACTGGCCAGCTTCAGTGGCATATGGGGAGCGCCAAGACTTGTCTTTTCTTTTTTGAGCGTGTTTTCAATGCCAGCTTCCATGATAACCCAATTAAAAACATGCTCTAATAAAAAGGCTCATAGCAAAAAACTGGCCATGTGTAATGACCAGTGTATTTTATCTTCTGCAGCGATGAGACAGGGCTTTTGCATCGTCTAGGCAATCTTATCAAACCATGCTTTGTTATTATCAGGCGTCATAGAATCGAAGCTGACATAAATGCCTTCTTTATCTAGTGTGGCATACCAGTGATCGTCATTACTGCCAGTTAACAGTTGAAAATACTTATTATTCACAATTCTACCGACGGTATAAACCTCACCTTCTGCATAAAACTTATTACCTTGGATACATAACAATTTATCATTGGTATTGATCACACGATTGTTTAATATTTTATCGTTCAATGTATCGTTATTTGTCATACTATTCATCGCATCCTATCAGTAAATGAGAGGGCGATAGCATAACAATCAGATAGCCAAATATATATAGGGTTTTGTAGCGGTTGTCTTATCGTTAAGTATAAGATGTTTAAGGATTTATTTCGGATGGTTACTAGAGTATATCATCGGGTAGCAACAAATAAGTCAAGCGAGATTAGCAGCGATCAGCAGTAAAAAAAGCCAGCGACATAATGTCACTGGCTTTTTTAGACTGCTACTAAGACTTACTCTTCTGAGTAATCTTCGTTGTCGTCTTCTACATCATCAGCTGCGTCTTCATTGTCACCATCTTCAGACAAGATAGTAACCAAGATGCTAGCAGTCACGTCATGGTGTAGCTGAATATCAACATTGTATTCACCCACTTGACGTAGAGTGCCTTCAGGTAGCTTGATTTCAGCACGGTCTACTTCTAGACCTGAGTTAGTCAAAGCTTCAGCGATATCGCGAGTACCGATAGAGCCAAATAGCTTGCCTTCGTCACCTGATTTAGCACGCATGATGACATTAACGTCAGTTAATGCGTCAGCACGCTCTTGAGCAGTAGCGATTTCTTTTGCTTCTTCAGCTTCAAGCTCAGCACGGCGTGCTTCGAACTTTTCAATGTTAGCTTTGGTCGCAGGTAGCGCTTTGCCCTGAGGGATAAGAAAGTTACGACCGTAACCTGGTTTTACATCGACAGTTTCACCGAGTTTACCAAGGTTGACGATACGCTGTAACAAAATAATTTGCATGAGTCATTCCTAGTTAACGGTTAAATTACTGATGGTTGTCAGTATACGGAAGTAGTGAAAGGTAACGAGCTTGCTTGATAGCAGTGGCTAGTTGACGCTGATACTTAGTAGACGTACCGGTAATACGGCTTGGTACGATTTTACCATTATCACTGATGTACTGTTTTAGCAATTCAACATCTTTATAGTCGATGTGAGTGATGCCTTCAGCAGTGAAACGGCAGAATTTGCGACGGCGATAGAAACGTGCCATGAGTATTCTCCTTTAATTAGTCTTCACTGTTGTCGTTGTCGTCGTTTTCACGATTGTCTGGACGACGAGTAGTTGCTTTGCGTGCGCGTTTTTCATCGGCATTCTTGGCTAACTGCGACTCTTCAGTGACAGCTTCGTCACGGCGCATAACTAGACTACGAATGATCGCGTCGTTATAGCGGAATAATTCTTCAAGTTCAGCTAAAGTATCACCGTCAGTTTCGATGTTGAAAAGAACGTAGTGAGCTTTGTGAATCTTGTTGATTGGATAAGCCAATTGACGGCGGCCCCAATCTTCAAGGCGATGGATAGCACCACCGTTGTCTTGAACCAACTTGATATAGCGTTCAACCATGCCGACCACTTGGTCGCTTTGGTCTGGGTGTACAAGTAACACCAGTTCGTAATGTCGCATTATGACTCCTTACGGATTAGTAGCTATTGACCCTATGTCAATAGCAAGGAGATTTATAAGGTAAACCCAACGCCCAGTTTTATAAAACCCTATTTATAAAAATAGTTCTTATAAAATCTTGGAGATAAGCTTAGTTTATAAAGCGCCGTATTATAACAGTAGTGAGTGGCTAATACAAAGGTTAATCACTCACGCATTGCCGGTAATACTAAAAAAGCCACGATCATGCGCTGCTTTTTCAGTATTTAAAGAGGTGTTTAAGGATATATTTAAAGATTTCGCGTGTTATTTATCGGTTGATTATTTCAGAGTTGGCTTTTTTGTCAGCTGACTGCTGTCGGCTTTGACCACCAACGTCTTAGCCAGTTTGTCATGCCAACCGATGTTTTCAGGGCTTTTGGAGGCCATATAATAATGAACGGCGACAACGACAAATCCTAAAAAGCTGGTAAACGAAAATAGTAAATTATAAATAATAAACAGCAGTAACGTACGCATACCGATGAGCTTGGTAAATGAGGGCAGGCGATGAGTGGTTTGATCGACCACACGAATACCAGTGATTAGCTTGCCCAGTGACTGGCCGCGTAATGCGATAAATACCAGCTGCAACGCAAATAGGCCGAACACCATGATTTGCGACATCATCAATGTGCTACTAGGTAGGCTCTCCATCAATGTCATTGAGTACTGGTACGCGGCGTCCATATCTTGGATGTTTTGAAACTTACTATAGTCGACATCCATTTTGGTCAGTGCCATCACCAGCGGAAATATCGCCAGCAGATATAGCAGCCCATTGATAGCGGTCGCTAAGACCCGTGACATAATTGGCGCTAGTACGACGTCGCCAACGACTTTATCTTGGTTGGTGGCAGCTTTATTCAGCGGGGTTTTGTTTAATGAGACGTTGTGATGCGGGGTGTGGTGACGATTGGTCGTCATGTCGACCTTGGTATTATTCGCCGTATCTTTACGCTCAGGCTTGCCGTACAGTCTATCTAAAGACACAGGCTTGTCGGTTTGATTACCGGAGGCGTTGTCTTCTGGAAAGATAGTGACGTTGTTAATGATAGAGTCATTGACCTCAGCGCCATTAACCGGAGCGGGTGTATAGACCGTTTGGTTGTTGGTTAAGGTGCCGACACGTTGCCATTGCTCCAAGCCTTCATGCCACATCAGGTCATCTAGCACCACTTCGCCAGATGCCAACATGATATTGAGCTGCTCCAAATTGTATGGACCAGCTTGTACGTTATTTCGAGCAAGAAAAATTTGCATAATTGCCTGCATAGTTAGTCAAATATTAAGTCACTGTTTTTAAGCCACTACTTGTCTCACATTATATTAGGGTCTATTTGAAAAAATCAAATAGACCCTAAAAGTAGTACTTGTAATGACTGTGTCAATCACCGTCGTGACTTAATGTAACGGCTTATTTTTTGTCTTCACCAGCTAAGAAGAACCAAGTGTCTAGCACTGAGTCAGGGTTTAGTGACACAGAGCTGATGCCTTGTTCCATGAGCCAGAATGCTAGATCTGGATGGTCAGATGGACCTTGACCACAGATGCCGACGTACTTGTTTTGCTTACGGCAAGCTTCGATAGCCATGGTCAACAGTTTCTTAACCGCAGGGTCGCGCTCATCAAATAAGTGAGAGACGATACCTGAGTCACGGTCAAGACCGAGCGTTAGCTGAGTCAAGTCATTAGAGCCGATTGAGAAACCATCGAAATGCTCAAGGAATTCTTCTGCCAATAGAGCGTTGGTCGGTAGCTCACACATCATGATGACGCGTAGACCATTCTCGCCGCGTTTTAGGCCATTTTTCTCAAGCAGTTCGATGACTTGACGTGCTTCGTCAGTGGTACGAACGAATGGAATCATGATCTCAACGTTGGTCAAGCCCATCTCGTCGCGGACACGTTTTAGTGCTTTACACTCAAGCTCAAAGCAGTCGCGGAAGTTGTCAGACACGTAACGGCTGGCACCGCGGAAGCCTAGCATTGGGTTTTCTTCTGATGGCTCGTATAGCTTACCACCCAATAGGTTGGCATATTCGTTTGATTTAAAGTCAGACATACGAACGATGACAGGCTGGTCCATAAAGGCAACCGCTAGGGTTGAGATACCTTCGACCAATTTATCAACATAAAAATCGACAGGTGAGGCATAGCCTGCGATACGCTCATGAATGGCTTGTGAGATTTCGCGTGGCAAGCTATTCATGTTTAGTAGCGCTTTTGGATGCACACCAATCATACGGTTGATAATAAACTCAAGACGGGCAAGGCCGATACCTTCATTTGGCATTTGGGTAAATGAGAAGGCGCGGTCTGGGTTGCCGACGTTCATCATCACTTTAAATGCTAGCTCTGGCATGGTCTCGACAGAGTTGGTTTGTACTTCAAAGTCGATCTGACCTTCGTAGATAAAGCCTGTGTCGCCTTCGGCACAAGAGGCGGTGACGTCTTGACCGTCGACCAATAGCTCAGTGGCGTTACCACAACCAACAATCGCTGGTACACCTAGCTCACGAGCAATGATAGCCGCGTGACAGGTACGGCCACCGCGGTTGGTGATGATCGCAGAGGCGCGTTTCATGACCGGTTCCCAATCTGGATCCGTCATATCAGAGACTAATATGTCGCCTTCTTCTACTTTGTCCATCTCGTTTAGGTTGGTGACGATGCGTACTTTACCTGAGCCGATACGCTGACCGATTGAACGACCTTCGCACAGTACTTTGGCATCAGTGGTATCGATGACATAACGCTCCATGACATTGCTGTCTTGGCGGCTTTTGACGGTCTCAGGGCGCGCCTGTACGATGAAGATTTCACCGCTGTCACCGTCTTTCGCCCACTCGATATCCATCGCTTGGCCATAATGCTGCTCGATGGTGACCGCTTGCTTGGCAAGTGAGGTTAGCTCTTCTGTGGTGAGTGAGAACTGCATGCGATCTTGTTTTTCAACATCAACGGTCTTCACTGATTTTGACGTGCTGCCTTCATCGCCATAGACCATTTTCTTATGCTTGCTACCGAGGTTACGGCGGATTACCGCAGGCTTACCATTGGCAAGTAATTTTTTAGAAATGTAGAATTCGTCTGGGTTCACCGCGCCCTGTACGACCATTTCACCTAGGCCATAACTTGAGGTGATAAAGACCACTTGATCAAAACCACTTTCGGTATCAAGGGTAAACATCACGCCTGCAGCACCCGTTTCTGAGCGTACCATACGCTGTACAGCAGCCGATAATGCCACGCCTTCGTGCTCAAAACCTTTGTGTACGCGATAAGAGATTGCACGGTCGTTATATAAAGAGGCAAATACTTCTTTAATAGCGATTAGGACGTTATCAATACCGCGAATGTTCAAGAAAGTCTCTTGTTGACCGGCAAATGACGCATCTGGCAAATCTTCAGCAGTCGCAGAAGAGCGTACCGCAACTGCGATGTCTTCGCCGCCGCTCATGGCTTCAAACGACTTGCGTACTTCTTGCTCAAGGTCGCTTGGCAGCGCTTGCTCAATGATCCAAGTACGGATTTTTTTACCAGTGGCAGCAAGTTTGTTGACATCGTTGACGTCTAAGGCTTTTAGCTCGTTGTTGATCTTATCGAGCAAGCCTGTTTCGGTCAAAAAACGATTGAACGCATTGGAAGTCGTCGCAAAACCGCCTGGAACACTAACGCCTAAATCAGATAGGTGGCTGATCATCTCGCCGAGTGAGGCGTTTTTACCACCGACCATGTCGATGTCGTCTTTTCCTAACTGATCTAGATTGATTACAAGTGCTGTAGATTGCGCTGCCATGATAACTCCAGAAAATAAGGTTATTTAGTAAAGATTATAACGGTGAATTATACCGCTATATTTGCAGAATTTCGAGGGGTTGACCTAAAAAACTTGTGAAAAAGATACAAATTGTCGGATTTGCTACATAATTTATGATGACGCTATAAAAGCAGCTCTTATAAAGGTCGATCTGTGTCCAAAAAATCTAAGAAAACAATCCGTTTATTGATATCTTCTGATATCTTCAAGTGCCCACCGTTTCGACTGATTTTACCAAAACTACCAACAATGATAACCACTAAAGCCATCGATGGATGTTTTATAAAGCCTGTCGCTTCAAAAACCACATAACATGGCTGGTTTTTAGGAGGTGTGGCGCGGCTATTTGATCGCCTTTGCAGCGCTCAGCCTTTGTACCGGCATGGATGTTGGTGATAAGTGTACGCCTGTAACATTGATTTCTATTAGACTTCTATTATGCGTATAATATACAGCAGCAAAACTGAGCGCTCAGCCGTGCACGGTATGTATAGTAAAGATCCAGATGCTACATATCAGACAACATATTAGATAACGCCATATAATAGACAAAAATTAGATGAAGACTCCTATTGAGTTTTCAATCGATGAGTTTTCAACCGAGGTATCCACGCATGTACTCAAGCAATCCAGCTGAACAAGTCAAGCCCACCATTCAAAACCGTCACGCGCTAAACTTGGACAGCTCTCAGGCCATCAGAACCGCGTTTTTTATCTCAGATGGTACGGCGATTACGGCGGAGACGCTGGGCCGCGCGATCTTAAGTCAGTTTGCCTCGGTTCCTTTTGAGACCAGAGTATTGCCTTATGTTGATAGCCTAGAGCGTGCTGAGGATGCAGTTGAGCAAATCAACATGGCTTATCAGCGTGATGGTTTGCTGCCATTGGTGTTTGATACCATCGTGAGCCCTGAGATTCGTGAAACAATCAATTCAGCGCACAGCTGTAACTTGGATATGTATGAGGGGCTGATCGGCCGCGTTGCAGAAGAGACTGGGGTAGAGCCAGATGGTCATTCAGGCCACGCCCATGATGATGTCGACTCCGAGACGTATAAAGAGCGTATCGACGCGGTGCACTTTGCATTAGATAATGATGATGGGGCGCGCACCCGTCATTATAATGCTGCCGATATTATCTTGGTAGGGGTATCACGCTCGGGCAAAACACCGACGTCACTATATCTTGCGTTACAATTCGGTATTCGCGCCGCCAATTATCCATTGACCGAAGATGATCTGTATGACAATCAATTACCAAAAGCCCTGCGCGAACACAAAGACAAGCTGTTTGGTTTACTGATTGATACCGATCGCTTGGTCAAGATTCGCCAAGAGCGCCGCGCGGGCAGCCGTTATTCGAGCTATCAGCAGTGCCAGCAAGAGCAGCGCGCCATACAAGGTATTTATATCACTCATGGTATCCCAAGCCTCGATGTCTCTGAGATGTCGGTAGAAGAGATTGCTACGCGTATCTTGCAGATGACGGGGCTAAAACGCCGCATCGGTTAGAATGCTGAGCGCTCACATTTTATACCTCCAGATTTATCATACTGTCTTTATCAAACGGTCATTTTATATAGAGAAGATTATGCGTTCACTTTATCAAGCCAAAAAAACGCCTTTATTATTGGCAAGCGTCATTAGCGCCGCGACGCTATTGAGTGCCTGCCAGACGTCGCCATTTGCTCGTGAGCCTGTGCCTGAGCCGCGTTATATTCCGAGTATTGTGCTCGGTGACGCTCAAACGCTCACTATTATGCCCAATCGTGTCGCCTGCGCCTCAGCGCTACCGATGCAATGCTTGCTGGCCAAATCAAGCAAAGATGGCAGTGTGTTTCAGATTCCTTATGACTGGATTGATGACTTTGCGCCAAGCCTTGGCACCGAATACGTCATCAGTGTA
The DNA here is from genome assembly GCF_032842965.1 of Psychrobacter sp. CAM01. Lineage (NCBI taxonomy): Bacteria > Pseudomonadati > Pseudomonadota > Gammaproteobacteria > Moraxellales > Moraxellaceae > Psychrobacter > Psychrobacter sp. CAM01. The sequence continues at coordinate 761,775 of NZ_JAWJBL010000008.1, forward strand.
CGGCCACAGATCGACGAGGGGCAACAACGTCTGACAGGTCATTGGACGTTGCAAAATATCCTATCTCAACGTATGGTAGGCACCCCTTAGACCTATGATTAGAGCTATGATAATGAGAAGATCCATGATGCTGCTTCATGGGCGATACGATACATACATTAATATATAAAGAGGACATAATGGGAAGTAAAAAACCAAGCGATGCGACCAACGATGTTGGTGAAGATACCCATACCGAAGTATCTAACAAACAAAGCGCGCCCATACCAAACCCTGAACACACCAAAGGTAAAGGTAGAAAAGAGAAAATCGAGCAAACCCACGAGCAAGTCACCGAAGACATCATGCATCATCCTGACTTGGTCAATCCGCTCGATGATACTCGTATCGATATCCAAACTGGTTTTACCAAAGACTCGCGTCGTCTAAAGGGCGATAAGCATCAGTATGAGTATGATGTGGTGGTGCTAGGGGCGGGTCCTGCTGGTGAAGCGGCGGCCATGAAACTGACCAAAGCGGGCAAAAAGGTGGCGGTGATTGATCCGCGTGAGCAGGTCGGTGGTAACTCAACGCACGTCGGCACCATACCGAGTAAAGCGCTGCGTCAATCGGTGTTTAACTTGATCAACTTTCGCCGTGATCCTATGTTTACCAAAGCGATGGAATACAAGCAAGTCCCGCTCAATGAAGTGCTGGCCAAAGCGCGTCAAGTGATTCGCCGGCAAGTCAATACTCATACGCGCTTTTATGAGCGCAACCGTATCGAAGTGATTCATGGCTGGGCAAGTTTCGTCGATACCCATACTCTGCGCGTCGAAACCGATGACAATATCTTTGAGACTGTAACTTTTAATAAAGCCATCATCACCGTCGGTAGCCGTCCTTATCGCCCAGATATTCTCGACTTTGACCATCCACGGGTGTTTGACTCTGACAAAATCTTGCAGATGGACTATGTCGTCAAAAAAATCATCATCTATGGCGCAGGGGTTATCGGCTGTGAGTATGCTTCTATCTTTACCGGCCTTGGCTATAAAGTTGACTTAATCAATAACCAAAACCAGCTACTGAGCTATTTAGATAGTGAAATTAGCGATGCGATTGCCCATGACTTTAGGCAGTTTGGCGTTCTGATCCGTAGTAATGAAGAGATTGACTATTTAGAAACCCATGACGATTATGTGGTCTTGCACCTAAAGAGCGGCAAACGCATCAAGTCGGACGCGATCTTGTGGTCCAATGGCCGTTCAGGCAATACAGAAGGCCTAAATCTAGAGGCCATCGGTCTTGAAGCCAATAGCCGAGGTCAGCTAAAAGTTGATGATACTTACTGTACTGAAGTCGAAAATATCTATGCCGCCGGCGATGTGATTGGCTGGCCGTCTCTGGCTTCTGCCGCTTATGACCAAGGGCGCTGTGCGGCAGCCTTTATGGTCGGTGATAGTGATGCAGAGCCTGTATCAAGTGTACCGACTGGTATCTATACCATTCCTGAAATCTCTTGTATCGGTAAGACAGAACAAGAGCTGACGGACGAAAAAGTCCCTTATGAAGTAGGCCAAGCATTCTTTAAACATCTAGCGCGGGCACAGATCATCGGCGAGCGCTCTGGTGTATTAAAGATATTATTCCACCGTGACACGCTGGAGATTTTGGGTATTCATTGCTACGGCAATCACGCCTCAGAGATTATCCATATCGGTCAAGCGGTGATGAAGTGCAAGAGCAACAACACCCTTGAATACTTTGTAAATACTACCTTTAACTATCCAACGATGGCTGAAGCGTATCGCGTGGCTGCATTAAATGGACTAAACCGCGTTTTTTAAGAATGACGCGCGCTGTTCAGCCAAATAAAAAAGCGCCTGCTAATCATAAGCAGGCGCTTTTTTTAGATGAGCTGTCTTTTAGACTAGAAAGCTTTTAAACGAGCCGAGCCGCTAAGAGATTTGCCTACGCTTTGGCGTATTATACCAGCGAAGCCACATGAGTAGCGCAAAATATAGCGCCCATAAGGCCGCTAGCGCATAAAAACCAGTCGCGACCTGAGAGATACTCGCGCCCATTTGGTTTAGCTGGACTGAGGTATTGATGGCGGGCGTGGTCGGAATAAACCAGCGCACTATTTGTAAGAAAGTAGGCAGCTGGTCGGCAGGCCATGGGTAGCCGCTGACAAAAAACATCGGCAATGAGCTAAAAATCAAAATCTGCATGCTGCGCTCACGCTGACGAAACCAAAGCCCTAGCAGGCAGCCCAGTGTCGCCACCGTAGGACAAAACAGTAAAAGAAACAGCAGGCTGCCGAGCATATTTTGCCCACGTGGGTAGTGATGTAGCTCAAACGCCCAGCCATAATAAAAGCAGCCGATCAAAAAGCTCAGTGCACTAAGCGCTGTGATACGCCCAAGCCAGCCGCTGATGCTGGTCTGATGCCGCCGCTGCTCATACCAAGTACCAATGAGCATGGCAGTGGCCATGAGTAGTGTTTGCTGCAAGATGATAATAGAAACGGCGGGCACCACATAAGCGCCATAGCCTTCTGTCTGGTTGTATAGCGGGACAATCTGTAGCGGTACGGCCTGTGCGTTTTGGGCAGCTGTCGGAGCATAGGCACCTTGCGCGACACTCTTTTTGATTTTGACACCAGCGGAGACCGTGCTAACCGCTTTTAAAAATCCCATCTGCACGTTTTTGTTGAGCAAAAAATAACCGCCATTACCAAGAACACTGACACTAGCTGCTTTACCCGACAGCACGTTTTGCTCAAGCCCACTTGGGATCACCATATAGCCTGCAATCTCATCTGCCCAAATGGCTTCCTTAGCGCTTTGTTCGTCTAAAAACCGTCTGGTGTCGAGCTGCGGGCTGGCACTGGCATAACGAACGATGGTGCGTGATAAGTCGCTGTTGTCTTTATCAATGATACCGACTGGCACATGATTGACGACCTCCGATGAGTACGGCCACGGATAAAAAAAGCCATAAACAATGGGGGCAATAATCAGCATCAATACAATACCTTTGTCCGTAAAGACGTCTGTTAGGGTCTGAAAAAAGCTTGCAAAAAAGCCTTGCGCTGGCGGCTGCGGCTGGGTGCCTTTAGCGTTATGGTTTGTTGATAATGGCGGCATTAGCGTGCTCCCCAGCGCTCAGGATGTGCCAGTGCGCGTTTGGTGAGTAGGGTAGTCAGCATCATAGCGACGACAGTGGCGATGGTAAGGCCGTAGAGTATCGGCAGGGAGATGGCAACAGGCGCTTGCATCTGCATCTGCGCGATATGTAGCTTAAGATAATGGGTAAGTGGCAGGGCATCTGACCAATGCTTGGCACTGTCACTGATGGCAATATAAGGAAAAGTCACGCCAGCAAAGGCATACGAAGGCGCGGAGATAAAGCCAGTGGCAGACAAACCCATACGTAACGAAAAAGAGCCTAAAGTAAAAATAGCGCCCAGCCAAAACGATAGCATCATCAAAAGCAGCAGGCCAAGATAAGTGGCAAAAACAGCGCTGCTCGCTACGGACTCCTGCGGCGTGGCCAGCCACAGCGCCAAGATAGACCAGAGGCCATAAGCCAGCATCGGCCAAAAGTACTTGCCCAACAACCCAAAAAGCAAAACACCCATGTGCACGCTCGGCAGCGTAGATACAGGTTTTTGATTGGTGTTGTCCTTAGCGGCACTATTTGGCAGCTTAACTGCAGGTTGACTGAGCGCGGCTATCTTTTGCACTGTGTTATCAGCTACATTATTATTCACATTGGCACCAATACTGCCACTAATATTGTCATAAGCCTGAGCAGAGGCGATAAAACCATACCAACGGCCAAGCTGCTTATCTCGTAGCTCACGGCCGATGGTCGTGGCACCGATGACCATGGCCAGTATGTGTAATAGCGCTGGTATCACGGTAGAGGCCAAAAACTGCTGATAGTCGGTGGCGGCATTAAACAGACTGATGCGTTGTATGCTGATTGGCGAATAGGCGATAGCCGCTTGTGATGGTGCCATGCCTTGTTTGATCAAACGCTGAATCTCAACGCCTGCCGACAGAGTACCTGCGACCGCCTGCACACCAGTCTGAATAATACCTGAGTGTGTGCCATACTGGGCATTGACTTGTAAAATAAGCGGTGCGGATTTGCTCGATAAGATATTGCGCGAGAAGTCTTCAGGAATGATGACAACAGCGTAGATATCACGCTGCAAAATAGCCGCTTCTGCCTCTGCGGCTGAATAATACATCTGTCTGACGCTCAGCGTTGGGCTGGCATCAAGATAGCGCACGGCGGTATTGGCCACTGGGCCATTGTCTTGATCAATGACCCCAATAGGCAGGTTGGTAATCTGAGTCTGCGAAAATATCCACCAAATCAGCAAGACGGTGAGCAAGGGAATCCATACCACCATGGTCAAATCCCATGGGTTTTTGCGCAAAAACCGCCGCTCATAGGCGGCGCTACGTATAAAAGCCTCACTTAGCTGAGTTAGGCGCATGGCTTACTCTTGGCTCATGGTGGTTGGGTCGATAGGTACGATGACACTCATGCCGGAGCGGATACGGGCATCGGGCACAGTCGGGCGAGCCTTGACCTCAAAGGTGCGCACATCAAAACCATCATCGTTATTGGTCGGTCGCCATGTGGCAAAGTCGGAGAGGGTCGAGGTGGCATAAACGGTAAACTGTTTTTTGTAGGGCTTGCCGGCAGAAGATAGCGCTGGGATGGTGCCTGTAAACACTTGACCGATGGCAAATTGATTGAGATGCGACTCGGTGACATTGAGCACCACCCACTGATCGTCGGTGTTGACCAGCGTCAAGATTGGCACCCCTTGACCGACGACTTCGCCTGCGCTTACGATGACATTATCAACGATACCAGCAATCGGACTTTTAAGATTGGCTTCTTCTTTTGCGACCAAAGCCTCGTCAAGCTGGGCATCAACCTGTGCTACTTGTGCGGTGGCCGCTGATTTATCCTCACTGCGCGCACCTTCTAGTGCCAAGTCATACTGCAGCCGCGCCGCTTCGGTCTGATCTTGGGTGGCCAGATACTGCGCATAAGCCTCATCGCGTTTTTGCCGTGCCATCAACCCTTCTTCATAAAGGCGGTTGACACGCTGATAGGTGTTTTTTGCCAAATCAGAGGCAGCTTTGTTGGCCTGCCATGCCGCTTTTGCCTGCGCAATCTCTTGCGGGCGCGCGCCGTTTTCGGCTTTATCCAATTGGCTTTGGGCCATTTGTTTGCCTGCCCGCGCTTGAGCGATCTTGGCGTTGATCTCAGGCGAGTCCATTTCAATCAGCTGCTGGCCGGGTGTGACGTCATCGCCTTCGGTAACTAAGATTTGAGCGATGCGCCCTGGTACCTTTGCGGCGATAGACGTTTGCTGCATTTGCATCTGTCCTTGCAGCGTCACAAGCTGCGGCTCACTTTGCTCGGTGCTTTTGTATAGGCCATAGGCAATGACAGCAATGATGATAAGTGCCACACCAGCCAGTAGGGCTTTTTTTCGCATGGCTGCATTGTCTGACTTTAGCGTACCGCGATAATAATCGGCCGCAGCTAGTGCTGGGCTGTCATCAGGCGTCTCTTTTACAGACTCCGTTGGCGTCTGTGCATCATGAGGCCGCGCTGATTCATCAGAATCAGGGAGTTTGCGTGAGTCGTCTGATTCGTTTGGAAATTCAGTCATGACGGTGAGAGTCCTAAAGCAACAAAGTTGAAAACAAAGAGGATATTAATACACACGAACTGCATAAGGCTTGGCGTTTTCGATCGTCTCAGCGTTAAAAATAGCACCAAAGGCGACGATAAACGCTGAATAATACAGCCATAGCATAATGACCACAGCAGCCGAAAGCACGCCAAACTCAGCGCTATAATTATTAAAGTTTTGCACATACAGCGAAAACAATATCGACAGCACAATCCAAAGGACGGTCGCTATCAGCGCACCTGGCACCAGTTTTTTTAGCGCGACCGCGTCCCGATTGGGCGCTAATCGGTATAAACCCAAAAAGCATAAAAATATAATGCCTGCCAGTATCGGCCATCTGCTCCAAAGCGCCACTATCTTGGCGACTTGCGGGAAGGGCAGATAAGCGGCGGCGACAGGAATAATCGCGATAGAGGATATGGCTATAATCAAAACCACCACTGCCGCCAAGGTCAAACCAAGGGCGCGTATGGTGCCTTGAATAAAACCGCGCTCTTGGCTGATGTGAAAGGCCAGGTTGATAAGAATGATTAATGACTTAACCCCTTTGGAACCTGCATATAAAGCAAGTAAGGCTGAAACAGTCAGGCCAAAAGTGAGGGTGGAGGCAGTGTTAGAAACCAGATCGCTTAGGCGCGAATCTAAGACGTCATATACCGTATCAGGTATAAAGGGGCGTAGCAGTGATATCTGCTCTTGCATCTCGGCGGGCGAAAACGCCAAGCCGTATAGCAGCACAAATACAGCCATGACCGGAAAAATCGACAAAAAACCAAAATAACCGACGCTTGCGCAGTGTGCCCAAACGTTTGAGGTATTGGCAATACGCCACGTCTCTAGTAACGTCTGTCGCCAATTGCGGGTCGAGGTAGCAGTCAGATTTTTCATAAAACAATCATTCACACTAAAGGTTAAGGTTAGGTGTCTCTATCAGCCATGTTAAGTAAATGACGGTAGCTTGCTTAAATCATTGTGATTTTTTCGCTGTGTTTTTTTATTGCTGAGTATATAAAGTCGGCAATTGAATGTCAGCGGCATTGAGGTAAGCATTGAATGCTAACGGTGTGCCGCAGCTTTGCATCAGGGCGGCCAGTGCTTGTACATAGTCATGAGCTGCTTGTGCCTGCTCGGTACGGGCTTTGAGCGCTTGCGTTTGTGCTTGTACCACCTCTATCGTGGTATTGACACCTTCTTGTAACCCCAAACGGCGCAAGCGCAGCACCTCTGCGGCCAGATCTACATTGCTTTGTAGAGCTTGATAGCGTGCTTGGGCATTATTGACATCATGCCAGTTTTTTTCGACCAGCAGGAGTAAGTTGTCACTGACTTCGATCTCAGACAAGTCGGCTTGACGAATCTGCGCGCTACTAGAGGCCAGTGATGCGGTTTTGTCGAGTCCGCCCCACAGCTTCCAGCTGGCAGAGATACCAGCGACCCAGCTTGGGTCTTTTTCAACTTGCCCGTAGCCATACAGCATGACCGTCGGCTTGTAGCCTGTATCGGACAAGGCATGTAGCTGCTGCGCCTGCGCGCGCTTGGCCGCAACTTTTTGCAGTCCTGGGTGATTGTTGAGCGCTAAGTCCTGAAAGTAGCTGACATCAGGCAACGGGCGGCTGGAGACAAACAATGGCGTAGTGGGCTTGATACGGTAGTCAGTGCGTAGCAGTCTTTGTAATGCAATCATCGCAAGGCGAGCATCGTTGTTGGCTTTGACAGCTTCGCTTTTGGCATCTGCCAGCGCCGACTGTGCCTCTAGTCTATCGACATGAGAGATAAAGCCTTCTTCATACAAGCGCTCTGCCATATGGTCGGTCTGTTTTAACGTGTCATAAGCATCGTCGCGCAAATAGGCGGCAATGATGGCAAGCTGCGCTTTAAAATACCGCTCGATTAATGTGTTATATAGTGCGTTTTTATCCAGTATGCTGTCTGCGAGTGCTTCTTGGGTACGGGCGCGGGAGGCTCCCGTTAGAGCTGCGGTGCGTCCGGCGGTATAGATGGGCCACGCCACGCCTAGGCCAGCGCTGGTCGTCTCGCCTGAGCGCTTAAAATCATAAGAGTCCGGCAGGCGTTCGCCAACGAGCTCACCGAAGTTTGGCAAATCTGGGACAGGCGACGGGACAATGCCATCGACGCTGTTATTGATCTCATTGACAATACCGCTTCTGAGTGAAGACAAATCGATATCCTCATCGACGTGGTAGGCACTGGCTGAGACGCGCGCAAACACCAGTGGGTTGTCTAAGGTTTTGAGAGCGTCGGTTTGGTATTCACTGGCGGCGATGGCTGCATCATTGGCCGCGATCTTGGGTGAGACTTGCAATAAGATATCTTGTGCTTGCTCAAGGCTCAAAAAACTAGACACATCTAGCGCATAGCTGTTGTCCACTGTCTTGTGTGTGATGGGGTCGATAAGCGTACTTAAGGGCTGTGTGGCACGCCTATTGTCATGACGCATCGCACTGTGTGCGATGCGGATGTCGTCGGTTGCCTGAATATGCGCCGCGCTATCCTCTGCCTCAACGATTTGCGTGACGGCGACGGCTGGCATCTCATCTTGAGAGCTGGCGTGGCTAGGCGCTGGCATAGGGTTTACATGAGTGTCTGTGTTTGCATGGGTAACTATCGATGCACTCATTAGAGTCACCGTCATTATAGCAATAGAGAGAGCCGATAAAGCAAATTTCATAAGTCACATAAGCCGTTAATGAGAGTGCAAGGTATGATTCAAGACCATCAGACTTGAATAAAAAAGTACACTGGTATACAGATTGCTACTGGTATGACTGCGTATCGCAAGCTGGCAGCAGATAGCATTGTACATTTATTATAGACTATTCATCCAACGCAAATAAGTGAGGATGTGCCCTATTATGAGCACACTGTAGAGCCTCAATCGTGACGGGTCAATGCTCAGTATTTTGACTTTTTCTATTGTGTATTAAATAGCGCTATGATAGACAATCAGCTACAGTAAATGAGTAGACTTCAAACTGCGCAAAAGATTGCTATACAGAGGGCAAGCAGTGCCGGCAAAATACCGCGCTATAATCGGTATCACAAGCCTAACATCAAAAATAGAAGGCTTAGCGTTATATAGGACATATAGTCAGTTGAAAATGGAACTGTTATATAAACTTAAACGCGCTACTGGTATAAATTTTACTGGCGTGCTGCGTTCCCAGAGGCTGCGCAACCTACGTTTAAAAAGAGCATCCCAGTAGCGCTATGCTCTTTTTAGAGTACATCGATTATACTCAGAATAGGACAGGCTCAGAAGATATTATAAACTGAGCTGATGATTATTTAGCATATCAGCAAAAAGGGGCAGGTAATGGCAGGATATATATTGGCCTTAGATCAAGGCACGACATCGAGCCGGGCGATACTCTACGACGATCACGCACGCCCCATCAAGATGGCGCAGCAACCGACGAGCTTGCAAACACCTAAGGCAGGTTTTGTGGAGCAAGACGCCCAGCAAATTTGGCAGACGCAGATTAGCTGTGCGCACGATGTGATCAACCTTGCAGGCCTGCTGGCCACCGATGTCAGTAGCATTGCCATCACCAACCAGCGCGAATCTATTGTGATGTGGGACAAACAAACCGGCAAGCCATTAGCGCCAGCGATTATTTGGCAAGATAGGCGTACGGCCAGCTATTGCAAAACTCTGGCGGCTGAGCCTGCAAGTCGCGGCGAGTCTGACAGCGGTGTACGGAGCAAAAACGCATCGAGCAAGATTGCAGGTAGCGACACAGGTCTCGATAGCGGCGCGCAGCATAGCATGGCAGAAGAGGTGCAGCGTCTGACTGGCCTACGCCTCGATCCATATTTTAGCGCCAGCAAAATCGCTTGGCTGCTCGAAAACAACCCTAAGCTGAGCGTGCGCGCCAGTAGAGGTGAGATAGCGGTGGGCACCATCGATAGCTGGTTGATATACAAACTGACTGGTGGCGCGCATGTCATCGATGTGACCAATGCATCTCGGACGTTATTGTTTGATATTCATAAGCTGGCATGGTCAGAGGCGCTGTGTGCCCGTTTTTCGATACCTATGAGTATACTGCCCACCGTTTTGCCATCTGATGGAGATTTTGGTAAGACCAAAAGAGGCCTATTTGCCAAGCAAATACCCATTCAGTCGGTATTGGGCGATCAGCAAGCGGCGCTCTTTGGCCAAGGCTGTCTGGAGGCGGGTATGGCCAAAAACACCTACGGGACTGGGTGTTTTATGCTGATGAACATAGGCAAACAGCCAAAAATCAGCGACCATAAACTGCTGACCACCATCGCGTGGCAGCGAAAAACCAGCCCAACGCGTCCAGATAACTTATCATTTGACCAAATCGTCCAGTCAGGTATGCGCCTATTACAGCCACCAAAAAAAGAAGTGACCTATGCCTTGGAAGGTAGTGTGTTTATGGCAGGCGCCATTGTCCAGTGGCTACGAGATAATTTGGGTATGATTAAGACAAGTGGTGAGGTGGAGGATTTGGCACGGCAAGTAGACAGTAGTGAGGAGGTGGTACTATTGCCAGCTTTTACAGGACTTGGCGCGCCCTATTGGCGCTCTGATATCAGCGCTAGTATCACTGGGATGAGCCGCGGCACTACTAAGGCGCATATTGCTCGCGCAGCGCTAGAAGCGGTCGCTTATCAGACCTATGACGTGCTGATTGCAATGCAAAAAGACAGCCCCCATCCGCTTACAGAGCTTAGGGTAGATGGCGGCGCGGCCAATAATGATTTGTTGATGCAGTTTCAGGCAGATCTGCTGGATGTGCCGGTGCTGCGCCCTAGAGACACAGAAATCACCGCAAAAGGTGCAGCAATGCTCGCGGGTCTAAAAACAGGGCTTTATGATGACACCACGATGCAAGCGTCTTGGCAAGTAGAGCGTATATTTGAGCCGAGCATGTCGGCAGATATGCGTGAGCAGCATCTGAGTAAATGGCAGCAAGCCATCAAACGATCCTTAATGCCGCTATAAAACAAGGCGATAAATAGGGCGTGTTGAACATTCGCAAATAGGCACTGCTGATCGCTAAAATTGTTCCAGACAAGGCACAAAGCGACGATAATGCAGATGCCTTAGCGAGATTTGTAACGCAGTATGGGGCAATTTTAGCATCAGCCCGCAGGGACAGGACTCTTTTTTGCCGCTTCATCGTTAAAAATAAGCGCTTAGAATGACTAAACTTATTATTTTTAACATTGAATCGCCTAAAAAATAGTCGCTGTCAGTGCCATGGTCGAATGTTCGACACGCCCTAATGATATAGAAAATTAAGAAGGCGATAAAATTAATAAAGGAGTATTACTGAAAACCTGAAACGACCGTACACGACCGTGAGAAAGATACAGGCTGTAACGTAAGGCAATCTGAAGTGGGACAGAGTTTACATAACGCGTCTATCGAAGCTTATCCATAAATTCCTATACTTTAATGGTATTCGCAAGTCCGCGAGTTTAGCGGTCTGAGTAGTTAAAATATAACAAATAATTTAAGGATAATATTATGAGTAACCATGACGGTATCGATCGCAGTGAAGTAAAACACATGTCAAAAGAGTCTAAAAAAGACTTAAACGCAGACATCATTACCGGTGAACCAGGCTCTCATCCTGTCGGCACAGGCGTTGGCGGTGTTGGCGGTGCAGCAGCGGGCGCGGCTATCGGTACAATGGCAGGGCCACTAGGGACGCTAATTGGCGGCGCGATTGGTGCAGTCGTTGGTGGCGGAGCAGGTCATGCAGCCGCAGAAGCGATCGATCCGACACGTGAAGAAGCATACTGGCGCGCTGAGTATGCCAATGCAGACTACTATCGTGAAGGTCTAGATTTTGATCGTGATTTGCACCCAGCATATGCAGTAGGCTACGCCAATCGTGCGCGCTATCCAGCCGATGCGCGTTTTGAAGACCACGAAGCTGATTTAGAGCGCTCATGGCACGAAGTAAAAGGCGAGTCTCGCCTAGAGTGGAATGATGCTCGCCGAGCCTCACGCGATGCATGGAACCGTGTTTCTTAACTGTCTTCTTTATAAGACACTAAAAGTCTTATAAAAACTCATCAAAAAAATATAAATAAAAAGCGTAACTGTCTAAAGACTAAGCAGTATTATAAGAGCTTACTATGACGTTACAGCAGAGAGTTTAATTGTACATTAGTTTCTTTCAATCACTTTTATTTATATTATTTATGTTATTTTGAGGCTTCCGAAGGCATCTTTGGAAGCTTTTTTTATGAAAAAAGTTTATTATGTATGGATGTTAATGAATATATCAGACATTATAAAAATAATAGGGAATATATGAATAACAAGGCTGATAATCATCAATTTTATATTGCGACCGCAAACTTATTGAACTTTGCAAATCCCAACCGCGTTTATTATGACAATGCCCCTGCTTATAATGATACTGAATACAATCATAAACTACGCGGTATCAGCGAGTTACTGGCGAAGGCCCATGCCGATATCATCGCTGTACAAGAGGTTTGGGATAGAGCCGCTTTAGTAGCGCTGGCGGAGTCTTTGGGTTTTGAAGCAAAGCACGTTATCGCACCGCTGGCAAGCAATGATGCGGCTAGCCCTCATACCCAAGGGCAGGGCGCCCAGAAGACACCAGCGGTAGGCATGATCAGCCGTTTTGAGTCGTTAGAGGTCAGTTTGTTAGAAGAGGTGGCACCGAAGGCGGTGATTGATGTCCCTGATGTGGGTCTCTACCAGCGCTTTAATCGGCCGCCGCTGATGGTGCGTGTCGATGCTTATGGTCAGCCAATCACCATTGTCACTGCGCATCTAAAAAGCAAACGTGCTTTTTTCTTGCGGGATGAGGCCGGCAACTTGCTAGAAGATATGGATGACCCTAATATCAGAGTCCGTGCCAAGCTACGAAGTCTTTGTATGCGTGCGGCCGAAGCGGCTTCGATTCGTATGTCTATCATCGAGCGTTTGCAGAATACGCGTGAGCCGCTGATTTTGTTGGGTGACATGAATGATGTGACGAATAGCGTCACCACGCAGCTGATGACGGAGACGGGCGAGGTCAATTATGATAAAAGCATGCGCGATGTTGCATTGTTTGATGCCGCCCGTATCCAGGCGCGTTATGGCTGGATGAAAGATGTGGCTTATACTCATATTTACCAAGGTATGCCAGAGGTCATCGATCAATTATTTGTGTCAGAAGAGTTCTTACCTGATAGCAAGTTTTCGCTCGGTCAGGTAGAGCGGGTGGACTACTTTAATGATCATTTAAAATGGGATTATGCAGATAGGGTCATCGATCATGGTATTATAAGAGCGAAAATGAAACTAAATAATTAACAGTATCATACGGTTATATCGACATTGTTATGTCGTTGACTCATAGATTATTTTTAACCCACTAAACTGCCTTGCTTGATAGTATACAAGCGTTTATGATGCCTCCTTATTGAAAGCGGTGGCAATGATATCAATGACTTATTTTTAGTCAATCATCGTTGTTTTTTATTTAAGACCAAACTTTCAATAAAGACCGTATTTATAAAATAGGGCGTAACATTAAGAGACTTACAATGAGCGAAAATAAAGACGAAAAGATTGAAGACGTATTGGTAGATTCGGAGCTGGCAAAAAAGCTGGTACCAAATAAGTTCAAGTTTACCAGTCAGCAGGGTCGAGCACGTCGTCAAAAGCTATTGGCTGGTGCCAAAAAGCTAAGCGAAACCCATGCTATTAACGATATTACCCTTGCAGCGGTATGCGAAGAGGCAGGTATCCCGCGCGCATCTGCTTATCATTTCTTCCCTAATATCGAAGCGATATTTTTAGCGTTGCGTTTTTTGAACGCAATCGAGATATTAGAGATGGTAGAGACGGTCGATATCGGCAATTACGACAGATGGCAGGGGTATTTGACCGCATTGATCGATAAGTGTGTGACAATCTTTCATAATGATGAAACCAAAGCCAAGCTGATCTATGACACCAATACGCCTGATTTTGAAGGTGACAGTTTTGGTGAAGACATCGATCATCAAATTGTAGACTTGGTGTATAAGCGCTTATCAGAGCGTTATGAGATGCCAAATTTTGATGATATTCAAGACACGTTATTGATTGCTTATAGCATCGTCAATGCGATCTTTACTTTGTCGTATCGTCGTCATCAAAGCATCACCAGTGACTATATTCAAGAAGCAAATACGGCATTTATCGCTTATTTGCGCTGTTATTTGCCAGAAAAACTACCGCGCAAAAACCGTTAGTTGACAGTATGCTACTGGTCAAATAGCAACGAAAAAGCCGACATGCTCACTGCATAGTCGGCTTTTTTTATGTCTGTGTCTGTACTTATGCTTAGTTAGCAGGGTGGGAGGCTTAGATAGAAGAGAGCGCTTGCCCACGACATGTGTCTTCGCCTGAATCAAGAGGGGCGTACGCCTCATAATAGCGAATGATACGCGCTTGCAGGGCAACATTGGCCTGTGAGTCGTGAGCATTGACGTAGGCTTGGCGTGCTTGCTCAAGCCAGCGATCGGCCATGCGAAAATGAATCCCTGACTCTCGCCAGCCGCGCGCGCATTGATTGGTGGCCGCCCAAATCAGAGCCACTTCACTAAACGCCATCTCACGCGGGGCGACAGCGATGCCGTCACTGTCTTTGAGGGCGCTTATAGTTGCCCATAGGTCCGGCCGCATCAAGGCAGACATCGCAGGGATGTCCTGATACAGATCGATGCGCTGCTCTGTACCCTCTTGCAGGGCTCGTAAGATGGACTCTGCCGCTTGGGCAGCGTAGGCACCAGCGGTAGAGCGGCTATTGATACTGTTTTGATGAAGGGCGTAGTTGAGCCAGGCTTGCGCTTTGTAGGCCCAGTAGCGCTGGCGTGCTGTCTTATCCGCTTGCTGATAGGGTTTTACCTGTGTGAGCATACAGCTCAACGCCTGCTGCTCGGCGCTTTGGTATTGATAAGAAGGGATGTGATTTTCTAAGTTGCTATGGCAGTAGTCATTACTTATCAGTGTATTCGCTTTGACACGGTCGCTTGCTGCCAATGCTGATGAAGCAGACGTGAGTAGCAATACTGCGGACAGTGCCGTATAAAGAGAGTGTTTGTAGGTAGCTACTGTGGTAGCAGACTTCGACATATTACAACCTTTTTATTCAAGCAATCGGTTTTATTTTTAAATGTTTGTTAGTATTAGGATACACTCTAATCACTATATCAAACGTTTATCAGTATATATAAACCAATGGAAAAATATAAGCTAGTAGATACATATCAGTACAGTAATGAAAGAATTGCCGCAGCTCAGAGCGACGACAATTTCGTCAGATTATAGCGTCGCGTTGCTCGGTAAACGCTTATTTTTGCGTGGGTCTTCGCGTTTGAATAAATCCTCGTCAAACTTAAAGCGTAATCTGAAGTAAGCGCCTTCTTGCGTACTGTCGTCATAAGCGATATCTTCATCCTCAAAACCCATAAAGTTATAACCAAGTGACAACCATAGGTTGGTCATCGGGCTGTAGCCGACTTCTGCGCCAAGCATATACGACATATCATCCGCTTGCTTATTCCAGTAAGTACCGGCTTGTAGACCTATATCCCAGCGCTCGCTGATGTCATATAAACCGCGCGCATAGACGGCATGCGCGGTGTTTTCGCTGACGATATCATTAGCGTCATATTGGGTATATTTACCTGCATAGCGACTAGAGAGGGTGAGCGCGCGCGTTGGATGGTAGTTGCCGCTCCACGACCATATCGTTGTATCTTTTTGATATTGGTCAGTGCCAGTAGCATTGTCATCTAAGCGGTATTCAAGTTTTGCCAGCATGTCTAGCTGATTGCTATCATAGTCGCGATAGGCGGCGCCTAACTGAAAACGGTTGATGGTGCGATGGCCATCATCATAGTCGACCTGTGAGTAGATGTCTTTGGCAAGTAAGGTAATATCATCGGTATAACGATAGGCGATGCCTGCACTTCCTAATAAGGTGTCGCTGGTCTCACCCCAACGTTTCTCAAAGCGTCCTGAGGCTTTGTAGTTCTCTTTGGCTAAGTATTCAACACCAATGCCCGCTGCGGTCGCCGTATTGTCTGTCTCGCCTTCTAGCGATTCGACGCGCTCAAACAAGGTGCTCAGGGTCAGGCCTTCTTGCACGTACCATTTGTTTTTGAGACCGATGGCCGCTTCGGTCTCGCGCGCGCTGATTGCATCACGCATGCGGTATTCGCTATAGACTTTGCCGTCTTTCATGTAAGTGGCATCAAAGCCCACGACCGTACGCTGGCGCTCGTCTGTATCATCAAGGCCATAACTGCCAGATAAGCTATTGATTAGGTCGTGACGCGCATATAAGCGCCCGAGGTTACTCAGTGCTGTCTCACCGCCGATAGAGGTGGCGTTACGCTCGCTATTGTCAATATCTTGCTCATATTCGGCAAATACTAGAGAGTTATTAAGTTTAGGAAGCCGCGCGGTAATACGCGCGCGAGCGGTGGTGCCTTTGATGTCTTTATCCGCATTACTAACACCATTCAGTGCTGACTGGTTGATAATGTTATCGTTAAATACCGTGTCATCAGTGAGATCTACCACCTCTGTTACCGCTTGCGTATTGCGTGAGGCTGCCGTGGCATCTTGCTTATAGTAGCGCAGACCAACTTCACCCACGATGTTTTTGCTCAGGCGCTGCTCGACACTGGCCTGTACGCCTTCACGGTTGGCATCAGTGGCGTGGTCTTCTGTGCGTACACCTTCTAGTTTTAAGGCGGTGTTTTTATCATTAAAGGTATGAGTGACTTCTACGCCAGACTCCGTACGCCCAGCAGTTAGCGGCGATGCACCAGTGACAAACCCTGTATCGGCATCATGATAATAGGCTTTGGCGCGGGTGTTTTTCTTATCATCATAATCAAGCTCCACTCTGAAAGCGTCGCCTTCGACGTCATTGCCAGTAAGCTCATTGCTGTTGATCTGATTGCTGGGGTCGTAATTGGGGTTTTCTGCTTTGTTTCTAGCATATTCAGCGACCAGTTTTAGCTTGTCGTTAAACTTAATAACGCTGTTAATGCTCGCCAGCTCTTCTTTATTAAGTGGGTCATCACTATGGATATAGCTACCACCGATAGCGACTTTTTTAGTCAGTTGTTGCTTAGCAGCCACACCACCAACCCAGTATTTTTCACCACCTTCATCGACCTCTACCGTCACCCGTAGGTAGATCGGGTTACCATCGATATCGAGACTGGCAATTGGCGATTTTAGGTATAAACTGCGGCTAATCGGGTCGATTTCATAATCGGCAAAGCGGGTCAGTGTTTTGCGGCTGATAATAAGGCCTGAGTTGTTGGCATCACGCGTGATTACTTCGACCGTCTCTGAGTTTTCAAGTACCGCATCAAAGTCTTCGCCCAGGGGATAAGGGCCTGAGATACCAAGACCACGAGTCTCATTGACGCGTTGTGAGGTGCTGGTTTCGGCAGCAAAGGCGGTAATATGGGTATTATCGTCCTCAAATTGCGCTTTTAGACCAGTCAAGGTGCGATTGTATTGACCAAGCTCAATCCCTTCATCATTGTCGATTTGGGTTTTTAGATCGCCATACATCGCAAACGAGCGGCCTTTATCGACACGTACATAAAGCTTGCTGGTCGATTGGGCATCAAAGCCTTTGGCTGATGAATCGCCATATACAGGATAATACTCGCCCGGATCGATATCACGGAACAGGCGCTCGCCTTTTTTGTCGCTATCATAGGCCAGTGTCAGCAGATAATCGCCGCGTACTTTGCCTTTTAGGAACATCGCTACACGACCAGTGGCTGAATAATCATCATTGCCTGAGATTTCATGCAGCTCTTGCTCGAACGCACCTTGTGCATCTGTGATATTGCTGCCATCAAAGTCTTTGAGTGAGATGGCGCCTTCTACGATACCAACAGCGATCAGTGGGCGCAGCTTGGCAGTAAACTGTAACGGAATGACTTGCTTACTACTACCCGTATCGATGACCAGCTCACCTTTGCCCGGCGCACTTGGCGCAATGATTGGGATGAGTAGCTCGTCACCATTAACGGTAACTTGGGTGCCAGCCTGGTCTTTATTGCTATCAGGCAAATTGATCCGACCGATGCTGGTGTCGATGGTCATCGGGGTAGAGGCGACATAAGGGCGGCCATCACGGTCTTTTAGACTGATGACGATTTGATATTCGCTGACACCATCGGCTGGGACTAAGCTATCTTGGGTACGATAATCAATCGCCTGTAAGCTATCAGGAGTGAGCACCTCGATGCTCTGCTCAGAGATGATCTTACCGTTAATGTCTGTTGCGACACCGCGTAGGGTATTGCGTCCACGCTTTAGGTCGACGGCATAATAGTCAAAAGCGATGACTTTTTGTTTTTCTTGCTCAGCGGTTTTACCGATTTGTTGTTCGGATACGGGCTTGCCATTGGCATATAGGGTAAAGTTTGAGCCCAATGGCGCTTGTACTTGAACCAGTTGCTTATGTGAGGCCAGCTGCTGACCGCTGCTCAAGTTAATAAAAGCAACCTCATTGCTTGCCACTTCTTTTAGGGACTCTTCTAACAGTTCAGCTTTTGGCTGCTTGATGGTTTTAACAGCCATTTCTATACGCTCAGCATTAGGTGTAGTCATGTCATTGACGATAGCAGAGTTACATTTTATGCTCTGATCTAAGTCGTCATTAGACTTACAACCACTGGCATCAACATTATCAGTCACATCACGATCATAGTCAGGCTCTAAAGTCAGCTCGTTTTGTATCGCTTTTTCTAAAGCATCGTTTTTTGTACCTATACTCTTGCTACGCGCTACCAGCTCTGCGTTTAGACGATCTGTGCTATCGCCCATACCACCGACGATAGCGAAGTCAGCGCGATGCAGTTCTCCATATTTTAGGTCAACGAAACGGCTGCCAGCATCACCAGCATTGCGGTTACTTTGAATGACCAGCTCAGTCTCTCTAGGTATGGTTGTGCGGTCAACCTTTAGCACATGCGTCTTGGCACTCACGCCATAAAAGTTATATTTACCTTCAGGGTCAGTGACGATAAAGTTACCGTTTTCCATATAGATACGCACACCAGCGACACCCAGCTCACCATCTTCTTTTTGCTGAATACCATCGCGGTTGATGTCATGGTAAACCTTACCGATGATGATGCCTTCCGTATTCATGACCCCGCGGCTGACCTCAACTGGCCACTGTGCTTCTCTAGAGGTGATGGTCGTGCCGCCAGCTTTAGAGTCGCGACCCCGTGCAATAGCGCGGTTGATGCCGTCGCCGCCTAGTGCTGATGAGCCAATCAAGACACGATAGGTGATGTTTTTGGTTTCTCCAGCAGTCAGATCGCCTAAGGTTAGAACCTGATATTTACCATCTGCTTTAAATTCTGTCGTTTGCGCTTGTTGGATCTCAACGTTGCTGGTGCCTTTGTCGACACGTACGCTGCCTTTGACATAATCAAAGCCGCGCGGCAGTGCGTCTTTTAGCTGTACATCGTAAGCGGTTGCTTTACCATCGTTGGTCACGCTGATTGTGTAATTGACGTAGTCGCCAAACTCAGCAGCTTTGACATCGGCTTCTTTTTGTACCGTCAAGGTAGGAGCATCATCGATGATGGCAATGCGGCTGCTGATGTTTTCTGTCAAAAAGTTTAAGTCAGCAGTGGACGGCTGCTCGTTTAAGCCGACTGAAGGTGCGATACAAGCGTCTAAGCTGATGGCTAAGTCATCGCCCTGCAGTGTTTGGATGACTTGATCATTTATAGCATTGGCGTTGTTTTGCGTGGCGGCAGATAAGTGGTATTTACCTGTATTATCGCCTGTCTCTATGCCCTTTAGCGCATAGCTATCGCCAGTCTGAGGAGATTTTATTGTCACCCAGATTTGATCAGGTTTATCATACTGGGCATTACACTGAGCGTAACCTGCTTCGGCGTAGACGCGTTTGCCCACTTGAGAGGTATCTTTATCACCAAGAAAATCAGCGTTGGTAAAGCGAATATTAGGCTCGACGATGACCAAGCTATCTGTGGCTGAGGCAATCACTGACTCATCGTTTGCCACGACGGCACCGAGCTTGATATCTGCGGTGTCACCATCTGCGGCATCGGCTGCAGCCAGCGCTTGGATGATGAGCTGAATACTCTCACCTTGTCCGATTTTTATCTGATTTGGATTGCGCAGCGCGGACTCATTATCATCAATACGGCCATTTTTATTCAGGTCTTGATAAACCTTAAAGTTAGACGAGCTGCTTGGATAGTCGTAGCTTAAGGTGACGATCTCATCATAAGTACCATTATTGGATAACACATTAACCCACTCGATAGTGTCACCGCGCTCGACGGTCTGCATCGGCGGCTGAGTGAGGCTGATCGCATACTGAGGGAGGGTAAAGGTTTTGACTTTTACATTGTTAGAGGTGCCTGATTGAGGGCTGCCAGCGGCCACGACATAATTGACACTGGCGATATTGTCGATATCAATCACACCCTTGCCGTTTTCGGCATGAGCGATATTTGCTTGCATAAGTAGCATCGACGCTGCCAGCGTAGTCAACGCACCGGTCTGATAGCGTGGGTTACGAGACAAAAATACGGCTTGGCGCATAATTAGTAATCCTACTTATGAAAGAAAATATGATAAAACCGCTCCAAATGTTTAGGAGTAAGGGACGCTTTCCTGACCGTAGGTGAAGAAAGCGCCTAAAATATCAATAATGTTTAAGATGGTGGATTAGGGTTTAGTTTGTGCCTGTCTGAGAAATCTTGGCAGAAAAATACACATTCCCCACTTCTTTTCCGACCAATTTACTAAACGTACCAGTTATCAAGCTGTCGTTGATGCTAGGCGTTGCCACTGGTGAGTTGGCCGAGGTATCAGAGGCAAAATCATTCTGATATGTAGTGCTTTTGAGCGTATCTGACAACACCACATTGTTAATCTGAGTGTTGGTAAAGGTGTTGATGGCCTCTAGTTTATAAAAAATACAAGCACCAGCAGTGGCGTTAATATCAGAGGTAACCCAGTTAGTAATCGCTGTTGGCGCTGTACCACACGCTGCCACTGCTTGGAATTTATCCAAATCAATGCCTTGCATGGTAGTGGTTGAGGTGGTATTCACATTGGCAGGTGCTGGCGTGCCATTGATCACTGTTTGCGGTAGTACAGTGATCGTCATTTTTTCAGAGGTACCAATGTCAGTGACGTTTGGAGATTTTTTGCTACCTGAACCGTTGGTATTTACCACAACACCGATGACAACTGAACCTGCAGGAGTATTACCTTTAGCAGATACTAGACCATTTGGTGCCGCTTGGTTTAGGTCGTACTGGTTGTTTGGGTTGGCGGTCAGTATCGTTTCACCATTGTCCAATTTGCCATTGTTGTTTGCGTCGACGAATACTTGGCCGATATTGATTTTTTGGTTGTCATCAGTTGGCAGTACAGTAAACAATACTTCACCTGGATTGGCCGCTTCTGTTACATCACTGCCTTTGTTGGTGATGGTGTAGTTGTACACATTGTTTTGACTTTGCAGCGCCACTTCTTTGTCGGCAGAGGCGGTAATTGTCAGCTCACGGTTTTGACTGGTCGGCGTTACCGCGGCATTGTCATTATTGTCTTTACCGTCACGATCTGCAGGTAGGTTTGAGTCTTCGTAGTTGTTTTCTGGCGTGCCGTTTAGTGTTTTGTCACCTGAGTTATCGATCAAGTCAAACGTACCATCGCCATCGACATCATCTTTGACAACCGCGTAGTTGACAAAGTCACTGGTCACAGAAGCATTGGTGGATTTTTTTGCGCGGAAGGTGACAGTGATGGTTTGTGTCTTAGCGATATCTACACCAGCAAAGGTGATTTTATCGTCGGTGACAGAGGGGGTGATATTGACGACAGTGCCATTACGTTTGATGGTAGGAGCAGTGTAATTGGCCTCGCCATTTTTGATAAGCATCAAGCCGTTTGGTAGCGCGTCTTCAATAGTGACGTCTGTGCCATCAGCGTTACCTTCGTTGGTCACACTGATGGTGTAATCAACATAAGCATTGGCATTATTCAAGTCAATATTACGAGTGCCCAAATTGGTCACTGCAGACTTGGTGATGGCATAAATAGGGGTCGTGGTGATAGCGTTATCAGTGTTGCTGGCGGTTGCAGTTTGTCCCTTACCATTTAGATAAGCACTGGTTGCCGATACGGTCAAAATACCGTTTTTACCAACGGTACGAGCAGCATCAGTGGTGGCAGCGATAGTAATCTTCGCAGACTCACCAGCACCTAGAGCGATATTGCCTCCATTGGCGACGGTCTCAACCCCACCAATATTGTTGTTATTGGCATCTACTTTTTGATAGGTAATGATGCTTTTGGCAATGGCATAGTCAAATTGATCGTTTGAAGCATTACCAATATTCACCTGATAGGTATCGGCGACGTTACCATCGTTTTTGAGCGTATGATTGAAGTTTACAGTCGCGCCGGCTTTTGGCGCAATGTTTTGATCTTTATTCAGATCGTCATTAGGATCGTTATCCACTGAAGTAGGAATTAAGCTAAAGGCCCCAGTTTCTGTGACGTTGACGGTGACTTCGTTCGATTCAGCAGTCTGCGTTGTATCGTTACCCACGACTTTATATGTCGCTGTTGCGATGTTCTTGACTTTAAATGCATTGTTTTGATCATAAGTGACATTGGCAGCATTGCTACTGATTGCTGTGCCCATCGCAGCGATGACACCAACGGTTAACACGGAATGTTTAAATAATTTCGCTCTCATGCGGTAACTCTCCTAAGGGGGTGTAAGGTGTCGACAAAACATATCAATCAACAATGGTATTCAGTGCCACGGAGGCAGATTTCTTTGCTGGTAATAATTTGATATTCCAACGAAGGCTACGGTATTCAGATAAAGGGATTTTGACCAGCTTGCCATCGACCTTACGCATGAGCGGCATATCTGCATAGTTTTTGCCATCAATACTGGCTTGCGCGCTAGTAGGGAAGACCTCGCCAGTAAACGTCATGTTTGCTGGGATAGGTAAGGTCACGGCCAGATCGTTGATGTTTTGATTGATGGTGTTGGTGTAGGTTGCTTTGTATTGAACAATAGTACCTGCAGGCGCTGTACTGACCGGTAAATAGCTGATTTTACCTTCTGCATTTTTGACTACTTTATTGGCAGTTAGCTCCATTTTTAGAGATTCGTTAGCGTGTGCCATGTTTAACAAGCCAGCGGATACGATGGTCGCCAATAAAGTTGTGCGGATAGCGGTATAAAATGTCATGTGATGTCCTTACTAATATCGTTGCTGTAGATTTGGTATTTGCTCGATGATGAGCAGGTATTTAGAATATGCAATATATATGCCATATGTCCTAAAAGCGCAAATAACATCGACAGCGCCGAGGTGTATTCCATGCAGGCATTATTACAAGTGGATAACAATTAGTCACCAGAAACATGATAAATGGTAGCTGAAGGGAGGTGGATGGTATAAATCCAAAAATAACCATATAGAAAGTTAATAAATATTTTTGATACTTTTTCTTATAGGTGTTTGATCTTGTTGGTTTTTTATATGTTTTTAAGGCATGTGCTTTAAGACAAGAAAGGTTTTTGTCATCTAATCGACAGGATGTTGAGAGATAAAACGCCTCTACTATTCTTTAATAGAGGCGTCAGTTACTGATACGATGCTGATAGGTATAGATTACAAAGACATATCTAATGGTTGGTCTTTATCTTAACGGAAAACCTCATGGTTGCCGTCCCTTGGGGGACTAATTGAGCGTATAAGTGTCATTACGGTTACCGGTGTTGGTCAACGTATGCTGGAATACTGCAAAGCCATTGGGCGTGGCATCTAGGTTTTCATTGATCGTGTCATTTGGTGTGCCATCTTCATTGTTTGCCGTTAATGAAAAAGACAATTGCTCAGAGACCTTGACAACAACTTCGTTAGATCGCACTTCTGGCTGTTTGATACCAGAAATATCATAATTCGCTGTCGCTATGTTTTTTATCAATACATCAGTCGTCGTGGTACCAGTAGAGGTATTGGCCATTGCACTGGCTGAGATATCGAATGCAGCGGTAACGCCAACCGTCATTAAGCCATATCTAAAGAGACTGGGTTTATAGAGACTGGGTTTCATAAATAATTCCGAAACGAGAGTTAATGATTCAGGCAATCGTAATAAACGTCATATGGGTCGCGTTATAACAACAGCAAGCATAGATAACGGCGTTAAAAACAGGCGGTATAACGCACCCTATCGGCTTAACTGCATAGTTACAAAAAGACTATGGCATGTCATGGGAAAATTGATAAATGGCGGTTTGAAGTGGCTATCTTCTCAAAACGAACCATGAGAGATACAGTCAGTTCAAAATAAAATGGTCATAGATTTAAGCACGCTACTGCGTCGTGCCATATCTGGTATTGAAATAAAAGTCACGTTTAGAGCGTGGCGGTAGTACAAAAGGCTTGGTCTTTACCGTACCGTTTTGGCCAACGGCGGGACTGCTGCTGTCGTAGTCTGCCGATGTGAGCGCAGGGTTTGCCAATGTCGATGTCACTGTGGCATTGGCCACCCCTTTTTTCTGAAGCTCATCTTGCATCACAAAATTGTCAATATTGACATTAGCGCGATTGGTGGCCGTGATTTTATAAGCGATACATCTACCCGGTGCGATGCCAGCTATTAAGTTTGTGCTAAAACCGGTTTCTGGGCTTGTGGAGTCGTTGATATTGGCATAGTTGAGTGTCGCTGGGCAGTTGTTTACATGTTGAGATTTTCGCAAGACCAACGCGGCATTTTCGGCAATCACTCTACCAAAGTCATTATTTGGGTAGTGATAGGTATTGGCCGCTACATTAATCGTTTTTATGGATGAGGTCGTGCGAATAGGGTAGGAGGTGCCAGTTCTTTTTTCTAGCAAGCAAAGGTTGGGGTTGTTAGACAAAGTCGTTTTAGGAATACTGATCTGATACTCTCCGAGAGGTGCATTATTTCTAATAACCGACTGAGTAGGGTAGATAGCGTCTGTATTAGAGCAATTGACCAACTGTACAGTACTACCTGCAATACCTGTTTCAGAAGCATTCGGGTCATATCGACCATTAAAATAGTTGGGTCTATTGGCATAAATACTGCTTGCAGAGGTTATGTCAGCATTGTTTTTGTCCGCTTTATTTTCAGGAATACCTCCGTTATCGTCGAAGACTGTACCAGAAAATATATATTGAGGAACATAACAGTAGTTATCTACTCGAAAGTCAATTTCTTGGTTAGTGGCTGTAGCCAAATATCCTGTATTCGAGTAACGGACATTTACAGATTTTACGGGTTCAGAAAACTGAACAGAGCCTTGGCATTGAGTACCTAGATTCTTAGCTGGACAGTTAGGATCATTGGTTGTTCTGGTTAATAAACCTTGCAAGTTTTGGCTGAAAATAATGTTGGAGTTAGTGATAGGTTGAAAGGTACCAGTAATGGTAGCACCCGCTTCATTTACTCCAGTAATTTGTATAAAGTCATCAAAGCTATTACCGCTACTATTTGCATAATCAATATCAAACGCACTTAACGCAACGTTGGTCAAGTAGATTGGTTGCATGGTAATGCTATTACGAAAATCTAGACGGATATCTGTAAAGGCCGTGGTGTTAGGGAACGTTCTTCTGACATTGATGGCTCTGACTCCTTGAGCCTCAATAACACCAAAGTTACCCAATATGGTGTTCGAGCTCGACTCTGTAGTATTCATTTTAATCTGTAAGGGAATACTGCCTGATGCGTTGCCTGCGATGTTGACATAATTATCAGTATTCACTGCTGAGACTAGGTTAGTGTAGTCTGCGTTTGTCAGGCTGCTTTGAGAAGCACCAGTCACACCTTGGCAGTTGGCTCCTGGGTTAGGCACAATCGCATAGGACGAGTGATTGATAGAAAGTAAACCTATAGCTCCTACAAAAGCCAAGAATAATAGTTTGTATCTTTGGTATGAATCTACATGCTGAGATTCTGTATAGTGCTTAGCCATATACATAATAGTATCCCTATCTATTCATATCGACATCTAAACCACGGGCGAAATCCATACACTGCTGACTTAATAAGCACATGTATAGGTTATGTAATTTGATACCTTACTATAAAGTATGAAAGCTTGTTGTAAGGAGTCGATAAGCGGCATATTTATTATGATAGAACGTAGTCAAAGTAACGCTTTAGATGGTTTTTACATAAATAACAGCTTCTCGCCTCATGGATTGTGCCTTAGAGCTGTATGTATTTTTATTTCAGTGTTGTTATTGCCTGCCTAGCTTCAAATAATAAACAAACCATTCACCCAATCACTAATCATTATTTATTTAAAAAATACATCTCATATCGTCATTTTTTTATCACTATAAACAACTTTCCCATAAGCGCCTATAATGGAGAGTTATTATCATTTGATGATCAAACATCGCAGTCTATAGATCTCTTAAAGTACGTCAGAACCACTCCGATAAATTTAACAAGGAAGTCCTTGAGTAAACCATTTCCACACGCCAGTATGAAGTAATACTTTGATTTAATAATACCCTGCCACCGAGTAGGGATGACCGATAGAAAAGGATTCATAACGATGAACTATTATAAGGATGCTGACAGCACCGAAACCCAAGAATGGCTCGAAGCTTTTGAGTCTGTGATCAAACACGCAGACAAAGATCGCGCGCAGTTTTTACTAAAAGCCTTATACAATATGGCGGTGCAAGAAGGCCTGCCATTCAACCGCCTTGATACTGCTTATATCAACACCATCGCAGTCGAGGACGAGCCGATGTATCCTGGCGACTTGACCATTGAGCGTAAGATCCGTGCGCTGATTCGCTATAACGCGCTGGCGATGGTGATGCGTGCCAACAAAAACGATGACGATCTAGGTGGTCATTTGGCGACATTTGCCTCTAGTGCCACGCTGTATGAGACCGGGTTTAACCACTTTTTCCGAGCCGCAAGCGACCATTTCGGTGGTGACATGGTTTACTATCAAGGTCACTCCGCGCCAGGTATCTATGCCCGTTCTTATTTAGAAGGCCGCTTGAGTGAAGACCAGTTGGATAATTTTCGCCGTGAGGTCGGTGGTAAAGGCTTATCAAGTTATCCGCATCCCTATTTGATGCCGGACTATTGGCAGTTCCCAACGGTCTCTATGGGACTGGGCCCGATCATGTCGATTTATCACGCGCACGTCCATCGCTATATGGAAAACCGTGGCTTGCTCGAAAAAGAAGGCCGTAAAATCTGGACTTTCTTAGGTGATGGCGAGACAGATGAGCCGGAGAGCTTGGGTGCCATCTCTCTTGCTGGCCGCGAAAAACTAGACAACCTAATTTGGGTTATCAACTGTAACTTGCAGCGCCTCGATGGCCCTGTGCGTGGTAATGGCAAGATTATTCAAGAGCTAGAGTCGGTATTTCGCGGTGCAGGCTGGCGCGTGATTAAAGTCATCTGGGGTGGTAACTGGGATACACTGCTTGATAAAGACGTGACAGGTGTGCTCAAGCACCGTATGGAAGAAGTGGTCGATGGTGAGTACCAGCTATATGAGGCACGTACTCCTGAATTTACCCGTAAAGAGTTTTTTGGTAAATACCCAGAGCTTGAAGAGATGGCCAATGAGCTGTCTGATCATGATATCTCGCGTCTAAACCGTGGTGGTCATGACCCAATGAAGGTCTATGCTGCCTTTAGTGAAGCCATGAAGACCAAAGGTCAACCAACAGTTGTCTTGGTCAAAACAGTCAAAGGCTATGGTCTCTCGACGCAAGCGCAAGCGGTGAATAAATCGCACCAAATCAAAAAGCTAGATCATGAGTCATTGAAGTATTTCCGTGATCGTTTTGACTTGCCATTTACTGATGAAGAGCTTGAGACGCTGCCGTTTTATCGTCCAAAAGAAGATTCGCTTGAGATGAAGTACCTAAAAGGTCGCCGTGAAGCGTTGGGCGGTCACCTGCCAAACCGCCGTAGTGGTCATATTCCTCTAAATATCCCTGATTTATCGATTTTTGATCGTATCTTAAAAGGCAGTAACGGCAAAGAGCAGTCGACGACCATGGTGTTTGTCCGTCTGTTATCTGCGATGCTAAAAAACAAGGACATTCAAGATCGCGTCGTGCCGATCGTTCCTGATGAGGCACGTACCTTTGGTCTAGAAGGCATGTTCCGCCAGTTAGGTATTTACTCGGCGTCAGGACAAAAATACACGCCTGAAGATAGTGAAGCGCTGATGGGCTATAAAGAAGCCATCGACGGTCACATGTTGGAAGAAGGTATCAACGAAGCGGGGGCGATGAGTACCTGGATTGCGCTGGCGACCAGTTATTCGGTCAATGCTTTGCCAATGATACCGCTGTATATTTACTACTCTATGTTTGGCTTTCAGCGTGTGGGCGACTTGGCATGGGCGGCAGGCGACTGTCAGGCACAAGGTTTCTTACTTGGTGCGACAGCAGGCCGTACGACGCTCAATGGCGAGGGCTTGCAGCATCAAGATGGCCATTCGCAGATTTTGTTTAACACCGTACCGAACTGCGTGAGCTATGACCCATGCTATGGTTATGAGCTGGCGGTCATCATGCATGATGGCCTACGCCGGATGTATGGTGAGGGTGAGCGCGTGTATTATTACTTGACCCTCATGAACGAAAACTACGAACAGCCAGCCATGCCAGAGGGTGCGGAAGAAGGCATCAAGCGCGGGATGTATTTGCTAGAAGACAATGGCTCAAGCCAAGTACAGCTGCTTGGTTCTGGGGTTATCTTACGCGAAGTACAAAAAGCGGCGAAGATTTTAAAAGAAGAGTTTAATATCACTGCCAACGTTTGGAGCGTCACCAGCTTTAATGAGCTCACGCGTGACGGTATGGCATGTGATGACTACAATCGCTTGCACCCCATGGATGAAGAAAAGGTGCCATGGGTCACAGAGCAATTGGCACCGCATAAAGGGGTGGTGGTCGCGGCAACAGACTATATGCGTAACTACTCAGAGCAGATACGTGGCTGGTTACCTGATAGCCGTCCTTATACCACATTGGGTACCGATGGTTATGGCCGCTCAGATACCCGCGAAAAACTACGCAGCTTCTTCCATGTAGATGCCGCTCATATCGTGGTGGCGACGCTCAAGCGCTTGGCAGATGAAGGCGAAGTAGAAATGCGCTTGGTCAAAGATGCCATCTCAAGCTTTGAGATTGAGGCCGATCAGCCGCCAGCATGGCAGCAGCAGCCTTATTACGATCATTTCCCAGATGCACCAGCTCCTGACAACATCAACCCAAGCCCTGTGCCTGAGTTTGTCAGTGAAGAGGATGATGAAATCAGTAATGAAGGCCGCGCCGAAGATCAAGCTGACGCGACGCTGCTCAATGACGATGATGTCAAAGAATAATAACGATAAGACGAGGAGATAAACCATGGACATTAAAGCCCCCGATTTGGGTGTCGATAGTGCCGAAGTCAGCGAAATTATGGTCGAAGTTGGCGATGTCATCGAAAAAGACGACAATATCATTTTATTAGAGTCTGACAAGGCATCAGTGGAAGTACCAAGCTCTGCTGCTGGTAAAGTCACCAAAATCAGCGTTGCTGTTGGTGATCAAGTCAGTGAAGGCATGGTGCTCATTGAGCTTGAGAGCGCTGCGGCCGATACACAAGCAGAAGCACCAGCCAGTGAAAAGAGCACTGATGACGCCCGCAATCAAGCGGATGGAAAGGATGCTGGCGCACAGTCTGAGGCCACATCTGAGTCTCAAGCTGCTGATGCTAGCTCGTCAGAGTCCAAACATCCTGCGCCGAGCGCGGGTACAGCCAGTACACACGCATTGCCAGATTTAGGTGTTGAAGAAGCGCAAGTGGCCGAGATCATGGTCAGTGTCGGTGATACCGTCAGTGCCGAGCAATCGATTTTGTTGATTGAGTCGGACAAAGCCTCGGTGGAAGTACCAGCCCCCATCGCTGGTAAGGTCGAAAAAATACTGGTCGAAGCAGGCGACATGGTCGCCAACGGTCAAGATTTTATTGTCATTGTTGGTGAGGATGAGACCAATAGCACATCTGAGACACAGGGGTCTGAAACAGAGTCATCTGCAACAGAAGCCGCGTCAGCCAAAGCAGATAGCAAGGCTGGCAGCAGTGAGCAGCAGGCCAGTGCTAAAACACAGTCGACCGCTAAGCCAAAACAAAGCGCTCAAGCGACAGGCGCTAGTGATGCCAGCAAAAGCGGTGGCAAGCTGACAGAAAGTCAAGTGAATGAAAAGCTTGTCGATGTGTATGCAGGTCCTGCCGTACGTAAGCTGGCACGCCAAATGGGTGTGGATATTACTCAAGTGAGTGGCTCAGCGCTCAATGATCGTATCTTAAAAGAAGATGTGTTTGCTCATGTCAAAGAAAGCTTAAGCAAACAAAAAGCGGCGCCGACAAACAGCGCTGGCGCTCAGGCAAGCCTGCCAAACTTACCCGATATGAGTAATACCGAGATCTGGGGAGAGACTGAGACTCAGGACTTAAGCCGCTTACAAAAGGTCTCTATACCGCAGCTTAACTACAATACCTTGCTGCCACAAGTCACACAGTTTGATTTGTCCGATATCACCGAGACTGAAAAACTGCGTGGTGAGCTCAAAGGCGGTATGAAAGCTGAAGGTATTGGCTTTACTATCCTAGCCTTTGTGGTAAAAGCGACTGCTCATGCCTTGACGCAGCACCCACGCTTTAACAGTCATTTGAGCGATGACAATACTCAGATTATCGTGCGTAAAAGCGTCAACATGGGTATCGCTGTGGCGACGGATGATGGGCTTATCGTACCCGTTATCAAAAACGTTCAAGACAAAGGTCTTAAGCAGATCGCCATCGAGATAGGTGAGCTGGCAGCAAAGGCTCGTGATAAAAAGCTTGGCACTAAAGACTTACAAGGTGCAAGCTTTACCATATCGAGCCAAGGCAACCTAGGGGGTACCGCCTTTACGCCGTTGGTCAATTGGCCACAAGTGGGTATCTTAGGGGTCTCTGAGGCCAGTATGCAGCCGCGCTGGAACGAAACCAAGCAGACGTTTGAGCCGCGTTTGATGCTGCCGCTGTCGTTGTCTTATGATCATCGAGTGATTAATGGTGCTGATGCAGCAGTATTTACCCGTTATATCGCTACCTTGTTAGCAGATCCGCGCCGTATCTTGCTGTAGCTCTGACCGGCAGCGCTTTTGAGTGCTCTTTGGCTAATAGCGGCTGATAGATTGCATCAATGGTTATGTATTACAAAGAGACTGTCCGCATGGATGGTCTTTTTTTATGGGCTTATGACATAAAGTGCGCCAACGTGATGTTGGGTTGATTATAAAAAAAATAACAATAAATAGATTGCAGTAAATCATACAAACAAAAAAAGCCAGCACATCGGCTGGCTTCTTATCTGGCATACTTTACTTGCTATGATAGATTTCTTAGAACTGTTTTACAAACGCAACGCCATATACCCATGGGCTGATATCGACTTCACCTAAGTCATTACCGTTTAGGCTAGCGTCAGTTTTGATGTCCATGTAGCGCGCGTCAATACGGAAAGACTCAGTAGGCGCATATGGGATGTCAAGACCGATATGGCCAGCAACACCAACGCTATCGTCTAGCTCTAAATCATTACCGTTACCTAGGTAGACTCTTTCTTTAAAGAAAGTTGTATAGTTCACACCAACACCAACGAAAGGCTTCACATTCATAGGTAGGTTATAGCCGTCGAAGTGATACTGTACAGATAGAGTAGGGGGTAGATGCTGAGTTTTGGCATCAACTTCGTTACCATTTGCATCAGTTAGCGTGATGTCATGGTGGAATGGGATGGCTGCTAGTAACTCAACACCAACGTTGTTAGCAATGAAATATTCGCCACTGATGGTTGGGCGCACATCGCCATCAACATCTACTGATAAGCCATTGTTTAAAGTACCGTTGTCGCTTTTAGGGTCAACATAGTGTGCACCAGCAGCCACTGTCCACGTACCAGCAGGAACGGCAAAAGCAGAAGTCATAGTCAGTGCAGTAGCAGCGGCTAAAACTAGGGATTGTAGTTTCATCGTTTGATTCCTTAACGTAATAGAGGATTATCAGTCAACTAATGAGGGATGACAGTAGTGACCAATACATAATATTATGATTATTGAGTAATCTGTAACATTATAACGCCATTATAATACAAAACCACTATTTCTGTAAGGTAATAAATGGTTATTCTCAGTATTAAACCAAGACTTTTGCGTAAAGTTATCGATATCGAGGTATTGTGAACTTTTAGAAGTAGAGCATAGGTAAAGGATAAAGGTTTTATTTTATAAATGGAGGCGCGCTATACCATGCTTGGTTATTGTAGTAACTCTCCTCTGCGTTGTACTAATGCACGGACGATGCAGCTATTAAATGAAGTAGATGGCTGTTGTCCTGAGTGCCATCTGTTTTTGTTGCCTGCTCAAAATATCGGCCAGCAGTTGAAGGCCGATGAGCGGTTTTTACGATTGGCTGTGTTGGTGATTGCCTTTACACTGCTGATAACTGTCTATATTTACTATAAAAATTTTGTATAATCTGAGGACACACGTTAGCTATAGATAACACGCAGCAGCCGATCGACGCCTTTTATGTCAGCTTTGGCATTATGGTGGTCACGGTAATGTTTTTTGCGGCAATGGCGATTTATTTTATTTATCCACGCGCGGGTTTTACCGCATAAGGTCAGCATGCTATTCCAATCTATACGGCGCTTACGTTTTTTTGTTTATGATATTTTGCAAAACGATGAGCATGACACTCGGTTTAGCCGTTATGTGGACTACTTCCTGATTTTTTTGATCATGACCAATGTCGCCGCTGTGATTGCCGAGTCTGTAGACAGCTGGTATTACCCTTATCAAGACTATTTTATTTGGTTTGAAAATTTCTCTATCGTTATTTTTTCTATCGAGTATTTGCTGCGTCTGTGGAGTGTGGCCGAAGCCAAACCAGATAATACCACTTGGCGTCAGCGCTGGGAGTGGCTCAAAAGCCCGTCGGCGATGATCGACTTGATTGCAATCGTCCCTGCCTTTTTAAACTTCTTTGTCTCTATTGACTTGCGTTTCTTGCGTATTTTGCGTCTGTTTCGGATTTTGAAACTCACCCGCTACTTTGCCTCTATGCGTATCTTGCTGGTGGTCATTAGTAAAGAAAAAGGCTCGTTTCAAGCGGTTATCTTTATCTTGATAATCATGATTGTCACCGCCTCTAGCGGGATTTATTTGGTCGAAAATCACGCGCAGCCAGATGAGTTTGAATCGATACCGAAGGCGATGTGGTGGGCGGTGGTGACGCTGACGACCGTCGGCTATGGTGATGTCATACCGATCACCAATGCAGGTAAGATATTGGGTGCCATCATTACCATATTGGGTGTGGGTCTGGCGGCATTGCCAGCTGGTATTTTGGCGACTGGTTTGGCCAATGAGCTGGCCCAGCGCCGCGAGGAGTTAGAGCAGCATTTTCGTGAGCAGCTGATTGACAGTGATTTTGATTTGGTGCAAAACCAGATGATGATTGACAAGATTCGCCGTGAGCTGGGGCTGGACAAGGAGCAGGCGCAAAATATCGTTTTACAAGTGCTGCGTGAGCAAGAGCTTGAGCGCCGCGAAAGAGAAGTGGAAAGGCGGCAAAAGAATTACTGCCCGCACTGCGGCGAGCCGTTATAGAGCAGTGCACTACTCAACACACCCTAGTCTTTTTTATCCGTTTTGTGTTTGAGAGGTTTTTACAGCTTTATTTCGACAGCTTCATTCCTGCGATTTTATTTTTATGGTCTCATTTTCTGGTTTTAATGGCTGCAGTCAAACGCTGTGGCTGATTTCTCTTTATAGGCTTTTTATAGGCCTTGAGGGATAGGAAGGGCGCGCGCCAGTTCATAGGCGACTTGCTGCGCGGCTGTGGCCAAGTCCTTTGCTGCCAGTGGTAAGTTTTGCAAAGTTAGATGCCAGTCATCTACTTCTCGGCGCAAATGAGCGACCCAAAGTGTTTGGCAGTCGCGTGGCAGCTGTTTGAGATTGACTTCAAAACAGCGATTGCCTTCATCATCACTTAGGTGTATCTCGCCTTTTTTGACTCGAGAAAAAGGATGACCGTGATAAGAATTGGCCATCATGGCGATATGGGTGATATGCGCAGGAATTTTGTCTAAATACAGTCTGATCTGCTCTTGATCAAGCGGTGCCAAATACATGGCCTGCTCACCGCGATCTTTGCCATTTAAGCTATCGCCTTGATGGCGTACCGACTCGGCTTTGTCTCGCAGCTGCTTAAACCAAACGATATCGCTGATGGTGCAATTGTCATCGTATAACGCACATGCGATATCAATATCTATCGCGCCTTGGTTTTTTTTAAAACGTTTTAGCAGTCCCTTTGGCTCAATTCTGGTAAATTCGTAGTTTAGCGCAAAAAACAAAGTCCCCGCATCTAAGCCTAGTCCTCTTAAGCTGTCGGAAAGTAGTGGCGATGGGGTCGTGGTCGACATAGTATTCCTTTTACAATGGTTCGAGTTGCAATGGTTCGAGGGTGTTATCGTATTTGAATCTGTAACTCTTTAGTCAAGATAATGACACTTAATTAGGCTTATTATCAGTGGCGTTATTGGTACTGTTATCCAAGACGGCTCGATATAGTAGCTCGGGCTGGGCATTGAGCAGGCCACTACCAAAGCCACGTAACCACCAAACCAGCTGTGAGGTTAGGTTGACCGTGGCTTTGATGGTTAGGGTGTCGTCATCATTGACGGTGACGACTTGATCGTCACTGAGCTTGCTTTCTGTCAGACTTTTGCCAGCTTGTTTGGTGAATTGTAGCTCAATGGCCGTGTTTTTGCCACGCTCAGGCAGCTCGCCAAACAACGGATGACTAAAGCCCATACTGCCAGCCTCCAAGTAGGTATCAAGCTGAAAATCCTCTGGCGTTTGCGCCGGACTCTCTAAAATCTCGACGCTATCAAACCGGTGCAGAGCAAAGGTGCGAATGATGGCCTCTGGGTCATCGGTACGGGTCGCTAGTAAATAGATAATTACGCCGCGCTGGATGATGGCAATGGGGTTTAGCGTATATTCGCTGGCCTCATTTTTGTTGCTACGGGTGTAGCAGGCTTTGACCTGCAATTGATAAAAGAGCGCGTGATACAGATTGTCTTTGCTCTCGAGGTCAATATGCGGGGCGATTAAGGGCTGAGTAGCAGGCTCGATGCGTACTCGGTCGATCCAAGAGTGCGTGACTTTACTGTTCTTTAGCTGCCTTCTTGCTAAATCAAACCAAGGAAACAGCTCGTCTAAAATCACGGGCGGTAATAGCTGGGTAAGATTGGCCTCTACCATATTAAAAGCCACCGCTTGTGATAGATTCATATGCGGTAGGCTGTGTAGCGGTGCATCGTCACGCCAGCGCCAGCCTTGCGGGTTGGCGTTGTTTTTTTCGATGGGAAAGCGTTTGGACAAGGCGTTTAGGTCGCGCTGTACGGTACGCAGACTGATGTCAAACCCTGCAAGCTTGAGCTGCTCGTAAATGTGCGTCGTTCCCACCCAGCGATTGCGCTGTAGCTGTGAGAGTACTTGCCACTGCCGCGCTGTGGTCGCCGCGCCATGACGATTATTATGATGAGTCTCTGCAGCAGGGGCATCGGTGCTCGTGCGCTGCTCGTCTATTCGCTCATCTGTGTGGGTATGATGTACAGTCATTCAGAGATAGCCTTTATGAAGTCGCAAATCAATGTCGCAATCGATATGGATATTTTAATGCTAATATTTTAACGAATCCGCCGCTGGTTATCATGGCAGAAAAGCAGCTTAACGTCTATCCTGACGTCTATGTTGTGTCTATCATTGATGAGTAATGCATGATAAACGGCAATGAACGACGGTAGCAGGTCAGCCCATGGTCTAATGCTCTGATGCCTTGATGTTATCAGAGCTGGGCTATATCACGCGATTCATCAGCTGTCACGACATCCACGCTTGAGTGGTCGTCATTGCCTTTTTCGTCTTTTTCTTCTTGACGTTGACGCCTTTTTTTCTTGTCTTTTTTCTTTTTTGCCTTGCGCTTTTTTTGGCTGGTTTGCTTGACGTCTTTGTTCTCAATATCGTCATCGACGTTTTGGTTTTCGTCCCACAGCAGTAAGCGATTTAATACTTTGCCAAACAACGTGTCTTTACGATAGCGGCCTTTTTTATTCATGGTGTCGACAGGCAGTCCTGTCATCAGTGTCAACGCCTCACTTAAGCTCTGCACCCCATAGATATGAAACTTACCAGCTTTGACCGCAGCGATGATGTCGTCGCGCAGCATCAGCTGCTGGACGTTGGCAATAGGGATGACCACGCCTTGCTGGCCTGTCAGTTCTTGCTCGCGGCAAGCGTCAAAAAATCCAGCGATTTTAGCGTTGATACCACCGACAGCTTGTACCTCGCCTAATTGGTTCATGGAACCAGTAATGGCTAAGGACTGATCGATTGGCACATCGGCTAAGGCTGAGAGCAGCGCGCAGCCTTCGCTGACTGTGGCGCTATCACCATCGATCTGCGCGTAGCTTTGCTCAAAAGCAAGTGAGGCACTAAAGTTAAGGGCGTGGTGTTGGCTAAACAGCGCCCGCAAATAGCTGGTCATAATCAGCATACCCTTAGCATGCAGACTACCGCCCAAATCCACATCGCGCTCGATATCGAGAATCTCACCTGCGCCGATGTTGGGTTGAATGACGGCGGTGAGGCGTGCTGGCATGCCAAACTCGCTATCGGCATAGCTGACTACAGTCAGGGCGTTGACTTGCCCGACCGCATGACCTTGGGTTTGAATGAGCTGCTGGCCGTTTTTTAGCTCATCCCAGTATAAGTCGCGCAGATACCCTGAGCGCTCGTCCATATCGTCAATGGCTTGCATGACGTGATGGGCATCAACGATATGCTTGCCATCTAGGCGCGCATGGCGATCCGACTCGTGTAGCAGTTTGATCAATAAGTCGCTGTGTAAGCTTAAGCGGTCTTGGTCTTCGGCTTGTAAGCTCAAATGCTCAAGCAGCGCCGCCTGTGCATTGCGATCAAATGGATAAAGGCTAGCATGATCAATGATATCAGCCATTTTTGCCACCAATGCCAACTCGTGCTCAGGGCTGCGCGTCACATCGTCGTGGAAGTCGGCACGCACCTTAAAGACGGCATCAAACTCAGGCTCGAGCTCCAAAAGCTCGTAATATAGGTCAGCTTCGCCCAGCAAAATCACCTTGACATCAAGGTCAATGGGAGACGGTGCAAGCGATAGGCTACCTGTCAAAGTCAGCATTTGCTCAAGGCTAGAGAGTTTGATTTTGCGTGATTGCAGAGCGCGTTTGAGACCTTGCCAAGCATAAGGATGCTCAAGTAAATGACTGGCCTCCAACAACAGATAACCGCCATTGGCACGGTGTAGGGCACCCGCTCGAATCATACTGACGTCAGTGGTGACTGTGCCCAACTGGGTGATTTGCTCGACATGTCCCAATAGGTTTAGATGCGTCGGCAAATCCTCAAAGACCACAGGCGCACCACTGTCTGGCGCGTGACTGACGATGACATTGACCGCATAACGACTGGGAGTGGTGGCCAGCACTGCTGTGACAAACTCTTCATCATCGCCATTGACGATGCGCTCAGCGTGCGTGACCATATCTGCAGATACGGCTTTTAGGTAATCGACGACTTGTGGCTGAGCTGCAAACTGCTGATAAACTGGGGCAAATAACGGCTGTAGTGCACGGCGTGCAATGTCACGATGCAGCGCTTCGATGGCGTCATTGGCTTCGTCTTCTAATTGCTCTAGTGCGATGGTGAGCTGACTTAGGCGCTTTTGCATGTGGTTTTTTTGTACGAAGTTATCGAGCTCGGCTTCGTACTCGTCATCGCCAGAGAGCACCTTGTCTTGCTTGCCACGACGATGCGCCGTCTCATCGGGCTTGGCCGCGGATTGCGGATTATCTGATCTAGGGCTGGCGGGAATGTGCTCAGCGGCGGCGGTATCGGCGGCGCTGCTACTCTCCGTTGGCAGCTGACTTGGATGGACAAACACCGCTTTATTATCAAACGAGCGAAACGTCAAAGCCAAGTCGTATTGCTTGCCTTCGGCATTGAGCACATCATAAGCCTGACTTTCTTTTTGATGGGTGGCGTTTTTGATGGCTTCTATTTTGCTTTGGTATTGATCACTGCGAAAACGCTGACTGAGGCGTTTTTTGGCTTGTTGCCACAATTGGCTCACCTGCTGCTGCAATATCTCTGCTTGTCCAGCAGGTAGGGATATTGCTTGCGGCGTACGGGGATCAGCGAAATTATGCACATAGACCCAGTCATCAGGCGTTGGCGCATCGGCGGCGATGCGAGTCAGTAAACGGCTGATGATCGTACGTTTGCCCAAACCGTTTTCGCCCGCGGCAAACACATGATAGCCATTAGCTTTGATGTCTAGGGCGGTTTGCAATGCTTTTAGCGCTCGCTGCTGGCCAAAGCCCACGTCCAAATCAGGGGCAGTTCGGGTGTCGCTTGGCAATGCCGCAGGATTGCTATAGCGCTTTAATTGCGCGGCGCTTAGGCGGCAGTGCTGCTTCACTTCTAAAAAACGTGGATGCAGCTGTGTTACCTTTTTTGCGTGTTTTGTCTGTTCTTTGGTGGTGTCTATTGCTGGGTCGGTCAGCTGAGTCGAGGGTGTTACCATATTATTAGTGTCTTGTTTGGTCGCGTTTTTGATGATTGGGAAGTGTTGCTATGAGGCAGCTTGATTATCAGTGTCTGGGATGCTGCCTTAAAAATGAGAGATTGGCTTATTTAGTATATTTCATCATAAAGCTGCGGTCTTTGCTGCGTATGGTAGCAGTAAACACCCAGCGGTTTGCTATGATTAAAGAACAATAAGCCTCAAAGACTGCGCAGATAGTATAAGATGTCTCACATTGGGGCAATCTGCAACTATTCAATACGCGGAGTGCGTGATAAAATAAACGGTTCACATGTCAAAACTGGATAATGCGCCTTATGTCAGCTTCTGCCAAAAAAACCTCATCATCTACCAGCGTGAATCATGCCGCTATCGATCCGGCCGGCTTTGTTAAACTTGGTACACAGCTGCCAGCACTGGCCGATATGTTGGCACAAGCGATCAATGAGCTGGGCTTGTCTTTGAGTGAGACGCAGCAGCGCACGCTATTATTGTACTTAGATCAGCTTTTATTGTGGAATAAGGCGTATAATCTCACCGCCATCACTGCTCCCAAAGAAGCACTGATCAAGCATGTGATTGATTGTTTGGCTATTATACCGCATTTGCCGTCAGGGTCACTGTTAGATATCGGTACAGGGGCAGGGCTGCCAGCCGTTATTATCGCTATTTGCCAGCCTGAGCGCGCTTGCACAGCCTTGGACAGCAATCAGAAAAAGATTCGCTTTATCAAACAAATCAGTAGTGAGCTTGGTCTACATAATATGCAGCCTATTGCCTCTCGTATCGAGGCGCATGAGGCCAGCTATGAGGTGGTGACCTCGCGGGCCTTTGCCAGCCTGATTGATTTTGTCCACGTGGCACAGCCAAGACTGGCCGCAGAGGGACGATTGTGCGCGATGAAGGGCAAAGCGCCAAGCGATGAAGAGCTGCAAGCGCTCGAGCATGACTGGCGTATCGACACCATAAAGTTAACAGTACCACGTTTACATGATAGTCGTCATTTGATTGAATTGTCTGCTAAAAATGTCTAAGCTATGAGCCCGTGCGGTCGTGAAACATCGTTTACCTTGATATCTAAATAGCATATATTGACGAGTGTCGGGTTACAGGGTGTTGTGATTGCAAGCGTCAGTAAAAAAGAGAATAACAGTAATAGATCCTAATAAAATTGAGTGAGTGTATGGAAATCATAGCAATTGCCAATCAAAAAGGTGGCGTGGGCAAAACCACGACAGCGGTAAATTTGACCGCCAGCTTGGCTGCTAAGCGCAAGCGTGTCCTGCTGATTGACCTAGACCCACAAGGCAATGCGACCAGTGGTACAGGTGTCGATAAGAACGAGCTGTCCTTGACCATCGCTGATGTGCTGCTCGATGGCGTCTCGCTGGCTGATGCGATTGTCTCAAGTCCTGCTGGGTTTGACGTGATCGGCGCCAATCGAGATTTGGCGGGTATGGACATCACTTTGATGAACAAAACAGACAGTCATGAGCTGTTTAAAAATGCCATGGCGGCGCTGGTAGAGCAGCAAGCCGCTACCAACACACCGGCTTATGATTATGTGATTATCGATTGCGCGCCGAGTTTGAATTTATTGACAATCAATGCTTTGGTGGCAACTGACGGCGTGATTATTCCGATGCAATGTGAATACTATGCGCTAGAAGGACTGGCTGACTTGTCACAGACTATTGAGCGTTTAACTGAGCTCAATCCAAATCTCTATATACGCGGCGTCGTAAGAACCCTATATGATGCACGTAACACACTCGCGCGTGATGTCTCAGCCGAGCTTGAGGCGCATTTTGGCGATATCATGTACAAAACCCACATTCCCAGAAACATTCGTCTGGCAGAGGCACCTGCTCATGGTCTGCCGGTGATTGCGTATGAGAGGTGGTCAAAAGGGTCGCGCGCTTACCAAAAACTGGCCGCTGAAGTGATTAAGCAAAGTGCCTAAAAACGCGGCGTGGCCAGCGTTAGAGTAGATAAGCGGTAACTATCATATTTATAAGTAATGAGTAAGCCGCATTTGTAAAAAATGGGCTTTTATTTTAGTGTTAGAGGATAGGTAATCATGGCGAAAAAGAGAGGGTTGGCGGCCAATCGAGGCTTAGACGCCTTATTAGGGTCAATCAAAAAAGAAAAGCAAATTACCGCCTCTGCCTTGCAAGACGATATGGCTGCGCGTGGCAATGCTGCGCCCGTCGACACGTCAGATACCTCGCCATCAAACACGAACGCAAAAGCGCCTAGTGTCGCGACTCGCTCTGAGCGTACCGATGCTGCCAAAACCCAAACGCGCGCTCCTGATAGCAGTGGCCGAAAATCACGGGCTACAAACAAGGCAGCGGCCAAACCGCGTACCACAGGTACAGACAACAGTGCGCTTGAAGATCAAATCAGCTTAGTGCAGATCGATGTCAAACGCCTGCAAGCGGGTAAATACCAGCCGCGTCGCGATATGAGTGAAACGGCGCTGGCAGAGTTGGCATCGTCTATCGAGCAGCATGGCGTCATGCAGCCTATCGTGATTCGTCCACTACTGGCCAGTGAAGATAAGAGTGAGGACTTTGTCACGCACGAAATCATCGCAGGTGAGCGGCGCTGGCGTGCGGCCAAGATGGCAGGTAAACCAGTCATTCCAGCGATTGAACGCGCTTTGTCTGATGAGCTGGCGATTGCGTTAGCATTGATTGAAAATATCCAGCGTGAAGACTTATCCGTGATTGAACAAGCCGCTGCACTGCAGCGCTTTCATACCGAGTTTGGTATGAGCCATGCGATGATCGCTGAGGTGGTCGGTAAGGCGCGTACCACTGTGTCAAACTTGCTGCGTCTCAACCAGCTGCATGACACGGTCAAAGATCATTTGGCCAACAATGCGCTTGATATGGGGCACGCACGTACCCTGTTGGCGCTCTCTTCTGAGCAGCAGCCGATCATCGCCCAAAAGATCATCGATGGCGGCATGACGGTGCGCGAAGCTGAGAAACTGGTAAAATCTATCCTCCAGCCTGCGCCAAAAGTCAGCCGCGCTGAGCAAGTGCAATCACGTGACGTCGAGCGTCTAACCCAGCGCCTGACAGATATGCTCGGCGCTGAAGTAAAGCTTAAGCAC
The DNA here is from genome assembly GCF_032842965.1 of Psychrobacter sp. CAM01. Lineage (NCBI taxonomy): Bacteria > Pseudomonadati > Pseudomonadota > Gammaproteobacteria > Moraxellales > Moraxellaceae > Psychrobacter > Psychrobacter sp. CAM01. Next base: position 803,448 of record NZ_JAWJBL010000008.1, read on the forward strand.
AAAAAAGACGGGCAGGGCAGTGTCGAGATATTTTTTCATAGCCAAGACCAGCTGGCCGCTTTGATCAAACAGATAGAAGCGCAGGCTTAATAAGCGCCATCTTTATAACAACTATTTAAAAAAACATAAAAGAGAAGCAATATGTGGGAGTTGGTAAAGGCAGGTGGTTGGTTGATGACGCCGATTGTGTTGTGCTCAATTTTGGCATTGGTCATCATTATCGAGCGTAGTCATACCTTACAGTTTAACAAAATCGTTCCAAGCAGACTGCGTGAACAGCTAATCACACGCTTGCGTGAAAACGGTGATATCGGCCGCACTCAGCTGATGAACGTTAAAGAAAAAACCCCATTAGGTGATATCCTGGCGACAGGGCTGCTCTATCGCCAGTATGGGCTAGATTCGATGACCATGCACATGCAAAACCGTGCCAGTGTGCAAATTCATCAGTTAGAAAAAAACATCAACATGCTCGGCACCATCGGCGCGATTGCCCCACTACTTGGGCTATTGGGTACTGTACTGGGTATTATTTCATCGTTTTTGGCGATTACTGATGGCGCGATGCAGGACCCGACGATGCTAGCCGCGGGGGTATCACAAGCACTGATAACCACAGCTGCAGGGATGATTGTGGCTATCCCTGCGCTGGTGGCCTATCGCTATTTTCAGCGCCGTATCATTGATATCAATGCACAGTTTGAGACCCAAGCGGGTTTGATGATTCAAGAGCTATACGATTATCACCTGCTAGCAGATAGTAATCTGGCGGATATGCGTCAGTTTCCTTCTTCTGCAGTAGAGGGCGCGGCAGACCCAGCGCCTGCTATGTATGGGTTAGAGGTCAATGCTGAAGCAGCCATGACCTCATAACCTGCGTCAGTGGTTATCGATATTCTACGTTATCAGTATTCTACCAAGTGTGGTATTGAGTCAATTAAAGAGAATGGTATGCGCTTTAGAAAACCGACGGTCGAGCCCCTCGAAATCAATCTGACACCGATGATTGATTGTTTATTATTCTTAATCGTGTTTTTGTTGCTGGCTACCTCGTTCAATCATTTTAGCCGTTTAAATATCATTCTCCCTGAGGCAGAAGGGGTGGCGCTGACAGAGCAGAACAATACCATCGAAGTGGCAGTGCAAGAAGATGGTAACTACCTTGTCAATGGCATCACACTTGCGAGCAGCAATGAAGCGGAGCTGATCAGTATGCTTCAGCAAGAAGCCGGCAGCAATCGTGAGATGCTCTTTGTCATCGCGGCAGATGCCAATGCCACGCACCAATCAGTCGTGCGCGTGATGGATGTCGCTGGCAAAATGGGGTTTTTGAACCTAAATATCAGTACGGTTGTGCCGCTTGGCCAGTCGTTACCGCAATAATATATGGCGTGCTCGATGCCGCACTCATCTGTACAGCTGTAGTTCTGTGAATCTGCAGTTCTTTGAAGATGCAGTATAGATGCAGTCCATTCATGTTATGACACCCAAATTGAGGCTTTTATGAGCCAAGCTTATTCATCAAACGCTAAAAAACCGTCTGCAAAAAAACAGTCGGCTGCGCCCTCAGGTACGCCGAAATACCAGACATTGCTGCGGCTGCTACGCTATCTTAAACCGTACTGGTGGGCGTTGCTGCTGACGGTTGTAGGGTTTGCGATCAATGCGGCAACCGAGATTTGGATTGCCAAACTGCTGCAATACATCACTGATGCCATCAATCAAAATGACCAAAGTAAGCAAGATTTGTTTCCACTGCTTATTATCGGTCTGTTCTTCGTTCGCGGTGTGGGTAGCTTTTTGGGTAACTATTACTCCGCATTGGTGTCGCGCAACTTGGTGTATGAGCTGCGTGTGGAGGTGTTTAATAAGCTGCTGCGTTTGCCGAGTGCGTTTTATTTGGCCAATCCGGCAGGCACTATCTCCTCAAAGCTGATATTTGACGTCGAGCAAGTCACCGCTGCCAGTACCGACTCGATGAAAACGGTGTTGAGAGATGGTTTGACCGTGATTGGTCTGATTGGGTTTTTGCTTTATAGTAATTGGCGTTTGACCTTGATTTTGTTTGTGGTGTTGCCGCCCATATTATGGCTGATTCGCATCGCATCCAAGCGTTATCTCAAGTTATCAAAAGGCATCCAAGAAACCATGGGGGATGTCAGCCATATCACCAATGAAGTCATCGGTGGCTATCAGGTGGTCAAAAACTACGGCGGCCAAGCTTACGAAGCCGAGCGTTTTGATAAAACCTCCAAAAAGAACCTGCGCCAAGGTATGAAGGTCGTCGTGACCAACAGCATCAACACCCCAGCGGTACAGCTGTTGATGGCCATGGCGATGTCGGTGGTGGTTTGGCTGGCCCTTAGACCATCGGTGATCGATAATATCTCTGCCGGTGAGTTTATCTCGTATATCGCCGCGGCAGGACTGCTCAGTAAGCCGGTTCGATCCCTGACCGATGTCAATCAAAAACTGCAAAAAGGCATTGCCGCGGGTGAGTCCATCTTTGCGCTACTTGATGAGCCAGAAGAAAAAGACACCGGCACGGTCAGCCCAGCGTTGTCTGGGGAGATATCTCTGGACAATATCAGTTTGGTGTATCCCGATTCGACCGTAGCGCTGCGCGACTTTACGCTGGATGTGCGAGCAGGGGAGACGGTAGCCTTGGTAGGGCGCAGCGGCGCTGGTAAGTCTTCATTGGTCAATTTGTTGACGCGTACCTTGCCGACCTCCTCGGGGCAGATTACCTTGGATGGACGGCCGATTGAGGATGTCAAGCTTGAGAGTCTGCGTGCGCAGATTGCGATGGTCAATCAGCAGGTGGTGCTATTTAATACCACTGTTTTTAATAACATCGCTTATGGCAGTTTGGCCAATAAAAGCCAAGCAGAGGTAGAAAAAGCAGCCAAAGATGCGTTTGCTCATGATTTTATTATGAAGCTGCCAAATGGCTATCAAAGCGAAATCGGCGCTGAAGGTCTGCAGCTGTCAGGTGGTCAGCGTCAGCGTTTGTCTATCGCTCGGGCACTGCTAAAAGACGCACCGATCCTTATACTAGATGAGGCGACCAGCGCGCTGGACAATGAGTCAGAGTACTATATCCAGCAGGCACTTGATAACGTTATGAAAGACCGGACGACATTGGTCATTGCCCATCGATTGACGACTATTGAGTCCGCCGATCGTATCGCAGTCTTAGATGGTGGTCAGCTTGTAGAGCTGGGCACCCATGATGAGCTGATGCAAAAGCAAGGTCATTATGCCCAGATGTATGCCCGCGATTTTGAATAGCCATCGTTGCGTGCAAAGCTTCAAACCAACGAATAAGTGAGCAACCAGCCTTGAGTATTGAGACGACAGTGACGCGTGCATGGCAACGCAAAGCCGCTTGGCTATGGCTGCTGTTGCCTATTAGTTGGCTGTATGGTCTCATCATCACGCTGCGCCGTCAGGCTTATCGATGGGGGGTGTTTGCCAGCTATCGGGCGCCCATACCTGTCATGGTTATCGGTAATATCAGTGTGGGCGGTAGTGGCAAGACGCCATTGATTATTGAGTTGGTGAGCCATCTACAAGCGGTACATCGTATCAAGGTGGGGGTGATTAGTCGCGGCTATGGCGGCGACACCAGTCAAATGCCAGCACTGGTCGATGCCAGCAGCACCCCTAGCGTGGTCGGCGATGAGCCGTGTTTGATCGTCAATATGACAGGCGCACCGATGGCGGTCAGTCCCAATCGGCAGCAAGCGATCACAACGTTATTGGCCGCTCACCCAGACTTGCAACTGATCATTGCCGATGATGGCTTGCAGCATTATGCACTGCAGCGTGATATAGAGTGGATCGTCGTGGACACTGCTCGCGGTTTTGGTAATAAGCAGCTACTACCGACAGGGTTTTTACGTGAGCCATTGTCTCGGCTTAAGGGTGCTACTGTGGTGTACCATAGCAAGCAACAGACAAGTCCAGCCGCCGAGCACGCAAGCAAGCAAAAGCAGTCGAATCAGCGCCTGCTTATGTATATGCAAGCGGACAGCATGCAGCCTTTATGGACACCTGCATTGGCGAATACCCAAAAACCAAACGCTGCGAAGGCCGATATACAGACAAGCGAGCAGCAAGACCCTCTGGCAGCGCCAAAGACAGGCAGTCAAGTACATGCAGTCAGCGGCATCGGTTATCCGCAGCGTTTTTTTGAGACGCTCACAGATTTAGGCTTTGAGGTCATCGCTCATCCTTATCCAGATCACTATGAATTTACTTTGGTGGAGCTGCTACAGTATCGTCAGCATCCTATTGTCGTTACCACAAAAGACGCTGTAAAAATCAAAGCATTACTCTCAAAGGCCATGGCTGATAATGCGCTAGATGATGACTACCAAGCGCTGGTGAGTAGGCTCTGGGTATTGCCAGTCACCGCCGTGCTCTCTGATGATTGCTACCACTTATTGATAGAGCAATTACAGAGACTGGATATCGATATCAAGCCTCATCAGGCGCTAAAATAAACCAAAAAATAAAGCAGCTTTAAAAACAGTCATTATCAAAGATAGCCGTTATCAAAAACATATAAGACGGTACGTCACATCAAATCTGCTAAGGAAGTAACCATGTCTAACATTGAGCCTGCTACTGCATCTATGGCTGCTGCCAAAACTCACATTGTGATTCCTGCCCGTTTTAAGAGTACTCGACTACCTGGCAAGCCGTTGTTAGCTATTCATGGCAAGCCGATGATTTTGTGGGTCGCTGAAAAGGCGCAAGCGGCGCATTTTGCTGATGATATGTGTATCGCAACTGATGATGAGCGCATTGCTCAGGTGTGTGTGGACGCAGGGTTTGAGGTGGTGATGACCAGCCGCGAGCATGCTTCGGGTACAGATCGCTTAGCGGAAGTTGCAGCCATCAAAGGCTGGGCCGATCAGGATATCGTCATCAACATGCAAGGCGATGAGCCGCTGGTGCCGCCTTTATTATTAGAGCAAGTAAAGGATCTACTGGTCGCGGATAAAGCCAGCGTCATGGCCACCTTGTGTGAGCCGATCGATGATTACGAAACTTTTTTGCGTCCCTCGGTGGTCAAGGTCGTCAGTCAATATACCAATGCACTGCAGCGCGCGCTATATTTTAGCCGCGCGCCTATTCCTTGTGACCGTGACGTGGTATTGGCAGACGAGCCAAACAAACAAGCACCCAAAAACGCTTATCGGCATTTGGGGCTTTATGCGTACCGCGTGAGCTTACTACAGCAGTTTGTACATTGGCCACAGACCCCGCTTGAGACCTTAGAGAGCCTGGAACAACTACGCGTACTAGAAAACGGTGGTCATATAGCCATCGCGACCGCAGCGTGTCATCTGCCGGCTGGGGTCGATACCCAAGAGGATTTGGATCGCCTCAATGCAATGGCGTTCACCGACTTTCAGAGCACGAGCAGCACCACTAACTAAAATAGCCTAAGCAAAACTATCATTAAGCTTTCAAGTCATTTTATAAAGCTGGAACCATAGGTCATAAAATGGAAAATATAGGTGCATCAAAGACTGCAGATGATATTTACTTTGCGCCATTATTGCCATGGCAGCAAGCACTATGGTCGCAGCTCACTGACCGAGTCACTCGGCAGCAGTCTTTGCCGCATGCTCTACTGGCCGCAGGCATGCAGGGCATGGGCAAACGTGCTTTTGTTTGGCGTCTGGTGGCGTGGCTGTTATGCCGTGAGCGTGCAACCCATCCGCAAGGGGCGTGCGCCACGTGCGAAAGCTGTCAGTGGCTCAGATCTGGTACACATCCAAGCTTGCAGACGCTGCCACTTATCAGTATGCCAGTCAGTATTGACAATATAGAAGCTAAAGAAAAAGCCGGTAAAAAAAACACCAAGACCACAAGCAATAGCGCCTTAAAAATAAAAGTAGATGACATCCGCGCGCTACAGCCCTTTATTTATCAAGGCGGCCAAGGCCTGCGCATCTGTGTGTTAGACCATGCAGAGCAAATGACGGTCGCTGCCGCCAACGCGCTGCTCAAGACCTTGGAGGAGCCGCAAGCGCAGGTGCATTTGTTTTTGATTAGCGACAGTCCAGCCCAGCTGTTACCCACGATCAAAAGCCGCGTCCAGCAATTGGCGTTACAGACGATTGAGCCTGCAGTCGCCATGGATTATATAACGCAGGAACTTGGGGCGACGGTCAACCGTGAAACCGTGAGCCCAGCCGCGCTTCACCAGCTTATACAACTGGCTAACGGCGCGCCGCTCGCTGCGATCGCCTTGGCCAACGCCCCATGGTATAGCAAGCGTGCCTTATGGCTGACGACTTGGCTGGCGCTGCGAAGTGGCAAACGTAGTAGCGTGGCGGCTAGTGACTATTGGCAATCACAGCTTAGTATTATAGAGTTTATTCAGCTCTCTGAGCTGATGCTGCTCGACATACGCCGCGTCTGTTTAGGTCTAGCAGTACTACAGCAAGACATCAATTGGACAGCGCTTACGAGCGATCAGGCTGATGGCCGTACTCCTGACGACAGTGCTATAGAGGCATTTTTTCATCGCTTACAGCAAAGCAAAGTTGCGCTACAACAAAATGTGCAAGAAAAATTTGCCTATGATAAGCTGATGCAAGAATTGGCGCGTTTATAAACCAATATTTAAAAAGAGCGCTCACTCAAAAACATTTCACCCAATGACTAAAGGAAGCTGACTATGGCCATGCCAGGACGCGGCGGGGTCTTAACCTGCCATATTGAAGACATCGAAACGCTATATGCCAGCTACTTATCTTTTGTGACCAATGGAGCGTTATTTGTACCGTCTGATCGTCCTCAGCAGTTGGGCGATGAGGTGTTTATTGCCATCACGTTGCCAAATTCTAGCGAGCGCTTACCGATGAATGGTAAGGTAGTATGGATCAACTCTAAAACCCAAAGCGGCCGGCCAGCCGGTTTTGCGGTACAAATCGGCACCGATATCGCAGGGCAAAGAATCAAAAACGAAGTAGAGCGTTTATTGGCTGGCAAAATCGACAGTTTGCAGTCTACTTATACCATGTAGCTGACGCGTTATGGTGATGACAGGCACGCTATGCTAGGCGTCTAAAAAAGGCCGCGGTATCTTAAATGAGATACCGCGGCCTTTTTGTTTGAGACAGAGTAGGGCAGAATAATCGTAGGCTGTTAATAACGCGGCGGCACGTACATATCGTCTGGGATGGGCTCGCGGTAGTATTCATCATCGCGTTTGCGCTCTGGTAGCTCGACTTCATCACGCGGTACTTCTTTATAAGGGATTTGCTCAAGCAGATGGGCGATACAATTGAGGCGCGCGCGTTTTTTGTTATTGCCTTCTACCACCCACCACGGCGCTTCAGGAATATGAGTGCGCTCAAACATGGTTTCTTTGGCTTTGGTATAGTCCTCCCAGCGTCGCCGCGACTCCAAATCCATTGGGGAGAGCTTCCACTGCTTGAGTGGGTCATGAATACGGCTCATAAAGCGTGAATGCTGCTCGTCATCGGTGATCGAAAACCAGTATTTGACCAAGCGAATACCCGAGCGTACGAGCATGCGTTCAAACTCAGGCACTGACTGAAAGAACTCCTCATACTGAGCATCAGTACAAAACCCCATGACGCGCTCAACCCCGACGCGGTTGTACCAGCTGCGATCAAACAAGACAATCTCGCCGGCCGCTGGTAAATGAGCGACATAACGCTGAAAGTACCACTGCGACTGCTCACGCTCCGTCGGTGCGGGCAGAGCAGCGACGCGGCATACCCGTGGGTTTAGGCGCTGGGTGATGCGCTTGATCGCGCCGCCTTTGCCCGCCGAGTCGCGTCCTTCAAATATCACGACGATACGCTCGCCGCGATCGACCACCCAGTCTTGTAGCTTGATAAGCTCGCGCTGCAGGCGCACCAGCTCCTGAAAGTACAGTCGGCGATCCAGTCTTTCTTGTTCGCTCATCTCCCGCCCATCAAAACGAAAATCACGCACATAATCATCTATTTCGTTCTCTAGCTCTTCATCATAGGTGTCGATAAGGTCTTCGTGCATTTTACGGCGCAGCTCATCATCAAACACTTCCTTGTCCATACGACTGATAAAGCTGTTTTGCTCGGGTGGGCTAAGCTTTTGACGCTCTTGTGTGGTTAAGAGTTTTGGGTCAATCGCCGAAGGGGTTTTACTCATAAAAAGCTCCTGCCAAATATTATTATGATTTTGTTTGTTGTGGCCTTTACTTTAGCACATCTGGCAGGGGGACTAGGCGGTAGGTGCGTTTGATTATTGTGTGAAGTGGCTTTTGATAAGATAACGGCCATCGGTTTTATTGGCTGATTACATGTACAAAAAAGCACCCATTAATCGTGTGATTAACGGGTGCTTTAGACAACCAAAGCTATTTGTCTGCTAAACAGACAATGGCGGTATTATTTTTCTAGGATACACGTGACGCCTTGGCCACCTGCTGCACAGATAGAGATCAGAGCGCGGCCTGAGCCTTTTTGATCCAGTAGCTTAGCTGCAGTGGCTAGGATACGGCCGCCTGTCGCTGCAAATGGATGGCCTGCTGCCAATGAGGAGCCGTTTACGTTTAGCTTACTGCGATCGATGGAGCCAAGTGGCGCATCAAGACCCAGACGTTCTTGACAGAATGTCTCATCTTCCCATGCTGCAAGCGTTGAGAGTACTTGTGACGCAAACGCTTCGTGGATTTCATAAAAGTCGAAGTCTTGCAGCGTTAGGCCAGCACGCTCAAGCATACGCGGTACCGCATAGGCAGGTGCCATTAGTAAGCCTTCAGTGGTACCAGATTTGCCGATGAAATCAACAGCCGCTGTTTCTTGGTGCGCGATGTACGCCAGTGGCTTGAGGCCGTGTTCTTTTGCCCACTCATCCGTACCGAGTAGGACACAAGAGGCACCATCAGTGAGTGGGGTAGAGTTGGCCGCTGTCATGGTTGGGTTGGCGTTCTTTTTGCCAAATACTGGCTTTAGCTTGCCCAACTTTTCGAGCGTGGTGTCTGGGCGCAAGTTGTTGTCACGAGTCAAGCCTTTATATGGCGTGATAAGGTCGTCAAAGAAGCCTTCGTCATAAGCACGTGCTAGGTTTTTGTGGCTGTTAAACGCCAGCTCGTCTTGGGCTTCGCGGCTGATATTCCACTCAAGCGCGGTGATGGCTTGGTGCTCACCCATTGATAGGCCGGTACGTGGCTCACCGTTTTGCGGGGTATCGATCAAATCTTTCGGGTTTAGCCCCATTAGTGCTTTTAGGCGCTGCTTGTTGTCTTTTGCTGCACCGAGTTTGATAAGGACTTTGCGCAGACCATCACCGATAGCGATAGGCGCATCAGAGGTGGTATCGACACCGCCTGTGATGGCTGAGTCAATCAAACCAAGGGCGATTTTGTTGGCAGAGGCAAAGGTCGCTTGTAAGCCAGTACCACAGGCTTGTGAGATATCGTACGTTGGCGTATGAGGGTTTAGGGCTGTGTTTAGAGTCGCCTCACGCGTTAAGTTGATGTCGCGGCTCAGTTTCATGACCGCACCAGAGACGACTTCTCCGATGATTTCGTCTTGTAGGTTATAACGCTCGACCAAACCATCTAATGCGGCGGTTAGCATGTCCGTATTGCTGACATCAGCATAAGTGCCGTTTGAGCGGGCAAAAGGGATACGGTTGCCGCCCAAGATTGCGACGCGGTTTAGGTTTGAGGCTGGTTTGGCCTTTTTTGATTGGGTAGCAGCTGCTGTTTTGCCGACGGCTGCGGCAGTGCTCTCAGTGGTTTTTTTGCTGTCAGCGCCTTTGGTTGTAGTGTCTTTTTTGCTGCTATCGGTAGATTTTACAACAGTGCTTTCAACGACTGGACTATCAGGGTGATTGTTTTTATTACTCATAATATTATCCTTAAAGAGTATGGGTACAAAAGAAATGGGTACAAAAGAAAAAGGGTGGCTGCTGGCCATTATTTATTACTTACTATGGTCATCTATGATAAGACGTTTTTACCAGCATAATGTATGTCTTTGGCAAACGATGTGACGCTTATTTGTCGCCGCTTAGTCAGGATTTTTAGAAGCAAAAAAACAGCTTTAAAACCCAGACTATTTTTGTAAACTCAGGCGTCTCGATTATTACCATTGCATAATAATGCATTTGATAATATATTGTTATCGATAATTGTATTTGCCATAACTTATGGGTCTGATTTTAACACAGTATCAGGCGCGGTGACGCGAAAAAAAGTTGCCATCTTGTATACTGGCTTGTTTACAGATTGTTGTAGACTTTGTCAGTTTTTGGACTTGTTTATAGTGTAAGTGTATAGTTAAGCCAGATTTTAATGCATTTACTAAATATCAATAATGATGCGTCCGGTGAGTCTATATAATAGGCGCATTGTATTTTTAATTATTTTAACCATTTATTATAGGGATTATATTATGTCAGACCGTTATGGTGATTTTGTTCAGTCTTCTATTGGCAAAAAAGTGGCCAAAAATTTAGGTTTACCACTGCCAGTGACGTTAGATCGTTTTGAGAGCGGTGAGCCTCTGGTACGTGGCAGTGTGTTGGTCGGTCGCGCTGATGGCGATGACAAAAGCGTAAGCGCTGCAGTGGCCCGCATCTTATCAGAGGTCCATGCAGATGTGTACGTCAATAGTAGCGACGATATCAAAGATGCGCTGGCTGATGCTGGTGTAGACGCAAAAGCCAATACCGGCGGTGATGATAAGTTCAAAGTACTACTGTTTGATGCCAGTAATATCAGTAATGCCGACCAGCTAAAAGCGGTATATGCGTTTTTTCATACAGTGGCGCGCCGTGTCGAAGAATCAGGCCGTGTCATCATCATTGGCCGTACGCCAGAGAACCTCACAGACATCGAAGCTGCCTTGGCACAGCGTGCGCTTGAGGGTTTTGTGAAGTCTGTTGGTAAAGAGTTTAAGCGCGGTATCACCGCCCAGTTGGTCTACGTCGAAGAAGGTGCTGAGCAAAATCTTGATTCAACGCTGCGTTTCTTTACCTCAGCGCGCTCAGCGTATGTATCAGGACAAGTGGTACGTGTCAGTAAAGGTGACACAGTAGATGTCGATTGGACACAGCCTTTAGGTGGCAAAACCATGCTGGTGACAGGTGCCAGCCGCGGTATCGGTGAAGCAATCGCGCGCGTATTGGCTCGTGAAGGCGCCCACGTTATCTGCCTAGATGTACCTCAGCAGCAGGCAGATCTACAAAAAGTCGCAAGCGAAATCAGCGGCTCTGTGCTGACAGTCGATATCACCAGCGAGGATGCAGGCAAACAAATCGCAGAGGCGGCACAAAAGCGCGGCGGGCTTGATTCAATCATTCACAATGCTGGGGTCACGCGTGATAAGACGTTGGCAAAAATGGATGAAAAAAAGTGGGATATGGTCATCAATATCAACCTAGCTAGCATCGCACGACTCAATCGCTATCTATTAGAAAACGATGTATTAAAAGACAACGCACGTATTGTATGTGTGTCGTCTATCTCAGGCATCGCAGGCAACATGGGACAAACCAACTATGCCACTTCTAAAGCGGGCGTCATCGGACTGGTCAATGCTACCGCCAAACAGTTAGAAGATAATGCCAAGGGTATGACCATTAACGCTGTGGCACCAGGCTTTATCGAAACGCAAATGACAGAGGCCATCCCTTTTGCTATTCGTGAAGCAGGTCGCCGCATGAACTCCATGAGCCAAGGCGGTCTACCAGTAGACGTGGCCGAGACCATTGCTTGGTTTGCCTCTCCTGCATCGGGTGGCTTAAATGGCAACATCGTTCGCGTTTGTGGCCAAAGCTTACTGGGTGCTTAATACAAGCAATTGTCCGTGCATAGCTAAACTGTGGCAAAAGTAAGTAAGATAAGTATCGCTAAAGAATAAAGCGGTGCTCACATCATAATGTGAGGTTTTTCTTGATTGCCTAACATATGCTTACGAAAAAATTGCTGATAAATTGTAATAAAGCTGCCCAAGGGTGGCTTTTTTATGATAAAAACGTAGAATTCATGATAACAATGCCCCAAAAGGTTTGCTCCAGCCCCACTTAGGATTTATTTATGTCAGACAAACACTATGATGCGTTGCCAAAAGCGCATACAACTTATGCCAATATCGTCAAAAGCTTATTGCCTATCGGTAACAGTGGCAAAGTCAGTAAAGATCAGTTACCACAAGCGACTTACTACGTCGATGACCTCCATATTGATCAAGAGAATTTAGACGATTATCGTAAGATTTGTGGTTTTGCAGATAATGGCAAAGTGCCTATTACTTATTTTTCTGTGTTATCGCAAACGCTGCAGATGAACATGATGGTCAAAGAGCCGTTTCCCTTTGCGATGCTCGGTCTCGTACACGTAGACAACAGTGTGACGCAGTATCGTCCTATCGGCGAGCGAGAAACAGTGGCGATGTCTGTGACTTTTGATAATCTGCGCGACCATGCCCAAGGTCAACAGTTTGATTTTGTCACGACAGTCAAATCAAAAGACGAGGTGGTGTGGGAGGGGACATCAACCTACCTATCACGTGGCAAAAAACCCAGCAGCAGTAAAGACAAAAAAAGCAAACCGCGCCCAGTTACCGTAAAACCGAATGTCGATGACAATGGGACCCACAGTGTTTTTGAGGTACCAGAAGATATTGGCCGTCGTTATGCGTTTGTCTCAGGGGATTTTAACCTCATTCACTTGCATCCACTATCGGCACGGGCCTTTGGTTTTCCAAAAGCGATTGCTCATGGTATGTGGTCGAAAGCCAAATGTCTCGCGCTGATGGATGAGCTGCCTGATGCTTGTACTGTCGATGTGTCCTTTAAGCTCCCTATCTTTTTGCCTGCTGAAGTAGAGCTGATAGCCGAGCCGGTATCACAGCTACAAGACGCGGATGATGGTTGTGAGTTTGGTCTATTTAGTGCCAAAAATGACAAGCCTCATCTAGCGGGTTTGGTGACGCTCAAGACCGCTAAGTAAATACAGCTGGGGCTCTCGCGTAACTGCTATCGAAAGTTATGGCGAACGGATCAAACGCGTTTAAGAACTAAAGCGCGTTGGTCTTTATATATATCCTACGTAGACAGACTAACGAATCTTTTTATTATTATGACCTCACATACTACAGTAACAACCCCAAATCCAGATCAAATCAATGATGTCGCAGCGACTAACACCGCTGCTGCCAATGACGCTGCAGCAGGCGACAGCGCCACAGCTGATGCGGACAATGTGGACAATGGCATCGAGCTTTCGACCATCTTTGAGCCTTATTTTCGTCCTGACGCCAATACCATCGTATGCGGCGCTCTGGATGAACAAAAAGTTGACGCATTGGCAAAGGCTGGCGTCGAGCTGGTCATCAACTTGCAGCCTGATGACGAGCTGAGCTTTGATGAAGCTGCCGCCGTCAAGCGCGCAGGCATGTATTATGAGCAGCTGCCAATCAGCGGCGCTGCTGATTTAAAGCAGCTAAAAGTATTGGCGTTTGATAACATTCTGCGCCAATATCACGGCAAAAAAGTAGCCCTACACTGTGGCTCTGGTAATAGAGTGGGCGCGGTGACGGCACTGCGCGCCGGCTGGCTGCGCGGCCGCAAAATGGATACAGCCATGGCACGGGGACGTAGTCACGGTCTGAGCAAGCTAGAAGATGAGGTGTATAATCGTTTGTTGGTCCCGCGCTAATAAGACATACCCTAAAGTAATCGGCTAATAGAACAAAAGGCGACCAGACGGTGGCCTTTTTACGATAATAGAGTAAGGCTGCCATGACTGAGACAATGAACAAAACCAACGAACGCGATGACGCTCAAGTAAATACTACTCTGCAGCAGCGTCTACAGCAATTGCTGACAAAATTGCAGCTTGATGATGCGCCAGCTGGCGGAACGCTAGTGGTCTATCAGGCAGGCGAGTGTATCGCTCGTGCCAGTGTGGGCTTGGCGCGTCCAGAGATGGCATGGCGACCGCAAACCCTAGCGATTAACTTTTCGACCGGTAAAGGGGTGCTTGCGGCTTTGGTTCATGTATTGGTCTCCAAACAGCTACTCGCTTATGACGTCCCCATTGCCCAGTATTGGCCGGCATTTGCGGCTAATGGCAAAGCGCATATTACGCTACGGCAGGTGATGTCGCACCAAGCTGACCTCTTTGCGATTACCAGTATTGAGGCAGATAGCGAGGCGGTACTAGACTGGTCATATATGCGCAAAAAAGTCGCCGACATGACCATGACTCAACCTGATCAAGCCGACGCTTACGACTCCGCTTATAGTGCGCTAATTTACGGCTGGGTGCTGGGCGGCTTGGTAGAAATCGTCACCAAGATGCCGCTTGCGCAAGCGCTTAGCCATTATTTGACGACGCCATTAGGGATTGCCGATAGCTGCTATTTTGGGGTACCAGATGATAAAGTCGACCTTGTCGCCAAGCTGGCCAAAGACTTTGATGCAGACGAGACGGCAACCTCTAAGCTGCGGCAAAAACGACAAAAACCCACATTAAAACCAGACTCGGCAAATACCTTATCTGTCTACAATCATTTGCCAAGTGCGGCGTGTTGGCAGCAGCAAGCCTTACAGATGCAGCGCTCTGTATCTGCTTCTGGGACGGATAAAGGACATCACCGCCAGCCGGCGTTAACCACTGCAGGTATCAGTCGTTTGTATTTTGATACCAGCCACCTCAATCTAAAAAACTACAAATCAGCGCTTATCCCAGCCGGCAAGCAGCCTATTGATTACTATCAACGACAAACGCTACAAGCCGTTATCCCTGCTGCTAATGGGGTTGCGTCGGCTGAGGCGCTGGCGACGATATATGCCATGCTTGCCAATGGCGGGGTATGGCAAGGTCAGGCGCTAATCGACCACGCTACTTTTGAGCAGTTATCCACGCCCCAAGTCACAGGGTTAGATGCAGTCATGCCAGCACCCATGTATTGGCGCTTGGGCTATCATCGTTTGTTTAGTGTCTGTGCTGATACTGCGGCGGGTTTTGGTCACATGGGCTACAACGGCTCAGTGGCGTGGTGTGATCCATCACGGCAATTGTCGTTTGCTTTTATTCATAACTTCGATACTACGATGCTCAATGACGTTCGTCAGTTTGCTTTGACCGAAGCAGTACTCGCGTTGATAGCGCCTTAGCAGCACGTAGATAGTGTATAAATTGCTAACATGTTCGATAAAGCTTATGTCGTAGGCGGCTTATCGGGTGTTATTTTGAGCAGTTTTGGTGCACTCAAGCCATGTATAAAGATAGATATCAAAATTACGATAGAGCAGACCACCCATAACTTGAGCGCATCATCATCTGCAAAGTAGCCGTGATTGAGCGCATAGGATAAGTAATACAAGGTGCCGATACCGCGTATACCCAAGGCTGAGATTGCGTATTTTTCGGAATGAGGTAGGCCTAGCCCCGATAAGGCGATAAACCCGCCGATAGGACGTATCAGAAGTAAAAACACAAAGCTGACGATGTAGACCCGCCATGTCAGCTCGATACCTGACTGTAAGCCTTGACCAAGCAGCATCCCAAACACCACCAGCACCAGCGACATGAGTAAGCCTTCTGACTGTTCAGCGAAATCATGGAGCTCTTGATGGTAGGTATGCTGGTGCTCTGAGCGGCGAAAGGCAAAGGCTGCGACAAACACAGCGATAAAACCGTAGCTCTCTACATACTCGGCCAGCCCATAAGCGACCAGTGTCAAAGCGATCACCACATAGCCTTGAGAGATGGGCATTTCTTGACTGTATTTAGAAAACACAAGCTTGGCCATGGCTTTGCCAACGACGATACCCACCACCAATCCTGCGCCTATCTTCCACAAAACATCATGGGTAAACCATGACCATAGCATCTCGCCATCGAAACGCTGACCTGCGCTCAACGCTTCTGCCACCTTGATGGCCAAATAAACAAATGGAAACGCCAATCCGTCATTTAATCCTGCTTCTGAGGTTAAAGTAAAGCGTGGCGTGTCCTCACTGCCAGTGTTTGGCGGGCCGACCTGAATACTAGATGCCAAGACAGGATCGGTCGGTGCCAACACCGCACCCAACAAAATCGCCGCCCCCATACTCAAGCCAAAAGCATAGTAGCCCAACGCTGCCATGGCAAAAATACCAATCGGCATGGTGATGAGCAGCAGCCTGATCGTCGGTCGCCACAGCCGCCAAGACAGCTCGGTATCAATCTTGATACCCGCGCCAACCAGTGATACCAAAACCACGATTTCTGTGAGTTTTTCGATGATAAGGCCATTGTCAATCGGATCCAAAAACGATAATGTCGTCCACCAATAACCCATCAGTAACCCAAAGCTTACCTGCAGCATCGGCAATGAGATCGGGGTGCGTTTAAACACGATAGGAAACAGCGCTCCAAACAAAAAGGCGATACCGCAGACCAATAAGAAGACGTTGTAGTTCTCAATCATAAAGGGGTGCACGCGACTATATTATAAAAATATGTTATAAAAATTCTTATCGATAACTATTTAAAAATACTTAATGTATGACTGCCTAATCGATAACCAGCTCACCTCAGTTATCTGTCACCTAAGTTATCTGCCTGATAGTTTGTTCGAAGTCGTCAGCGCGGCTGCTCTGAGTCAGTCTTATCATGACGGCAAAAATATGTTATTACCGCAAAAAATCGTTATCAAAACGCGTGCTGCGTTGTTTTTTTGTGAAAAAAAAGCCTGCACGATGCAGGCTTTTCTCAACAGCTTGAGGTTTTAGAGAGTCGGGATGTGGTTAGCGTTCAACTTGACTCACGTCGCGTATCGCCCCCGTATCTGCACTGGTGGTCATGGCAGCATAAGCGCGTAAGGCTGGCGTCACATAACGCTCACGGCTGACAGGCTTCCACGCATCACGGCCACGTGCTTCCATTTCTTCGCGGCGCGCCGCCAGCTCGGCATCACTGACTTGCATGTTAATGGTGCGGTTTGGGATATCGATATGAATGGTGTCGCCCTCCATAACCAAACCAATCGCGCCGCCTTCCGCCGCTTCTGGGCTGGCGTGACCAATAGAGAGGCCAGAGGTACCACCAGAGAAGCGGCCGTCAGTCAGCAGCGCACACTCTTTGCCCAAGCCTTTAGACTTAAGATACGTAGTAGGGTATAGCATCTCTTGCATACCAGGGCCGCCTTTTGGTCCTTCATAGCGAATGATGACCACATCACCTGCGACGATTTCATCTGCCAATATGGCGGCGACGGCTGCGTCTTGTGACTCAAAAATACGTGCGCGACCTGTAAAGGTTAAAATACTCTCATCAACACCTGCGGTTTTGACCACACAGCCACGCTCGGCGATGTTGCCATAAAGCACCGCAAGGCCGCCATCTGTTGAGTAAGCGTGTTTGACACTACGGATACAGCCTGACTCGCGATTGACATCAAGGTTTGGCCACTCTTTTGCCTGCGAAAACGCTTGAGTGGTACGTACACCGCCCGGTGCTGCAACATATAGTGCCCGTGCTTCGGTGTTGTCAGGATTCATGATATCCCATTTGTCGATGGCTTCTTTCATCGTGGCACTATGGATAGTCGGTATGTCGGTGGTCAATAGGCCTGCGCGATCAAGCTCGGCGAGTAGAGCCATCACGCCGCCTGCACGGTGGACGTCTTCCATATGGTACTTTTGTGAAGCAGGCGCGACTTTAGATAGGCAAGGTACACCGCGGCTTAGGCGGTCGATGTCCGCCATTTTAAAATCCACTTCCGCTTCGTTGGCGGCGGCCAGTAAATGTAAAATAGTGTTGGTCGAGCCGCCCATGGCGATATCGAGGCTCATGGCGTTTTCAAACGCAGCTTTGGTGGCGATAGAGCGCGGCAAGACAGATTCGTCGTCTTGCTCATAGCGGCGTTTGGCCAATGAGACAATCGTGCGGCCCGCTTCTAAAAACAGCTCGCGGCGCAGCGCGTGAGTGGCAAGCAGCGAGCCATTGCCTGGCAATGATAGTCCCAGTGCTTCGGTCAAGCAGTTCATGGAGTTGGCAGTAAACATACCAGAGCATGAGCCGCAAGTCGGGCAGGCAGAGCTTTCGATAGCCAAAACGTCTTCGTCACTGATGGTGTCATCAGCGGCATCCATCATGGCATCGACCAAGTCGAGCTTGCGAATGGCGTTGCCTTTACTATCAGTGGTATGGACATCGCTGCCGCCATCATTGTTATGACTATGAGCCACCGTACTGGCTATGACTTTACCAGCCTCCATAGGCCCACCAGAGACGAATACTACAGGAATATTAAGACGCATCGCGGCCATCAACATACCTGGAGTGATTTTGTCACAGTTAGAGATACATACCAAGGCATCGGCGCAGTGGGCGTTGACCATGTACTCCACTGAGTCGGCGATCAGATCGCGGCTGGGTAATGAGTACAGCATGCCGCTATGGCCCATGGCGATACCGTCGTCGACCGCAATGGTATTAAATTCCTTTGCCACCCCGCCCACTCTTTCGATTTCACGTGCGACCATCTGACCCAAATCCTTTAGGTGTACGTGACCGGGTACAAACTGAGTAAATGAGTTGGCAATGGCAATGATTGGCTTGCCAAAGTCGCCATCAGTCATGCCAGTTGCACGCCACAGTGCGCGAGCACCTGCCATGTTGCGACCACCGGTAGAGGTTTTTGAGCGATAATCCATGTGATTTTCCTTACAAATAGGCGAGGTTTATAAAAAAGTGCAGCCTCAGCTGTGATGATAGTGTGCTTTTTATACTAAATAACGACCAATGAATAATACTAGGTCATGATCATACCATTAGATATGAGTGATAAAAATATGCCATGATCATGTGAATTCATCGTATCGATAAAATCTTATTTTAATAGCAATGTGCCGTCCTGCAAGCGCATCAACGATAAACCACAAGAGGGCATAAGGCTGTCCAACACGACAATTTATGCTAGGCGCTCTAAGATGGCTTTGTCAAACCAAGGCAGATCGGTTTTATCCGCTTCTAGTCGGGCGATAACCTCTAGAGCGTGAGGCGCTGGCAACAGCTGATACTCAGCGCTGGCGGCGATGGGTAGTATCCGCTCGTTTGTCGCCGCTTGTGAGTTAGCATCCTCTAAAACAGAGACAAGCGTTTGTTTGTCGTTTTTGTAGAGCACATCGACGCGGCCAAAAAACTGCCAGTCTTTTAAGGCGGTGCTCAGCGCATCCACCGCTTCTTTGGTATAGATCTGCTCGGTGTCTTTTCCCGTATTGCTCCAGTGCAGACGCACAGCTAACTGCAGCGCCTCGCTAAACACCACCAGTGAACCAATGACCTTAATGTGCCAAGGACTGCTGATGAGCGCGGCCTCAATCCCAATGAGCTGCGCGGCCTCACTGGCACTCATCGGTCTATTAAACTGAGCCAGTAGAGCAGGTGTGAGCGGGTTGGCTTGCTTGATGGCATCGTCTAAGCTGTCGTAATGATATAAAAAAGGCAGCGGCAACTCCTGCATCACTGTTTTTTTGCTGACTTTGCAGTTGTGTATTTGCCAATGAATGCTGCTATCGGTCAGCACCTCGGCCAAAATCACGCTATTAGGCGGCAGGCTCTGCGCTGGGTGCTCAGTACGCGTTTCTGCAGCAGAGCTGGCAGCTAAATGGTCGTTTAGGTTGTCGTTTGATAAAGGCGTCGGCAAGGTAGGCGAATCCATAAATATAGCATCATTAAAGTAGAAGGTTAATATAACATTTAAAGCCTATGAGTCGCCAATAAATTGCTGAGCGAGTCGGCGTATATTGGTATGGGGGCTTTGATTGACAAGTCAGCAATTGGCTTGTACTCAGGCGATATTTCGTCCACTATATAACACTTGTTGTGAGCAAAGCTTTCGAGTCATTCACTCACCACACTGGCCAATGAATAAAGGAATAACAATGAATCAAAACGATCACGTTCAATATGACGACAATAACATCTTTGCAAAAATGCTGAAGGGCGAGATTCCGTATCATAAGGTTTATGAAGACGATAAGACCCTTGCCTTTATGGATATCATGCCACAAGCGAAAGGCCACGTACTGGTCATTCCCAAACAAAAAGCAATCGACTTGGCTGATTTGGAGCCTGAATATGCGGCAGCGGTACTGATGACCGCCAAAAAAGTCATGCAAGCGCAGCGCCAAGTGTTTGAGCGCGAAGGTATCATCCAAATGCAGCTAAATGGCTCGCAAGCTGGGCAGACGGTGTTTCATTATCATGTCCATCTGATTCCATCAAGTATTCATGAGCTAGGCCGTCATGCCGTCACCCAAGCAGATCAAGGCGAGCTGGCAGATCTGGCGCAACAGCTTGCCGCAGTTATTGCAGGATAATATTGTCATTGTAGACAAACAAATATATCTTATACATTAAAGGCGGCTAACAAGCTGCCTTTTTTGTTGCTTGGTAATAGTCATGTAACAATCGTTAAAGTAGTGTTACAAGGACAGAGATTATCTGGGGTTTTTTAAAAGAGTGTGATAAATATCATAATGGCTGACTGTTGGTTAAGCAGTTTTGTCTTTAGAACCCATTCATCAAACCAGTGCCCATAAGCAGACAATGTCAGAAGTAAGAAGTCAAAAATGCAGTATCAAGTATTTATCAGACATTTTATGCAAAAAAATATTTTAATAAGCACGGTTGATCGGTTTTGTCACTTTTTGAGGATATCACTTCTATGAGTAAATTACCTCGCTCCACTATTTTGTTGCCAGTTTTTGTCCCAGCGGCGGCTATCATGCTGCTATTGGTGATTGGCACCGCTATCAATCCAGAGGCGGCTGGCGAGCTGTTTAGTACCGTCCTAGCGTTTACCACCGAGACGTTCGGCTGGTTTTATATGCTGGCAGTTGCCATATTTTTGATGTTTGTCATTGTGTTGGCGTTTTCGTCTTATGGCAGTATCAAGTTGGGCCCTGACCATGCAGAAGCTGAATATCAGTTTCTTGAATGGTTTGCTATGCTTTTTTCGGCAGGTTACGGCATTGCCTTGCTCTTTTATGGTGTCGCCGAGCCAGTCTTACATTTTGCCAGCCCACCACTCTCAGAGCCACAGACGATTGAGGCGGCCAAAGAGGCGCTGCAGATTGCCTATTTTCATTGGGGGTTCCATATTTGGGCGATATACGGCGTCGTGGGGCTGTCATTGGCGTATTTTTCCTTTCGGCATGGCTTACCGTTGTCGGTGCGTTCAACCCTTTATCCTTTAATCGGTGACAAAATCCATGGACCTATCGGACATACGGTGGATGTGTTTGCGATTTTGGGTACCATGTTTGGTATCGCCACCAGTTTGGGTCTGTCTGTGGCTCAGATTAATGCGGGCTTGAGTTACTTATTACCCGACATGATTCCAGTGAGTACCACCGTACAAGTCATCATCATTGCGCTGGTGACCACTGCGGCGCTGGTGTCTGTACTGGCTGGGATGGATAAGGGCGTCAAACGTCTGTCTATTTTAAACATGGTGCTGGCCACGGCTTTGATGATCTTTGTGTTTGTGGTTGGGCCGTCGATATTTATCCTAAATGCCTTTATGGAAAATACAGGCAGTTATTTGGGCAATATCGTTGAGCGTACCTTTAGCTTACAAGCTTATCAGTCGAGTGATTGGATCGGTAGCTGGACGCTATTTATCTTTGCATGGACGATCGCGTGGGCGCCTTTTGTCGGACTATTTATCGCCAAAATTAGTCGCGGCCGTACCATTCGTGAGTTTGTACTGGGCGTGATGCTTGTGCCAACGCTGTTTACCTTCTTTTGGTTTTCGGTATTTGGTGATACCGCGCTCCATATGATCATGGTCGATGGTTATGAGGCGCTGATCGGTGAGGTACAAAACAACCAAGCCATTGCCTTATTTAAATTGCTAGAAAACCTACCCTTTACTCAGATTGTCTCGTCATTGACTGTCCTGCTGATTATTACTTTTTTTGTGACGTCATCGGACTCAGGGTCATTGGTCATCGACTCGCTCGCCGCTGGTGGTCGTAGTGATACGCCGTGGTGGCAGCGCTCATTTTGGGTAGTGACAGAAGGCGCTGTGGCAGCGGTGCTGCTGATCGCAGGTGGCCTAAGCGCCCTGCAGACAGCGGCTATCGTCAGTGCCTTGCCTTTTGCAGTGATTATCTTAATCTCGACGTTTGGTATGTGGCGTGCGCTACGTATCGAGGGGCATCGTAATCAAAGTCTGGCCACTGACAACCATCTACCACCGCATCTGCTCAAATTAGACGCATGGCGTGATCGTATTGATTATATTACCAATCAGCCAACGCGCGAAAAGGTGCTCGGCTATATCAAGGGCACGGTGATGTCATCGATGCAGGAGGTTGCAGAAAAATTTGCCGAGACAGGCTGGTTGCCTGAGGTTAACTATGATGAGGTAAACAATCGAGCGGTACTAGAGCTAAGACGCGGTGATAATGTCGAGTTTTGGTACGAAGTACGCCTATCAGAGCATGAAGTTCCTGACTATTATACTGAAGATATGGCGGGTAATCTGCCCCAAGAGCACCATCACCGTGCTGAGGTTTATTTGCGCCGCGGTGGTCAAACCTATGACTTGTATGGTTATCAGCCAGAGTCGGTAATCAACGATATCATCGATCAGTTTGAAAAATATCTGTATTTCGTCAATGTCTCGCCCGATATTTTGCCTTGGCGTATGCAGGAACACGATGATGATATTACCCTAGAGCAGGGCAGTGTGTTTGATAAGTAAGCGAGCGCATTGCTTATTTGGAAGTCGTATTGGAAGTCATAGCGGCAAAGGATTGACGTGAATGGCTTGCAATATGCGTACGAACCCTTAGAATAACGGCTTGTTTTCTATGCAAATCAAGCCGTTTTTTATGTCTATAAATACTTCTGCGAATCCTGTGATGGCTGATTCTTCAGTACCAGTTGCCGCTCAGCATCCCTTATTACAGCCGCTTGATATCGGTGGTCTGAGTATCGAAAACCGTCTGATGGTCGCGCCCATGGCCGGCGTGACGGATAACCCTTTTCGTAGACTGTGCAAATCTTTTGGCGCAGGGCATGCAGTCAGTGAAATGATCATCGCCGATACCGCGCTTTATGCCAGCAAAAAGTCTTTGTACCGTGCCAATTTTGATAATGAAATTGCGCCCATCTCGGCACAAATAGCAGGGGCTGAGCCTGATAAATTGGCTGAAGCGGCGCGTTATCAGATTGACAATGGCGCGCAGATTATTGATATCAATATGGGCTGTCCTGCCAAAAAAGTTTGCCGTAAGCTGGCAGGCTCAGCCTTGCTGCAAGACGAAGATTTGGTGGCGCGTCTGCTCGATGCGGCAGTAGGTGCAGTCGATGCTCCCGTCACCCTAAAGACGCGACTGGGTTATGAAAATGGCCGCGAAAATATCTTGCGAGTGGCACGCCGTGCTGAGCAAGCTGGTATCGCAGCGATTGCGATTCATGGGCGGACGCGTGAGGATATGTATACAGGCACGGCGCGTTATGAGCTGATACGCGAAGTCAAAGACAGTATCGGTATCCCTGTCATTGCCAATGGCGATATCGATAGCCCTGAAAAAGCCCAATATGTCTACGAGATGACAGGCTGCGATGCCGTGATGATAGGGCGCGCCGCTCAAGGTCAGCCGTGGCTATTTCGTGATATTGGTCATTTTTTGCGGACAGGTGAGCGGCTACCAGCACCAAGTGTTCGCGAGATTAAAGAGATTGTGCTCGCGCATCTACAAGAGCTGTATGATTTTTATGGTGAATACTCAGGCTGCCGTATTGCGCGTAAGCATATTGCGTGGTACACCACGGGCATCCCAAATTCTAATGCCTTTCGTCAAGCGATGTATGGCGAAGAGAGTACCGCAGGACAGTTTCGTGTAGTCGAGGATTTTCTGTGTACGCATCAGTAGTCACTAGGGCGGGTAAATAATCATCAATCGCGATGTTTGTACTGACGATTTATTCACCTCAGGCCATATTTTTTGCTATCCTACAAAAGAACATAAAACAAACAAAAAGGACTTTTTATGGCCAATCCTTCAAAAAAAGCAATCGCCAAAGCGGTTAAAGGTAAGCATATCGTAATCACGGGTGCCTCAAGTGGTATCGGCGAGCGTACTGCTTTTTTGCTCAGTGAGTGCGGCGCTCATGTGATTTTGTTGGCACGTACCAAAGACAAGCTAAAAATTGTCGCGGACAATATCGAAACACTCGGTGGCAGGGCCAGTTATTATCCATGTGATTTGACCGATATGGATGATATCGAAGACGTCAGTAAACGGATTCTTGCTGATTTTGGTCATGTCGATGTGTTGGTCAATAATGCGGGGCGCTCGATTCGCCGTTCAGTGCATGAATCTGTCAACCGTTTTCATGACTTTGAGCGCACGATGGATGTCAATTACTTTGGTGCGGTAAAGATTATTTTGGGACTACTTCCGACGATGATTGGCAGAAAGAAGGGGCAAATTGTCAATATCTCCTCCATTGGCGTACTGGCAAACAGTCCGCGTTTTGCCGCTTATGTCGCCTCAAAATCAGCGCTTGATGCGTTTAGTCGCTGTCTGGCAGCAGAGGTCAAAGGCGATAATATCAAAGTCACCAACATTTTTATGCCGCTGGTGCGCACGCCGATGATTGCCCCGACCAAGCTGTATCGTTATATGCCCGCATTGATGCCTGATGAGGCGGCGATGATGATCGCCAAAGCGATCGTCCATAAACCAAACAGTATCGCCAGCAACATGGGTAGATTTGCGTCTGCAAGCTACTCGTTGGTACCTGCATTTAACGTGGGGGTGCAGTCTATTGGTTATCGTATCTTCCCGAGCTCGACGGCTGCCCAGACGACCGATAGTAAGCCGAATTTAGCGCAGCGTATTTTTGCAAAAATACTGCCTGGTGAGCATCACTAGTATAAGCGCTCAGTAGGGAGTGCAGAAAGGCTCCCTACTGAGGCTTGATTCTTACTTACTGCACCCCATCTGCAGATGTTTTATCTAAGTTGGGATTGTTTTCATTGATCGTCACCGTATCATCAGCTTTTTGGTCATTTTCTACACTGCCGCTGCTAGAATAGTACGCTGTACCTCCTGCACCTTCCTCATCTTTTGTAGAGTTAGGAGTAGAAGCTTGGTCCTTATCTTCGTTCGCTGTTTGCACAGGCGTCATCTCGCTAGATTCTATATTATTATTGTTATCATCTGGCTTTTGGGTCTCATTGCTGCAAGCACCAAGACCCAAGAGACTCACCCAACATACTATCCATAATTTATTTTTAAGCGATTTTGCCGCTATTGATGTTTTCATTTTAATATCCTTGTTATCGTTAAGATCAAACCTTGCGTAGAATTCGTCCCAGTCCCACGGTATCGTTTTTATACTGAACTCACTATAACAAGCAAAAATAACAGACAATTTTTTTGTTTTCACGGGGTTGGAGGTAAGGATTTGTTAGCGTTTGTACTACCACGTATTTTTTTAAGCACAGCTGGTAAAAGGGATATCTTAATAAAGCCCGCCATGTCGCCCTAACCAAACACTCGCCATAATATCCAAAACAATCCTGCCATAATCACCACAATCAGCAATAAACGTTTTGTCCAATATGGTATTAAGGGTTTTTTGTATCCCAAGTTATTTAGCTGGTTATCAACCCCTTGTTGTAGGTCTTTAAAACCTTGAGTCTGCTTGGTGGTTTTGACGCGTGTCTTGATCAGTTTGCCAGACTCTAGCTCTTCTTTTGTTTCTTGCTCTCGATCAAAGCTAATGGCGTGATTAGAGATGCCTTGTTTGTTTGCGATGGTATTGAGTTTTTGTTGCTGCTTTACTTTTAACGCGGTTTCATAAGCGTCTATTCGTACCTTGGCTTCATCCATACTGATATTTTCATCTTGCGCCAATGTTTTGATGGCCATGACGAGGTTGTTTTTTTCAACCATCATAATCACATCTTTTGGCAGTTTTGGATTGACTGGCTTTGAGCTTGGGTCGGGGTTAAACATGGTGTTCCTTATTGTCGATGAGCATATAGCATGTAAGTATGAGTTATTATAACCATTTTAACCAAGCACCATTCAAGCGGTGAGCGGCATTTGAGCAGTGGATAAACAAAAAAATACCGCCATCATTGTTATGACAGCGGTGTATTGCAGTGAGATTATCTGGGTCTAAGCAGTGGTTTATAGGTCTTTCCAGCGCTGGATAGACTCTTTGATAACTTCTTTGGCTTCAGCCACGTCTCCCCATGATTCAACCACAGTGGTGCCCGCTTTTTTCAGGTCTTTATAATGGCTGAAGTGGAACTGTAGCTGGTTGATCAGCTGTTTAGGTAGGTCTTCTAAGCTGTTGTACGCATTGCCGGTATCACGATCGTCCGCTGGTACGACGACGATTTTGTCATCGACTTCGCCATCATCTACAAACTTCATCACGCCAATGACTTTGGCTTTTAAGAAAATACCAGTCGGCAGTGGCTGCTCTGTGATGATCAGCGCATCTAACTCGTCGCCATCTTCGTCTAGCGTTTGCGGGATAAAGCCGTAGTTGCAAGGTTTGGCAAAGATTTGTGGATCGATACGATCCAGCTCAAACACAGCCAATTCGCGGTTCCATTCGATTTTATGGCTGCTACCGGTAGGGATTTCTACTACCACGTTGATGATGCCGCCGTCTACGTCGCCTGCGTCCAAAATTTTATTAAAATCTGCCATAAAATACTCCGATTTGCTTTTGTTTTAAATGTCTAAATACAATAAGAAAAGCTCAAAGGTTGAGCTGAGCTGTCATATAGGTATGACAGCTGTCTGTACCGCCAGCGATTATAGCAAGTTTGCGACAATTTTTCTCAAAATGCTTAAGTCTAAGCGTGCAAGATATTATGCAAAAAAAGACTCAAAGGCCACAAGCTTTAGCGACTTGGTTTGGGAGCCAACGCGCGCAGTGCTATCTGTCCTGCATGGCGCTGAGCGATATTGTCGACGAGTTTTTGTGTGACGCTCTCATAGCTCAAGGGCTCGCGGGTTTGCTCTGCGCTTCGTGTCTTTGGGGAGGGTGACATATTGATAAAATCAGCCAGCCTAAGCATCTGCATGCCAGCATAGCCACATGGGTTGATGGCGTTAAATGCGGATAAATCACAATTTAAATTAATAGCGATACCGTGGTAACTGAAGCCATGCTTAATCTTAAAGCCTAATGACGCCATTTTACCTAACATGATGGATGATGGGTGGATATCAGTCGATACAATGCCTTTATCGGTAGGGCTGTCGTCAAGCTCTGCGCTGGTATCGGCATAGAGATAGACGCCTGGCGCATCACGGCGCGCATGGGCACGAATGCGCGTATCACCAGCTGTGTGGTTTTGTAAGCAGTCATTGATCACATCTTCGATGGCTTGCTCAGCGTGTGAAACTAAGTTGCGCACACTCCAGCCCAAGCTCTCTAAATCAAATAACCAATACAACACCAATTGCCCATGACCATGCCAAGTCACTTGACCACCGCGATCGGTTTTGATAATTGGGGTGTCTGTACGCTGCAAAATGTGCTCTTCTTTACCCGCTTGTCCTAAGGTATAGACATCATTGTGATCGACGATCCATAGCTCATCGGGCGTGCGCTGCTGTTTGGTTTTTTTTAACTCAATACGTGTCAGCGTGCGCGCGAGCATCGCATCCAAGGTAGGGACATAATCGGCCGCGGATAAAGACTTACTAATCAGCGTGTCACTCAGGGGTTGTATGGCGTTTTGCATGGCAGTCACAACATATGGTAGATATAGAGAATTGGCAAAAGGTATGAAGGCAAGGGCGTGTCCTCTTCAATAGATAGCCATCTAAATGAGTTAAAAATGGCTAAATCTCACCAAACGGTATCAAATAGCTAATGAATATCTCGATATTATCTGCGCTATTTTCGGTGTTTGATTAGGGCGTGTTGAACTTTCAACACGCCCTACAGTGTTTGGCGGCAATTTATCTTATTTTTATTGCCATTTTTAAAATGAGGACACGTCCAAGTATGTCAGTTGCCTAAAGTGTAGCAGTTTTTGGTAGTGTCGCCCAAACTTATCTGCTTATCAGATACCGCCCAAATAAAAATCTGGAAATTAAAAAGTTTGGATGCGGTGTGAGCGATGACTTTTGCTCTGTTAAAAAACGCAATAGTCAGTTTAAAAAGCTATCCATTGCTCGGTCGATGCGCTACATTAGGGTAGCCCGTCAGAGTGTCTTAAAAGCGTAAGGGATGCAATTTTATGACTATTTTTTATGACGGATTTTTGTTGGGTCTGTTGAAGACAAAGACAGGCAGGATGTGCGCTATAGATACAGTGCCGCTCGCCCAAGAAAGTATATTATTCCCAACGCATATAACAAGGAAGAGACATGACAGACAATACCCAAAATATCAATGAGCATATGCCGCATCAAGCCTCTAGTATCGCGCACACTGTCGAAGAAATGCGGGCGCAATTTGAGCATCTACAAGCGCTGAGCCGTACACAACCGATAAATGACTGGGCCACGCGTGAGACGCAGCTGGATAACCTTGAGATGATGCTCAGCGACAATCAAGTCAGCTTTGCCAGTGCCATCAGCGCTGACTTTGGCCATCGTAGTGAGTCTGAGACGCAGTTTGCTGAGTTGTTCCCGAGCTTTACAGGGATTAATCATGCCAAAAAACACGGCAAAAAATGGATGAAGCCCCAGCGTGCGCCGATCTCGGCACTGTATATGCCAGCCCACAATGAAATCCAGCCGCAGCCGTTAGGTGTGGTCGGCATCATGGTGCCTTGGAACTATCCGCTGTTTTTGGCCGTAGGTCCGATGATAGATGCGCTCGCCGCGGGCAATAGAATCATGATCAAAATGAGTGAGGCGGCGCCAAAGTTCGCGCAGACGTTCGCCGATGCTGTGGCTCGTTATTTTTCCTCCGACATGATATGTGTGGTGCTGGGCGAGGTCGATATCGCGGTGGCTTTTAGTGAGCTGCCGTTTGATCATCTGCTGTATACTGGTTCGACAGCGGTCGGCAAAAAAGTCATGGCCGCCGCCGCCCCCAATCTGACGCCAGTGACATTAGAGCTGGGTGGTAAGTCGCCGGTGATCGTCTTAGATGATGCCAATCTAGAGTCAGTGGTCAATCGCGTGATGATGGGCAAGACACTAAATGCCGGCCAAACCTGTATCGCCCCTGATTATGTGCTGATTCCGCGTCGCTATCATGAGTCATTTATCCAAGCGGCAAAAGACTGGATGGATAAGCATTATCCTGATATTGAGAACAACCCTGACTACTCGCGCATCATCAATGGCGCTCAGTTTAAGCGCGTAAAAGGCTATGTAGACGCGCTACCAAGCGAGCAGGTACATGCGCTGACCTCGATTGAGGCCAACAGCGAAACACGCCTGATGCCGCCTGTCATCGTTCGGGAACCTGCGTTAAACAGTGAGATCATGGACAATGAGATTTTTGCGCCGATTTTGCCTTTGATACACTACGAAACGCTAAATGATGCCATTCACTTTGTCAATTCGCGCCCGCGTCCGCTGGCTTTGTATGTTTTTGGCGAACATCAAGGCGATATAGAGCAAGTGCGTAATCGCACGGTCTCAGGTGGTCTGTGTGTCAACGAAGTCATCATGCACGTGGCGCAGCATGATTTACCCTTTGGCGGCGTTGGTGATTCGGGCACCGGTGCTTATCATGGTAAGGCGGGGTTTGAGCGTCTTAGTCACATGAAGCCTGTGTTTGTACAGGCCAAGCTCAACGGCATGAATTTACTACTACCGCCTTATGGTGGACTGTTTAAAAAAGCCATGGCTCTATTTTTAAAGTAGCACTCAAACACAGTCGCCTTGTAAGTCACTGTATCCGATATAGTCATGCTCAGTGTAGCCATGCCTGATACAGCCTTGTGGCGACACGTTTTAAGCATACTTATGCATCTACCTAGGTAGGTGCTTTTTTTTGGTCAAATAGCAGTAGGCAACGCGCGGGTAGTGAACAATAAGCATTTGTCATCTGTGTGAGAAGTCGCTACACTTTGTAGTACCTCTAAACAACGGCAACCTATCATTTAAGCCAATCGCTCATTCGTGCTACTGACGCAAGAGATGTGTTCATACTGAGGCGTAGGGCATAAGCGAGCGGCACCCATCATAAATAGGACTGAGCATGCGCCAATGGATTGCGTTAAGTTTACTCTGTATGAGTACATTACTCCTGCCCGTGGCAGCCTCGGCGGCCTGCCAATCACCTGTCAAATTTGGCGCGCTGACATGGGAGAGTGGTCAGTTTATCTCTGGGGTACTCAAGTATATCGTCGAAGATGGCTATGAGTGTGCGGTCGAGGAGGTGCCAGGTGCTGGCCCTGCGCTCGAAACCGCGCTGTCGCAAGACGATATTCAAGTCATCGGTGAGCAGTGGGTTGGGCGCTCACCGATCATGGAGCAGGCCATTGCGCAAGATAAAGTTGCTGTCATCGGCGATACGCTAAAAGGCGGCGCAACCCAAGGCTGGTATGTGCCCAAATACGTGCTAGAAGAAAATCCGGGACTGCGCAGCTACCAAGATCTGCCCAAGTATGCCCATTTGTTTGAAGACCCAGAAGATCCAGACAGTGCTCGTTTTATGAATTGCCCTTCTGGCTGGACTTGTGAGGTGTTTAATACGCGGTTACTAAAAAATACAGGATTGGATGGTGTTTTTAACAACGCGCACCCCGGTACGGGCGCGGCACTCGATGCCGAGATATCGTCTGCATTTGAGCAGCACAAACCCTTATTGTTTTATTACTGGCAGCCGACAGGGTTGATGGCGAAATACGACTTTGCCGCGCTTGAGTTTCCTGCGCACGATGATGCTTGTTGGCAGGATTTGCTGCGCGCAGATGGCAGCGCTGACTGCGTCTCAGGCTTCCCCGTTTCTCCTTTGGGGATTGCTGTATCCACCCCGTTTATAGCGTCCCACCCAGCGCTGGTTGATGTTTTTAATAACGTACAGTTTAGTGCCGATGCGCTCAATGGCGCTATCTTAGAGATGAGTGAAAACAAACGTAGCGGCGAAGAGCAAGCGTTGGTGTTTTTGCGCGAGCATCCAGACGTCTGGCGCACGTGGGTGACTGACGAAGCGGCCATCAATCTAGCAGCGCAGTTAGGTATTAGCCTCACAGGTGCGGCAGCCAACGATAGCACTATCGCTCATGATGATGGCATCAATAATCACGCATTTGGCCTTGCATCGAGCTTCCCATCATGGTCGCTTGAGACCCCGCTCAATAATACCTTGGCAAGCGTGGTAAAAAACTACGGTGAGGTGTTTCGTACCATCAGTACTTTGGCACTTACTTATTTATTGTTACCGATTGAGCGGCTATTGACCGCGATGCCGCCATGGCTGCTTATCTTACTCGTCACGGTATTGGGATGGTTTGCGGTTCGTAAGGTGTGGTTTGCCTTGGCATGCGGTGCAGGGCTGTTCTTGATCGGTGCTTTTGGGCTGTGGGGCGCGCTGATTGATACTTTTGCCCTACTAATCGTTTCGGTGCTGGTGACCGTGGTGATCGGCATTCCGATCGGGACTGCGATGTCCGGCAGCAAGATACTGCGTAAGATAGTCACGCCCATTTTGGATGTGATGCAGACTATGCCAAGCTTTGTATATTTGATTCCGGTGCTGATGCTATTTGGAATTGGTAAGGTGCCAGCGCTGTTTGCCACCGTCATTTATGCCTTGCCGCCGCTGATTCGCCTGACGACGCTGGGTATTACCCAAGTCGATCATGAGATGATCGAGGCAGGGCGCTCGTTTGGCAGTACGCATCGTCAGCTGCTGATTTGGATTAAGCTACCACAAGCGCTACCCAGTATCATGGCGGGGATCAATCAAGCGGTAATGATGTCACTGTCCATGGTGGTGCTGGCTTCTATGATTGGGGCGCCAGGTCTTGGCGAGGACGTGCTGCAGTCTATTCAAACGCTAAATATCGGTCAAGGGCTGCAAGCTGGTACCGCGATCGTCATCGTCGCCATTATCATTGATCGTATCACTCAGGCATTTGGTCAAGGCAAGCGCGCCCGCCAACAAACCATCGATGCTGGCAAGCGTCCGATAGGTTGATAAGTAGCGGCTACATCGAGCTAAGCTGTGCTAAACCGCATAAAAACCCCATAGCGAGAACCATGATGAACCATATTCAGCTTGAAAATATCAGTAAGATTTATAATGCCAGCACGGCGCAGGCACAGGTAGCTTTATCGCTATTGGCGCAAGGGATGGACAGTACCGAGGTCAAAGAGCAGACAGGGTATTCGGTCGGGCTTTATGACATCAACCTCGCCATCAAAGCAGGGGAGCTGCACTGTATCATGGGGCTCTCAGGCTCAGGCAAGTCGACTTTGATACGGCATATCAATCGTCTAATAGACCCGAGCTGTGGCAAAATATGGGTCGATACCAGCCTGCATACAACTAATCCTAGTCGCGCGCTTGCTGCCGCAGTGGCAGAGGAGACGCAGACTACAGCGCAAGCAGGATCGTCTGCTATCGATATATTGACGCTCAATGATAAAGCGCTGCAGCAGTATCGTCAGCATACCGTCAGTATGGTGTTTCAGCATTTCGGGCTAGTACCGCACATGACTGTCATACAAAACGTCGCCTATGGCCTACGCGTACGAAAGATGAGTACCAAAGCGCGCCATGAGATTGCACGGCATTGGCTCAATGAAGTTGGACTGCCTAACCTAGAGCACAGCTACCCTGACGAGCTATCAGGCGGTATGCAGCAGCGGGTTGGGCTGGCACGGGCACTGGCGACAGACAACCCAATCTTGCTGATGGATGAGGCGTTTTCTGCCCTTGATCCGCTGATTCGTGCTCAGCTACAAGACCAGCTGCTGGAGCTGCAAGATCGGCTGAATAAGACCATCGTTTTTATTACTCATGATATCGATGAGGCCATCAAGGTCGGCCAACGCATCAGCATCTTAAACGGTGGTCGTTTGGTACAGACGGGCACCCCGCAGCAGCTACGTCACGACCCTGCTGATGATTATGTGGCACAGTTTATGGATACCAAGTCGTGATGCTGATTTTGGCGTTTTTTATCGACAGCAAAGGCATTTTGCACGATAGAGTGTAAGGTTTGATTGGCGATACAATGGTTAACAAAAACTCAATATGAAACCGCTATCTTTAATATTGTCTGAATTGTATTTAGCCAAAGATGGTCGTACTATAAAAACATCTGCCACTCATAGCAGTGTTAGTTAAAGGACCTATTATGTCAGACCAGCCTACCGATAAAAACGATCAACCGCGCCGCTTAAATTGGTACAAAGACCAGTCAAGTGCCAGCCACCCTATAAGTAACGTTACCGCCAAACCCTCGTCACAGTATTTAGTAAAACAGCCCCCTCGCTCAAAACCATCACGTTATCTAAAAAATACCAGCCGCTATGGCGTGATGACGGTGCTCAGTGCTGGGCTGCTGATGGCTTGCGGCCAAATGAGCAATGCTGATAATAGTGCCAGCAGTAGTGCCAGTCAGCAAAACAGCGGCGTGACCAGCTCACGAGATATGTTGCCATCTGACATGCTTGGGCAGATGCAGGCATTGCCGCAATTGACCACAGGTCTGGGTGAGACCGGCGCGGTAGTGATCGACCCTAATAAGCCGACCTTGGTTAAATTTTGGGCGAGCTGGTGCCCGCTGTGTTTGGGCACACTGGCTGAAACCGAAGCATGGCGCCTTGATCCTAAGTTCTCTGGTTTAAACGTAGTCACTATGGCAAGTCCTGGCCATCTCAATGAGAAAGCTGAGGGTGAATTTGCCTCATGGTATGCAGGCGTGCAGTCAGCGTATCCCAAACTACCAGTATTGACTGACCCTTCTGGCGCTATCATCAAGCAGCTGGGCGTGCAGGTCTATCCAAGCTGGGCGATACTGGATAAAAACGGCAACTTGGTACACTTAGTCAAAGGCAATATATCGAGCGAGCAAGCATATGCGCTGGCGAACAATGCCGAAAACGACTTTGCCGAGCTAAAGGCCGGCAGTAGCAAGCCTGCAAACGCCCAAGCGGCAGCCAGCAATAGCAAGATTGAAACCATCAAGCAAAAAGATGGGATGTATTATAATGACAAAGGCAACGCCATCAATACCCGCTCTATCTATCTGGCAGGCGGCTGCTTTTGGGGTGTTGAAGCCTATATGGAGCGTGTCGATGGCGTGGTCGATGCGGTATCAGGCTATGCCAATGGGGATACTGCCAACCCCAGTTATGAGCAGGTCATTCGCGGCTCAGGGCACGCTGAAGCAGTAAAAGTCACTTATGATGCTGATAAAATAGATCTTGATACGGTTTTGCAGTATTATTTTCGCGTCATTGACCCGACTAGCCTAAACAAACAAGGCAATGATCGCGGTGTGCAGTATCGCACTGGGGTGTATTATACCGATCAAGACGATAAAGCGGTCATCGACGCGGCGCTAAAGCGAGTACAGAGCCAATATAAGCAAAAAGTTGTGGTCGAAAATGAACCATTAGACAACTTTTATGTGGCGGAGATGTATCATCAGGACTATCTGGCAAAAAATCCCAATGGCTACTGTCATGTCGATCTCAGCCTTGCCGATGATAAGCTTGAGAGTACGGCACCACCCAAGCTTGCGCCTGTCAGCACCGTTGCAGAAGCGCTAGACCCTAAACGCTATGCTGGGTTTAATAAAGGTGCGCTACAGCAGACGCTCACCAAAGCTCAGTACAATATCACTCAACAAGCAGGGACAGAGCGGGCGTTTAGTCATGAGTATGATGACTTGTTTGCCCCTGGGATTTATGTCGATGTGGTCTCAGGCGAGCCTTTGTTTTTATCTACGGATAAGTACCAGTCAGGCTGCGGTTGGCCAAGCTTTACCAAGCCCATCGATATGCAGGTGATTACCCAGCACGAAGACCGAGCGTTTAATATGGTACGTACCGAGGTGCGCTCGCGGGTCGCGGACTCACACTTGGGTCATGTGTTCCCCGATGGGCCAAAGGATCGAGGCGGCTTACGTTATTGTATCAATGGTGGCGCGCTGCAGTTTATCCCCGTCGATGTGATGCCGCAGTCAGGTTATGCGCCTTTGGTCAAACTGATTACATCGTAGTGGTATCGACAGCGTTATACAGTGTTATAAATGTTTTGCCATTTTTGACCCATTTAGCTGACTATTAGCTGACTATTAGCTGACTATCAATTAGATTGAGGGCACGCCTTAATAAAAGCACCAAGAAAGCAGGAACTCTGAAAAAGGCAGCAAATTTCGTTATACTTGACGACTGATGAATGCGCGCTGCAAACGTGCTGTTTGTGCGCCATATCTGGTTATTTATCGTATTATATACTGTGTCGCTTTGAGTATTAGGTGACGTTATTTTTTATTTTTGTGTTTCTAAGGCCATAGTATGACCGTTACCTATGCACCTATTATTACCTCGTTACTTGATAACGATTTGTACAAATTCACCATGCTCCAAGCCATGCTGCATCAGTTTCCACAGACGCATGGGGTTTATCGTTTTCGTTGCCGCAATAATAAGGATACTGTCTATCCCTTAGCCGATATCAAAGACGCTCTAGAGCAGCAACTAGATAGTCTGTGCGAGTTACGGTTTTTGGAAGATGAATTAGAGTATCTGCGCGGTTTGCGCTTTATTCGTTCAGACTTCGTCGATTATCTTGAGCTGTTTAAGCTCAAGCGCCGTTTTATCACTGTCAGCACCGATGAAAAAGCCAGACTGTGCATCGATATCGAAGGACCGATGATACAGGCGATGTTTTTTGAAGTGTTTGTTTTGGCCATTGTCAATGAGTTGTATTTTAGTGCCTTATCAGATGCTAAAGTCTTGGCAGAAGGCCAGCGCCGGCTAGACGCCAAAGTTGAGCTACTGCATCATTATGCAGCCGAGCAAAGCAGCTATAGTCCCAATACACCGCCTTTTATCGTGGCTGATTTTGGTACGCGTCGCCGCTTTAGCAAGTCTTGGCAAGCGCATGTGGTGGAGACCCTACATAAGGCTGCCCCAAAGATAGTTGGCGGCACCTCAAACGTTTATCTAGCAAAAAAACTGGGAATGACGCCGATCGGTACGATGGCGCACGAGTTTATGCAGGCATTTCAGGCATTGGATGTGCGTCTGCGCGATTCACAAAAAGCCGCGCTGGAAGCGTGGGTCCATGAGTATCGCGGCGACTTAGGAATCGCGCTGACAGATGTCGTCGGTATGGATGCGTTTTTGCGTGATTTTGACTTGTATTTTGCCAAGCTGTTTGATGGCTTGCGTCACGACAGCGGCGACCCCTATGTGTGGGGTGACAAGGCCATCGCGCATTATAAAAAGCTCAAGATAAACCCTAAGACTAAGATTTTGACTTTTAGTGATGGTTTGGATTTGGACAAAGCGTGGGAGCTGCATCAGTATTTCAAAGACCGTATCAAAACCAGCTTTGGCATCGGCACCAACTTGACCAATGACATGGGCATTACCCCAATCAATATCGTGCTAAAGCTGGTCGAGTGTAACGGTCAGCCTGTGGCAAAATTGTCTGACAGCCCAGGCAAGACCATGATTAATAATGACACGTATCTTGCCTATCTTCGCCAAGTGTTTGAGGTGGATACGCCATAATAAAGCGCCATTAGCGGCTGCTATTTTGATCCTTATTTTCTGTGTGACCCTCTTCAGCAAACGCTGCATCTAGCGCTTGCTGTACGGCATTGATGCGAGTTTCGCAGACGCGATACGCGGCGATTGACTCTTCGACCGTGGTCATAAGGTTGTCGATATCGGGTTCGTCTTGCTGCTGTAGCTGCTCGGCATTGGTTTTTAAAATATCGTAAGCCGCCTTAAAGGTTTTTGGGGCGGCTTTTTTGCGTCGGCGAGTCGGGGTAGTCATAAGGTTTTCCTAATCTCTGGTAATGGTTTGGTTTTAGTAGATAACAGGGTTTAAGTAAATGGTTCTTAAACGTTGTTGTCTGATTCGGTTAGCGTATTAGCAGATTCTGTCCTCTTGTGATTGTCTTTAATCTCAACAATCTGTGCCTGTGCTTTGCCATCTTTTAAGACGATATGAATGGTTTGCTCAGGATAAAGCTGTGTGCTACTGGTCAGAATTTGTTTGTCTTTGGCATCAGTGAGCATGGTATAGCCTTGCTTGAGCACACGAGAAGGACGGTGCAAAAGGACAATGTCGCGCAGATGCTCGCTGTTACGCTGCGCTTGTATGACGCGCAGCTGGGCGGTTTGTATCACCGTTTTTTGGTAGTTTTGACTATAAGTAGAAGCGGCTGCTAATTGCTGATAAGCCAAGGATTGAGTCTGCGCACGCAGATTGCTGGTGAGTCTGGCTGCTTGCTTAACTTGGCGCTGGGCGCTTTGCTGAATGCTACGCCACGCATAATCACTGTCTTTTCGCAGTGCGGTCAGCTGACCGATGGTATGCGATTGGATATGGCTCAATTGTCGTGACGTTTTTTGCTCAGCCATCGTGAGCTGCTGTGTGGCGGCTTGTTTGATTTGTGCTTGGTATTGCAGCGTTTGGGTAATGAGCTGAGCCAGATGACTGATAATCGCTGCGATGACTTTTGATGGCGTATCAAAGCTGGTATGCGCCACCTCATCTAGAATGACTTTATCTCGCTCATGACCGATGCCGACCCACACGGGAATAGGCTGCTCAGCCACCAATGCTGCCAGCTCATAGTCATTTAAGTAAGCCAAATCGCCCACCGCACCGCCGCCGCGGATAATTACTAATAAATCTGGCAAACGCTGATACGTATCTTGGAATTGCTGCTGGGCACTGACGATAGCTTGGCGAATCTCGCTTGGCGCATGATTGCCCTGAAAGGTGGCATGATGATAATGAAACTGACAAGCACCGGTACTGGCTAAGCGGTCTGCATCGGCTTGAAAGTCGCCCAATCCTGCGGCTTTTTCGGGAGCGATGACCAGCACATGCTCGATATCAAACGGTGTCGGTAGCTGCTGATTGAGGTGCAGGAGTCCTTCGCCCGTTAAGCGGTCGACCATCTCAGCATACTGCCGCGCCAAATCGCCTAACGTGTAGCTTGGATCGATATCCTCGATCGTGAGCGAAAAGCCATACTGCGCATGAAAACCTGCCGATACTTTGAGCAGTACGGTCAGATCGCGCTCAAGCGGCATGCCCGTTGCGCGCTCAAACTTCGCCAAAACGCGGGCGGCCTTAAAGCGCCAGAGGTTGCCGCGGCAGCTGGCCACGACCTTACCATCGTCATCTTTTTCGGCCAACTCAAAATAATAATGCCCGCCTTTGCTCGATAAGTTGCGAATCTCAGCCTTCACCCACACGCGATGGTTAAAGGTTTCTTTTACCACCATCTCTACCGCCGACAAGTAGTCACTTAAGCGCAGCACCGTGTCTTCTAAACTGACTTCTAGGCTGTTTTCTTGCTCAGCAAGCTCAGCTTCTAACGTCGCCAAGTCTTTGGCAGGGGTTAGGACTTTGGCTTGTTTGATATTTGAGAGATTGGGTTTGCGCATAATAGGAGACCAAAGCCGACTAAGACATAAAGGTATAAAATGGGACAAAAAGGTATGAAATGGTTGCTATCAAAACCAAAGAGACAATGTGGTAAAAAGCAATGCGACAAAAAACAACCAACCCTATCAATCAGAGAGCAAGGCAAGTTGACAATCCGCGAAATAGCGCCGCGTGTATCGCTTGAGGTTTTGAGCTGATGACAGTTTACCTCAAAAGCGCAGTCACAAAAAGAGAAGCCAACCGATCTGCTGCATAAATGCTGTGACAAACAGAAGGGCTGGCGAGTGGCTAGCAGCTTTGTTTACGCACCATCACGTTATTGGCAGCGAAAGCTGATGGTGTATTCATAATCGTCATCACGCGATAAATCTGGTGAGCCGGTACCAAAGATACTACCGAGCACCGCGCCGGCTTGTCCAACCATGCGGCCTGTGCGCTCATCTAAGATACCATTGTAGTTGACTGTGTCCTCAATGATAATCACTTGCTTGCTGCGGCACGTTTTTTGAGCGCTATCGATGGCGTTTTGTTGCGCTTTGACTTTTGTATCGGCGATACCGGTGGTTTCGTAGGTAGCGTTGGCGCGTTGAATGACTGGTGATGAAGGGGTGCTTTGGCAAGCGCTCAAAGCAAGTGCGGCGGCCAATGTGGCACCAAAAGCGGCGGTTTTATTCATAGTAATCATAATGTATTCCTCAATTTAGACGTTGAGTATTTTAATGATAAATGGTACTGACACTTTGCCAGTCACCACTACACAATCAGTATGAATCTAACCCATTCGGCGCTTTGGTGTCTAGGTAGTTATTGTGTGCGCTCTTACCGTTGTCTTACTTATAGGCATTTAGGCGGTTACTAGGGTGTGTCCTCATTTTAAAAATGGCGATAAAAATGAGATAAATCGCCGTCAAACAAGCAAAATAGCGCAGATAATATTGAGATATTAGTCAGCTATTTGACACCGTTTGGCCAGATTTAGCCATTTTTAGCCCATTTAGATGGCTATTGATTGAATTGAGGATACGCCCTAAGGCGTCTGTACAGCAAATCACTTGAAATATAAACCATATCTAGGATAATTGAGACATTCATTCTTAATTAAGTAAGTAATAATATGCACCTGATTCCTGCTCCTGCTGGCGTGCTCGAGGTTGATGCGCTTTGGCAACAAGACAACCCTAACGATCCCAATACCGATACGGTGGCGCTGCTTTGTCACCCCAACCCTTTGTTTGATGGGACGATGAATAACAAAGTGGTCACGACCATGTACCGCTTTGCCCGCGATAGTGGCATGCATGTGGTGCGGTTTAATTTTCGCGGTGTCGGTCAGTCCACAGGCGAGCATGATTATGCCGATGGCGAAGTCGTCGATGCGATGACCGTGCTACAATGGATCGCTGAGCAAACCGGCGCGCGCAAGCTATGGCTGGGCGGTTTTTCCTTTGGCGGGTATGTCACCGCGCGTGTCGCTGAGCAAGTGCTTGAGGCCTCACATATCTGGGACGTGAGCGATTTTGAGATTATAAATATCGCGCTAATCGCGCCATCGGTAGAAAAAAACGACAGTAGTGATATCGACTTACCTGCTGATAAGACCTTTGAGATTTATGGTAATGCTGATGAGGTAATTGACCCTGCTAAGATGCAGGCATTTGCGGATCGTCTGGGTATCGCCGTCAGTGTGGTCGATGGGGCGGGGCACTTTTTTCATGGGCGTTTGTCTGAATTAAAAAAACTGCTTGAGCACCACAGTATTTCTGGACGATAGTTTTTCTAATGATAGCTTTTCTGGACGATAGCTAGGACAGATTGCTATGAGCGCCGCGTCAGCTATATACAATGGTAAAAATACAGCCATTTGATTTTATTAAATAAATTCTATTAAACAATGAGTCGCATTATGAGTTTATCCCCGTTGCAACGCTACGAGCAAGCCATCAGCACAGGTGAGTTTACGCGAGATGAACAGCAATATCAGGCCATGAGCTATCTCGATGAGCTGTATCATCAGCTCAATGACAGCGTGCCACAAAAAAAGCGCTTTTTTAGCTTTTTGAAATCCAAGCCTGCTGCCCCAAAGGGCCTGTATATGTGGGGCGGGGTAGGCCGCGGTAAGACGTGGATGATGGATATGTTTTATGACTCGTTGACCATCGAGCGTAAGATGCGGCAGCACTTCCATCATTTCATGCAGCGCGTGCACCAAGAGCTTAACGCGCTCCAAGGTCAAAGTGATCCACTCGAAAAAGTCGCTGATATTATTTACAAAGAAGCGGTGGTGATTTGTTTTGATGAGTTTTTTGTCTCCAACGTCTCTGATGCCATGATCTTAGGCGATTTGTTTACCATGCTGTTTAATCGCGGCGTGACGTTGGTCGCCACCTCCAATATCGAGCCAGCAGGACTGTATAAAGATGGCCTGCACCGTGACCGCTTTTTGCCTGCGATCGCTGAGGTCGAGCACCATACTACAGTGATGAATATCGACTCGGGCATCGACTATCGTTTGCGGGTACTGCAGCAAGCTGAGCTGTATGAGTCGCCATTGACCAAGGCCAATCATCACTGGCTGGCCAACCGTTTTGCCAGCCTCTCTAACAATCAAAAAATCAGCAAAGAGCCTATTGTCATCAATGGCCGCTCGATTAAGGTCAACGCCCGCACCGAAGACATCTTGTTTTGTGACTTTAGACACTTGTGTATGGAGCCGCGCTCTGCTGCAGATTTTATCGAAATCGCCAAACAGTTTAGTACGGTGCTGGTCGATGTGGTGCCAGCCTTAGACGATGATTTACGGGATCCAACGCGGCGCTTTATTTATCTAGTCGATGAGTTTTATGATCGCCGTGTCAAGCTATTGGTGCGTGCCGAGCAATCTATTCTTGAGCTTTATCAAGGAGAAAAACTGGCTTTTGAGATTGAGCGTACACGTTCGCGTTTGCTTGAGATGCAATCAGAAGACTACCTGCGTATGGAGCATCGCACCGAAGAGGCTGCGTAGCGGCAATGGCTGTTGAGTACAATAATAGCTGTTGAGTGCAAGGGTGTGTTAAAGGTATAACAAAGGCGTGATATCGTGTGCGCATGCAATGGTTTTTAGTCGTTTTGAGTAAAAGACAGCTTTAAGAATTATCAAAGCTTGACGCAACCCGTCTGTGGCCACAAAATAAATAAGGAGCAGTAATGACTACCTCTGATAAAAATAATAAAAAGCAGTCTATACAAAGTATCGACACGGATGATATGCCAGTCAGTAGCGACGCGATGATCGGCTGGATTGGCTCGAGGCGCAGCATGGGCAATCTAGACACGCCGGCACCTACCCGTGCTCAGATAGAAGCAGCAATCGCCTGTGCGGCCACAGCGCCTGACCACAAAAAGCTGCAACCGTGGCGGTTTATCGTGACCGAAGGTGAGGCGCGTCGTCAGTTGGGCGAGGCATTAGTGACCGCCGCAAAGGCGCAGGCTGCACAACAAGGTGAAGTGCTGACCGAAAAAACCATCGAAAAAACTCATACCATGCCGCTACGTGCACCTGTTATCATAACGGTCGTGACCAACATGCAAGCACACAAAAAAGTGCCGCCTTTTGAGCAGCTGCTCAGCGCAGGCGCCGCTGTCCAAAATATGCTACTGGCTCTAAAGGCACAAGGCTTTAGTACGGTATGGCGGACAGGCTCACTCTGTAATGAGCCTGCGGTCAAGGCATACTTTGGCGTGGGGCCAGATGATTATATTACGGCTTTTGTTTATACTGGCACCAGTCCTAAGAGTGAGCCTACACGCAAGCCTATTGACATTGAACCGCTCATACGTTTTGAGTCATAAGGTATACAGGCGCTTTGATTCAGATGCCCACAATACATAATAAGCACAGCCGGCATCTTGGTTTTCAATCACGATAATGCTATTTATAATAAGTCAGTCAACACGGATACCAGAACATGACTAGCCCTAACGACAGTAATAAAGACACCAATAACGAGCATAGTGACACGGATAAGCAAAGCTCTGATAAACAAAACAGTCTGCTGGCAGGCATCATCGAGCGTGCCA
The DNA here is from genome assembly GCF_032842965.1 of Psychrobacter sp. CAM01. NCBI lineage: Bacteria > Pseudomonadati > Pseudomonadota > Gammaproteobacteria > Moraxellales > Moraxellaceae > Psychrobacter > Psychrobacter sp. CAM01. The sequence goes on from NZ_JAWJBL010000008.1 coordinate 846,112, forward strand.
CCAAATCAGGTCTGGGCCGTAAAAAGCTCAATCCCAGTGCGGTAGAGTCTGCCGTTGCAAAAAACATGGCCAAAATCCATAGCAACCCGATCAAGCTACGTTTGGCGTTTTTGGGTGGCGGCAGTTTTGGTACTGCCATGGCAAACCTCGCGGCGCGGAATGGCTGTGATACCACGCTTTGGGTGCGAAATAAACGCACTGTTAAGGCGATGGCAAAAACCCAAACCAACAAAAAATATCTGCCAGGGCATAAGCTTGATGATCGCTTAAAATACAGTCATGACTTGGCCGCTGCAGTCAAAGACAAAGACATTATTTTTATTGCGGTGCCTGGTTTGGCTTTTCGTGAGACACTAAAAAACATCGCGCCTTTTATCAGCGGGCAATCTATTGTTTCTTTGACCAAAGGTATGGAAAAAGACACGTTTGCCTTGATGAGTGATATCATCAAAGAAGAGTTGCCAGAGGTGAATTTTGGCGTGATGTCAGGGCCCAACCTGGCCATAGAAATCATGAAAAACATGCCATCTGCTACGGTGATTGCGAGTGAGTCTGAGCCGCTGCGCCATGCGGTGCAAGCTGCGCTGCATAGTGCGTTTTTTCGGGTATTTGCCAGTGATGATGTCAAAGGCGTAGAGCTGGGCGGCGCGCTCAAAAACATTTATGCGATTGCTATGGGTATGGCAGCCGCCTATGAAGTCGGCGAAAACACCAAGGCCATGATATTGACCCGCGCTTTGGCTGAGATGAGCCGTTTCGGGGTCGAGGCGGGGGCCAATCCATTGACATTCTTAGGCCTGTCAGGCGTTGGTGATTTATACGCAACCTGTAACTCAGAGCTCAGTCGCAATTTTCGTATCGGTAATATGCTTGGCCGCGGTATGAATATCGATGCGGCAGTCAAAAAGCTGGGTCAGACCGCAGAAGGGGTCAATACCATCCAGCAAGTGCACGAAAAAGCCACCCGCGAGGGCATCTATATGCCCATCACTCATGCCCTTTACGCCGTCATTTATGAAGACAAGGCCGCCTTGGGTGTGGCTTTGCATCTGATGGAAGCTGGGTTTCGTAGCGATGTCGAGTTTGTGATGGCGCATGATCATAGCAATGCGGCACTAACGGCACATATGAAAAGCTCAGCCAGCAAAACCGCTGACAAGGACAGTGATAAAGACAAATAATACGCCAAATAAAAAAGCCATTTTGCTAAAAACTTGCAGTAGATATGCAGCGCTTAGGCGGCATTAAGGAAGCTCATGAAAATTATATTGGTACGTCATGGTCAAGCAGAGAATGACACGCGGCCAGACAGCGCGCGTCAACTGACAGATCTGGGTAGAGAGCAGGCGGCGCAAACGGCAGAGTATGTGATGACGCGCTATCAGCCGGATCAGTTTGTCGTGAGTCCTTATGACAGAGCGCAGCAAACCTTGGCCGCGTTTCAAGGCTGTGCGCCAACAGTGCCCTTTGTCGTACTAGATAACATTACGCCAGCAGATGATGCGCGTCAAGCCTTGATCGACCTTGGTCATATCGAAGCCGAGTGCTTGGTAGTTGTGTGTCATATGTCAATCGTCGCTCACATCGCAGGACTGCTGATAGGAGAGTATCCTGAGTCGTTTGCCTTGGCAGAAGCACGAGTGTTTGAGATGGACTTTGTGATGGCTGGCATGGCGCGTGAAACGGATCGCTTTGTACCAAAGCAGCCTTATTAGCTTGTTTGATGTGATGCGTGTTTTGCCCGTGCTTATGGTCGTCACCCAGTAGCAGTTGTCTACACAATAACGCCACCTACCTTTGATAAATGCTTTAATGATTAAGGACACGCTTAGTGATACATGTTTGGTTACGGGCGCAGCATAGCCCACTGGCTGTCTGGCATGAAGACCTCCAACACTGGCAAAGCGTTGAGGGGTGGCAGCAGCTACAAGAGGGATATAGGAGTTATAAAGCCAATGGAAAAAATGCGGTCTGCCTGTACTTTCCATCCAGTCATGTATTGCAGGTAGATACTGAGCTAAATACCGCCCAGCTCAAGCAGCTGGGCAATAGTGGTAAGCAGTATCTGTTTGAAGAGACCTCTTTGACTCCTGTGGAGCAGTTGGCCGTTCGCCAGATCAGTCACGCTGAGCGTCATCAATTGTATGCCTTGGCGCAAAGCGATATCGACTCATGGCAACAAAGCGCGCAGTTGGCTGGCATGAGCCTCATCGCATTATTGCCTGATTTTTTGTTATTACCTGCGCCAACGGAGCAGGCCGGTCAGCAAATCACGCTTTATCAAGACGAGCAAACCACTTTGCTGCGCCAGTCTGCATGGCAGGGCATGGCGGTCAGTTATTTACCGCTGATTTTTGAGCGTTTTCCGCACTTAAGCGAGGTGAGCGTTTTGCCGCCTATCGCCGCTATAGAACAGCAAGACGAGCTGGACGCTCGGTCTGATTGGTTTGCCCGCACCGCTGAGCTTATCGCTGATCATCAGCTGCTGCTGACGCCGCTATCTGATTCCCCAGTACCGCTTGAAAGCCCTGAGCGCCATGCGCTAAATTTCTTTGTAAAATCTGCTGATTCTCAGCTATCGCCGTATTTGCGGGTGGCGATGATGGTAGCGTTGGCGGCGCTAGTGCTACAAATAGCAACCGATGGCGTGCAGTGGTATCAGTACCAGCAGGCAGCCACTGCGACCAAAGCTGAGATTGCAAATCAGTATAATGCTTGGTTTGCCAACGAGCCACTGAGCAGTCGCAACAAACTACAAATACAGCTGCAACCAAAGCTGCGCCATGACAGTCAAGCACAGGCGTCTCATATGGCGACACTGGCACGGATATCACCCTTGATCAAGCAGTCTTCATTGCATGCACAGGCTTTGGTAATGCAGCCCTCTGCGCTAAGTTTTACCTTGATTGCTCCTGATCGTGGTAGTCTTGACCAGTTTACCAGCACCTTGGTCGCCCAAGGCATCGATGCAAAGCTGGCTCAGGTTAATAGCACTGAGCAAGGGCAGTTCAGTGGTCAGATCACAGTAGCGGTCGCAGAGAGTGCGGACTTACAAGCGGCCATGGCGACCTCATAGTCTAAGTCTTTCTTACTCATAGTCTAAGTCTTTCTTACTTATCGCAAAATCAGCAAAAGGTAGATAATGAAACGTTTACAGCGCCGTGCTAAGAGCCGCAACAGTATTGCTGAGCCGAGTAAGCCAATAAAGGACAATGCTTTATTGGAGCATTTTAGTCATTACCGAAACACATTATCGTCGCGCTGGCATGCCTTGCCATCACGCGATCAGCTAGCGCTAATGGTACTGTCTGTGTTTTTATTGGTGTTTGTGGGTGGTTATGGTGGCTATAGTATGCATCAAGCAGCAACAGACAGTAAAAACGCCTATCAAGCGCAAGTGGCCGATTATTTTTGGCTGCGTGCTCAGGCAGGCAATATCGACAGTCAGGCGTTCGCTGCATCTGCTGCCTCAGACGGCGCAGCGGCCATGCCACCTGCCAGCCGCGTCAGTACGCTACTTGACCATTCAGGCATTGCCAACGCGCAAGTCGTCGTGGCGGGCGATGCGGTACAGCTCAGCTTTGATCATGCCAGTCAAGCGGTGGTCAGTGGCGCACTTGCCAAGCTGCAGCAGCAGGGTTGGCAGTTTACTCAGCTATCGATGCAACAAGATTTGACCAGTCAGCTGATACAAGTACAAGCGACCATCGCTCAGTGAGTCATCTACAGCAGGCTATTGATAGATGCACCATTGAAAACCCCTTTGTTTGACACAATGAACTAAGTATCAGTCACTGTCAGATATGGATGCGTACAATGGCCAATTATCCTATAAATAACAATAACAATCAGGCGAAGGATCCTATGAATAGCGACAAACGCCGCTCCTTAATCACTTACAATCACATCACTTATCTGCTCTATGTGGTCAGTTATTTTACCGCAGGTCTGTTGTGGATTGTGCCGATCGTGATGAACTATGCTAAGCGTCATGATGCCGATGGCTCATGGCTTGCTACTCATTTTGATTGGCAAATCAAGACTTTTTGGTACAGTATTGTTTGGTTTGTCCTGGGCATTGTTATTATTGCCTTTGCGCTCGGCGGATTTGGGGTGAGTATGTTGACCGATAGTAGCAACAACATGGCCATCGGCTCGGTACTACTGGCAGGGGTTGGCTTGCTAATAATGCTGTTTACTTTTATTTGGCATCTCTACCGAATCATCAGAGGCTGGATTGCACTCACAGACAATCGCCCTGTTCCTTAATATAAAAATTTAGCCCATGAAACTTTGCTCTTATTTCTGTTAAGCTGATATAATCGCAGCGCTTGATCTTATCCGCACTTTTCATTCACCATAACTTTCGAGCAGGGTCTGCCACCATTATGTCTTATGCCTTACTTCGCCCTTTTTTGTTTAATATGGATCCTGAGCACGCCCATGAGATGACACTGTCTTTATTGGACAAAGCGTACAGAGCGCGTGTATTGGGATTGGCCTATGGTCAGTTGATGCAGCCCACTGACTGTATGGGATTGCAGTTTTCCAATCCTGTGGGGTTGGCTGCTGGACTGGACAAAAACGGCGATTATATCGATGCGCTGGCGGAGCTGGGTTTTGGCTTTATTGAGGTCGGGACCGTCACGCCTCGAGCGCAGGCGGGCAATGAGAAACCCAGGCTCTTTCGAATCAAACAAGCCGATGCGATTATCAATCGTATGGGGTTTAATAATCAGGGCGTTGATTATCTGATAGAAAACGTTAAACGGTGTAAATACAAAGGCAACATCGGAATTAATATCGGTAAAAACGCCGACACCCCTGTAGAGCAGGCGGCCGATGACTATGTATACTGTCTCGAGCGTGTCTATCCGCATGCCTCTTATATTACGGTCAATATCTCCTCGCCCAACACCAAAAACTTACGCGATTTACAAAGTGGTGAAGCACTGACGCAGCTGCTGCATACGATCAAAAACCGCCACAGTCAATTGGCTAGCGAATATGGCTTTTATGTGCCATTGGTGCTAAAGGTAGCTCCAGATTTAGAGCCATTACAAGTTGACTATATATCGCAGCAATTAATAGACTTTGAGATTGATGGTCTAATCGCAACCAATACCACGCTGAGCCGAGTCGGGGTTGAGGATCTGCGAGATGGCGATCAAGCAGGCGGGCTATCAGGTCGTCCGGTGAGCCATACCAGTACCCAGATATTGCAGCAGTTCTCAGATCAGCTAGAGGGCAAGGTGGCACTGATTGGGGTGGGCGGTATCGATAGTGGCGCCAAAGCGGTCAAAAAAATCGAAGCAGGGGCCGATATGATACAGCTATATACTGGGCTTATTTATCGTGGGCCTGGTCTGGTACAGTCTTGTATTCAGGCGATTGGCGGCTATTATGACGCCATGGAAGGCTAAAGCCTGTCCTCAGCGGCAGTCTCTCACCATACAGATGATAAAACCAATGAGGCATAGGACATGAGTGGTTTGGATATCGTGATTGCTATTGTTGTCTTAATTGGACTGTGGCGCGGCTTTCAGGTAGGGCTGATTAAGACAGCAGTGGGTTTGCTGGGCTGGTTTGTCGCCCTTATCGCCGCCACTCGGTTGGCAGGTTCGATTGCCCCGCAGCTGGTGGGTGTGGTACAAAACCCTGTTTTGCAGATAGCCATGGCGTTTTTATTGGTGGTGATTGTTATTTTAGCCATTATGCACTTGGTTGCTTTTGTCTTCTCCGGTATCCTTCAGACGCTGCGTTTGGGTGTGTTGGATAAAATGGCAGGCGGCGTACTCGGTGCGGCAAAAAACGTACTGATGGTCTTGGTGGTGCTGAGTGTCAGCGCGCCTTTGCTGGTACAAATGCCGCAGTGGCAAACGTCCGTCCTCGCGCCAGAGCTATTGCCTTATGCACCGATGGGTAAAGCCTTGGTGTCAGACGTACTGGGCATGGCGTGGGATCAGGTCAATCAGTCTTAAGCGTTCGATATCATCGGCCAATTTTGGTTAGACCAAATTTTATGACATTATCTTCGTATTTTTCCTTGATAAAAAATGATTTGATAGCAATTACAGCTCATAAACGGGCAATCGACATACTAGAGTCGATGGCGGGCGTTTTTGACAAATAACACATCAGTGTAGTAAGAGATATTATCAGGCAGATGGCAAGGCGATGCTGGCTGCTAAACAGGCCGCTCTAAAGTCTCGTCGTCATTGTAGTACTAATGTATGGGTCAAAATAGGATAAAACTATGTGTGGAGTCGTTGGGGTTGCAGCTCATGAGCCAGTCAATCAGATTCTTTATGATGGCTTGACGATGCTACAGCATCGCGGGCAAGATGCAGCAGGTATTGTGACGTTGCAAGATGGACGACTCTATCTGCGTAAAGAAAACGGCATGGTCCGTGATGTGTTTATGAACCGTCATATGATCAAGCTGGTCGGCAAATTTGGTATCGGCCACGTACGCTATCCAACAGCGGGTACCTCTAGCAGCGCAGAAGCTCAGCCATTTTATGTCAACTCGCCTTATGGCATCACCTTGGCGCACAATGGTAATTTAACCAATGCTGAGAGTTTGGCAAAAGAGCTGTACATCGAAGATCGTCGCCATCTAAATACCGACTCTGACTCTGAGGTCCTGCTCAACGTACTAGCGCATGAGATGCAAAACTTGGGCAAAACCAACCCAAGCGCTGACGATATTTTTGAAGCGGTAAAAGCGGTATATAGCCGCTGCGAAGGCGCTTATGGCGTGGTCGCTTTGATCACAGGTCACGGCTTATTGGCGTTTCGTGATCCAAACGGTATTCGTCCGCTGATTTTTGGTAAGCGCATGGCACCCAACGGTGGCACCGAATACATGGTGGCATCTGAGTCTGTGGCATTGACAGGGTCAGGCTTTAGCATTATTCGTGATGTCAAACCAGGCGAAGCAATTTTTATCGATTTGGATCACAAGCTGCATACCCATCAATGTGTTGAGCAAAAAGAATACACGCCTTGTATCTTTGAGTATGTTTACTTTGCCCGTCCAGACTCTATTATGGACAACATCTCGGTTTACAAATCACGCTTGCGCATGGGCGAAAAACTGGCAGACAAAATCTTGGCAGAGTGGGGCGACGATCACGATATCGACGTGGTGATTCCTATTCCAGACACCTCGCGCACCTCTGCGATGGAGCTGGCATTAAAGATGAACGTCAAATACCGTGAAGGGTTTATGAAAAACCGCTATATCGGGCGTACTTTTATCATGCCAGGTCAGCAGCAGCGCAAAAAATCTGTCCGTCAAAAGCTCAGTGCAGTACCGCTCGAGTTTAAGGGCAAAAATGTACTGTTGGTAGATGACTCTATCGTCCGTGGCACAACTTGTCATGAGATCATCCAGATGGCGCGTGATGCTGGTGCCAACAAAGTGTTTTTTGCCAGTGCCGCGCCGCCAGTCAAGTATCCAAACGTGTATGGTATCGATATGCCGGTGCGTAGCGAGCTGATCGCCTCTGGTCATACGGTAGAGGAAGTACGAGATATCATCGGTGCTGATCGTTTGATTTTCCAAGATTTAGAGGATTTGATTGACGCGGTCAAGGACACCAAGTACAGCAAAGTAGAAGGGTTTGATTGTGCCGTGTTTAATGGCTGCTACATCACAGGTCAAATCAACGAAGCCTATCTTGACTATCTACAAGAGCAGCGCAGCGACACTGCCAAAACAGGTAAAAAAGGCGTGCAAATCGTCGCCGATACGCCAGTCGATATGATGGGCGTCGAAGAGCTATAATGTCTCACTGAGCAGCCGCTCATAGTATCTAATAAAAAGGCTGGACTCTTCTCAGAGTTCAGCCTTTTTCATCACAAGATAAAGATAAGATAAAGCGGTGCTGCTATAAAACTGTTAGCCCAAAAACTGAGTAAACAGCCATAGCAGCCCATTAATGGCAGCGATACCAACGACCATACTGACCAATAACTGACGGCTGATATGATAAACCAGTAGCACCAACAGTAGCGCGCCAATCTGTGCCATCAGCAAATGTAGCTCTGCGCTATGCATACCGGTGGTGGCTGATAAGTTTTGATAAGAAAGGCTGGTGAGGATAAGCAGCACCATCACCGATAAGGGCAAGCTTTCATTTAAACGGTGTAGCCACGGCGTGTCCAGCAGCTTTTTTGGTATCAAAGCGGGTAGTGCACGCGTGACAAAGGTCACTGCAGCCATCGCAAAGGTGGCCAAAATCAGATAACTACTGCTCATGAGCGTCTCCTTTTATACCGCGCTGTACCCAAAAACCACGTGCCAAAATCATCAACATACAAATAAAAATGGCCACCAACAATAACCAGTTACTGGTAAATACTGAGGCAATCAATAACGCGATAATGGCAATGCCAATAGGGAAATAGCGTTTGATGCTCTGAAACTGCTCATAGGCCAATATCGCAAACAGACAGACCAGCGCAAAATCTAAATGCGGCACCATATCACTAAGGGTGCTGCCGATCATCACGCCGATCGCGCCTGCCAACACCCACCAGCTTTGGTTAAACAGACTAATGGGTAAAATGAGCGACCGCCTTGACTCATGAGGTAGGCTGGTCATCACCGAAAATGTCTCGTCGGTCAAGGCAAACAAACAGTAGGTTTTGGCGATTTTATTTTGCGGGAGAGATTGAAGCAATGGCATCCCATAAAACACATGACGCAGGTTAATTGCGGCAATATTGGTTGCCATATTGCCAATCGGTAGGCCGGCGCTGAGCATGGGTAAGCAGGCGTACTGAGCGGCGCCTGCATAGAGTACGACACTGAGCATAATGGTCGCCCATATAGGGACGCCCGCCACCTGCGCGAGCACACCAAAGGCTATCCCCGCTGGCAGATAACCCATTGCCACAGGCAAACTTTTTTTAAATCCTTCGGCCCAGTTATAGTGGGCCCTATGCTGCTGATGTAATGGTTTTGATTGAGTAGTCACGTGACATCCTAATTTTCCTACTGACTTTTTTATTAACTTGCTATAACATTTTTATATCGAACTGACGATATCAACATCGGAGCAAATGCCGCCTTACGCGTCTATTTGGAGCTTTTCATAATCGCCTGTCTGATGAGCCCGGTATAAAAAACCTATTAAAATGATAAGTCTGAGTAGTAATAGGCTCCAGACACTCAGCCAAATACCAGTCATATCCCACTGCTGATAGAGTAGCCAGCTTAGCGGAAAAAAAACAGCCGCTAAGATAAGCGCAGCATTCCGAATCACCTTACCAGCAGTTAGACCAAAAAATATGCCATCCAGCCAATATGCGCCCACACCGACTAAGGGTAAGAGCACCGCATACAAGTGATATTGGTCAGCTAAGCGAAACACCGCCTCGATATTGGTCATAAATGGTAGGTAGATAGGCATGGCCAGCCACCAAACCGCGCTTAATAAGATAGCCAGCGTGTAGCTAACGACCCCAGTGCGCTTGATAATGACGCGAAAACTTGACCAGTCACGTCGTCCAGCTGCCTGTCCGCTCAGCGTCTCAGCGGATACAGCAACGCCATCTAAGGCAAAGGCTGATATGCTCAATACTTGTAATAATATGGCATTGGCAGCCAATATAACATCGCCACTTTGAGCAGATAGACGGGTAATCCAAGCAAAGCTTAACGTTAGAATCAGCGTACGTATAAAGATGTCTTTGTTCAGTGAAAATAGCCTAAGCATTTTATCTTTAGTAAAGTGCTGGCGATCAGCACAAATCAAGGTTCGCCAAGATATCTTTAGGTGCCGGCAGCTAAGCCATAAAGCCAACAATACACCTGACCAAAACGCAATGGTGGTGCCCAGTGCCACCCCGACCAGTTCCATCTGTAACCCAAAGACAAAAAACAGCGTTAGGACAATATTGAGCACGGCGATAAAGCCCTGCTGATACAGCATATAACGGGTTTTGCCTTGCCCTGCAAACCAGCCAATAAAAGCAAAGTTCATCAGCTCGGCGATGACACCCCAAAAACGCACATCCAAATACGTCTTGGCCGCGCGGCCACTCTCAGGATTGGCCGACAGTGCCTGTAGGCCAAAGTCTATTAGCCATGGTTTTGCCAGCAGCAATACCAAGCCGATGGCCGTGGCTAATAATAAAGCACGCTGTAAGATGGACAGCAAAGGAGCGATAGTATGATAATCAGACGTGTTTTTATCTTCGCTTGCTCCATCCATACGGCCCGCCAGTTGCCCCAGTGCTTGCGCGGATAGCCCAGACGATGCATATTGCAAAAAGTTAAAACTGACCAGCAATAAAGACAGTAATTGTATCGCAAGTCCCATACCTGCAAGCTTAGCAGTATCATTCATATTGCCGACGATGGCCGTATCGATCACGCTTTGTAGTGGCATGGCCAGATTTGCCAGCAAAACCGGCAGCGCAATTGTAATGATGCGCGCATAGCGGGTATCAATCGGTGGTAAGGCGTTAGCAGAGGGGGCGGTAACTGACATTTTTGACTCGTTTTATGCTCTTTGTTAAAGACAGCGCGCTGTCGTAGGCGATACTAAATAAAGTCGACATACAATATGAAGATACGTGATAGATACACGTCTTTTTGCTGGCTGAGGTTGTCTTATATTGACCTGATTGTGGTCAGTAGTCCATAAACGCAGCAAAAAGACAAAAGCACCTAGACTCACAGCTGGTGAGTCAGGTGCTTCTTTTCACACGCTATTATTGTATTAAAGATACAAATTTTGTGCTTATGTTGTCAGTTGGCCATGAGATAAGAGAAAGACGTCGTGGCCAAATACGGCTTTATTCGTACATTTTTGGATCGTTAAACGTTACGATTTCTTCTTCAAACTCAGGCTTTACTTTTACAATAAAGTCGTCACGTGACAGTCCCATACGTAGTGGGATTGAGCTTGCGATGTAAGTCGATGAATACGTACCAGCCAGGAGACCAATAAATAGCGCTACTGAGAACCAGTATAGTCCATCACCGCCTAAGAACATCATGGCCAATACCACAAGTAACACGGTTGAGATGGTCATAATCGTACGGCGCAACGTCTCTGTCAAAGACAGGTCAATGGTCTGACGCGGTGAGATACCACGGACGCGGCGGAAGTTTTCGCGAATGCGGTCATAGACGACAATCGTATCGTTCAATGAGTAACCGATCAAGGCCAAAATAGCAGCCAACACCGTCAAGTCAAATGGAAAGCCGAATAGGGCAAAGACACCAATAGTAACGATGGCATCATGAAACAGCGAAAGCACCGCTCCCAACGATAGCTTAAATTGGAAACGTAGGGCCACATAACCGAGCATACAAACCAGTGCCAGCGCCAACGCCATGACGGAGTTCAAATACACTTCGTTGCCCACTTGGCTACCGATGATATTGACGTTGCTGATATCAGCAGCATTATCGGGTAGTGCCAATGCTTGGGTCAAGCTGGCATTTAGTCCATCGACATTATCAGACTGCGGCGGTAGGCGTACAAGCAGCTCTTCTCGAGTACCCAAATACTGTACCACAGCATCATCAAAGCCACCATCGGCTAAAGCCTGTACGACCTCTACTTGCTCGACAGGTTGCTCATAGCGTACGTCTGCTGAGACGCCCCCGGTAAAGTCAAGGCCTAGGTTTAGGCCATTGACAGCAATTGCAATGATACTACCGATGACCATCAAGAGCGATAAAAGCGCCATTGGCTTTTCTATCTTCATAAATGGAATGATACGCTGATCGCCTATCGCTTTGATGCCGCCTTCTGCTTGCGCTGCTGCATAGTCTTCTGCATCACCTATATCGAGATTTGGATCGATGGCTTGGGTGTTGAGCGTTTGCGCGGCGTTATCACCGCTATTGCCGCGGCGCGCTTTTTTTGATTTGGCTTGGTTGTTACTGCCTTTGCCATCACGACGTGGTTTTTTGCGACGGCGCGTGCTGCTAGCGTCTGTGTTTGAGCCGCCTGGACCATTTCGATCTGGATTGTTTTGTTCTAAAGGGTTGTTCTTATCGATCGCCATAGTGTTCTCCTAACCGATGCTCAAACGTTTGATAGATTTACGCTTACCATAAGCAATTTGTACCAGCGCACGTGTCACCAAGATGGCGGTAAATAGTGAGCTGACAATACCGATAGCTAACGTAATCGCAAAGCCTTTGATCGGGCCTGTACCGATGGCAAACAAGATAAACGCTACCAACAACGTGGTGAGGTTGGCATCAAAAATACTACTAAAAGCGCGATCAAATCCTGCCACAATGGCGGATTTTGGCCGTACGCCATTGGCCAGCTCTTCGCGTATGCGCTCAAAAATCAGGACGTTGGCATCGACCGCCATACCGATGGTCAAAACGATACCTGCAATGCCTGGTAGGGTAAGCGATGAACCTAAAATCGACATAATAGCGATGATGATAATAACGTTTACCGCTAGGGCCACGTTGGCGATGACACCAAAGAGGCGATAAAAAACAATCATAAAGGCAAAGACCAGCAAATAACCGACCTGCGTCGAAAATAAGCCTTTTTCGATGTTTTCTTGCCCGAGTGATGGGCCAATGGTGCGCTCTTCGACGAAGTACATCGGGGCCGCTAAGGCACCTGAGCGTAATAACAGCGCCAGCTCAGCTGCTTCAGCACTACTATCTAACCCCGTGATGCGGAAAGATGAGCCAAGTACCGCTTGAATATTGGCACGGTTGATGACCTTTGTCTCAGCGTAAGGCGTACGTACTTCGACGGTCTCGCCAGTCTCTGGGTCTTCTTCATAGGTGACTCTTTGTTTGTTTTCGATAAACAAAACCGCCATCTGTTTGCCAACAGCAGTACGGGTGGCATTTTGCATTAGCTTACCGCCAGCACTGTCTAGCGTGATGCTCACTTCAGGCGAGCCGTTTTCGTCGACGCCTGTCTGTGCATTGGTGACTTTATCACCTGTGACGATGGCTTGACGATCTAGCAGTACTGGAGGGCCATCGAGCGTCTCAAAGGGGAAAGCCTCAGTGCCTGCTGGTGGAATGCCGCCTGTGTAGGTATCAGCGTCTTCAGCGACCATGCGAAACTCAAGGTTTGCCGTACGTCCAAGGACACGTTTGGCCTCGGCTGTGTCCTGTACACCAGGTAGCTCGACCACGATACGGCTAGCGCCTTGTGACTGTACCAAGGCTTCAGTCACGCCCAGCTCTGCAATACGATTACGTAGGGTCGTGAGGTTTTGATTGACCGCATAGCTGTTGATCTCATCGAGAGTGGCGTCATTGTATGCCAAGATTAGCGCTGGGCCTTGCTCATCAATCGAAGACTGCAAACTAAAGGTATTGCTCATTGAGCCTTGTAGGATGTTTTGAGCACGGTTACGCGCGTCGGTATCGGCAAAATGCAGTACGACACTTTGGTTTTCAGTTTTGATGCCCTTGACAGCCACTCGTTCAGCACGTAGCTCACGGCGCATATCACGGCTCGCACTACTTAAGCGCTGCTCGAGAGCCTTATCCATATCGACTTCGAGAACAAAGCGCACACCACCGCGCAAATCCAGACCAAGCTTCATCGGTTTTGCGCCGATGCTACGTAGCCACTCTGGCGTGGTCTGTGCTAAGTTGAGCGCCACAACATAGTCCTCGCCCAGATTTTGGCGCAGTACTTCTTGCGCTTTGAGCTGATCGACAGGGTTTTTTAGGCGTAACAGCGCACTGTTGCCCTCAAACGTACCATCATGACTGTCCAGACCTGCCTCAGTAAGGAGGCTTTGTGACTCAGTCAAAATACCTTCAGACAGCTGAGTACCTGCGGCCGCACTGGTAATCTGTACGGCAGGTTCGTCAGGATAGAGGTTGGGGGCAGCATACAGACCGGCAATGATAAGCACGACGGCGATGAGTAAGTATTTCCAAGCGGGATATTGCATAATCACTTCTTTAGGTTGATAAACGACTGGCGACGTAGGCCACAAGTTAGCAGATGGGAAGTTAGCGATAGCAATGGCCGAATGCCGTATTTGGCAGTCGTTGTCATGTACCATTGCGATCATCCGCGATGATAATAAAGCATAAAACAATAAAGCAAATAATACAGATGACGCTTTGCGCCGTCATCTAAAATATCTGTTATCGATACATTGTCGATAACATAGAGCTGACAACTTATTGCCGTCTTTGGCATTATAAAATGCAAGGTTTTGCTACTTTATAGCGAAAAATGACCGTAGACAAGGTACGGTCATTTTTTAGGCACGTACGTATTCATCAGTACGACGAGCGCACGCTCATAAATACAGCACGGCTGATAATCATACGCTCTCGATAGTGCCAGCAGGCAATACTGAGATGACAGAAGCGCGCTGTATCTTAACATCTGTGTTGTTGTTCAAACTGACGACAGCATAGTCGCCCTCGATGTCTTTGATACGACCCATCAAACCACCAGCAAAGATAATCTCATTGCCGACACTAAGCGCATTGACCATAGCACGATGCTCTTTGGTACGCTTAGACTGCGGGCGAATGACCAAAAAATAAAAAATCGCAAAAAAAGCGACAGGCAATAAGATCTGGCCAAATATTGACGCAGCGCCTGCAGTTTCTGGGGCCGCATGGGCCGCTTGGATAAATAGCAACATAATTTACTCTCAGTAAGTCATAGACAATAATAAAATTAGACGCATAGTAACAAAAAATCCCAGACTTGGTAACTGTTAATCATAAGCTGGGTGCGTTTTCTCTGGTATATCGGGCGATTGACCACATCAAATGCTCGCCAAAAACCCGTATGACGAAACGTAAAACCTCGGGGATAAACGGCGTACGTAAAAAATCGCACTTAAAAAGAGCGGCTTATTGTGAAATATTATCATCAATGCTACTATCAAATGGCAATAATTGCCGCCACACGATACCCAGAGGGTAGGGCTGGTAAGCTGTCCTTATAAAATGTCACGCGCAGCAGCCAAATATTAGTTGTTGACTGACTGGGTTATTAGTTGCCTATAAGACAAGCTGTCAGGCAAGGTGGTGGGTAGCGATGAGTGCCTGTTTGTCGAGTATCAACCAGCTTTTATGCGGTAGATGCCCGGCGGCGCGTACTCATGATATTATCTTTTTCTTCTTTTCTGTTTAGGTTACCTAACTTGTCCACCTCTTTTATGTTTGTACCTCGTTTAAATCGTCCGCGGGCTTGTCGTCAAGATGAGTCAGCAGAACCTCCCCCAAAGATGTGTCGTCCTGCTCGTTTTGGGCGGCCGTTACTCGCGATGCTGCCGTTGCCTGCCGTCTTGCTACTACCGCAGCTGGCATGGGCGGCTGACGCGGCGGCTGCGCCAACAGCGCTGAGTGTGATGCTGCTGATATTTTTTGTCGTACTGGCCATCGGCGTGTCTTTTGTGTGTTCGTTGGCAGAGTCTGTTTTGCTGAGTATGACGCCGTCGTTTATCGCGGACGTACAAGAAAGCAACCCCAAAAAAGCGGAAATGCTTAAAAGTCTAAAAGTTGACAATATCGATCAGTCGTTGGCCGCTATTTTGACCTTAAACACAGTGGCGCACACGCTTGGCTCTATCGGCGCTGGTGCCCAAGCGACTATTGTCTTTGGTAGTGCTTGGTTTGGACTGTTTTCGGCGATTATGACGCTGGCGATTTTGTTTTTGTCTGAAATCATTCCTAAGACTTTGGGTACGCTGTATTGGCGTCAGCTTAGCGGTCTGGTTGCTTATTTTGTCCGCGGCATTATCTTGCTGCTGTATCCACTGATTTGGATATCAGAGCGCCTCACCAAGCTACTGGTGCGCGGTAAAGAGCCGCAAACCTTTAGCCGCCGTGAGTTTGCCGCTTTGGCCAGTATCGGTGAGGAGTCGGGTCAGATAGATCCGCTAGAGTCGCGCATTATCCGTAATTTGCTGGCCTTTGGTGCTATCAAGGTTGAGGACATCATGACGCCGCGCTCTGTGATGCTCGCTTTTGAAGAAAATAAAACCGTGGCTGAGCTGCTGGTGGATCGCCCTAAGCTGACGTTTTCGCGTTTGCCAATTTATGATGGTGATTTGGACAATATTACCGGTTTTGTGCTAAAGACAGATATGCTGCTGGCCAAAGTCAACCACGCCATGCACAAACCGTTGACCCAGTTTAAACGAGAGATCACCTTTGTGTTCTCAAAAATGAAGCTATTTGACTTACTAGAGCTGATGCTAAAAAATCGTGTTCACATTGCCATTACTGTGGGTGAGTATGGGGAAGTCAAAGGCTTGGTAACGTTGGAAGATGTGTTTGAAACCTTGCTCGGGCTGGAGATTGTCGATGAGATAGACCGTGTTGAGGACATGCAGGCGCTGGCACGGCAAATGATGGACAGACGCGTAGAGCGCCTCGGTATGAAGCTCAGCGATGACGAACAGCCTGAAGACAATGGCTCAGAAGCCAAGTCGTAGCGCTAAGCGTAACTGATCATGATGCCGCCTCGCTGCTTTGAGTGTCTGTTGCTATCAAGTCTTATTGCGATAATCAGTAAGGCTTGATATGACTGTATGCTTCGTGATGGCAGCGTCAGAGATATTCGCAATAATTACACAGGGTGTCACATGGCTGTGAGAATTGAATGATAGTCTCACACTATGATACGAGTCTGCCGTGATTGGATTAAAAAAATTACCAATATGGTTCGTAAAGTCAATATTAAGGCGTCAACATCTATACTCTGTATAGGGGCCTATTTAGTCAAACGATAAATGCGCTAGTGGCCTTCACATCAATACATAGATAAATAAAAAATGGATGGCCATAACGCCAATAATATCGCTAAGGATTATCATGAAACGAGTATGGGGAAACGGGCTTTTGGCTCTGACGATAAAAAGTGCCAGTGTAGCCGCTGTCGTTGCTGCTGCAAGCACCATTACGATCAATGCGCAGGCGGCGACCATGACCGAAGCGCTGGTAAAAAACTACGCCGCTGCCATGAAATCATCAGCGAATAGTCAAAACATCAACCAAGTTGCACGTTTGGTCTCTGATGATGCGCTGATCTCTTTATCTAGAAAAGGGAAGTCAACCAGTTTGGATAAAGAGGCTTATCTAAAACTGCTGCAAAACAGCTGGAATGACACCTCCAATTATCGCTACGACATCTCAGTCGATAACATCGTCATCACTGGTGGACAGGCCAAAGCCAATATGACTACCAATGAAAGCTGGGTAAAAGATGGTCAGAAGGTCTCGTTTGTCACCACCTCGCGGGTGACCTTGACGCTCTCGACGGGCAATGCTGTCTTATTGCGTGCAGTCTCACAAGTGACTATTAATTAGGTCGTGTTGAACATTGGCGACAAATTAATGGCAAAAAAAATAGCGAACGGTTAATCTTTAAGTTCTCACACAAAAAAGATATCGTTCGCTATGCCTCGCACCATGCTCAAAGATGAACACTGGACAAGACTAAGAC